>NZ_LZJF01000205.1 GCF_001666835.1 Mycobacterium sp. E3251 | reverse complement strand
TCGCCGAACAAGCCGCCCTCGACGGCACCGGCGCGGCGCCGGGCTTCCAGCTGGGCGCCGAAGGACTGATCCCGCCCGAGCTGGTCGCCGAGTTGGCCGCCTCGGCCAAGCTGGTGCCGTTGATCCATCCCGGCGCCGCGCCGGTGCCGTCGAGGGCGGCTTGTTCGGCGATCACGTGAATCACCACCGCACCGGCCGCCGGGCGCGCGCCCGCCGCGCAGTCGGGGCGCCCACACCGACAGCCCAGCCGATCCGCGCCCGCGGCCAACACCCCCAACGCATCGGCACGGCGCTGCTCACGGCTACGCGGATCATGCGCACACACCGTGGCCGCCACCGCGTCCAGTCGCTTCTCGAGTGCGCGGGCATCCGGGCTGAACAGGACCCCCTCGATGCGCGCCAGGCCATCGCCCATATCCCCGATCCACACCTCGCGGCCCGCCGCGCGGTCCCGGCGCCGGCGCACCGCATCGGCATCAGCCTTCGCGACGATTCGGTCAACCTGAGCGGCCAACCGGGCCGGGGTCAGCGATGGCCACCGGGCCACCTGCGCGGCCAACTGCCCATCCACGGCCGCCACCACGTCGCGATCGGTGATCAGATCGGTGCGAAACACCAGCGTCTGCACCATCCGAAAATCGATGTCCCCGGCGGCGAACACCGCCGCCACCCGCGGCAACCGCTCGCGCAGCGCCCGCGCATACCGCACCCGACTGGCCGCCAACCCCTGACCGATCCGCAACTCCGCGGCCACCTCCGCGGCCACCGCCGCCTCGGTGTCCACCGCCCACTCCTCAGTCTCAGTGCACCGCGACAACCGATGAGCAAACAGCTTCCGATCGCCGCCAGCTGCCCGGCCACCGCCCGATTCTCCGCCCGCACACACCCGCCGGCCTCGGCAAGCATCGCCGCCGACTCCTCCGTCCGCGACGGATACCGCCGCTCGAAGTGCTCGTCGAACGCGGCAAGCACCTCCGGCGACGAAACCCTGGTATCGAACATACATTCGATTATGGCACCAGGCTACGACAACCGCATGGTCTCCAGCCCGTCCGCGGCCGTCGCGGAAATGGTGCTCCGAACCATGAAGCGCGGCTGCCTCGCCGGCCACGGCCGGCCGCGATGCATGACGGCGCGGTTGTCCCACATCACCACGTCGCCCTCGCGCCATGAGTGCACATAGCGGGCCTCACGGGCAACCGCCGCCTCCGTCAGGTCGGCGATCAGCTCCCGTGCCGCCTCTTGCTCCATGCCTTCGATCGCGTACGCGTGCGAGGCCAGATACAGCGCCTTGCGGCCATTGGCCGGGTTTCGCCACACCAGACGCCAGCATTGCGGCGGCAGCGCCGCACGCTCGGCCGGGCCGGCGAGGTCGGCCGCGATCTTGCCGCGCGAATAGGCGTACTCGTGCCAGGCGAAGCAATCTTCCAGCCGCCGTTGCAACGCGGGATCGAGGCGTTCGAAGGCGAGGCGGGTGGAGACATACTCGGTCTCACCTCCCTGCCCCGGAATGACGCGCGACGACAACACCGAAGCGAGCGCCGGCACGCGCTTGAACGAGCTGTCGGTATGCCAGAGCTGGTTGGCCTTGTTCTCGAGGGCAAGTCGGTGGCCTTCGGGCACGACGTTGCCCGCCTCGTCGAGGGTCTTGAGGATCACGAGGTTGGTGCCATGACCCTCCGAACCGACCTTGGTGACCTCGAGGGGGCCGAAGCGGCGGGAGAAGGCAAGCTGCGCTTCATCGGTGACGTCCTGATCGCGGAACACCAGGACTGAGTGCTCCTCGAACGCTGCCCGTACCGCCGCGTACGCGGCCTCCGATGCCGCGACGTCCTGGATGCTGACTCCGCATATTTCCGCCGCGAAGCCCAGGCCCGACGGCACGATTTCCATCGGCGCCTCCGTAGCGTTCGAGGATTCAGTACGACTGTCCACCTAGAACGAGCGCCCGGCAAGCCATCGGCGTCCGACAAACCGTCCGACAAAATCAGCCCAGCGATCGCCGGCTGACGAATTCGCGGCGGACTCCTGTCACCGGATCGTCGAATTCGATGCGCTGCGCCAGCAGCCGCAGCGGCGTGCTGAAGTCATCGGCCGGCACGTCAATGATGTTGGGGTACAACGGGTCTCCGTAGATAGGCACGCCAAGGGCGGCCATGTGCACGCGCAGCTGGTGGGTGCGCCCGGTGCGCGGGGTCAGCCGGTATAGGCCCTCCGGGGCAAGGAGTTCCACCAGCGTTTCCGCGTTGGGCGCTCCGGGTTCGCAGACGGCCTGCAAAACCCCGCGCCGCTTGATGATTCGGCTGCGCACCACGCGCGGCAACACCAGTGCCGGGTCCACGGCGGCGCGCGCCAGATACGTCTTGCGCACCAACCCGCGCGAGAACAGCGTCTGGTAAGCGCCGCGCACCTCGCGGCGCGCGGTAAACAGCAGTACGCCCGCGGTCAGCCGATCCAGCCGATGCGCCGGGCTCAGCTCCGGCAGGCCCAGCTCCCGGCGCAGCCGCACCAGCGCCGTCTGAGCCACGTGCCTGCCGCGGGGCATGGTGGCCAGAAAGTGCGGCTTGTCGACGACCACGATGTCGGCGTCGCGATGAAGCACCGGAATGTCGAAGGGCACCGGAACTTCATCAGGCAGCTCCCGGTAGAGAAACACGTGTGATCCGGCGGGCAGCTCCGTGGCCTCGTCGACCACTGCACCGTCGGCGTCGACCACCTCCCCGGCCAGCACCTTCGACCGCGCCGGCGCGCCGAACCGCTCGGTCAGCTCGGCCAGGACCGGTCCGCCGCGCAGCCGCACCCGCGCCGGGCCGAGCCCGTCGCGCACGGGAAGCGGCGCGGGCCTCAATTCAACGGCACCGGCTCGAGGATCTCGGCGCGCGCCTCCGGGGCGCTCGCCCGCAGCTCGTCCGCCGACACGTCGTCGGGCTGGGCCTGCGACAAGATCTCGGCCTCCACCCGCGCGGAGTAGTTCGAGACCTCACGCTCGACGTCCGCGGCACTCCACCCCAGCACGGGCGCGACCACGTCGGCCACCTCGCGGGCGCAGTCGACGCCCCGGTGCGAGTACTCGATCGAGATGCGCATCCGGCGGGCCAGGATGTCCTCCAGGTGCAGCGCGCCCTCGGCGGTGACGGCGTAAAGGGCCTCCACCTTCAGGTAGCCCGGCGCCTCCTTGATTGGGCTGAGCAGGTCGACGTTTCCGGCGGCCAGACCCAGCACGTCGCCGATCAGCGAACCGTAGCGGTCCAGCAGGTGCCGCACCCGGTACGGATGCAAACCCTGCAGCGCCGCAACGTGTTCGGCCTGATTCACCAGGGCGAAGTAACCGTCGGCGCCCAGCAGGCTGACCTTCTCGGTGATCGAGGGCGCCACGCGGGCCGGGACGAACTGGGCCGCGGCGTCGATCGCATCGGCGGCCATCACCCGATAAGTGGTGTACTTGCCGCCGGCGATGGCCACCAATCCCGGCGCGGGCACCGCCACGGCGTGCTCGCGCGACAGCTTGGAGGTCTCCTCGCTCTCGCCGGCCAGCAGCGGCCGCAGCCCCGCGTACACGCCGTCGATGTCGGCGTGGGTCAGCGGGATGGCCAGCACGGTGTTGACCGTCTGCAGGATGTAATCGATGTCGGCCTTCGTGGCGGCGGGGTGGGCCAGGTCCAGGTTCCAGTCGGTGTCGGTGGTGCCGATGATCCAGTGGCTGCCCCACGGGATGACGAACATCACCGACTTCTCGGTGCGCAGGATGATGGCGACGTCGCTGACGATGCGGTCGCGCGGCACCACCACGTGCACGCCCTTGGATGCGCGCACCTGAAATCGCCCGCGCTGCTTGGACAATGCCTGGATCTCGTCGGTCCACACGCCGGTCGCATTGACGACGACGTGGCCGCGGACTTCGGTGATCGACCCGTCCTCGGAGTCGCGGACCCGCACGCCGGTCACCCGGTCGCCCTCGCGCAGCATGGCGACCACCTGGGTGGAGGTTCGCACCACGGCGCCGTAGTGGGCGGCGGTGCGCGCGACGGTCATGGTGTGCCGGGCGTCGTCGACGACGGTGTCGTAGTAGCGGATTCCGCCGATCAGGGCGCTGCGTTTGAGGCCCGGGCTCAACCGCAACGCGCCTGCGCGGGTCAAATGCTTCTGCGCGGGAACGGATTTCGCGCCACCCATCCGGTCGTAGAGGAAGATGCCTGCGGCGATGTACGGCCGCTCCCACACGCGGTTGGTCAGCGGAAACAAGAACGGCATCGGCTTGACCAGATGCGGCGCCAGGGTGGTCAGCGACAGCTCCCGCTCGTAGAGCGCCTCACGCACCAGCCCGAACTCCAGCTGTTCGAGATACCGCAACCCGCCGTGAAACATCTTCGACGACCGGCTGGACGTGCCCGACGCGAAATCGCGCGCCTCGACCAGCGCCACCTTGAGCCCGCGGGTGGCGGCATCCAGCGCACAACCCGAGCCCACCACGCCGCCGCCGATGACGACGACGTCGAACTGCTCGGTGCCGAGCCGCTCCCAGGCCACCTCGCGATGTTGCGGTCCCAGCACGGACGCCGGCGAGCCGAGCTCGGTGGGCGCGTGGATCGGATCGGTCACGGCAGAGGACTCCTCACCGGGTTACTCGTCAGTAGGACGGTGTCGAACCCAGGCTAGTCGAGATCGTCGTGCGCCATCAGCCGACGAGCGGCCTCGGTGATCGAACCGGACAACGACGGGTAAACGGCGAGCGTCTGCGCCAGCTCGGTAACGGTGATGCGGTTCTGGACGGCGACGGCGATCGGCAGGATCAGCTCGGAGGCGATGGGAGCCACCACCACGCCGCCGATCACCACGCCGGTGGACTTCCGGCAGAACATCTTCACGAATCCCTGTTGCAGCCCGGACATCTTGGCCCGCGCGTTGGTGCGCAGCGGCAGCATGATCGTGCGGGCCGACACCGATCCGTCGTCGATCATCGTTTGCGGCACCCCGACGGCCGCGATCTCCGGCCGGGTGAACACCGTCGCCGCCACCGTGCGCAACCGGATGGGGCTGACGCCCTCGCCCAGCGCGTGATACATCGCGATGCGGCCCTGCATGGCGGCCACCGACGCCAACGGCAGCAGGCCCGTGCAGTCACCGGCGGCGTAGATGCCGGCCACCGAGGTCCGCGACACCCGGTCCACGGTCAGGTAGCCGCCGCGGCCCAGCTCGATGCCGACGCGGTCCAGGCCGAGGCCGCCGGTGTTGGGCACCGACCCGATGGTCATCAGCGCGTGGCTGCCCTCGACGGTGCGCCCGTCCGCGAGGGTGACCAGCACGCCGTCCCCCGTGCGGGTCACCGATTGGGCGCGGGCGTTCTTGACCAGCTCGACGCCCCGCTCGGAGAACGCCTCTTCCAGGACCAACGCGGCGTCGGCGTCCTCGTAGGGCAGCACCCGGTCCCGGCTGGCGACCACCGTCACCGGCACGCCCAGCTCGGTGTAGGCGTGCACGAACTCGGCTCCGGTGACGCCCGACCCGACCACGATGAGGTGTTCGGGCAGCGCCTCCAGGTTGTAGAGCTGCCGCCAGGTCAGGATCCGCTCGCCGTCGGGCTGCGCGGAAGGCAGGACCCGGGGGCTGGCGCCCGTCGCGATCAGCACGACGTCGGCCTCGAACTCGCTGGTGGTGCCGTCGGGGGCGGTCGCCCTGATGCGGTGGCAGGCCAGTCCCGGCGTGGGGTCGATGAGCTCGCCGCGCCCGGCGACCACGTGCACGCCCATGCCGAGCAGCTGGTCGGTGATGTCGGCCGACTGCTCGGTGGCGAGCTGCTTGACCCGGGCATGGATCTGCGGCAGCGAGATCTTGGCGTCGTCGATGTCGATGTCGAAGCCGAGCCGCGGCGCCCTGCGCAACTCGGTGCGCAACCAGGTCGAGGCGATGAACGTCTTGGACGGCACGCAGTCGTCCAGCACGGCCGCGCCGCCGATCCCGTCGGAGTCGATCACCGTGACGTGGGTGGTGTCGGGATGTGAGGTCGCCGCCACCAGCGCAGCTTCGTAACCGGCCGGGCCTCCACCGAGGATCACGATGCGGGTCGCCACAGCCCCAACCTAGCGGGGCGACCCGCCCGCTTGCAGCCCGGCGAAGCGCTTCAGAGAAGACCGCCCGCGCCTGTGACGTCTAAGCTTTCCCCGTGCCGCTCTACGCCGCCTACGGGTCGAACATGGATCCTGAGCAGATGCTCAAGCGCGCACCCCATTCGCCGATGGCCGGAACGGGCTGGTTACACGGGTGGCGCCTGACGTTCGGGGGCGAGGACATCGGCTGGGAAGGCGCGCTGGCCACCGTCGTCGAGGATCCGAATTCCAAGGTGTTCGTCGTCCTGTACGACATGACCCCGGCCGACGAGAACAACCTCGACCGGTGGGAGGGCTCGGAGTTCGGGGTGCACAAGAAGATCCGCTGCCGGGTGGAGCGCATCTCGTCGGACACCAGCACCGATCCCGTGCTGGCGTGGCTGTATGTGCTGGACGCCTGGGAGGGCGGGCTGCCGTCCGCGCGATATCTCGGCGTGATGGCCGACGCGGCCGAAATCGCCGGAGCGCCAGCCGATTACGTGCACAACCTGCGGACCAGGCCGGCCCACAACATCGGCCCGGGAACGAGCTCCTAGGGCCCGTGTCGATTCTCTCCACGCCGGTGGTCGCCGACGCGCTGGCGCGTACGTTCGCCGCCGTCGTCAACCCGGCCCCCAAGGCCGCCGTGCGCTTCCAGGAATTGCCCGGCCGGACCACCGAGGTCACCATCGGAGCCCGGCACGGTCCCGTAGCGGCGACCGTCTACCACCCGCCGGCCGGCACGGCGAACCCGCCCGTCTACGTCAACGTGCACGGCGGGGGTTTCGTGGTCGGGCACCCCGAACAAGACGATCCGTGGTGCCGATACCTCGCCGCGAACGCGGGCGTGGTGGTGATCAACCCGGACTATGTGCTGGCGCCGCGTCACCGCTTTCCCGCGGCGCCGCACCAGGTCTACGACATCGTGTGCTGGGCGGCCTCCCCCGACCGCGACTGGGACGGCGGCAGGCTGTGCGTCGGCGGCCAGAGCGCGGGCGGCAGCCTCAGCGCGGCGGCGGCGCGGCTGGCGCTGGAGAACGGCGGGCCACGCATCGCGTTGCAGGTGCTGCACTACGCGCCCCTGGACCTGGTGACGCCCGCCCGCGAGAAGCGCTCGACGATCGGCCGCCGGGCGGTGCTCAAACCTTGGATGGGCGAGGTGTTCGACACCGCCTACGTGCCCGATCCGGCACAGCGGCGCGACCGCCTGGCCTCTCCCGCCTGGGGCGGCAACGCCGACGGAATCGCGGGTATCGCACCGGCGCTGGTCGTGACGGCCGAACACGATCGGCTTCGCGACGAAGCCCGCAGATACGCCGAAAAGCTCGATGCCGCAGGGGCATTGGTGGAGTATCACGAGGTGGCCGACGTCGACCACGGCTACAACATCATGAGCGCGGCGACCGACGTCACCCGGCGAACCTACGCACACATCGCCGAGCACGTCGTGCGCGCCACAAGCTAGGGCAGCGAGAACGCGGCCGACTGCTCGACGATGTTGACCATCACGCGCAGCCCGATCGCCAGGGCGCGCTCGTCGAGGTCGAACGTCGGCTGGTGCAGATCCAGCTGCGGCCCCTGGCCCGACCAGACGCCCAGGCGCGCCATCGCACCGGGAATCTCCTCGAGGTACCAGGAGAAGTCCTCGCCCCCGCCGGACTGGCGGGTGTCGGCCAGCGCGTCCGGGCCGATGGCCTCGATCGCGTGGGTGAGGATGCGGGTCGAGACGTCCTCATTGACCACCGGCGGCACGCCGCGCCGGTATTGCAGCGTGTGGTCGATGCCCAGCGGTGCCAGCAGCGCCGACACGGTCTCGCGGATGATCTCCTCGAGGCCCACCCAGGTCTGCCGGCTCGCGGTGCGCACGGTGCCGCCCAGCACCCCGCTCTGCGGGATGGCGTTGGCGGCCACCCCCGCGTTGACCGCACCCCACACCAGCACGGTGCCGTTGCGCGGGTCGATGCGGCGGGACAACACCCCGGGCACCCCGGTGATCAGCGTGCCGAGCCCGTAGACCAGGTCGGCGGTCAGGTGCGGACGGGACGTGTGGCCGCCCGGCGAGTGCAGGGTGATCTCGATCTGATCGGCCGCCGAGGTGATCGGGCCGTGCCGGACCGCGACCTGGCCGACCTCCAACCGCGGGTCGCAGTGCAGGGCGAAGATCCGCGCCACCCCGCTGATCGCGCCCGCGGCAATGGCGTCGATCGCGCCGCCGGGCATCAGCTCCTCGGCCGCCTGGAAGATCAGCCGCACCCCGACCGGCAGCTCCGGCACCGACGCCAGGGTCAGCGCGGTGCCGAGCAGGATCGCGGTGTGGGCGTCATGGCCGCAGGCGTGCGCGACGTTGGGCATGGTGGAGGTGTAGGGCGCGCCGGTCCGCTCGGCCATGGGCAGCGCGTCCATGTCGGCCCGCAGCGCGATGCGCGGCTCGTGTTCGGGCCCGAGATCGCAGACCAATCCGGTGCCGCCGGGCAGCACCTTGGGGTTGAGCCCGGCGTCGGCCAGCCGTTCGGCGACGAACTGGGTGGTGGCGTACTCCTGGCGGCCCAGCTCGGGGTAGCGGTGGATGTGCCGGCGCCACTCGACCAGGTCGTCGTGGTGGGCGGCCAGCCAGGACGTGGCGGCGTCGGCGAGGCTCATGCGTACGCGCGCCGTTCCTGCGCGGCCAGCACGCGGTCGCGTTCGGCCGGCGCCTGGGCCAGCTGAACCACCGTGCGGGCCAGCATGATCGCGCCCTCGACGACGGCGCGGTCCCCGCTGGGGCTGGCGGCGGCCGTGGCGAACGCGCGCTGGTGCACCGTGGCGCCCCCGGCGTCGACCCCGACCACTGGATGGATCCCCGGCAGCACGTGCGTCACGTTGCCCATGTCGGTGCTGCCCATCGGCAGCGCCGCCTCGACCTCGCGGGCCACCGGCTCGCGGCCGAGCCGGCGCATCTCCTCCCGGAACACGTCGGCCAGCCATTCGTCGGGCCGGAGTTCGTCGTAGGCGGGTGCCGGATTCTCGATCTCGTATTCGCAGCCGGTGGCCAGCGCACCCGCGGCGAAGCACGCGTACATCCTGCCCTCCAGCTGTCTCAGCGACTCCGACTCGAATGCCCGCATCGCATACTCCAGCGTCGCGTGACCCGGGATGACGTTGACCGCCTGTCCCCCGTCGGTGACGATCCCGTGCACGAGCTGGCCCGGGGCCAGCTGCTGCCGCAACAGCCCGACGGCCACCTGCGCGACGGTCACGGCGTCGGCGGCATTGACCCCCAGGTACGGCGCGACGGCGGCATGGGATTCCTTGCCACGGTAGTGCACGGTCGCTTCCGACAGCGCCAGCGATCGGGCCGCGGCGATGTCGGCCGGTCCGGGATGCAGCATCACCGCCGCCGCCACGTCGTCGAACACCCCGGCCCGCAGCAGCAGCGCCTTGCCGCCGCCCATCTCCTCGGCGGGGGTGCCGATCAGCACCACCCGCAGGCCCAGGTCATCGGCCACCTCGGCCAGCGCCAGCGCGGTGCCCACCGCCGACGCTGCGATGATGTTGTGGCCGCAGGCGTGCCCGATCTCCGGCAGCGCGTCGTACTCGGCGCATACCCCGACAGTCAGCGGCCCGCTGCCGAATTCGGCGCGGAAGGCGGTGTCGAGGCCACCCGCGGACGCGGTGATCTCGAAACCGCGTTCGGCGACCAGCGCCTGGGCCTTCGCGCAGCTGCGATGCTCGGCGAACGCCAGCTCGGGCTCGGCGTGGATGGCGTGGGACAGCTCAACCAGGTCGGAACCCCGTCGCCGCACGACATCCTCGACGCTGTCCAATGCGGTGGTGGGCATTCTCGCAGTATCTCACCGCGAGCCAAGGGCCTGAGTTACACCAGTCCGGCGATGAACGACGCCGCCTGCCCGGGGTAGGGCGGGACGCCGTAATCGTGGTGGGCATCCCGGTCCCGACCGCCGACCACGCACACCGGGTCACCGGGGCTGCAGATGTCGATCGCACGGCCGGCGAACTGGCCCGCCGTCGACAGGGGCGTGTTGAACCGGTTGCCGGGATTGCCGAACACGGCCACCGCCCTGACCTTGTTGGCCAGCCCCGGGTCCAGCGCGGGAGCCGATCCGAAGTTACCGATGCGCTCACCCAGCGGCGGCACCCCGGCCAGC
>NZ_LZJF01000204.1 GCF_001666835.1 Mycobacterium sp. E3251 | reverse complement strand
CGCTGAAATGCAGGTCCGGTATCCGCTCGCGCAGGCACCGGACCACTGTCGACTTGCCGACCGCGGAGGGACCGGACAGCACGACCACGCGTCCCTTGCCAGGTGGTGTGGGACGCGTCCCGTGCTCGACGTCCGGTCCCCCGCCGGCGCTCACTGGCGCTCCCGGGCCGGTGCGCCCACAGGGCGGGTTGGCCGAGGCCGGGTTAGGAGCCGAACTTTTCCAGCAGGGCCTTGCGCTGCCGATCGCCCAGGCCACGCAGGCGGCGGGTGGGGGCGATCTCCAGCTCGGTCATGATTTCCTGCGCTTTGACCTTGCCCACCTTGGGCAACGCCTCAAGCAGCGCGGAAACCTTCATCTTGCCCAGGACTTCGTCGGTCTCGGCGTCCTTGAGCACCTGCGTGAGGTTGGTGCCGCCGCGCTTCAGCCGGTCCTTGAGCTCTGCTCTCGCTCGACGTGCGGCAGCCGCCTTCTCCAACGCGGCCGCGCGCTGCTCGTCGGTCAACTGGGGAAGGGCCACGATTCCTCCGTATCTGATCAATCAATCTCAATCGATCGCTTTTTGTCTCTGCCGGCACTTCAGCCAGCGGAGACGACCGTACTCAGGCCTCCTGACGAAATCTAACCCGACCCCCTGGTTTGGGGGGCAAACTCCCAGCATGAGCCCCGCGCGCGGCCCGAAAATCCGGTTCGCCGGGCATCGGCGACGGCGGTGGCGACCGTTGCCTTCCGCGCGCCCGCATCGCCCTGTCGAGCGCCGCAATCAGCGCCCTGAGCAGCGGTTTTAGCGCGTCGGGGCGGCGCGGTCGGCGTCGCGGGGGCGGCGGCGAAGGCCGGCCTCGGCGACCGGAAACCCCTCGTGCCGGGGATCACGCATTTTTCGTCGCGTGTCGCGCGTGTCGCGTTGATGCTGTCCTGCGCGGTTCGACCAGGTGACGATTGCTGGTACCGGCTCCAGCTAACACCGGCCGGGTTACCATCTAGCGGTGTCGAACCTGCGGATCCGTCAGGCCGCTGAGCTGCTCGGAGTCAGCGACGACACCGTCCGGCGATGGATCAACCAAGGTTCGTTGTCGGTCAGTCATGACGCGGCCGGCCGCAAGGTCATCGCCAGCGAGGACCTGGCCCGGTTTTCCCGGACCAACGCGCCCGCCCCGCCGCCGGACCCGCTGAGCATCGGCAGCTCCGCCCGCAACCGCTTCGTCGGCCTGGTCACCAAGGTCACCAGCGACAAGGTGATGGCCCAGGTGGAGATGCAGTGCGGCCCGTTCACCGTCGTCTCGCTGATGAGTACCGAGGCCGCCGAGGAACTGCAGCTGCGGCCCGGCAGTGTCGCCGTGGCGGTCGTCAAGGCCACCACGGTGATCGTGGAGACCGCCCGGCCCAGCACGTCGATCGCGTCGGACTGACACGCGCCTGAGGCCTCGGGCGCGGCCGTGGCGTTTCGGAGTGCGCAGGGGCCGCGCTCGGCGCCCAGCGGGGCGTCTAGGGGGCTCCCAGATAGGCCACCGCGTCCAGCATCCGCTCGCCGGCCGCCCGCAGCTCGGGGACTCCCGGCCCGGCGCGCAGCACCTCGCGGGCCACCGCGGGCAGCAGCTGGCCGGGATGCGCCCCGCCGAGCCCGGCAAGCGCCTCCGGCCGGCCACCCTGCACGCCCAGCCCCGGCACCAGGACCGGCCCGCCCAGCGCGGTGAGGTCGGGGGCCTGCAGGACCGTCGCGCCCACCACCACGCCGACGTAGCCGGGTCCGGACGGCGTGGCGGACTTGTTCACCACCGCGGCCTGGTCGACGACCAGCTGGGCGACCGTGCGGCCGTCGAACGCGGCGCGCTGGACGGTCGCCCCCTCCGGGTTGGAGGTGGCCGCCAACACGAACACGCCGCGATCGTGCGCCGCGGCGGCTTCCAGCAGCGGCCGCAGCGAGCCGAACCCCAGGTACGGCGAGGCCGTCACGGCGTCGGCGGCCAGCGGCGAGTCCCCCGCCCAGGCGGCGGCGTACGCCGCCATCGTGCTGCCGATGTCGCCGCGCTTCGCGTCGGCCAGCACCAGCACGCCGGCCGACCGCAGGGCCGCGATGGTGCGTTCCAGCACGGCGAACCCGGCGGCGCCGTAGGGCTCGAAGAACGCCACCTGGGGCTTGACGACGGCGAAACCGGCGAACGCCTCGACGCAGATGTCGCAGAACGCGGCCAGCCCGTCGGCGGTCGTAGGCAAATCCCATGCGCGTAGCAGCTCGGGGTGCGGGTCGATGCCCACGCACAGCGGGCCGCGTTGCGCCTTGGCGTCGGCCAGCCGGACGCCGAAGCCCGTCACCGGGCGCCTTCGCCGGTGCCCTGGCCCATGAGGCTGTGCAGTTCCTGTAGGGACCGCACGCCGATGTCGCCGCGGATGCCGGCCTCGATGCCCTGGATGGCGGCCGACGCGCCCTGCACCGTTGTGACGCAGGGGATGTTGACCGACACCGCGGCCGAACGGATCTCGTAGCCGTCGATGCGTGGGCCGGAATTGCCGTAGGGCGTGTTGATCACCATGTCGACCTCGCCGGCCTTGATCGCGTCGACGGCCGATACCGCCGGGCGGCCCGGCTGCGCGGGCTCGAAGTGCTTGCGAACCTCGTCGCACGGAATCCCGTTGCGGCGCAACATCTCCGCGGTGCCCTCGGTGGCCAGCACGCGGAAGCCCAGGTCGGCAAGGCGCTTGACGGGGAAGACCAGCGACCGCTTGTCCCGGTTGGCGACCGAGACGAAGATGGTGCCCTCGGCCGGCAGCGACCCGTACGCGGCGGTCTGGCTCTTGGCGAAGGCGCTGCCGAAGTCGCGGTCGATGCCCATCACCTCGCCGGTCGACTTCATCTCGGGGCCCAGCAGTGAGTCGATGGCGGCCCCGTCGGCGCGGCGGAAGCGGTGGAACGGCAGGACCGCCTCCTTGACCGCGATCGGGGCGTTCCAGGCCGCGTGGGCGCCGTCACCGGACGGCGCCAGCATGCCTTCGTCGCGCAGCTGGGCGATGGTGGCGCCCAACATGATCCGGGCGCACGCTTTGGCGAGCGGGACGGCGGTGGCCTTCGAGACGAACGGCACGGTCCGGCTCGCCCTCGGGTTGGCCTCCAGGACGTAGAGCACGTCGTCCTTCAGCGCGTATTGCACGTTGAGCAGGCCGATCACCCCGATGCCGTGCGCGATGGCCTCCGTCGCATGGCGCACCTTCTCGATGTCGCTGCGGCCCAACGTGACCGGCGGCAGCGCGCACGCCGAGTCGCCGGAGTGGATGCCGGCCTCCTCGATGTGCTCCATGATGCCGCCGATGTAAACCTCCGCGCCGTCGCACAGCGCGTCGACGTCGATCTCGACCGCGTCCTCGAGGAAGCGGTCGACCAGCACCGGGTGCTCGGGCGAGAGCTCGGTGGCGCGGGTGATGTAGCCCTCCAGCGTCTCGTCGTCGTAGACGATCTCCATCCCGCGGCCGCCCAGCACGTACGAGGGCCGCACCAGCACCGGATAACCGATCTCGTCGGCGATTCGGCGGGCCTGCGCGAAAGTCGTTGCCATGCCGTACTTCGGCGCCGGCAACCCGGCGCCCGTCAGCACGTCGCCGAACGCGCCGCGGTCCTCGGCCAAATCGATCGCCTCCGGCGGGGTGCCCACGATGGGGACCCCGGCGTCGGCCAGGCGCTGCGCCAACCCGAGCGGGGTCTGGCCGCCCAGTTGCACGATGACGCCGACCACCCCGGGACCCGCGCCGGCCGACTGCTGTTCGGCGCGGTACACCTCGAGGACGTCCTCGAAAGTCAGCGGCTCGAAGTACAGCCGGTCGGCGGTGTCGTAGTCGGTGGACACCGTCTCGGGGTTGCAGTTGACCATCACGGTCTCGAAACCGGCCTGGCTCAACGTGGTTGCCGCGTGCACGCAGCTGTAGTCGAATTCGATGCCCTGGCCGATGCGGTTGGGGCCCGACCCGAGAATCAGCACCTTGGGCCGCTCGGTCTGCGGGGCCACCTCCGTCTCGGCCGCCGGGTCGAGTTCGTAGCTGCTGTAGTGGTAGGGCGTCTTGGCCTCGAACTCCGCCGCGCAGGTGTCGACCGTCTTATATACCGGGTGGATACCGAGCCGCTCGCGCAGCGAGCGCACGCCGTTCTCCCCCGCCAATTCCGGCCGCAGGGAGGCGATCTGGCGGTCCGAGAGCCCGCTGTGTTTGGCCCGCCGCAGCAGGTCGGTGTCGAGCACCGGGGCGTCGAGCAACTCGGTGCGCAGCTTGCCCAGCTCGCCGATCTGGGCGACGAACCACGGGTCGACACCGCTGGCCTCGGCGACCTGCTCGACCGAGGCGCCCAGCCGCAGCGCCAGTTCGATGTCGTAAAGCCGCCCCTCGGTCGGGGTGCGCAGCCGGTCGAGCACCTCACCGACCTCCCCGTCCGGGTCCGGCTTGGTCCAGAAACCCGCGCGGGTGGTCTCCAGTGACCGCATCACCTTGCCGAGTGCCTCGATGAAGTTGCGGCCCAACGACATCGCCTCGCCAACGGACTTCATCGTGGTGGTCAGGGTCGGATCCGCCCCGGGGAACTTCTCGAACGCGAACCGCGGCGCCTTGACGACGACGTAATCGAGGGTGGGTTCGAAGCAGGCCGGCGTTTCCTTGGTGATGTCGTTGACGATCTCGTCGAGGCTGTACCCGATGGCCAGCTTGGCGGCGATCTTGGCGATCGGGAAGCCGGTGGCCTTGGAGGCCAGGGCGCTGGACCTCGACACCCGGGGGTTCATCTCGATGACGATCAGCCGGCCGTCGGCCGGGTTGATCGCGAACTGGATGTTGCAGCCGCCGGTGTCCACGCCGACCTCGCGCAGGATCGCGATGCCCAGGTCCCGCATCCGCTGGTATTCCCGGTCGGTGAGCGTCATGGCCGGCGCGACGGTGACCGAGTCGCCGGTGTGCACGCCCATCGGGTCGAAGTTCTCGATCGAACAGACCACGACGACGTTGTCGTTGCCGTCGCGCATCAGCTCGAGCTCGAATTCCTTCCAGCCGTAGATCGATTCCTCGATCAGCACGTTGGCGCTGGGACTTTCGGCCAGGCCGGCGCCGGCCATCCGGTCGACCTCTTCGACGGATCGCGCCATGCCCGAGCCCAGGCCGCCCATGGTGAAGCTGGGGCGCACCACGACCGGCAGGCCGAGCTCCTCGACCGTCTCGCGAACCTCTTCCATCGTGAAACACACCCGGCTGCGGGCGGATTCACCGCCGACCTTGGCGACGATGTCCTTGAACATCTGCCGGTCCTCGCCGCGCTGGATCGCGTCGATGTCGGCCCCGATGAGCTCGACACCGTGGCGCTCCAGCGCCCCGTTCTCGTGCAGCGCGACGGCGGTGTTGAGCGCGGTCTGCCCGCCCAGCGTGGCCAGCAGCGCGTCGATCTTGTTGCCGCGCTCGGCCTGCTGGGCGATCACCCGCTCCACGAACGCCGGGGTGATGGGCTCGACGTAGGTGTGGTCGGCGTACTCCGGATCGGTCATGATGGTGGCCGGGTTGGAGTTGATCAGGCTGACCTGCAGCCCCTCCGCCCGCAGCACCCGGCAGGCCTGGGTGCCGGAGTAGTCGAATTCGGCCGCCTGACCGATGACGATCGGCCCCGAGCCGATCACCAGCACGTGACGCAAGTCGGTGCGACGCGGCACTAGCGCCCCCTTTCGCTCTGTTGGGCGGCCATCAGGTCGATGAATTGGTCGAACAGGTATTCCGCGTCGTGGGGACCGGCGGCGGCCTCGGGGTGGTACTGCACCGAGAACGCCCGCCCGTCAGCGAGTTTGACGCCCTCGACCACCCCGTCGTTGGCGCAGGTGTGGCTGACAACGGCCTGCCCGAACGGGGTGTCGAAGGACTGGCCGGCCTCGCCTTCCAGCGCGAAGCCGTGGTTTTGTGCGGTCACCGCCACCCGCCCGGTCGCGTGGTCCATCACCGGGATGTTGATGCCGCGATGGCCGAAGACCATCTTGTAGGTGGACAGGCCCAGCGCCCGGCCCAGTATCTGGTTGCCGAAGCAGATGCCGAACAAGGGAATCCCGGCGCCCAGCACCTCGCGGGTGAGCGCGACGACGTGGTCGGCGGTCGCGGGGTCGCCGGGGCCGTTGGACAAGAACACGCCGTCGGGTGCGATGTCGGCGATCTGCTCGAAGCTCGTCGACGACGGCAACACGTGGCTGCGGACGCCGCGGCGCGCGAAATTGCGCGGGGTGTTGGTCTTGATGCCCAGGTCCAGCGCTACCACCGTGAAGCGTTGCGGCCCTTCGGATTCCACGACGTAGCGCTCCGGGGTGCTGACCTCGCCGGCCAGGTCGGCGCCCAGCATCGACTGCTGCCCGCGCACCCGCCGCACCAGTTCGTCAGGGTCGGCGAGCGCCTCTCCGGAGAACACCCCCGCCTTCATCGATCCGCGGGTGCGCAGGTGGCGCACCACCGCACGGGTGTCGATGCCGGCGATGCCGACGACGTGCTGGCGCACCAGCTCGTCCTCCAGGGTGCCGGTGGCGCGCCAGTTGGACGCGCGCGGCGACGGGTCGCGCACCGCGTAACCGGCGACCCAGATCTTGTCGCCGCGGCTCTCACCGTCCTCACCGTTCCAGCCGGTGTTGCCGATCTGGGGCGCGGTGGCCACCACGATCTGCCGGTGATAGCTGGGATCGGTCAGCGTCTCCTGGTAGCCGGACATGCCGGTGGAAAACACGGCCTCGCCCAGTGTTTCGCCGACCTTGCCGAACGGCGTGCCGGTGAAGACCCGCCCGTCCTCGAGTACCAGTAGGGCCTTGTCTGTCACGCTGCTTCCTCTTTCAGCCACTCGGCGTAGTCGTCGCGGTGGTTTGCGCGAAAGCCGGTGTCGATCTCGACCCCCGATGGCAGGCGCCACCGAATCGCCAATATCCCGATCCGGGCCGGCGCCCTGCCCCCCATGCTGCGCTCCATGCGGATAGCGCTGATCGAGTCGTTTGGGATCCAAATTGGTTGGGCCCGTAGCCGTTCCACCATGATTCCGCCGGAGTAGCGGGTCAGCACTCCTTTGCTCCGGTAACCCAGATCGCCGGCCGCGATCCGCTCGTTCCAATCGGGCGCCATCATGGAACCGCAGTAGTGGCCGCGGGTGGTGGCAATCGCCGCGCCCACCTGGTCGGGCACCTCGGGCAGTTCGCCGATCAGCTCCGCCTGCCGCTGCGAACGGCGCCGCCAGCCGCGCATCATCAGCTGGATCACCACCGCGATGACCACCACCAGCACGGCCGCAAAGATCAGCGAACCCACCAGCGTGGCGGAGTTCATGCCGGGCACTTCCCGTCTCGAGCGGTGACTTTGCCGCGCAACAGGGTCGCCGTGACGGTGGCGGGCAGCGCCATCGACTCGAATGGCGTGTTGGCCGACCGGCTGGCCAGATCCGACCCGGCGACCGTCCAGGTGGTGTCGGGATCCACCACGGTCAGGTTGGCCGGCTCCCCCACCTCCAGCGGACGGCCGTGATCGGGCAGCCCGACGATGCGCGCGGGGTTTTCACTCATCACCCGCGCGACGTCACGCCAGGTCAACAGCCCCGGCGTCACCATCGTCTGCACCACGACCGACAGCGCGGTCTGCAGACCCAGCATGCCGGGACGGGCCGCGGCGAATTCCACGCACTTCTCGTGCTCGGCGTGCGGGGCATGGTCGGTGGCCACACAGTCGATGACACCGTCGGCCAGGGCCTGGCGCAGCGCCACCGCGTCGGCGGCCTCGCGCAGCGGCGGGTTGACGCGATTGCGCCCGTCGTAGCTGGCCAGCCTGCCGTCGTCGAGCATCAGGTGATGTGGGGTGACCTCGGCGGTGATCGAAATCCCTTGCTCCTTGGCCCATCTCACGATCTCGACGGTGCCCGCGGTGGACGCGTGGCAGATGTGGACGCGGGCGCCGGCGTCACGCGCCAGCAGCGCGTCGCGGGCCACGATCGACTCCTCGGCGGCCCGCGGCCATCCCGAGAGCCCCAACCGGGCGGCGGTCGGTCCCTCGTGGGCGACGGCGCCGACGGTCAGCCTGGGTTCCTCGGCGTGCTGGGCGATGAGCACCCCCAGGCCGGTGGCGTACTCGAGGGCGCGGCGCATCACCAGCGGGTCGTGCACGCAGATGCCGTCGTCGGAGAACATCCGGACCTGGCCGGCCCCGGCCGCCATCATGCCCATCTCGGTCAGTTCCGCGCCGGCCAGTCCGACGGTGACGGCGCCGACGGGGTGCACGTCGACCAGGCCGACCTGTTGGCCGCGGTGCCACACGTGGTCGGTGACCACCGGGCTGTCGGCGACCGGGTTGGTGTTGGCCATCGCGAATACCGCGGTGTAGCCGCCCAACGCCGCTGCGGCCGAACCGGTTTCGATGTCCTCGGCGTACTCGCGGCCGGGTTCGCGCAGATGGGTGTGCAGGTCGACCAGTCCCGGCAACAGCACGTGACCGGTGGCGTCGATGACGTCCGCGGTGTCGGGAATCTCCAGGCCCGTACCGATTTCGGCGATCTGGCCGTCATCGACGAGCACGTCGACCCGCTCGCCCTCGCCGTACAACCGGACCCCGCGAATCAGCACGCTCATGCCACGCCCTCTTCTCCGGCGGATTCCGCGCCCACCAGCACATGGAACAGCACCGCCATCCGCACGTGCACGCCATTGGAAACCTGCTGCAGGACGGCCGATTGCGACGAGTCGGCCACCGACGACGCGATCTCCATGCCCCGCAGCATCGGCCCCGGATGCAGCACCACGGCGTGGCCGGGCAGCATGGCCTGGCGGCGGTCGGAAAGCCCGTAGCGGGAGGAGTATTCGCGCACGGACGGGAAGAAGCCGCCGTTCATCCGCTCGGCCTGCACCCGCAGCATCAGCACGGCGTCGGCGGCGGGCAATTCGGCGTCGAAGTCGCCTGCCACGGTGACCGGCCAGCCGTCGACCCCTACCGGCAACAGCGTCGGCGGCGCCACCAGCACCACCTCGGCGCCCAGGGTGTTCAGCAGCATGACGTTGGAGCGGGCGACCCGGCTGTGCAGGATGTCGCCGACGATCACGATGCGCCGGCCCTCGATGCCGCCGAGGCGCTGGCGGATGGTGAGCGCGTCGAGCAGCGCCTGCGTCGGGTGCTCGTGGGTGCCGTCCCCGGCGTTGATCACCGAGGGGCCTTCGTTCGCGCTGCCCGTCCACTCGGCCAGCAGGTGTGCCGCGCCGGACGCCGGGTGGCGGATGATCAGCGCGTCGGCGCCGGCCGCCCGCAGCGTCAATGCGGTGTCGCGCAGCGACTCCCCCTTGCCCACCGACGATCCGGCAGCGCTGACGTTGATCACGTCGGCGCTCATCCACTTGCCGGCCACCTCGAACGACACCCGGGTGCGGGTGGAGTTCTCGTAGAACATCGTGATCACGGTGCGCCCGCGCAGCGTCGGCAGCTTCTTGATCTCGCGGCCCACCAGCGCCTCGGCGAACCGGTCCGCGTCGTCGAGGATGGCGGTGGCCTCGTCGCGGCTCAGGTCGCCGGCCGCCAGCAGGTGACGCGTCATCGCGAGATCACCACCCCGTCGCGACCGTCCTGCTCGGCCAGCAGCACGTGCACGCTCTCGCTGCGCGAGGTGGGGACGTTCTTGCCGACGTAGTCCGCGCGCAGCGGCAGCTCGCGATGGCCGCGGTCGACCAGCACCGCGAGTTGCACCACCCGCGGCCGGCCGACGTCACGCAGCGCGTCCAGCGCTGAGCGCACCGAGCGCCCGGAGTACAGCACGTCGTCGATGAGGATCACCAGGGCGTCGTCGATGCCGCCGGCCGGGATCGAGGTGGCCTCGAGCGGCCGCGGCGGCTTCTGCATCAGATCGTCGCGGTAGAGGGTGATGTCGAGGCCGCCGTTACCTACCTGCACACCGCTGTACTCGGCGATGTTGGCGGCCAGGCGCTTGGCCAGGATCACGCCGCGGGTCGGAATTCCCAACAGCACCACCCGCGGCGCGTCGGGACCATCCAGAGCGGTCTTTTCGATGATCTGGTGTGCGATACGGGAAATGGTGCGACCCACGTCGGCCGCCGACATCAATTCCCGGGATTCGCGGCCCACGCCGCTCTCACCCAAAGCACCCATACGAGACTTGACCTCCTTCTCCGCCTCGCCGGACGGATCGTTAAAGGATGTCGACTGCCCGGCAGCGTAGCACTTCTTCGCGAGCGCGCCGGTGTGAGGCACGGGTGGCGCCGTCGAGGAAGGCCCGCCCAGCCCCACCGGTCCCAGGTGTCCCGCTGGGCTCGGGCTTCGCCCACCGCGGCGGAGGGCTTCGACGCGCGCCCTACCGCGAGTCTCGGTGCGCAGCCGCCGCTAGGTGCAGGGAACTTGCCCGTTGAGCAGACAGTTCGACGGCGGCGTGAAGGAACCGATCACCACGCCTCGCAGCCCACCGGTGGCTGAGCCACCCGGTGCGATGCTGCGATTCCAGTTCGCGGGGGTCAGGACGAAGTGGGTGCCCGACTGGGTGACGTTGCTGTTCCACGTGTGCACGACGGACTGTCCCGCCGGCATGTCGAAGTCAAGCCGCCAGTCGGTGAGCGGCGCCGTGCTCAAGTTGGTGACGGTGAAGTTGGCGATGAAACCGGTCTGCCACGCATGTTCCACCGACAACGTCGCCGAGGCCGCAGCCGCGTGAGCCGCCGGGGAGATGGCGAGCCCGAGGGCGGCAACCAGCACTGCCGACACGGATGCGTGAAGCGCTGTGCGCCAGCGCTTCACGCGATACTTCAGTTCGGCCATGCGGCCAACACTAAAACCAAGCAGGCGATATCGGCCCGCGCATCGCGGGCACGCTGCAGTACCTTTGCCCAACCGAAACCGGGATGAAATTTTGGCCGCCACACTGGGGACACGATGCCGCGCTACCCTGGCGAAAATGACCGGCTCGGGCTTCTCCAGACTGCAGCAAATGGACTTCGACGCGCTCTACCGCGGCGAGAGCCCCGGCGAGGGCATCCCGCCGATGGCCACACCCCCGTGGGATACCAAGGCGCCCAAGGACAACGTCATCGCCTGGCACGGCGGCGGCTGGGTTCACGGTGACGTCCTGGACATCGGCTGCGGGCTCGGCGACAACGCCATCTACCTGGCGCAGAACGGGTTCCGGGTCACCGGGCTGGACATCTCGCCCACCGCGCTGGTGACCGCCCAGCGCCGGGCCCATGACGCCGGGGTCGACGTGACGTTCGCGGTGGCTGACTCCACCAAGCTGGAGGGCTACACCGAGGCGTTCGACACCGTTGTCGACAGCGGGATGTTCCACTGCCTCGACGACGACGGCAAGCGCCACTATGCGGCCGCGGCGCACCGGGCGACCAGGCCGGGCGCCACGCTGCTGATCAGCTGCTTCTCCGACGCCAACGCCCCCGACGAGCGGTGGCCCCGGCCCGCGGTCTCGGAGTCCACCCTGCGCGACGTCCTCGGCGGCGCGGGCTGGGACATCGCGTCGCTGGAACCCGCCACGATGCGCCGCGAGGTCGAGGGCGCGCAGGTCGAAATGGCGTTCTGGTACGTCCGCGCGCAGCGGCGCTGACCGAACCCGCCCGGCCAAGAGTCGGCCCGGGTGATCGGCCGTTGCGGAGAAGACAGTACGTTCGGATGGTGAGGAGCGAGGAGTTCTGGGTCAGCCGCCGCGATGCAGGTGACGCGGTGGTGCTGCAGGTCAGTGGTGTGGTGGACATCATCACCGCGCCCTCGCTCGCCACGCACATCGACATTGCCCTCACCGACACCCCCGCGGTGCTCGTCATCGACCTCACCGAGGTCGATTTCCTGTCCTCCGCCGGCATCACCGTGCTGGTCGAGGTGCATCGCCTGACCGAGAACAGCCCGACGTCACTGCGGGTGGCGGCCGACGGCTCGGCAACCAGCCGGCCGCTGCGCATCGTGGGCCTCGACGAGTTCATCGACCTCTACCCCACCGTGGATGAAGCCTTGGCCGCGGCTCCCCCGGGCCCGACGCTAACCTGATTCGGGTGAATCTCGACGCCAATGCGGCCTCCGTCCGCGAAGTGTGCGACGCGGGCATGCTCGCCGGTGCGCTGACGCTGGTGTGGCAGCGCGGAGAAGTGCTGCAGGTCAACGAAATCGGCTACCGCGATGTGGACGCGGACCTACCGATGCAGCGCGACACGCTGTTCCGGATCGCGTCGATGACCAAGCCGGTCACCGTCGCGGCGGTGATGAGCCTGGTCGACGAGGGCAAGCTGACACTGAAAGACCCGATCGTGCGCTGGGCGCCCGAGCTCGCCGACGTGCGGGTCCTCGACGACCCGCACGGCCCCCTGGACCGGACGCATCCGGCGCAGCGCGCCATCCTCATCGAGGATCTGCTCACCCACACCAGCGGCATGGCGTACGGATTCTCGGTGTCCGGGCCGATCGCCAAGGCCTACGTGCGGCTGCCGTTCAACAACGGCCCGGACGCCTGGCTGGCCGAGCTGGCCAAGCTGCCGCTCGTGCATCAGCCGGGCGACCGACTTACCTACAGCCACTCCATCGACCTGCTGGGCGTCATCGCGGCACGCATCGAGGGCAAGCCGTTCCACCAGGTCCTCGACGAACGGGTGCTGGGCCCGGTGGGCATGCCCGACACCGGGTTCTTCGTGTCCCCCGAGGCGCGCCGCCGCGCCGCGACCATGTACCGGCTCGACGGGCAGGGCCAGCTGCACCACGACGTGATGGGTCCGCCGCACATCACGCCGCCGTCGTTCCCCAACGCGGGTGGCGGCCTGTGGTCGACCGCCGACGACTACCTGCGGTTCGTGCGGATGCTGCTCGGCGAGGGAACGATCGACGGCGTGCGGGTGTTGTCGCCGGAGTCCGCCCGGCTGATGCGCACCGACCGGCTGACCGACGAGCAGAAGCGGCACAACTTTCTCGGGGCGCCGTACTGGGTGGGCCGTGGCTTCGGCCTGAATCTGTCGGTGGTGACCGACCCCACCAAGAGCGCGCCGCTGTTCGGCCCCGGCGGGCTCGGGACATTCAGCTGGCCGGGCGCGTACGGGACGTGGTGGCAGGCCGATCCGAGCGCCGATCTGGTCCTGATCTATCTCGTCCAGAATTTGCCCGACATGTCCGCGGACGTGGCGGCGGCGGTAGCCGGTAACACCTCGCTGGCGAAGCTGCAATCAGTGCAGCCGAAATTCGTCCGCCGCACCTATCAAGCGCTCGGCCTCTAGCCCCGTGGCCGATTACCCACCCGATCGCATCACCGGGCCCCGGCTGGTGCTGCGCCGGCCCGTGCTCGACGACGCCGGGGCACTGTTCCAGCGGGTGGCCCGCGATCCCGAGGTCACCAAGTACCTGATGTGGGCCCCGCATCCCGACGTGGCGGCGACGCGGCGGGTGATCACCGAGAAGCTCAACGCAACGGCCGACGACCGTACCTGGGCGATCGAGTTGCGGCACAGCGGTGAGGTCGTCGGGCTGGCCAGCTGCCGGCGCCCGGTGCCGCACTCGGTCGAGATCGGGTATTGCCTGGGCCGACGGTGGTGGGGCAAGGGCGTGATGGCCGAGGTGATCGACATGCTGTTGACCGCGCTCGACAGCGACCGGGCGGTGTATCGGGTGTGGGCCACCTGCAATGTCGAGAACGAGCGTTCGGCGCGGCTGCTCGAGCGCGCCGGTTTCGTGTTGGAGGGGCGACTGGCCCGCCACGCCGTCTACCCCAACCTGGGGCCCGAGCCGCAGGACAGCCTGCTCTACGCCAGGATTCTGCGCTGAGCAGACTGTGCGTCCAGGGCGGGAGTCACCGGCGTGTCGCCGCCCCGAACGCACACTCAAAGCCGTGAGCGCACACTCGATCGGCTACCCGGCTTCGTCCAGCGCCCGGCGCGCGTAGGCCCGCACGTCGGCGTCGCTGTCCTTGAGCGCGACCCCGAGCGCGTCCCGCGCGGCCGGTTCGCCCGCCCAGCGGGTCAGGCTCAGCACGGCCGCCTTGCGCACGTCCAGGTGGGCGTCGGCGAGCGCCTCGGCCAGCGCCGGGACCGCAACGTCGGCCGGCGCGCCCGCCAGGGCGCGCGCGGCGCCCTCCCGCACCTGCCAGGCCGGTGCGCTTAAGGCCGTCGCCACGGCGGGGAAATCGTCGGCGCCGCAGCCTATTTCGCCCAGTGCGGCCAGCGCGGCCGCGCGCACCAACGGGTCCGGGTCGGCGATCAGCGCGCTGACCGCCTCGCCACCGCCGCGCAGGGTCGCCAGACCGGCGGCCGCCGCGATCCGGACCTCCCGGCTCTCGTCGCGGGTCGCGGCGACCACCCCGGCCACGTCGTCGACGGACACCAGCGCCCGCACCGCCTCGATGCGCACCCGGTGGTCGGGATCGCTCACCGCGCGGCGGTAGTGCTCGGCGTCGCCGACCCGCCGCGCGGCCAGCACGTAGAGGGCGGCCGCTCGCACCACCATGTCGCCGGAGTTCAACCCCGGCCGGACCTCGCCCGGCTCGGGCAACACCTCGACCAGTTCGCGGATCCCGCCGGCGCCGGTGCGCCGCACTGCGGCATCCGCGTCGTCCAGCGCCGCGATCAGCGCGGGCGCGTACCCGTCGGGGGTGTGCTCGGTGAGCGTGACCACGGCCGTGCGGCGCACCGCCGGATCCCGGTCGGCCAGGTACGGCCGCAGCGTGGCGATCGTCGGCTCCTCGAGGGCGAGGACCTCCGCGATGCGCGGCGAGGGCGGCTCGAAACCCGCTGGGGCGACGTCGATTCGGGACCGGTTGGTGGCCGGGGCCTGGCCACCGACCAGCGGCGGCTGCTCCACCTCCTGCACCGTCTGGTCGGCGGGCGGCAGGCCGTCCAGCTCCGGCACCGGCACGAAATAGGGGGCCACCGGCCGCTTGAGGAACACCATCGCGCCGTCGCCGTCTTTGCGAAGGTTGAGGTGATAGCCCCACTCGCTGTCGTCCCGGACCGGCAGGTCGGCGCGATCGTGGTAGAGGCCCCAACGCGATTCGGTGCGGGTGAGCGAGGAGCGCGCGGCCATCTCGGCGCAGTCCCGGATGAAGGACACCTCGACGGCGCGCATCAGCTCGTGCGGGTTCCTCGCCCCCATCTCGGCGATCTCCGCGCGCATTCGGTCGAAGGTGCGCACGGCGATGGACAGCTTTGCCGCCGTCTTCGGCGGCGCCACATAGTCGTTGACGAACCGCCGCAGCTTGTATTCGACCTGCGGTTGCGGTGGCCCGTCCGGATGCCGCAGCGGCCGGTAGATCAGCTCGTGGGCGGCGCGCAACTGGTCTTCCGGGAGTTGTTGCGGCGCGGCGATGTCCGCGCTCGAGGAGGCGGCGTCGGTGCCGGCGAGATCGCCGAAGACGAACGCCCCGATCATGTAGTTGTGCGGTACACAGGCCAGGTCCCCGGCCGCGTACAGCCCGGGCACCGTGGTGCGGGCGTGTTCGTCGACCCACACGCCCGACGCCGAATGGCCGCTGCACAAGCCGATTTCGGAGATGTGCATCTCGATGTCGTGGGTGCGGTAGTCGTGCCCGCGGTTGGTGTGGAAGGTGCCGCGGGTCGGCCGCTCGGTGGTGTGCAGGATGTTCTCCAGCGCGGTCAGCGTCTCGTCGGGCAGGTGGGAGACCTTGAGGTAGATGGGTCCGCGGGCCGAGTCGATCTCGCTTTTCACCTCGGACATCATCTGGCCCGACCAGTAGTCGGAGTCCACGAACCGTTCGCCGTGCGCGTTGACCTGGTAGCCCCCGAACGGGTTGGCCACGTAGGCGCACGCCGGGCCGTTGTAGTCCTTGATCAGCGGATTGACTTGAAAGCACTCGATTCCCGACAGTTCCGCGCCCGCGTGGTAGGCCATCGCATACCCGTCGCCGGCGTTCGTCGGGTTTTCGTACGTGCCGTAGAGGTAACCGGACGCCGGCAGGCCCAGCCGCCCGCACGCCCCGGTGGCCAGGATCACCGCCTTGGCGCCGACGGCGACGAATTCGCCGGTGCGGGTGTGCAAGGCGGCGGCGCCCACGGCGCGGCCGCCGGACGTCAGCACGCGCACCGGCATCAGCCGGTTCTCGATGCGGATCCGCTCCCGCATCGACCTTTGCCGCAGCACCCGGTACAGCGCCTTCTTGACGTCCTTGCCCTCCGGCATCGGCAGCACGTAGGAGCCCGACCGGTGCACCCGGCGCACGGCGTACTCGCCGTGTTCGTCCTTCTCGAACTTCACCCCGTACCGTTCCAGCCGCTGCACCATCGCAAAACCGCGGCTGGCGGTCTGATAGATGGTGCGCTGGTTGACGATTCCGTCGTTGGCGCGGGTGATTTCGGCGACGTAGTCCTCGGGTTCGGCCTTGCCGGGTATGACGGCGTTGTTGACGCCGTCCATCCCCATCGCCAGCGCGCCGGAGTGCCGCACATGGGCCTTCTCCAGCAGCAGCACCTGCGCGCCGTGCTCGGCGGCCGACAGCGCCGCCATGGTGCCCGCGGTGCCGCCGCCGATGACCAGCACGTCACAGTCGAGGCGCACGGGTGTGGCCGGGTCCGGGATATCCATCATGCCGCCACCAAATCACCAAGGCCCGCAATGACTTCCGCGCGCAGATCGGCCCTGGGCCGGTCGCTCCGGGGATCGGGCACGTCGATCGACGCGCGCAGCGGCTCGCCGGCGCGGCCCAGCACGACGATCCGGTCGCCCAGTGCCAGCGCCTCGTCGACGTCGTGGGTGACGAAGACGATCGTCGTGGGATGGGTGCGCCAGGTGTCGACCAGCAACCGCTGCATGGCGGCCCGGGTCTGGGTGTCCAGGGCGCCGAAGGGCTCGTCCATCATGACCGCGCGCGGCGCGCCCGCCAGTCCGCGGGCCAGCTGGACCCGTTGGCGCATCCCGCCGGACAGGCTCTTGGGCAGGAAGTGACCGAAACCCGCGAGCCCGAGCTCGTCGATCCAGCGCTCGGCCTGCGCGCGCCGGGTGGCGCGGGGTTCACCGCGCAGCCGCAGTGCCAGCTCGATGTTGGACCGCACCGTCCGCCACGGCAGCAGCGCATTGTCCTGGAACACCATGCCGCGATCGCCGGAGGTCGCGGTGACCTCGACGCCGTCGGCCAGCACCCGGCCCTGGTCGGGCCGCAGCAGCCCGGCCAGGGCACGCAGCAGCGTCGACTTGCCGCAGCCCGACGGTCCGGTCAGCACCAGGATCTCCCCCGGCCGCACCGTCAGACTCAGCCCGTCGATCACGGGGGTTCCGGTGTAGGACAACCGAACCGCGTCCAGTTCCAAACCGATGGCTTTCATCGCTGCCCTTCCTGTGCGCGGGGCAACCAGCGGGTCACCCGCCGGCCCACGAGTTCGACGGCCGCCGACGTGGCGAACCCGAGCACGCCGATGGTGATGATGCCGACGAACACCTGGGGGTAGGCCAGCACCGTGTAGTCCTGCCAGGTGCGGTAGCCGACGCCGAGACGGCCCGAGATCATCTCGGCGGAGATGACACAGATCCAGGCCACCCCCATGCCGACCGACAGACCCCCGAACACGCCGGGCAGGATGCCCGGCAGCACCACCTGGGTGAGCACCTCCCACCGGCCGCCGCCCAGCGTGCGCACCGATTCCTCCCAAAGCGTGGGCAGCGCCCGCACCGCGTGCCGGGTGCTGACCATGATCGGGAAGTAGGCGGCGAGGAAGGTGATGAACACGATGCCCGCCTCGTCGGTGGGGAACAGCAGGATCGCCACCGGCACCATCGCGATCGCCGGGATGGGCCGGGCGAGCTCGGCCAGCGGACCGAACAGGTCGGCGAACAACCGCGAACGGCCCAGCAGCACACCGGTGGCGAGGCCGACCGCGGCGGCCAGGCCGAAGCCGGTGAGGATGCGGATCAGCGACTGCGCCAGGTCAAGCCAGTACTCGCCCGCCCCGAGCCGGCGCTGCAGCGCGTGCACGATCTGCGTGACCGTCGGCAACGTGTCGAACCGCAGCAACAGCCGCACCTTGCCGGCGGTGAGCAACTGCCACAATCCGATCGCGGCCGCGACCGACACCAGCCGAAGCAGCCGCGATGGCCACCGCGAGGACGATCGTCGCGGCCGTGCGGGCGTGGGTGCCGAGATCACGCCAAGGACTTGGTCCGCCACCACTTCTGCGGTCATACCGAACCTCCCAATGCCTGTTGGTAATTCATGACGGTGCCGCCGGGGTGCCCCGCCAGATAACGCTGCGCCCCGGTCTGGGTGCCGAACGGCAGGTAGTTCGGACCGTCCTTGACCCAGACCGCCTTGTCCGCGAACCACCGGGTGCCCAGTTCGGCGTCGGGAACGTAGGCCGCCCGGACCTTGCCCCCGCGGGCGGTGGCGTCGGCGACCGCGCGCAGCAAGCCGGTGGGGTTGGCGACCGTTTGCGTCGTGTCGGCCCCGTCCAGCCATAGCTCGCTGGCCACCGCCGGGTCGCCGGACAGGACGGACGGGTTGGCGGTTCGGGTCCGGGCCGCGGCGTAGTCCAGCCCGCGGGCGGCGAACACCGCGCGCAGCGGATCGTCCACCGCGAACTTGGTGACGTCGAGGTCGGCGAAGTCGCCGATCGACTTCAGGTAGGGCACATCGCTTTTCAAGGCCTCGACGAGCGCAGGCTTGAGCGTGGGGTCGAACGACGTCCCGCCGGGGCCGTTGTAGAGGTACACCACCTCCTGCGGCAACCCGCTGGCCTGCGCGACGATGCGCGCGGCCTCCAGCGGCTTGCCGTTGAGGAAATCGGTGGCATCCAATTGCGCCTGCAGGAACGCCGCCAGCACCTCCGGGTGCGCCGACGCGTACGAGCGCCGCACCACCACACCGTGCAGGGTGGGCAGGTTCAGCTCGGCCCCGTCGTAGAGCAGCCGCGCCTTGCCCTGGTAGACCAGCAGCCCGGGCCACGCGACGAACTGCGAAAGCCCCTTCACCTGACCGGATTCCAGCGCGGATGCGCCGACCTGCGGCTGCTGGTTGAGCACTTCGACGCCGGTGATGCCGGCCCTGCCCAGCGCGCGGACCAACGTCCCGTGGCCCGCGGATCCCACGCTAGCCGAGACCTTGCTGCCAGCCAGGTCCGCCAGGCCCGTCGCGGGCGAATCAGGCTGCACCACAACCATGTTCAGTGCGCCCTTGGGGTTGTAGCCGGTGACCGACACCATCTCGGTGCGGGCCAGGGGGTTGGCCTGCGTCTTGGAGCCGTTGATCAGCATCGGATAATCGCCCATCGAGCCGATGTCGATCTTCTCGGCGAGCATCTGGGCGGTGATCGGGGCGCCGGTGTCGTAATCCTGCCAGCGGACCGCGTATCTGGTCCCCGTTCGGGTGGTGATGTCGTTCAGCCGGTGCTCGAGGTAACCCTGCGCGCGTAGCAGCGTGCCGGCGGTGACGGTGTTGATGGTCTTGGATTGGTATCCCACCACGACGTCGACCACACCGGAGGATTGCGAGAAGGATTCCAGCGAGCATCCGGTGGCGGACACGGCGATCGTGAGCGCCACCGAAAGCAGCCGGACGGCTTGCTTTTTCATGGGGATTCTTCGGGTTCAGCGGAGCAGATAGGGCATGTTGACCGTGACGGCGCCGGTCGGACAGCGAGCCGCGCAGGGTCCGCAGTACCAGCACTCGTCGACATGCATGTACGCCTTGCCGGTGTCGGGGTTGATGGCCAGCGCGTCCAGCGGGCAGACCTCGACGCACAGGGTGCAGCCATCGATACACAACGACTCGTCGATCGTCACCGGCACGTCGGCCCGGGTGTTGTGGATCAACGTCATGTGTCGCTCCTTATCAGGCTGCCTCGCATGGTGATTCGATCGCCACGCATCCGGATGTACTCCAAATCGACGGGGGTTCCGTCGGCGAGACTGGTGACCCGCTCCAACATGAGCAGCGCCGCGCCGTCGGGCACCTGCAGGGTGGCCGCGGAGTGCGCGTCGGCCGGGATGGCCTCCAGCGCCAGGGCCGCAGAACCAAGCCGCTGACCGCTGACCTCTTCGATGAGCGCGAACAAGTCGTTGGTCTCGAGCGGATGGCCCAGCACCCGGGCCCCGATATCCGGTGTCAGATAGGTCAGGTCCAGGCTGAGCGGCAGGTCGCCGAGGTAGCGCAATCGCTCGATGAACACCGCCTGCTCGCCCGGTTGCAGCCGCAACCGGCGGGCCACCGACGGCGGCGCGGTGACGGGCATCGCGGCGCGAACCTCGTTGCGCACCTCGCCGAGGTTCTTGAACGTTTCCTTCAGGCCGAGCAGCGTGTCCAGGCCGTGCTCGTATTTGCGCTGGGCGACGTGCGTGCCGACCTTGGGTCCGCGGTCGATCAGCCCCTCGTGCTTGAGCACGGCAAGCGCCTCGCGGATGGTGTTGCGCGACACCAGGAATTCGGTCGCTAGCTGTTGCTCGGCCGGCAAGCCGTCGGGGTAGGCGTCGGCGTGGATCTGCTGGCGCAACACGTCGGCCACCCGGCGGGCGCGATCGGCCCGGGGTCCGCTGCTGATCGGTTGTGCCACGCGGCCACGCTAACCCAGCTCACGGGCGTTTTTTGGGCGCGCGATGCGGGTGCGCGACGCCCCCTCGGCGCATTGCGCCGGGCGTCGTTCGACGGCGACCAGCAGAAATGGCGGCCCGCGGGGTCATTGCGCCACCCCGGCGACGACCTCCTCTTTCCAATCCCCGTGAGCGGAACCGCCTCCGGCGTCCGGGCCGGCCGGCCGGGTGGGCACCAGGGGGACGGCCGCCAAGGGGAACAGCGCGCAAAGCGCCCAGGCGGGCGGGTATTCGGCTGCGGCGATCAGCGCGCCGAAAAGTGGCGGCCCCGCGGCGGCCACCAGCCGCTGAGTGGTGTTCTGCACCCCCAGCGCGCGCCCGCTCCAGAATGGGCCGGCGAACTCGGTGATGGCGGTGGCCTCGAGCCCATTGTCGAGCATCGCGATCACCGCGATGGCGACCATGAGCAACACGTCGTAGCCCGAGCCGGCGCCGTCGGTGAGGGCGAGCAGGAACAGCGCCAGCGCGGCGGCGATGGCGATGCTGCGGACCGGCCGCATCCGCGAGCCGGCGCGATCCGACCACCGCCCGACCGCGATTCGCCCCACCGCGCCCAACAGCTGACACATGGTGACCAGACCGCCTGCCGCCGCGACCGACCAGCCATGGCGATTCATCAGCCACACGAGCATGAACGTCACGGTCACCGTTTGCGGCATCATCAGCAGGGCGCCCACCGCATGAATCCGCCACAGCACGAACGACCCGCGATACGGGCTCGCCAATTCCGTGTGGGTGGCTGCCCGGCGGGATTTCCGCGGCGGGTCGACGATACCCAGCGCACTGGCCGCTGCCGCCAGCGTGCACATCAGCGCGAGGAACATCAGCCCCGAACGGGGGCCGCGCTCAGCCAGCTCCGGGATCACCAACGCGCCCAACGCGATCCCCAACGGCTGCGCAGTCTGGCGGATTCCCATCGCCAGGCCCCGTTGGTGCGACGGGAACCACGCGGACACCAGCCGCCCACCGGCGGTGTTACAGCTGGCCGCGGCCATCCCGCCGAGAAAGAGGAAGACCCCGATGGCCACCATCGAATGGGCCGACGCCGCGGCGTAGGCCGCGGCCGCCGTGAGCGCCGAGCCCGCCGTCAGCACCAGCCGCTCGCCGACGCGGTCCAGCACCCAGCCCCAGAGCACTAGCGTCATCACCATCCCCCAGCTCGGCATCGACGACACCAGGCCGGCTTCGGTCAACGGGATGCCGCGGCGCGCCTGCAGCGACGGGATCAGGAACGCAACGCCATTGATGAACAGGAACGACGTTGCCGTCACGCCCAAGGAGACGACCATGACCGACCAGCGCGCACCCGCGCCCAGTTGACTCGCGCTACCGGCCCCGGAAAGCATGTAGACCATCGTGACACGACGTTCATCCGGCGCTTGACGCCGAGAGCGCTGTAACTTATTGCCCGCTAAGGCAATTGACATCCAGGACTCAGCTTTCACGCGCTGGCCGCCGTGGCCTCAACTGCGAACTGCTTTGTGCACCCTGATGTTTGGCATCTCGACGGGACGGCCATCCGAGACGGCGATTCATAGTGTGGACACAGTGGTTTCTTATCCGCGCGCTCAGCGATTTCTCAGCGCGACTACCCTAGGAATGCATCAACGACGACAGCGGAAGATGACTGTGGATGAGTGACGTTTCGCGGCAAGCGTTGACCAAAGTGCCTGCGGTCACCCTGGGCTTCTGGATCATCAAGATCTTGGCGACCACGTTGGGCGAGACGGGCGGCGACACCGTCACGATGACGCTGAACTGGGGCTACGCGGCCGGGGTCGCCCTCTTCGGGGTCGCGCTGGTGGTGCTGGTCGCCGCTCAGATCTTCGCCAAGCGCTTCCATGCGAGCCTGTACTGGGCGACGATCGTGGCCTCGACGACATTCGGCACGACGCTGGCCGACTTCGCCGACCGATCGCTCGGCATCGGCTACACCGGCGGGTCGCTCTTGCTCCTGGGTTGCCTGCTGGCCACCTTGGGCCTGTGGCGTTGGTCGGAGGGCACCGTGTCGGTCACCACCGTCTCGACGCCGAAAGTCGAGGCCTTCTATTGGGCAACCATCACGTTCTCGCAGACCCTGGGCACCGCGCTGGGCGACTGGCTCGCCGACACGCGCGGATTCGGTTACGAGCGCGGGGCGTTGGTGTTCGCCGCCGGCCTTGCCGTGGTCATCGGGCTCTACTATTGGACCGCCTTATCCCGTGTCGCCTTGTTCTGGGTCGCGTTCATCCTGACCCGTCCACTGGGCGCGACGATCGGCGACTTCATCGACAAGCCGGTCGCCGACGGCGGCCTCAACCTGAGCCGCCCGCTGGCCTCGGCCGTGCTCGCGGCGATCATCGTGGCGTTGATCGTCGTCCTGCCGCAGCGTCCGGGACACCACCCGGGCGCGGCCCACGAAGAGGCGTAATCGCATGAGAGTCCTTCTCGTCGAGGACGAAGCGCGGCTGTCGGCCACCCTCGCTCGGGGGCTGAAGGCGGAGGGATTCGTCGTCGTGGCCGTGGGCACCGGCGTCGACGGCCTACGGGAGGCGGTCGACACCGGCTTCGACGTGGTGATCCTCGACATCATGCTGCCCGGCCACAGCGGATACGAGGTGCTGCGCCGAATGCGGGCGCAGAACGTCTGGACGCCGGTCCTGATGCTCACCGCCAAGGACGGCGAGTACGACGAAACCGACGCCTTCGACCTCGGAGCCGACGACTACCTGACCAAACCGTTCTCGTTTCGGGTGCTGGTGGCGCGGCTGCGCGCGCTGATGCGCCGCGGTGTGCCGGAGCGGCCCGCGGTGCTGACCGCGGGGTCGCTGCGCCTGGACCCCGCGCGGCACACCGTGCACCGTGACTCAACCCCGATCGCGTTGACCCCCAGGGAATTCGGGGTGCTCGAATTCCTCATGCGCAACAAGGACATGGTCGTGACCAAGGCCGAGATACTGCACAACGTGTGGGATGCGCACTACCGCGGTCCCGACAACGTGGTCGAGGTTTACGTAGGGTATCTGCGCCGCAAGATCGATATTCCCTTCGGCACCAACACAATCGAAACGATTCGGGGCGTCGGCTACCGGCTGCTGTGCTGAGGGTCGCCCAGCGGCAGGGACACCACCATCCGGGTTCCGCCGCCCGGCCGGTCCTCGATGGTGACCGAGCCGCCGTGAGCGCCGACCACCTCGGCGACGATCGCGAGCCCCAGACCCGCTCCCCCGCCGCTGCGGGCACGGTCGGTATCCAGGCGCACGAAGCGCTCGAACACCCGGGCCCGGTCACCCGGGCCGATCCCCGGGCCGTCATCGCTGACGGTAACGATCGCCGTCCCGTCAACGCTGCCGACTTCCACGGCGACACGCGAAGTGGCATGGCGGACAGCGTTTTCCACCAGGTTGCGGATCATCCGCGAGATGGCCATCGGGTCGCCGATGCACCGCACCGGGCCGATGTCGGTGTCGATCGCGCAGCTTGCCTCGCGTCGCGCGCGGGCGACCTCGACGTCGGCGATCTCATCGAGGGCGAGTACTTCCGTGCGCCGCACCAGGCTCTGCTCGTCGGCGCGGGCCAGCAGCAGCAGGTCTTCAATCAGCGCGTGCATGCGTTGTGCTTCGGGAAGCAGGGTGTTGACCGCCAACTCGGCGTCGAGCAGATCTGGGTGGGCCTCGGCGACTTCCAGTCCGGAGATGATGGTGGCCAGTGGACTACGGAGTTCGTGCGACGCGTCGCCGATGAAACGCTGTTGCGCGCGGTGGCCCGCCTCGATACGGGACAGCATCCGGTTCATGGTCACCGCCAGGGCCGCGATCTCGTCGCGGCCGTTGGGCACCGGTACCCGCTCGGCGAGATCGGAGGTCGAGATCTCGGCCACGTGCGCGCGGATCGCGTCCACCGATCGCAGCGACCGGCGAACCAGCAGGAACGTCGCGACCGCCGCCCCCGCGATGACGACGGGCGCGCCGGCCGCCAGCAGCAGGGCGACGGTCCGCGCGGTCTCCTCGACCGCCTGGCTTCCCCCTCCCACGATCACCGCGTAATCCCCGGCCGCGGTGGCGACCCGCTGACCGCTGACGCGCATGTCGTCACCCGCCACCGCGTCGTCCGACAGGCCCCGACGCAGAGCGGCGCCGAAGGTGGTGACGGGCACCAGCGATGTGCGCGGCGCGGAGCGCGACCGCTTCACCACCGTGCCGTCCGCGGCAACCACCTGGACGGCGACCACCCGTTGGTCGGTGCTGAAGAGGGCGTTGTCGAGGCCGGCCGGCGGCTCGGTCTGCAGCGCCTTCGCCAGGTCGCGAACCCTTTCGGCGGCGGCATAATCGACGCCCACCAGTAGCGACCGATACAGGAACGCGTCCAGCGCTGCGCCGGCCAGAAGGAGCGCACAGAGCACCACCATCGCCGACACGGCGGCCGAGCGGGCGGCGATGCCCCAGTGCGGGAGACGACGCAACTGCACACTCCCGATTCTGCAGGGCCGCACACCGCCGGGAAACACCGAGCTCAGCGCGCTTCTCAGCGGCTTCTCAGCGATCGGCTCCTAGGCTGACACCGTCATGAGAGGTACCGCACGCCCGGCGCGTCACAAGAACCGCGCGACGACACGAATGCTGGTCTACGCCGCCATCGCCGTCGGCTCGGGGCTGGTGGCAGCGGCGCCCGCGGGCGCCGGCTCGAGCCCGTTCAGCACCCTCAGCTGCAGCTGTCCGGAGACTGCGCCGGGCGGCAGCCCGGTCCGGAGCGACGAGATCACCCGAGGGATCCGGGCAGGCGAACTCGGCTGGCCGCCACCTGCACCACAAACGCCTGCCCCGCCGCGTCCCTAGCCTCAGGCGCCTTCGCTGACGGCTCGCGCGGCGCGGTCGCCGTTGCCGTTCATGCCCGAGGCATCCGACGGCAACTCGAACGAGGGATACGCGGTACCGACGGCCGCCAGCGCCGCGTTCCGCTGGGCCTCCATCCGCGCCAGCGCCGCCTCGGTGAACACCGACAGCCCCAGGTCGGGGTTGTAGCCGTGGATCTCCTTCACGTCGAGCTGGGCCAGGAAGTAGATGATCTCCTTGGACACCACTTGACCGGGGACCAACACCGGGAAGCCCGGCGGGTAGGGCACCACGAACGTGGTGGACACCAGCGTCTTGCCCTCCGCCAACCGCCGGCCCGCCATGCCGATCAGCACGTGCTCGCGATCGGACTCCTCGTAGCCGGCGTAGAAGGCCGACCGCATGTCGCCGAAGATGCACGCGTCCACCGGCCGGAAGGCCACGTCGAACTCGCTGAAGTCGGGCAGGTGCGGCAGGTCCTGCGTGATCTCCTCGACGTGGCGCTCCTGTAACGCCCGGTCGGCGACGCTGGCGGCGTTCTCGGCGCGGTCGAAATCGATTGCCACCCTGCGCAATACGTCAAGCAGATAATGCACGCTCGACCACGTCACACCGATGGTGAAGATCAACAGCACGCTGTTGATCGACGTCTTGTTGATCTGGATGCCGAATCGGTCCATCAGGATCTTCTCGCGGAAGTCATATCCGTTCATCCCCGTCTTGCCGACGAACAAGGTCACCCGCGTCGCATCCAGCACGAACTGGTCGGACCGCCACGCCTCGTTCCACTCGGCCAGCGCCCCCTGCCGGACCTGGCGGTAGGAACTCACCGAGGATGCCCGGAACTCCTCGGGCACCAGATCGGACTCGTCGAGGATGCGGAACCACTTGCTGATCAACCGGTCTCGGCGCACCCGGTGGCGAAACACCAACGCCATGTCGTAGGTCTGCCGGACCAGCTGGAAGCCCTCGATGTCGACCTGCCGGCGCGCCAGGTCCAGCGAGGCCAGGAGTTGCTGGTTCGGTGAGGTGGAGGTGTGCGTCAGGAACGCCTCACCGAAGGCGTCGCGGGCCAGCGCGTTGAAATCCTGGTCGCGGACGTGGATCATCGACGCCTGCCGCAGCGCCGACAGCGACTTGTGCGTCGAATGTGTGGCGTACACGCGGACCCGCGCGCGGGCGGGGTCGGGCAACAGCGGGCGGTCGACCCACTCCGACCGATCGACACCTTCCATCGATGCCGCCCAATCCCGGTATTCGGCAGCGTATTCCGGCGATGCCAGCATCTGCTCGACGCGCTCGGCCGACACCATCGCCGTCCGCTGCCGGGCCCAGGGCACGGCCGTGGCGAACGCGTACCACGCCTCGTCCCACAGGAAGCAGATGTCCGGCTTGATGGCCAGCACCTCCAGCATGACCTGCAGCGGGTTGTAGACCACGCCGTCGAAGGTGCAGTTGGTCAGCAGCAGCATGCGCACCCGGTCCAGCTGACCGGCCGCCTCCAGATCCAGCAGCGTCTGCTTGATCGTGCGCAGCGACACCGCCCCGTAAATCGCGAACTGCGGCAACGGATAAGCGTCCAGGTACAGCGGGTACGCGCCGGCCAGCACCAGCCCGTAGTGATGCGACTTATGGCAGTTGCGGTCGATCAGCACGATGTCGCCCGGCCGGGTCAGGGACTGGACGACGATCTTGTTGGCGGTGGACGTCCCGTTGGTGACGAAATACGTGTGGTCGGAATTCCACGTGTGCGCGGCCTTGTCCATCGCCTTCTTGATGTTGCCGTGCGGGTCGAGCAGCGAGTCCAGGCCACCGGAGGTGGTCGAGGTCTCGGCCATGAAGATGTTGCGGCCGTAGAACTCGCCCATGTCCTGCAACGACTTCGAGTTGAAGATGCTGGCGCCGCGCGCGACCGGCAGCGCGTGGAATTGGCCGACCGGTGCCGCCGCGTACGCCCGCAGCGCATCGAAAAACGGTGTGGCGTAACGGTTTCGAAGCCCGGCGAGAACGGTGCTGTGCAGGTCGGTGACGTCGTTGAGCCGGTAGAACGTCCGGTCGTACACGTCGGGCTCGGTGTCATCGCCCGCCGCGATGGACTCGTCGGTGAGCAGATACAGGTCGATGTGGGGCCGCAACTCGCGGATCCACTCGCCGCACTCCACCCAGTCGTTGGCGCGGTCGGGAATGACGTCACCCGCGTCCTCGTTGGGCCCCAGCAGGGTGTTCATCAGCGGCAGCCGGTCCCGGGACCGCAGCGGCAGGTCGTCGCGGATGATCGCGGCCTGGATCTCGCCGTTGAGGGCGACCGCGGTAATGGCGTCTTCGACGCTGGGCACCACCAGGATCTCGAACTGCACATCGTCGGACGGGTTTCGCAGGTCCCGCAGGCATTCGGCCAGGCAGTCCGGGGCTGTCGCGGGCGCGTCGTCGGCGAGCAGGACGGTGTAGAACTGCTGCTGTTTGGCCTGGGCCACCAGCTCCTGGTCGGCAAGCGGCGCCGAGGTGTCGAAAAGCCCTGCGCGGTCGCCGTATTCGCTCAGCAGCCGGACCGCCATGGAAACCTCTTCGGTGAGCCGCACCGTGGACAGGCTCTCGAGGTGCGCGCGGAAGGTCGCCAGGTTGGCCGCGCCGGGGTACAGCCAGTACCGCTCGTAGGCGGCGATGCGGTCCATCAGGCGTTTCACCCGGGCCACGTCGTGGGTCTTGTCGAGCCCGGCCAGGTCGACCTCGGCGAGGTGGCGGCACGCGTCGTCGAGCAGATTCCACGTGTCGACGCGGGCGTAGGACGGGTTGGCCACCGCCGCCAGCGCGGAGACGCGGAGTCGTCGCGGCTGGGTGGTGTATCGAGTCATGACCTCACCTGTTCTTCTGAGCGACTTGTATTCTCACCCCGCCGCGCTGCCCACGTGATCGTTTCGCGTGAGCTCTCCTCAGCTGTTCAGCTCGTCGTCACCCTCTTCGGCGTCCAGGATGCGCCGGTTCGCCCGCGTGCTGTCCACCCAGCGTAGGACCGGAAGTTCCCAGCGGCGGGCCGGCAACTCGGTGACGTCGGACAGCGATCGCACCACGGACTGCGTGAGTCCCATGATCGCGGCCATCACGGGCAGCAGCGGCTGCAGCGGCCGCGCGGCGGTGCGGACCGTGCTGATGCGGCGGGCCACGATCAGCCGCTCGACGCAGTGATACAACCAGGCGCCCACCGCGAGCGCGTAGATCGACAGCGCCGACGCGACGATTGTCCAGCCGAAGGCGGCGCAGACCACCGCACCGAGCACCACCGTCGCGGCGAGCAACCCCGCGACGACGGCGCGCAGCTCCAGCCGCGTCACGCCTGGCGTTCCTCGGTTTCCGGCGCGCCGGCCGCACTCGAACGAACCGCCGCCGCGGCCGCCCGGATCTGCGGCGTCACCAGCATGACCTGGCCCAGCACGCCGTTGACGAAGGCCGGCGAGTCGTCGGTGGACAGCTCCTTGGCCAGCTGCACGGCCTCGTCCACGGCTACCGGCTCCGGGACGTCGTCGGCGTAGAGCAGCTCCCACACCGCGACCCGCAGGATGGCGCGATCGACGGCGGGCAGCCGGTCCAGCGTCCAGCCCTGCAGGTGCGAGCTGATCAGGTCGTCGATGTGGGCGGCGTGCTCGCCGACACCGCGGGCGGCCGCGACCGTGTACGGCTGCAGCGGCGCCACCTCCGAGTTCGCCGCGGCCAGCGTGGCGCGCCCGTCGACGACCTCGGCCGGCCCCATCCCGCGGGCCTCCGCCTCGAACAACAGGTCGACGGCACGCTTGCGGGCCTGATGGCGCCCCCTGACGGGCCTGCTCACGCGTTGACGCGCCCCAAATAGCTGCCGTCGCGCGTGTCCACCTTCAGCTTGTCGCCGGTGTTGATGAACAGCGGCACCTGGATCTCCGCCCCCGTCTCCACGGTGGCGGGCTTCGTGCCGGCGCTGGACCGGTCGCCCTGCAGGCCCGGTTCGGTGTGGGTGACCTCCATCTCGACCGACACCGGCAGCTCGATGTACAGCGGGGCCCCGTTGTGGAAGGCGACCTGCACCGGCAGCCCCTCGAGCAGGAACCGGGCGGCGTCGCCGACCAGCGACTCCGGCAGCGGGTGCTGCTCGTAGTCCTGGCTGTCCATGAATACGAAGTCTGAGCCGTCGCGGTACAGGTAGGTGGTGTCGCGCCGGTCGACGGTGGCCGTCTCCACCTTCACGCCGGCGTTGTACGTCTTGTCGACGACCTTGCCGGAAAGCACGTTCTTCAGCTTGGTGCGCACGAAAGCCGGGCCCTTGCCCGGTTTGACGTGCTGGAACTCGACGATCTGCCAGAGCTGGCCGTCGATCACCAGCACCAGTCCGTTCTTGAAATCGGCGGTGCTTGCCACGGTTCGGTGTATCTCCTAGAGGATGGACAGTCGGTCGCGACCTGTCTGCAATTTGTCGGTCAGTCTAAAGCGCGGCGCGGCCGACGCCCGCGCGTCGGGTGGCGGGAAGCTCCGCGTTAAGGGCCGGTCTCGGCCGGCTCGCTCGGCGCGGGCCGCAGGGGCTTGATCATCGTCAAGAAGGGGACGTTGAGCTTTTTCCCGCCGGAAAACGGCACCGGGATGGGGATATACACGATGTCGATCTCCAGCCGCAGCTCCCGCAGGGGTTGCGCGTCCAGCTCCCACCGAAAATCCCGTAGGCGCGCCAGCCCACGTTCGATTGGCTCCACCCCATTCACGCCACCCGACTTTACCCCGGCGGCCCGGCCGACTGAACCGCGCGGTTCGTCTAGGCGAGAACCGCCAACTCCTTGGGAAACCGGGTGAGCAACTCCGGCGCCTGCCCGCGGGTCGCCGCCGCCTCGCCGGGCACGACCAGGGTGTCCTCGATGCGCACGCCGCCGCGACCCGGCAGGTAGACGCCCGGCTCGACGGTCACCACCGAGCCGGCCAGCAGCGTGCCGGTCGACGTGGCCCCGATCCCCGGCGCCTCGTGGATCTGCAACCCCACTCCGTGCCCCAGCCCGTGGCCGAACTGCTCGCCGTAGCCCGCGTCGACGATGAGCTGGCGCGCCGCGCCGTCGACGTCGCGCAGGTTGGCGCCCGCCCGCAACGCCTCCCGCCCGGCCCGCTGGGCGTCGGCGACCAGCTGGTAGATCTCCCGCTGCCAGTCGGCGGCCTTGCCGAGCACGAAGGTGCGGGTCATGTCGGAGTGATAGCCGGCCACCAGCGCGCCGAAGTCGATCTTGACGAAATCCCCGGCCGCGAGCGCGGCGTCGGTGGGGCGGTGATGCGGGATCGCCGAATTCGGCCCGGCGGCGACGATGGTCTCGAACGAGATCGCGTCGGCGCCGTGGTCGAGCATCAGCGCCTCGAGCTCGCGGCTCACCTCGCGTTCGGTTCGTCCGGGCCGCAGGCCGCCGCGCTCCACCAGCTCGGCGAGGGCGGCGTCGGCCGCCTCGCAGGCCAGCCGCAGCAGCGCCACCTCGCCGTCGTCTTTGACCTCGCGCAGCGCCTCGACGGTCCCGGCGGCCCGCACCAGCTCGGTGGCGGCCTTGCGTTCGCCGAGTTCGCTGGTCAGGACGTCGAAGGCGTCGACGGTGACCACGTTGCTCTCGAAGCCCAGCTTCCCGACGCCGTCGTCGGCGGCCCGGCCGACCAGGTGGCGCCCGAGGGCGCGTTCGATGGCGATCTCGATCCCCGGCGCCTGCTCCGCGGCCTGGGTGCGATACCGGCCGTCGGTGGCCAGTACCGGGCCGCGGTCGTCGGCGAAAACCAGCAACGCGCCGTTCGATCCGGTGAAACCGGACAGGTAGCGCACGTTGTTCAGGTCGCTGACCAGCATCGCGTCGAGTCCACCGGCCCGGATTTGCGCCTTCAGGTTGTCCCGGCGCTGAGAATGTGTCACGACCCTTGACGGTACTCGCTACGCTGATTGCCCATGAGGTCCTGGATGCTGCGCGGATTGGTCTACGCCGCGGCGATGGTAATCGTTCGCTTGTTCCAAGGCGCGTTGATAAACGCGTGGCAGACGCAGGCCGGGCTTTTTAGCGTGGTGCTGCTGCTTTTGTTCATCATCGGCGTAGCCGTGTGGGGGGTGCTCGACGGCCGGGCCGACGCGAAAGCGAACCCCGACCCGGACCGGCGGGGCGACCTGGCGATGACCTGGCTGCTGGCCGGCCTGGTGGCCGGCGTCCTGTCCGGAGCCGTGTCCTGGCTCATCGCGCTGGTGTACAACGGCCTCTACACCGGCGGCCTGATCAACGAGTTGACCACGTTCGCGGCGTTCACCGCCCTGTGCGTGTTCCTGCCCGGGATCATCGGCGTCACCATCGGCCGCTGGCGCGTCGACCGCAATCCGCCGCCCCGCAGGCCGGGAACGGACGAGGAGCGGGCCGACACGGATGTGTTCTCCGCGGTGCGCGCTGACGACGCGCCGACCGGGGAGATCCCCACGGCTGGAGCGCAGCACGAGGAGCGGACCGCGGCGGTCGCCACGGCCGAGCGGGACGCCCCGACCGAAACGATGGGCACCACCGAACGCGAGGCACCGACCGAGACGATCGCCAAGAGCGAGTCCGAGCCCAAAACCGAGGTGATCCGCAAGGCCGGCGACGAGCCGACCACACCGGGCAACGAGCCCGGCAAGGGCTAACCCGTGGCGGCTTCCGCCAGGTAGCGCAGGGCGAGCAGGTAGCCCTGGATTCCCAGCCCGACGATTACCCCCGTCGCGACCGGGCTGAGGTACGAGTGGCGCCGAAAGTCTTCGCGGGCATGCACGTTGGAGATGTGCACCTCGATCAGGGGCCCGCGCAACTCGGCGCACGCGTCGCGCAGCGCGACCGAGGTGTGGGTCAGGCCGCCGGCGTTGAGGATCACCGGTTCGCCCGCGTCGGCGGCCGAATGGATCCAGTCCAGCAGTTGCGCTTCGTTGTCGCTCTGGCGCACAACGGCTTTCAGGCCGAGCGCGGCGGCCTCCCGCTCGATCAGCGCGGCGAGTTGATCGTGCGTGGTGTCCCCGTACACCTCGGGCTCGCGGCGGCCCAGCCGGCCCAGGTTCGGGCCGTTGATGACTTGCACGGTGACGGTGGTGGCCATCAGGCGTCCCCTTCGTCGGACAGCCCGGCGTAAGCCGCCGCCAGCAGCGACGGGTCGGGGCCGGCCAGCCGCCCCGGCTTGGCCAGCCCGTCGAGCACCACGAACCTCAGCACCCCGGCGCGCGACTTCTTGTCCTGGGCCATGTATTCCAGCAGTTGCGGCAACGCGTCGGGGTCGTAGCCGACCGGCAGGCCGAGCGCCGACAGGACGGTGCGGTGGCGCTGCGCGGTCGCGTCGTCGAGCCGGCCGGCCAGCCTGGCCAGCTCCGCGGCGAACACCAGGCCCACCGACACCGCGGCGCCGTGGCGCCACTCGTAGCGCTCCCGGCGCTCGATCGCATGCGCCAATGTGTGGCCATAGTTCAGGATTTCGCGCAGCTCCGACTCCTTCTCGTCGGCGGCGACGACCTGCGCCTTGACGGCGATCGAGCGCCGGATCAGCTCCGGAAGCACGTCGCCGGTGGGGTCGACGGCGGCCTGCGGGTCGGCCTCGATGAGATCGAGGATCACCGGGTCGGCGATGAAGCCGGCCTTGACCACCTCGGCCATCCCGGCGACGAGTTCGTTGTGCGGCAACGTTTCCAGGGTCGCCAGGTCGACCAGCACCGCCAGCGGCTGATGAAACGCGCCCACCAGGTTCTTGCCCGCGTCGGTGTTGATGCCCGTCTTGCCGCCGACGGCCGCGTCGACCATGCCGAGCAGCGTGGTGGGAATGTGGACGATGTCGACGCCGCGCAGCCAAGTGGCCGCCGCGAACCCGGCGACGTCGGTGGCGGCGCCGCCGCCGAGGCTGACCAACGCGTCTTTGCGGTCAATCCCGATGCGGCCCAGGACTTCCCAGAGGAATCCGACGACGGGTAGGTCCTTTCCGGCCTCGGCGTCGGGGATTTCGATGCGGTGCGCGTCGACGCCCTTGTCCGCCAGGCGGCTTCGGATCGCTTCTGCGGTTTGCGCGAGCGCCGGTTGGTGCACGACGGCCACCCGGTGCCGGTCGCAGAGCAGTTCGACCAGCTGGTCGCCCAGGTCGGTCCCGATGATCACCGGGTACGGCGGGTCGACGGCCACCTGCACGGTGTGGGTCATGTCGCCGCCTCCGCGTGGGCGTTGTCCGGGGTCTGCAGCCGGGACACGATGTAGCGCACGACCGCCCCGGGATTGCGGCGATTGGTGTCGACGCGGATCGTCGAAACGCGCCGGTACAGCGGGACCCGCTCGGCCATCAGCGCCTTGTATTTCTCGGCGCGGTCCGGGCCGGCGAGCAGCGGCCGCACGGCGCTGCCGCCGGTGCGCCGCACGCCCTCGTTGGCGCCGATCTCCAAGTAGATGACGGTGTGGCCGGCGAGCGCCGAACAGACCCCCGGGCTGGTGACGGCCCCACCGCCGAGCGACAACACGCCGTCATGGTCGGCCAACGCGGCGCGCACCGCGCCCTCCTCGATGCGGCGGAACTCCTGCTCTCCGTCCGTGGCGAAGATGTCGGCGATGCTGCGCCCGGTCTGCTGCTCGATCGCCGCATCGGTGTCCAGGAACCCGACGCCCAGCGCCTTGGCCAGGCGCCGCCCGATCGTGGACTTGCCCGATCCCGGCAACCCGACGAGTACCGCCCTGGGCGCCATCAGGCGGTACCCCGGGCGGCCGGCGCTTCCCGGTCGGCGACCGCGCGCCGATACGCCTCGATGTTGCGGCAGGTTTCGGTGAGCGAATCGCCGCCGAACTTCTCCAGCGCCGCCCGGGCCAGCACGAGCGCCACCATGGCCTCGACGACGACGCCGGCGGCCGGGACCGCGCACACGTCCGAGCGCTGGTGGATGGCGACGGCCTCGTCGCCGGTCGCCATGTCGACGGTGGCCAGCGCCCGCGGCACGGTGGAGATGGGCTTCATCGCGGCGCGCACCCGCAGCGGCTGCCCGTTGGTCATGCCGCCCTCCAGCCCGCCCGCGCGGTTGGTCGAGCGGACCACGCCGTCGGGTCCGGGATACATCTCGTCGTGGGCGCGGCTGCCGCGGCGGCGGGCCGTTTCGAAGCCGTCGCCGATCTCCACGCCCTTGATGGCCTGGATGCCCATCACCGCGGCGGCGAGCTGGCTGTCGAGCCGGTTGTCGCCGCTGGTGAACGAACCCAGCCCGACCGGCAGGCCCACGGCCACCACCTCGACCACGCCGCCAAGGGTGTCGCCGTCCTTCTTGGCCGCCTCGATCTCGGCGATCATCGCTTCTTCGGCGCCCTTGTCGAAGGCGCGTACCGGGCTGTCGTCGATCGCGGGCAGGTCCTCCGGGCGCGGCGGCGGGCCGTCGTAGGGCGCCGACGGACCGATCGCGATCACGTGCGAAAGCACCTCGACACCCAGCGCCTGGCGCAGGAAGGACCGCGCGACGGTGCCGACCGCGACGCGGGCGGCGGTTTCCCGGGCGCTGGCCCGCTCCAGCACGGGCCGGGCGTCGTCGAAGCCGTACTTGAGCATGCCCGCGTAATCGGCGTGGCCGGGCCGCGGCCGGGTGAGCGGTTCGTTGCGCGCGACATTGGCCAGTTCCGCCGGGTCGACCGGGTCGGCGGCCATCACGGTCTCCCACTTGGGCCACTCGGTGTTGCCGATCTCGATGGCGATGGGGCCGCCCAGCGTGATGCCGTGGCGCACCCCGGACAGCACGGTCACCGCGTCGCGCTCGAACTTCATCCGCGCGCCGCGGCCGTAACCGAGCCGCCGGCGGGCCAACTGGTCGCCGATATCGGTCGAGTTGACCTCGACGCCGGCGACCATGCCCTCGAGCATGGCCACCAACGCACGACCATGCGACTCCCCGGCGGTGATCCAACGCAACACCCGATCATCTTCCCATGTGCGCCCGGGCGGGCTTAAATCCCGAGGGCCAGGCCGATTGCGGCGGCGGTGGCCGCGCACATCGACGGGCCGTGCGGCACACGCGCGGAGCACGCGCGGCCGAGAAGCCGGCCGAGCAGGCCCCACGACACGGTCAGCAGCGGCGCCGCGAGCGCCGCCAAGAACCACACCCCGGCGCCGAAGCAGCCGGCCAGCGCGCCCAGGCCGATCGCGAGCTTGACGTCTCCCGCTCCCATTCCCGCCGGGGCCAGGGAGTGCACCAGCAGATAGACCGCGGTCAACGCCGTCGCCCCCGCGACGGCGGGCCAGCCGCGCCCGGCCACGGCGGCCGCCAGCAGGATCATCGCCGCCCCGGGCAGCGTCAGCAGGTTGGGCAACCGGCGCTCGCGGATGTCGTAACCGCTCAACACCGCCAGCCAGACCAGCACGGCGACCGCCGCCGTCACCCCCATGCCGCGGGACGCTAGCCCAAGGCGGCGGCCATGGCCTCTCGCGGCGCCGGCAGGCCTGTGAATAGCTCGACCTGGGTGAAGGCCTGATGCAGCAGCATCTGCAGGCCGCTGATCACGCGGCCGCCGGCGGCGGCCACGGCGGCGGCCAGCGGCGTGGGCCACGGGTCGTAGACGGCGTCCAGCAGCACCGGGATGGCCGCGAAGGTGTCCGCATACCGCGCCCCGACCTCCGCGGGGATCGTGCTGACCAGCACCCCCGCGCCGGCCACCGCGGCGGGCAGCTCGTCGCTGTCCAGCCCCAGGAACCGCGTCGGCACCCCGATTTCCGTGCCGAGATCCACCAGCCGGGCGGCCTTGTCCGGATCGCGCGCGACGACGGTAATGGCGGTGACACCCAGCTGGGCCAGCCCCAGCACGGCCGCCGGCGCGGTCCCACCCGACCCGCACACCAGCGCAGGCCCGGCCGCTTCCACTTCTGCCGCCAGCGCTCCCGCTACGCCGTCGATGTCAGTGTTGTCGGCCCGCCAGCCCGCCGGCGTGCGGACGAGCGTGTTGGCCGACCCCACCCGCTCGGCGCGTTCGGTGCGCTCGTCGGCGAACCGCAACGCGGCGAATTTGCCCGGCATGGTCACCGACACCCCGACCCACTCGGGCCCGAACCCGCCCACCACCGCGGGCAGCTGCCCGGCGTCGCACTCGATGCGCTCGTAGGTCCAGTCGTGCAGCCCCAGCGCCCGGTAGGCGGCCAGGTGCAGTTGCGGGGATTTCGAGTGGGCGATCGGCTTGCCGAGCACCGCCGCTTTTCGGGGTGCGCCGTCAGCGCGCGCTATCGAGGACACCGTTGCGCTTAGCCAGCTCGATGTTGGCCAGATGCTGCTGATAATCCTTGGTGAACAGCGTCGTTCCCTGGGCATCGATGGTGACGAAGTACAACCAGTCACCGGGCTCGGGATGCTCGGCGGCGTGCAGGGCGTCGACCCCGGGCGAACAGATCGCGGTCGCCGGCAACCCCTGCGACACGTAGGTGTTCCACGGCGTCTTCTGGGCCCGGTCGGCGTCGGTGGTGGCCACTTCCCGGCGGTCCAGCGGATAGTTGACCGTCGAGTCGAATTCCAGCGTGTGGTGTGCGTGCAGGCGGTTGTAGATGACCTGCGCGACCTTCGCGAAGTCCTGCGACTTGGATTCCTGCTCCACCAGCGACGCCACCACCAGGATGTCGTAGGGCGACAGGCCCATGGCCTGGGCGGTGTCCACCAACCCCGACTTCATGTACTCCACGGCGCCGGTGCTGATCAGGCCGGACAGGATCGTCTCGGCCGACGTGGAGGGGTCGACGTTGAAGGTTCCCGGCGCGATCAGCCCCTCGATCCGGCGATGGTCCTTGCCGAGCTCGGTGAACGGCTCGAGCGCCCACGGCGGCACCGCCAGCGCGGCGGGTGTGCTATTGGTCGCCGCCGCCCGCAGCTCCTCCACCGCGACGCAGTGCTGGTTGCCGTCCAGGGTGACGCAGGTGGCGCGGGAGATCAGCGTCAGGATGCCCGGTGTCACCTTGTTGGTCTTCATGTCGGTGGTGTCGTCGAGTTGGCGGCCCTCCGGGATGACCAGCCGGCCCACCCGGCTGTTGGGGTCGGCCAGCCGCTCGACGGCGTTGGCCGCCGGGATCTCGGTGCGCATCCGGTAGAAGCCGGGCTGGATCGACGAGATCTTGGTGTTGCCGTGCGCGGCGTTGACGAATGCCCGGACCGTCTTGGTCACCTGCTCGTGCTGCAGCGTCTCCCCGACCATGGTGGTCGAGTCGCCGTCCTTGATCTGAATCACGATGTCGCGCTTGCCGTTTCCGGTGTAGTCGTCGTCGACCCCGAACATCGTGTGCCACAGCCTGGCGCCGACGAAGACCCCGACCAGCACGACGACGGCGACGACCGCGACCACGATCGTGCCGGCGAGCCGCCGCCGGCGGCGCCCCCGCTCGGCCCGATTGCGGGCCACGCGGCCGCCTTTGCGCGACGGGCCGACCGCTTCGGGTTCGGCCCGTTCACGCCGTGCGCTGTCAACCATCGGTGGACTCCCCCGCGGTCAGGGTGGCTCGGCGTTGGTCGAGCCAGCTCTGCAGGATGGCCACCGCGGCCGCCTGGTCGATCACTGCCCGTTGCTCCCTGGCGCGGACGCCGGCCGCGCGCAGCGATCGCTGCGCGCTGACGGTGGTCAGGCGCTCGTCGGCCAGCCGCACCGGTGTGGGGGCGATGCGCTGGGCCAGTTCGCCGGCCAGCTCCATCGCGTCGACCGCCGACGGGCCGGTGCGGTCGGCCAGTGTCCGCGGCAGCCCGACGACCACCTCGACCACCCCGAGCTCCGCGGCCAGCTCGGCCAGCCGCCGCACGTGTTTGCCGGAGCGGTCGCGGCGCACGGTTTCCACCGGGGTGGCCAGGATGCCGTCGGGGTCGCTGCAGGCGACGCCGATGCGCACGCTGCCGACGTCGATGCCGAGACGCCGTCCCCGGCCAGGGTCGCCGGGCCGGTCGGGCAAGCGATGCTCTGTGGAAACCACTCAGCCGACCCGCGCTATCTCAGAGCGGACGGCCTCGAGCGCGGCGTCGATGCGGGTCGGGTCCTTTCCGGAACCCTGCGCCAGATCGGGCTTGCCCCCGCCGCGGCCGTCGACGGTCGCGGCCAGCTGCTTGATCAGGTCGTTGGCGCGGATGCCGAGCTCTTGGGCGGCCGGGTTGGCGGCGATCGCGTACGGCACGGTGCCGCCCTCGCCCTCCGCGATCAGCGCCACCACGGCGGGGTCGCTGCCCAGCTTGCCGCGGATGTCGCCCACCAGGGAACGCAGGTCGCCTGCCGTCATCCCCGCGGACATCCGTTGCGCCACCACACGGACGTTACCGATACGCTCCGCGCCGGCCGCGGCGTTGGTCGCGGCGGCGCGCGCACCGGCCAGCCGAGCGCGTTCGAGCTCCTTCTCGGCGGCCTTGAGCCGCTCCACCAGGCCGGCCACCCGCGCGGGCACCTCGTCGGAGGGCACCTTCAGCGACGACGCCAGTCCCGCCATCAGGGCGCGTTCCTTGGCCAGGTGGCGGAACGAGTCCAGCCCGACGTAGGCCTCGACCCGGCGGACCCCGGAACCGACCGACGATTCGCCGAGGATGGTCACCGGCCCGATCTGCGCCGAGTTGTGCACGTGGGTCCCACCGCAGAGCTCGAGCGAGAACGGGCCGCCGATCTCCACCACCCGCACCTGTTCCGGGTAGCTCTCGCCGAATAGCGCGACCGCCCCCATGGCCTTGGCCTTCTCGAGTTGCTCGGTGAAGGTGTGCACCTCGAAGTCGGCCTGGACGGCCTCGTTGGTGACCTCTTCGATCTGGGTGCGCTGCTCGTCGGACAGCGAACCCTGCCAGTTGAAGTCGAAACGCAGGTAACCGGGGCGGTTCAGCGATCCCGCCTGAACGGCGTTGGGCCCCAGCACCTGTCGCAGCGCGGCGTGCACCATGTGGGTGCCCGAGTGCCCCTGGGTGGCGCCCCGGCGCCATTCCGGGTCGACCGCCGCGACGACGGTGTCGCCCTCCACGAATTCGCCGGATTCGACGTTGACCCGGTGCACCCAAAGGGTTTTGGCGATCTTCTGCACGTCGGTGACCGCCGCCCGGGCGCACTCTGAGGCTCCCGTCCCGCTGATGGTGCCCTCGTCGGCGATCTGCCCGCCGGATTCGGCGTAGAGCGGCGTGCGGTCCAGCACGAGTTCGACCTGATGGGAGCCATCGGTGCCGTGGGTGACCACCGGTACCCGCTTCCCGTCGACGAAGATACCCAGAATCCTTGCCTCGGAAGCCAGTTCGTCGAAGCCGGTGAATTCGGTGGGGCCGGCGTCGACCAGCTCGCGGTAGGCGCTCAGGTCCGCGTGCGCGTGCTTGCGCGCGGCGGCGTCCGCCTTGGCCCGGCGGCGCTGTTCGGCCATCAGCTCCCGGAAGCCGATCTCGTCCACCTGCAGGCCGGCCTCGGAGGCCATCTCCAGGGTCAGCTCGATCGGGAACCCGTAGGTGTCGTGCAACGTAAAGGCGTCTGAGCCGGAAATCGCTTTCTTACCAGACGCTTTCGTGGTGCCGGCCACGTCGTCGAACAGCTTCGAGCCGGCCGCCAGCGTGCGGTTGAACGCGGCCTCCTCGGCGACGGCGATGCGCCTGATCCGGTCGAAGTCGGCGACCAGTTCGGGATACGACGGCCCCATCGCGTCGCGCACGGTGGCCATCAGCTCGCCGACGATCGGGCCTTCGATGTCGAGCAGCTTGGCCGATCGGATCACCCGGCGCAGCAGCCGGCGCAGCACGTACCCGCGCCCGTCGTTGCCGGGAGTGACGCCGTCGCCGATCAGGATCGCCGCGGTGCGGCTGTGGTCGGCGATGACCCGGTAACGCACGTCGTCTTCGTGGTTGCCGGCGTCGTACCCGCGCGGGGCGCGGGCGGCCACGGCATCGATGACGGGCCTCAGCAGATCGGTCTCGTAGACGTTGTGCACGCCCTGCAGGATGAAGGCGACCCGCTCGACGCCCATGCCGGTGTCAATGTTTTTGCGCGGCAACGGCCCCAGGATTTCGAAGTCGGTTTTGCCGGTGCCCTCGCCGCGTTCGTTCTGCATGAACACGAGATTCCAGATCTCGATGTAACGGTCTTCGTTGGCCACCGGGCCGCCGCCGATGCCGAACTCCTCGCCGCGGTCGTAGTAGATCTCCGACGACGGGCCACACGGACCGGGGATTCCCATGGACCAGTAGTTGTCTTCCATGCCGCGGCGCTGGATCCGCTCGGCCGGCAGCCCGGCGATCTCCTGCCACAGCTGCACGGCCTCGTCGTCGTCGAAATAGACCGTCGTCCAGATTCTTTCGGGATCCAGCCCGTAGCCGCCCTTGGACACCGGATTGGTCAGCAGGGTCCACGCCAGCTCGATGGCGTGGCGCTTGAAGTAGTCGCCGAACGAGAAGTTGCCGGCCATCTGGAAGAAGGTGTTGTGCCGGGTGGTGATGCCGACTTCGTCGATGTCGGGCGTGCGGATGCACTTCTGGATGCTGGTGGCCGTCGAGTACGGCGGTGTGCGCGCGCCCAGGAAGTACGGCACGAACTGGACCATGCCGGCGTTGACGAAGAGCAGGTTGGGGTCGTCGAGGATCACCGATGCGCTGGGCACCTCGGTGTGACCCGCCTTCACGAAGTGATCAAGAAATCGCTTCCTGATCTCGTGTGTCTGCACTTCTGGTCCGCTTCTTCCTGTTTGCTTTTTCTGCGTGGACGTCTATTCCAGCGTATTCGCCGGAATAGCTGGCTACCGGGCCGCTAACCCTCCAGAAAGCTCAACCGCACCGAGCGGTGCGGGTTGTCCCGGTTCAGGTCGACCAGCACGATGCTTTGCCACGTGCCCAGCATCGGCTCGCCGGCGGAGACCGGCACCGTCACCGACGGCGCGACCAGCGCCGGCATCACGTGGTCGGCGCCGTGGCCCGGGGAGCCATGCGAGTGCCGGTAGCGGTCGTCGCGCGGCAGCAGCCGCTCCAGCGTGTCGACGAGGTCGTCGTCGGAGCCGGCCCCGGTCTCGATGATGGCGACGCCCGCCGTCGCGTGCGGGACGAACACGTTGCACAAGCCGTCGCCCCGCGACCAGCAGAAGCCCCGTACCGCCTCGGTCAGATCGACGATGCGGCGCCGTGTCGTGTCCACGTCGAGCACATCGGTATGCATCCGAACCAGCCTACGGCGCACCTGTTGCGACCAGCCAATCGTTTGTGATCGCGACCACATCAAGGCATTGCGGCGCGCAACGGGCAGGAGGAAGGTAACTGGTGGGGCCGGTGGCCCACCGGGCCCCTTGGTACCAGCCCAACTGAGGAGGTCGGCCGTGTACGCACGCTCCACCACCATCCAGGCGCAACCCTTATCGGTAGACATCGGCATCGCGCAAATTCGCGACATCGTCATGCCGGCCCTCACGGAGATCGACGGGTGTGTCGGACTGTCGCTGTTGGTCGACCGGCAGTCCGGAACCTGCATCGCCACCAGCTCGTGGGACAGCATCGACGCCATGCGCGCCAGCGCCGAACGGGTCGCGCCGATTCGCGATCAGGCCGCGCTGATGTTCGACGGGAGCGCGCGGGTCGAGGAGTGGGACATCGCTTTGCTGCACCGCGACCATCCGTCCCGTCCGGGGGCATGCGTGCGGGCCACCTGGCTCAAGGTGGTGCCGGATCAGCTCAGCCGATCGCTGGACTTCTACCGGTCCTCGGTGCTGCCGGAGATGGAGGATCTCGACGGCTTCTGCAGCGCCAGCCTGCTGGTCGACCATCCCGCGTGCCGGCGGGCGGTGTCCTGCTCGACGTTCGACTCGATGGACGCCATGGGCCGCAACCGCGACCGCGCCACCGAACTGCGCAGCAGGCGGGTGCGGGAGCTGGGCGCCGAGGTCGTTGACGTCGCCGAATTCGAGCTGGCGATCGCCCACCTGCGGGTGCCCGAGCTGGTCTAGCGCGGGGTTTTGCTCGCCGAGTGTGCGGCCAGCCGCACAGCGAGCGCTGAGTGTGCGGCTCGCCGCACGCTCGACGCGCTACGGCAGGGCGTCGCCCGGGAAGCCGCGGCAGGGGTGCACCTCGAAGGTGAAGACGCCGCTCGCCACACCCGGGTCGTCGGCCATGATGGCGGCGGCGTCGTCGACCGTGGCCGCGAACACCGCGACACCGCACACGTCGGAGCCGTCGGTGACCGGCAACACGATCGGCATGACGCCGGCGTCGCGCAGCCCGAAATTGCGGCGCCCGTGCTCCCAGACGGTCCCCGGGGTGGTGTCCTCGCCGAAGCGCGGCCCCTGCTTGAGGATGACGACGCTGTAGGGCTTGGTGGTGGCCAGCAGTCGGCCCATTTCCTCGTCAGTGAAGGTTTTCATCACCGTCCCCGCTTCCTGCGGATGATCGCCCGCAACCGTTCCAGCCGCCCGGCCATCTCCCGCTCGCCGCCGCGGCCGGTCGGCCGGTAGTAGTCCACGCCCACCAGCTCGTCCGGCGGATACTGCTGGGCGACGACGCCGTCGGGATCGTTGTGCGAGTACTGGTAGCCCTGCGCGTGTCCCAGCGCTGCCGCGCCCGAATAGTGCCCATCGCGCAGATGGGGCGGCACCAGGCCGGCTTTGCCCGCCCTGACGTCGTCCATCGCGGCCGCCAGCGCGGTGGTAACGGAGTTCGACTTGGGCGCGGTGGCCAGGTGGATGGTGGCGTGCGCCAGCGTCAGCTGCGCCTCGGGCATGCCGATCAGCTGCACGGTCTGGGCGGCCGCCACCGCGATCTGCAGCGCGCTCGGATCGGCCATGCCGATGTCCTCGCTGGCCAGGATCATCAGCCGGCGCGCGAGGAACCGCGGGTCCTCGCCCGCGACGAGCATGCGGGCCAGGTAGTGCAGCGCCGCGTCGACGTCGGAACCGCGCACCGACTTGATGAAGGCGCTGATGACGTCGTAGTGCTGGTCGCCGTCGCGGTCGTAGCGCACCGCGGCCTTGTCCAGCGACTGCTCGATGGTCTCGACGCTGACGGAGTCGCCTGCCGCCTGAGCCGATTCGGCCGCGACCTCCAGCGCGGTCAGCGCCCGGCGGGCGTCGCCGGCGGCCAGCTGCACCAGCAGGTCGACGGCCTCGGGCGAGACCGCGACCCGACCGTCGAGCCCGCGGGGGTCGTCGATCGCCCGCTGCACCACGGTGCGGATGTCGCCGGCGCCCAGCGGGCGCAACTGCAGGATCAGCGACCGGGACAGCAACGGCGCGACGACCGAGAACGACGGGTTCTCGGTGGTCGCCGCCACCAGCAGCACCACCCGGTTCTCCACGGCGGACAGCAGGGCGTCCTGCTGGGTCTTGGAGAAGCGGTGCACCTCGTCGATGAACAGCACCGTCTGCTCCCCGCGCAGGAGCGCGTGCCGTGCCGTGTCTATGACGGCGCGCACGTCCTTGACGCCGGCCGACAGCGCCGACAGCGCCTCGAACCGGCGGCCGGTGGCCTGGGAGATCAGTGCGGCCAGCGTCGTCTTGCCGCTGCCGGGCGGGCCGTACAGGATGGCCGACGCCACGCCCGAGCCCTCGACCAGGCGGCGCAGCGGCGATCCGGGCGCCAGCAGGTGCTCCTGGCCGACCACCTCGTCCAGCGAGGCCGGCCGCATGCGCACCGCCAGCGGTGCACCGGCCGACACGCCCAGTGCGTGATCGCTTGTCGGCGGCGCGCCGGGCAGGTCAAAAAGACCGTCGGACACGGCTTCAGGCATACCACGAAAACGAATCCGGGCGCCGGGCACTCATCTTTGCTAAGTTCCCGTGTGCGCGTGCCCACAGGTTGAGTCAACAGCTAGGACGGACATGAGCCAGCCTCCCGAGTATCCAGGCACCCCGGCCGATCCCCACGGCAGCGAGCACAACCCTCCGGGCTACCCGCCGCCTGGTCGAGGGCTCGGGCGTGGCGTCGGCCATCCTGTACGGCCCGCCCGGCAGCGGCAAGAC
>NZ_LZJF01000203.1 GCF_001666835.1 Mycobacterium sp. E3251 | reverse complement strand
ACCTGCAGCCGCACCCGGCTGATCCGCCCGAATCCCGGGCGGCTTCCCGAAGTGAGCTCGTAGCCGCAGACCCGGGCCTCCAGCCGCGTGGGCGCGCCCTGCCAGTCGCCGTCGGTGACCAACACGGTGCACCCCTTGCTGCGGGCCCGCGCCACCACCGCCCGCGCCCGGGTGTGCGGCACCCGGCGCCCGCCCAGACCGAGAACCACCAGATCCATACCGTCGACGAGCACCGCGGCCACCTCCACCGGATCGGTTCCGGGATCCGGTATCACCGCGACCCGGCTCAGATCCGCCCCCATCTCCGCGGCGGCCAGCAGTCCGATGTCCGGCTGGCCGACGATTGCCACGTTGCCGCCTGCCGCCGTTACCGCGGCCACCATGCCCAGCAGCAGCGACCGGGCGCCCGAGAGTACCGCCACCGTCCCGCGCGGCAGGGGCGCCGGCAGCGACTCCGCCAGCCACGGCGGCAACGCCAGCTGGGACTCCGATTCAGGCAGCAGGTCGTCGGCGCGGGCGGGCGCGGGCCCGCAGCAAGGGGTGCACCGTGTTGGTCACCGACGGCGACTGGCAGGGCGCGCCCACGCGGCTGGAGGCCCGGGTCTGCGGCTACGAGCTCACTTCGGGAAGCCGCCCGGGATTCGGGCGGATCAGCCGGGTGCGGCTGCAGGT
>NZ_LZJF01000202.1 GCF_001666835.1 Mycobacterium sp. E3251 | reverse complement strand
GCTTGTTCTATAACACCGAGGGTCTGCCGTACTTCAGTACCGGTATGGCCAACACCTTCACCCAGATCTCCAAGACGGTGGGGTTGATCGGTGGCGCGGCTCCCGCGGCGGCCAAGGCCCTGCCCGGCCTGGGTGGACTCGGTGGTCTGCTCGGCGGCGGTGCCGGTGCGGTGCACCCGGCGGCGGCCATCGGCGGCGCGGCCTCCCTCGGGGGCAAGCTGTCGGTACCGGTGGCCTGGACCGGCGGCCCGGCCGTGCCGGCCATGGGCCACACCGCCATCCCGGTCAGCGCCATCAGCGCCGCCCCCGAAGGAGCCGGGGGACCGGGCAACCTGCTCGGCGGCATGCCCCTGGCCGGTATGGGCTCTGGCACCCACGCCGGCGCCGGACCCCGATACGGATTCCGCCCCACCGTCATGGCCCGACCCCCCTTCGCCGGCTGATCAGCACCGCGTAACCGGCGTGGGTGTCGAAAGGACCTAATGCCTCTACTCAAGGGACTCAAAACCCTTTCGGAGAGCCCTGGGTCGTCGGGATGCTGTGGGCGGTCCCGCCCGCGCGGAAGGAGTTTGCGAGCAACGAGATCTTATTGCGAACTGCGGTGCCACAGCGGCTGGGCAAGGTCCACCAGCAACTTTGCCTGCCGACTCTGTCACAGTTTGCTGTGACGCTACTGCAAGGTGCTGCGATCCAGGTCAGACGCTGTTACTGTGTCGTTACCAAAAATGAATTCGCCGTACCGTCAAGTGAACAGTTGCAAACAGGCGGCTTCCGAAAGAGCTTCGGAGGTCGCGGTCATCTACTCTCTGCAGAGTCGGGGATTGAACTTAGGAGGGAACCAAGTATGTCGTTCGTGACCACACAGCCCGAGGCTCTGGCTGCGGCGGCCGGAAACTTGCAGGCCATTGGCTCAACGTTGAGCGCTCAGAACGCGGCTGCCGCCGCCCCTACGACCGGGGTGGTGCCCGCCGCTGCCGACGAGGTGTCGGCGCTGACTGCGGCGCAGTTCGCGGCGCACGCGCAGATGTACCAGGCGGTCAGCGCGCAGGCCGCCGCCATTCACGAGGCGTTCGTGAACACGCTGTCGACCAGTTCTGGCTCGTACGCTGCGACCGAGGCAATCAACGCAGCTGCCACGGGCTAGTCGGTTGGCGGTTGATGGTCTGGGACAAGGCGTCTCGACGTGGAATCCCACCTCACCGCCCAGCTACCGATGATCTCGGGGGCTGACGGCCGGACAACTCAAACGCCGGAGTTCGGGTTTGACGTCCGTCTCACCGTGTTAGAGCAACCGGTGGCCGCCGGCTGACGGGAAGGGGGGATCATCCTTTTGCATTCGGCTCGGCGGCTCGCCAGCGCGTGACCGGTCCGGCCAGCGTCGTAACCACAGCAAGTATCTGAGTACTCACTTAAAAAGGAGACAGCCACATGGCAACACGTTTTATGACTGACCCGCACGAAATGCGGGCGATGGCGGGCCGCTTCGAGGTGCACGCCCAGACGGTTGAGGACGAGGCTCGCAAGATGTGGGC
>NZ_LZJF01000201.1 GCF_001666835.1 Mycobacterium sp. E3251 | reverse complement strand
TGAGGTGCCGCGGCTCGTAATTGTGCACGCCGAAGATCGACAGCTGCCGGCGGACGACTTGCTCGGGGTCGAGCGCGATGGCGCCATTAGGGGCGACGGAACCGGCGAGGACGGCGACGCCCTGGCCATCCAGCGCGGCCAATCCGGTCTGCAAGGCCGCCGATGAGCCGGAGAACTCCAACAAGACGTCGCAGCTTTCCACGTCGTGTGCCGATGCCGCCTCGTCGGTAGCGCCGAATTGCCTTGCCAGCTGCCTTCGTTCGGTGCTGGGATCGACCGCCGTGACCGCCGAGGCGCCGGCCGAGGCCGCAGCCGCGACAGCGGTGAGTCCGAGCATGCCGACCCCTACGACGATGACGTGCCTGCCAGTCAGCGGCCCCGCGCGGTCGATCACCGCCATGACCGTGGCCGTCGCGCAGGCGGCGGGAGCGGCGACGGCGTCACTGAGCTCGTAGTCAACGACCGCGATCGCCAAATTGCTTGGCAGGAAGACATATTCGGCATAGGAGCCGGACAACGCCCAGTCCGAGTCGAGCGCCTCGTGCCCGGCCTTGCGGACAGTGCGGCATTTGGCGGTTACCCCGGCGCGGCACCGGTCACAGGTTTGGCAGGGCAGCGTGATCGACCAGATGACGCGTTGGCCGGGGTGCAGATCATGACCGTCGACGTCGCGCCTGCCTGCCTGGCCGACTTCAACGACCTCACCGACGGCCTCGTGGCCGAGGATCGACGGGCACGGTTGTACACGATGGCCGCTGACGGTGTGCCGGTCGCTGCCGCACACGGTGGCCAGGCGCACCCGGACGAGCACGTCGGACGGGCCCAATGGCGGCACCGCCACGCGCTCGACGGCGATCCGGTCACCGCCGCGCCATACTGCCGCGGCGGTGGTGTCGATTCGCCGGTCGAGGGTCGCGCTGGTCATGGAGCGCTCACCGCCACCGGGCGCACGCCGAGCAGGCCGGGCAGGTCGGCCACCGAAGGCAGCAGGTGGGTGTGCCGGTGGGCGCCGAGTTCGTCGGCGTCACTGGCTCCCGAGAGGACGCCCACCACCATCGCGGCACCGGAGTTGGTCCCGGCTTCGAGGTCGCGGGGAGTGTCTCCGGCGACCAGGACGCGCGCCACATCGGTCACACCCAGCCGTTCCATGGCCCGAAAGATCATGTAGGGCGCGGGGCGGCCGGCGGCCACATCGCTGCCGCAGACGACGGTGTCCGCCACCGCGTCGCCCATCCAGCCCAGCGCCGATAGCAGCGATTCGACGATGACTCGGTCGAATCCCGTTGTCAGCGCGACCTTCACACCACGCTCGCGCAAGGTGGACAGAGCCTCAACGACCCCCGGCAGCGGGTGCGGCGGGTGATCGGCGGCGTAGGCGGTGCTGAGCCGGGCATGAAAATCGGCGACCACCACTTCCAGTTCTCCCACGCTCGGGGGCGTGCCGGAGCGGGAGGTGAGTAGTTCGCGCAGCGCTTCGTGTTTCGAGGCACCGTGCCAGCGGGCGATGTCGGCCTCCGACGGCGATGCCCCGTGGGCGCTCGCGGTCTCGGCGAGCACGCGGTAGACCTGCTGACCGTCGTCGATCGTGGTGCCCGCCATGTCCAGAACCACAACCTCGGGCGGGAAGATCGTCATGTGCTCGACTCCTTAGGGCTTGGCGTTGCGCGTCAGGGCGCAGCGCGCGTCCATGGTGTTTTCGAGGGTGAAACTGACCAGCCCTGGCAGGTATCGGTCGTCGTGGTATTCGAGGACCTCGCCGACCGGGCTTCGCGTTGTTCGCTCCTGACGCAGCAACGGAACTCCCTCGGGCACACCGAGGTGCTGCGCGTCCAGCGCGTCGGCGGCCACCGCGTCGATCACATGGGACGCCCGGGCGAACTGCACACCCTGTGAAAGCAGGTATGCCCAAAGGGATCCCGAATCGCAGTCGAAGTCGAACAGGCGCCGACCGACGTGCTCGACGAATACGGCGCGCTCGAGCATCGCGGGCTCGTCGTCGAGGTAGCGCAGCCGCAACACCTCGACGACCGGCGCATCGACGTCGACGTGCAGCACCGAGGCGGCGTGCTGGTCGGCCCGCCGCAGCGCCAATTCCAGGGTCCGCTGCCCGGGCGTACGGCCGATCGAGTGCGCCCAAGCCGAATACGACAGCAGGGTGTCGAAGGGCTGTCCGGTCGCGGTGGAGCAGACCACCGGCGGTTTGCCGCGCCCGCCGGCGATGACACCCTCGGCGCGCAGGGTGGCCAGTGCTTGGCGCACCGGTCCGCGCGACGCGTTCCACTGTTCGCACAGCCGAGACTCCGAGGGCAGCGGGGCGCCCACGACCAATTCACCGAGGCGGATCTGTTCCCTCAGGCTGTCGGCGATGACCTCGTGCAGTGCCGTTGCCACGACTTGACTATACATGTGTGGCCGAGGGCTTCACCCAGGCTAACTTTTGAATCATTCTGTTGGTTAAGAGAATCTGAACATTTGCGGCCCAGTACGTTCCGGTGTTGACAGCTGCTGAACCTCTGTCGGAGGGTTCTTGTAATGACAAGTCGGCGCCCTTGGAATCGGAGCCCCAATGACTGACGTCGCCAGCAACGAGAGCGTCGGGAAGTCCATCGACGACGCGAAACTCGGCGTGTTCCACTTCAAGGCAGCGGCGACAGCCGGGGCGGGTTTCTTCACCGACTCCTATGACCTCAACGTCATTGGCTCGGTGACGCTACTGGCCGCACCGCAGTTCCACCTCGGCAGCGGTCAGATCTCGATGCTGACCAGCTCGACGCTTCTCGCGGTCGCGGTGGGCGCGATGGTATTCGGCCGGCTCGGCGACCTCTTCGGCCGCCGGCGCGTGTACGGGCTCGAAGCCGTGCTGATGATCATCGGGGCCCTGGTGTCGGCGTTCGCCCCGAACTTCACGGTGTTGTTGGTCGGCCGACTGATCCTCGGCGTGGGCATCGGCGGTGACTACCCGGCCAGCGGCGTCATCATTACCGAGTACGCCAATGCGCGAAACCGTGGCCAACTCGTCGGCATGACGTTCCTGTTTTATGTGTTCGGCCAGGTCTGCGCCTACCTCGTGAGCCTGCTGGTCCTCGCGGTCGGTGTCGACAACGACCTGGCCTGGCGACTGATCCTCGGGTTGGGTGTACTGCCGTCGATGCTGGTTCTCTACCAGCGCCGCCACATGCCGGAGTCGCCCCGTTGGACGGCCGAGCATGGTGACGAGCGTCAGGCGCGCCAGGACTTCGAGAAGTTCGCCGAGGCGGGCAACCAAACATTCAGTGCAGCAACGGTTTCTAAGGTTTCGGTCAGTGGGCTGCGGTTGGCGTTGACGAATCGCAAGGTGCTCATCACCCTGCTGGGCACCGCCGGAAGCTGGTTCTTCTTCAACGTCGCGGTGTACGGCAACTCGGTGAGTCAGCCGCTGCTGATCAAGACCATCAGCCCGCACGGTTCCACGCTGTCCAACATCGCGCTGAACGCCGTGCTCGTCGTCTGCTTCAGCCTGGTCGGCGCCGTCGCCGGACTCTTCGTTCTCGACCGATGGCCGCGGCGTCGACTCCAAATCATCGGCTTCGGGTTGTGTGGATTGGCCATGCTGCTGATCACCATGGTGCCCAGCCTGAGCACCGCCGTCCTGCCCTTCGGGATTGTCTTCGGTCTCTCGTTGTTCGGCATCGCGTTCGGTCCGAACTACACCACCATGCTGCTGGCCGCCGAGTCGTACCCGACTGCCGTCCGCAGCAGCCTGCACGGCCTGTCGTCGGGTGTCGCCAAGGTCGGCGCATTCGGGGGAGCGCTCGTGGTGCCGCTTATCCTGGCGTCTTCGGGATTACGGGCAGTGACGCTGTTTGCGTTCGGCTGCTACGTCGCGGCGATCGCGACGACACTCTTGCTCCCGGAACCACGCGGCCGTGCGCTCGACGAGGTCAGTGAAGACCTGAAACTCACGACTGTTGCGACAGCTCCCGCGCGTCAACGCGCCGGAAGACTGGTTTAAGCGCAGTACCTGCCACGCGAAGGTTGTCCATAACCGCACGTCAGCGCAGCTTCTCCGAAGTGCCCCCGGCGGGATCCGGATGCTTCAGCGCCGCTGGGGCACCTACACCATGCAAGACGCCGACGCGGACCAGGCACAAGCCGACGTGGCGTCCGCGCACAAGTCAGCCTCTGCGGGCGACGTCTTGGCTCAGGATCTGGGGCCAGGTCTCGACATCGGCCGGGGTGTGCGCCACGGTGAGCGTTGACCGCGGCATCAGTGCGGCAAGCGATTCCGCTGTCGACATCGGATGGGCCGGGTCGCCGACCCAGGCCAGAATCTTCGTCGGCACATCGATTCGTGCGACCGCTTCGCGAGCGGGCAGGTCGCTGAGAGCCGCGCCCCGAAACAGTGACGGCAGCAGCGCGTCGGCCACATCGGGAACTGTTTCGGGCGCGCCGACCGTGGCCGGCGGCGGAATCGCCCCACGCGCCGACGCGATGAATGCCCCGACTCCCTCGGTTTCGATAACTTCGGCCGCAACCCGGTAGATCGCCGCCTGCGCGGGCCGGGTTTCCCACGCGGTGGCCGGCACCATGAGCGTGAGGCCGGCGAAGCGGTCCGGCTCGCGGGCAGCCGCGTGCAGCAGCGTGCCGGTACCCATGGACGGGCCGACTCCGTGCACCCGTTCGCCGGGAAACCACTTGTCGAGCAGCTGCAGAAGATCCTCGGCAAGGCTTTCCCATCGGTAATCCTCCGGGACCTTGCGCCCAGTCGACTTGCCATGGCCGCGTGCGTCGTACCGCAGCAGTCGGGTCCCGCTGAGGCCCCTGCCGAGGTCGAGATTGAGCACCCGGTCACGCGCGCGGCTGGAGGTAAGCCCGTGCAGCTGAACTACCGGATGACCACCTTCGTCGCTCAGTTCAACCGCAAGCTCTGCTCCGGGAACCACGAAAGTGGACATCACGCAACTCTTCTCATGACCGGTCGGCTCGCCCCGGAGCCGACCGCGCAGACCGAGCACTCAGGCTAACTGGGGCGTTAGGGTACCGCCATGCGGCTGACGAACGTGGCGCACCTGCGGCTGCCCTTTGGACGACTCTGGGGCTACGACGTGTCGGTGTCTGACCTCGGCCGGCAGCTCCCGGTGTCTTTCGACCAGCGCATACACGTTGGCGCGGGCGCGCGACCCGGCTCCTGGATGGCTCTGTCCATTCGGTTGCCGGCGGGGGTCAGCCGCCAATCGTTGGCCGATGCGTGGCTGGCTGTGATCGCCCGCCACGGCACCTTACGAACGGCATTCACACCTGGGGTGGACGGCGATCCGCAGCTGAACGAGATCGATATTCACCCAGGCAAGTGGGTAGAGCATGAGATCAGCCCGGGCCAGGCGGTCAACGACGCACTGCGAGTAGTTCTCAATGCGACGTGCTCGCCCTATGAGCGGCCCTCACATCGATTGTGTGTGTTGGAGACTGCCGCCGGATCGACGGTGGTGATCGCTGCCGACCACGCCCACGTGGACATGTGGTCGATGCTGGTGATCGCCCGGGACCTGTTGTCGATGCTCGCCGACGCGCGGATCGGACGTACGTCGTTGCTGCAGCCGCCGCCCGCATTTGTCGTGCACACGCAAGCACTGCTGGACCTTCCCGCCGCACCGGACAGCGTGCGCGCGCGATGGGCACAAATCATCAGCGACAGCGGTGGAGTGATGCCACGGTTCCCGCTGCCGTTGGGTGGGTCGGGGCCGCATCCGGAACGCGTTGAGGTGCGTGACGTGTTCGATGTCGATGACGGCGCCGCGTTCGCGGCGCAGGCACGCGAAGACGGTGTCTCGACGCTGGCACTCGCTGTGGTCGCCATGACTGCGGTGACCCGCGAGTTGGCCGGGGTGCCGCTGCGCGCGGTCTTCCCCGTGCACAGCCGATTTGAAGACAAATGGCACGACTCGGTGGGCTGGTTCATCACCAATTCGGTCCTGGAGTCGGCGGTTGCCGAGCCGCACGCCGCGGCCGCCGCCGTCAAAGAGGCCGTGCAGCTTGGTTCCTGGCCACTGGCCGACGTACTGGCTCCGTGGGGTGGAATGCCCATCGCGCCCGGCATGTTCGCGATTTCCTGGCTGGACCAAAGCAGACTTCCGGTGCGCATCGACTCGGTCGGACTCGACGCCCAGTATGTGAGCGCGAGCGTTGACACCGACGGCGTCATGCTCTGGTTCATCCAGGACGAGTCCGGGCTACATCTGCGATGCCGCTACCCGGATACCGCGGAGGCACGAACCAACGTGGGGGCGTGGCTGGACCTGTTGGTGGCGCGCCTACAGGCACTGGCCCAGTCCTCGGTTCGAGGACTGCTGCGGGTAGGGGGCCGCACATATCGTGTGCAGCGCGCGACGCGCGAAGACGTGGGGGTGATCGCCCAGCTGCTCTCCGACGACGAATTCGGTCAGGATCGCGAAGACGCCGAACTCGAACGCTACGAGGCGGCCTACGACATCGTCGTTCGCAACCGATCCAACTATCTCGGAGTCGTCCTGAACAGTTCCGACATGGTCGTCGCGACCGCGCAATTGACGATCATTCCCGGCCTGTCCCGCGGCGGCTCCACCCGGCTGCAGATCGAGGGATTACGGGTCGCCAAAGCCGAACGCGCACAGGGTCTTGGTACCGCACTCGTCGAGTGGGCACACAACTACGGCCGAGCCCACGGGGCACGGCTGGCGCAGGTGACCACAGACGAGGCTCGCGAAAGGGCTCGGGCGTTCTATGGCCGGCTCGGGTACCACGCCGCGCACGTAGGGCTGAAACGCACCATCTAAGCAAAGTGGCCGGTGTGCGACCGACGCGGCTGCACGACGCCAGTGACACTGAGGCCCGAAACGGCGTTTTCATCAGCCGAGCTGACTAACGGATACCGTCTGACCTGCAAGAACATGAGTGCCCCCGGCAGGATTCGAACCTGCGGCCTTCTGCTCCGGAGGCAGACGCTCTATCCCCTGAGCTACGGGGGCGCTACGACTTCGGTGTTGCGCCATTGGGCCCCGCCAGACTAGCGCATGTTGGTGGCCGCTTCGTCACCGCAATGGATTCGGGGCGCGGGCACCTCAGCCAATAGGATGGACGCTCGTGACCCCCGCTGACCTCGCTGAGCTGCTCAAGTCCACCGCCTCCGCGGTGCTGGCCGAGCGCGGGCTGGATGCTGCCGCGTTGCCGGCGACGGTCACCGTGGAGCGGCCCCGTAATCCCGAGCACGGCGACTACGCCAGCAACCTGGCGCTGCAGCTGGGCAAGAAGGTCGGCGCCAACCCCCGTGAACTGGCTGGATGGCTGGCCGAGGCGCTCGCACAGGCCGACGGCGTCGCCTCGGCGGAGGTGGCCGGGCCCGGATTCATCAACCTGCGCCTCGAGACGTCGGCGCAGGCCAAGATCGTCAACGCCGTCCTCGACGCCGGCGACACCTTCGGCCACTCCGACGCGCAGGGCGGCCACAAGATCAACCTGGAGTTTGTCTCGGCCAACCCCACCGGACCCATCCACATCGGCGGCACCCGCTGGGCCGCCGTCGGCGATGCCTTGGGACGGCTGCTGGCCACCCAGGGCGCCGATGTCGAGCGCGAGTACTACTTCAACGACCACGGCGCCCAGATCGACCGGTTCGCCAGCTCGCTGATCGCCGCCGCCAAGGGCGAATCGACGCCCGAGGACGGCTATGCCGGCGCCTACATCAACGACATCGCCGCGCAGGTGCTGCAGAAGGCGCCCGACGCGCTGAACCTGCCCGACCCCGACATGCGCGAGACGTTCCGCGCAATCGGCGTCGACCTGATGTTCACCCACATCAAGGAGTCGTTGCACGAGTTCGGCACCGACTTCGACGTCTACACCCACGAAGACTCGATGCACACCAGCGGCCGGGTCGACCAGGCCATCGCCCGGTTGCGTGAGACGGGCAACATCTACGAGAAAGACGGCGCAAGCTGGTTGCGCACCAGCGCTTTTGGTGACGACAAAGACCGCGTCGTGATCAAGAGCGACGGCAAGCCCGCCTACATCGCCGGTGACATCGCCTATTACCTGGACAAGCGGCAGCGCGGCTTCGACCTGTGCATCTACATGCTCGGCGCCGACCACCACGGATACATCGCCCGGCTCAAGGCCGTAGCCGCCGCGTTCGGTGATGACCCGGCGACCGTCGAGGTCCTGATCGGGCAGATGGTCAACCTGGTCCGCGACGGCGCGCCGGTCCGGATGAGCAAGCGGGCCGGAACGGTCATCACGCTCGACGACCTGGTCGAGGCGATCGGCGTCGACGCGGCGCGCTACAGCCTCATCCGCTCCTCGGTCGACACCCCGATCGACATTGACCTGGCGCTGTGGTCGTCGGCCTCGAACGAAAACCCGGTCTACTACGTGCAATACGCGCATGCCCGGCTGTCGGCGCTGGCCCGCAACGCCGCCGAACTCGGCCTGGTGCCCGACACCGGTCACCTCGAGCTGCTCAGCCACGACAAGGAGGGGACGCTGTTGCGTAGCATCGGCGAATTCCCCCGCGTGCTGGAAACGGCTGCGTCCCTGCGGGAACCGCACCGGGTCTGCCGCTACCTGGAAGACCTGGCCGGCGACTACCACCGGTTCTACGACTCGTGCCGTGTTCTCCCCCAGGGCGACGAACAACCCACCGACCTGCACACCGCGCGCCTGGCGCTGTGCGAGGCCACCCGCCAGGTCATCGCCAACGGGCTGACGATCCTGGGCGTCACCGCTCCGGAGCGAATGTGAACGTACACCCGGCCGGTCCGCGGCACGCCGAAGAGACCCGACCCCCCAACAGCCCGCCGCGACCGCAATCCCCCGACGAGCTGCTGCGGCTCGCGCCGAATGTGTGGCCGCGCAACATCATTCGCGACGACACGGGTGTGGCGAGCCTCGCCGGAATCCCGGTGACCCAGCTCGCCCAGGAGTACGGCACCCCGCTGTTCGTCGTCGACGAGGACGACTTCCGTTCCCGCTGCCGCGAGCTGGCGACGGCCTTCGGCGGTGGGCGCAACGTCTGCTACGCGGCGAAGGCCTTCCTGTGCAGCGAGATCGCGCGCTGGGTTGATGAGGAAGGCCTCTCGCTCGACGTGTCCACAGGCGGCGAGCTCGCGGTCGCGCTGCACGCCGACTTCCCGCCAGAGCGGATCACCTTCCACGGCAACAACAAATCCGTCGCGGAGCTGACCGCGGCGGTCAAAGTGGGTGTCGGGCAGATCGTGCTGGACTCGATGACCGAAATCGAGCGCCTCGATGCCATCGCGGGGGAGGCCGGCGTCGTCCAGGATGTCTACGTCCGGCTCACGGTCGGGGTCGAGGCGCACACGCACGAGTTCATCTCCACGGCACACGAAGACCAGAAGTTCGGACTGTCGGTGGCCAGCGGCGCGGCGATGGCCGCGGTGCGCCGGGTGTTCGCCACCGACCACCTGCGACTGGTGGGCCTGCACAGCCACATCGGCTCCCAGATCTTTGACGTCGACGGTTTCGAGGTCGCCGCGCATCGCGTCATCGGATTGCTGCAGCAAATCGTCGGCGAATTCGGCGTCGACAAGACGGGGCAGATTTCGACCGTAGATCTCGGTGGGGGACTGGGGATTTCATACCTGGGAACCGACGACCCGCCGCCGGTGGCCGAACTGGCGGCCAAGCTGACGGCCATCGTCGGCAACGAGTCGGCGGCCGTGGGGCTGCCCACCCCGAGGCTGGTGGTGGAGCCCGGACGTGCCATCGCCGGGCCCGGAACCATCACCCTGTATGAGGTGGGCACCGTCAAGGACGTCGACGTGAGCAGCACAGCCCAACGCCGTTATGTCAGCGTCGACGGCGGGATGAGCGACAACATTCGCACCGCGCTCTATGACGCGCAGTACGACGCACGGCTCGTCTCGCGCGACAGCGACGCACCGGCGACGCTGGCGCGGATCGTCGGAAAGCATTGCGAGACCGGTGACATCGTGGTGCGCGACGCGTGGGTGCCCGACGACCTTCGGCCCGGTGACCTGCTCGGGGTCGCGGCGACCGGCGCGTACTGCTATTCGCTGTCGAGCCGCTACAACATGATCTGCCGGCCGGCGGTGGTGGCGGTACGCGCGGGGCGGTCCCGCCTGATCCTGCGCCGCGAGACGGTTGACGATCTATTGAGTCTGGAAGTGAGGTGAACTGTGCCCAGTGACGAAAAGCCGGTCGGCGTAGCGGTACTCGGGTTCGGCAACGTCGGAAGCGAAGTTGTCCGCATCATCGAGGACAGCGCCGACGACCTCGCGGCTCGGGTGGGCGCGCCGCTGGTGTTGCGCGGCGTCGGAGTGCGGCGGGTCGCCGCCGACCGCGGTGTCCCGATCGAGTTGCTCACCGACAACATCGAGGAACTCGTCTCCCGCGAGGACGTCGACATCGTCTTGGAGCTGATGGGGCCGGTCGAACCTGCCCGCAAGGCCATCCTGCGCGCGCTCGAGCACGGCAAATCCGTCGTCACGGCGAACAAGGCGCTGCTGGCGACCTCCACCGGGGAATTGGCGCAGGCCGCCGAAAACGCCCACGTCGACCTGTATTTCGAGGCGGCGGTTGCCGGTGCGATCCCGGTCATCCGCCCGCTTACCCAGTCGCTGGCGGGTGACACCGTGCTGCGGGTCGCCGGCATCGTCAACGGCACCACCAACTACATCCTGTCCGCAATGGACAGCACCGGCGCCGACTACCAGACCGCGCTGGCCGAGGCGAGCGCGCTGGGCTACGCCGAGGCCGATCCCACGGCCGACGTCGAAGGCTACGACGCCGCGGCCAAAGCCGCGATCCTGGCATCGATCGCCTTTCACACCCGAGTCACCGCCGACGACGTCTATCGCGAGGGCATCACCAAAATCACCCCGGCCGACTTCGTCTCCGCGCGGTCGCTGGGCTGCACCATCAAGCTGCTGTCCATCTGCGAGCGCATCCCGGGCGACGATGGACAGGAACGGGTCTCGGCCCGCGTCTACCCGGCGCTGGTGCCGTTGTCGCACCCGTTGGCCACCGTCAACGGGGCGTTCAACGCCGTGGTGGTCGAGGCCAAGGCGGCCGGTCGGCTGATGTTCTACGGGCAGGGCGCCGGTGGCGCACCCACCGCATCCGCGGTCACCGGTGACTTGGTGATGGCCGCCCGCAACCGGGTGCTGGGCAGCCGCGGGCCGAAAGAATCCAAGTACGCCCAGCTTCCCATCGCCCCAATGGGTTTCATCAACACCCGCTACTACGTCAGCATGAACGTCGCCGACAAGCCCGGAGTGTTGTCCACGGTGGCAGCCGAATTCGCCAAGCGCGAGGTGAGCATCGCCGAGGTCCGGCAGGAGGGCGTGTCCGACGAGGGCGGGCGACGGGTGGGCGCCCGTGTCGTGGTGGTCACCCACAGCGCCACCGACGCCGCGCTCTCCGAAACCGTCGATGCGCTGGCGGATTTGGATGTCGTGCAAGGCGTTACCAGTGTGCTGCGATTGGAAGAGACCGGTTCATGAGCGTCCCGCATACCGCCGTGCACCAACCGTGGCCCGGACTGATCGCGGCGTACCGCGACCGGCTGCCGGTCGGCGACGACTGGACCCCGGTCACCCTGCTCGAGGGCGGCACCCCGCTGATCGCGGCAACTCGTCTCTCGGAAAAGACCGGCTGCACGGTCCACCTCAAGGTCGAGGGCCTCAACCCGACCGGCTCGTTCAAGGACCGGGGCATGACCATGGCGGTCACCGACGCACTGGCGCGGGGCCAACAGGCCGTGTTGTGCGCCTCGACCGGCAATACCTCGGCGTCGGCGGCGGCATACGCCGCACGGGCGGGCATCACCTGCGCGGTGCTCATCCCGCAGGGCAAGATCGCGATGGGCAAGCTGGCGCAGGCGGTCATGCACGGCGCCAAGATCATTCAGATCGACGGCAACTTCGACGACTGCCTGGAACTGGCTCGCAAAATGGCCGCCGACTTCCCGACGATCGCGTTGGTCAACTCCGTCAACCCGGTCCGCATCGAGGGCCAGAAGACGGCGGCGTTCGAGATCGTCGACGCGCTGGGTGCCGCGCCGGACGTGCACGCTCTTCCGGTGGGCAACGCGGGCAACATCACCGCGTACTGGAAGGGCTACACCGAGTACCACCAGGACGGCGTGATCGACAAGCTGCCCCGGATGCTGGGCACCCAGGCGGCCGGCGCCGCGCCACTAGTACACGGCGCCCCGGTCAGCAACCCCGAGACGATCGCGACCGCGATACGGATCGGCGCGCCCGCCTCGTGGGCGGCCGCGGTCAACGCGCAGCAGCAGTCCAACGGACGGTTTCTGGCCGCCACCGACGAGGAGATCCTCGCGGCGTATCACCTGGTGGCCGAAAGTGAAGGCGTCTTCGTCGAGCCCGCCTCGGCGGCCAGCATCGCGGGTCTGCTCAAGGCCGTTGACGACGGTTGGGTCGCGCGCGGATCGACCGTGGTGTGTACGGTGACCGGCAATGGCCTCAAGGACCCCGACACGGCGCTGAAGGACATGCCGACCGTCTCCCCGCTGCCGGTTGATCCGGTGCTCGTCGTCGAGAAGCTGGGGCTCTCCTGAATGAGAACCTGTCGGTGAGCCAGATGCTGCCCGCCGGGCTGGTAGCGAGCGCCGTGGTGTCGGCGTCCAGTGCCAACCTCGGTCCCGGTTTCGACAGCATCGGTTTGGCGCTGAGCCTCTGCGATGAGATCGTCGTGGAGACAACGGATTCCGGCCTGGTCGTGCTGGTCGAAGGGGAGGGTGCCGAACAGGTGCCGCGGGGCCCCGAACACCTGGTGGTGCGCGCCGTGGAATGCGGACTGCGCGCCGTGGGCGTCCACGCCCCGGGCCTGGTGGTCCGCTGCCGCAATGCCATTCCGCACTCCCGCGGTCTGGGCTCTTCCGCGGCGGCCGTGGTCGGAGGCCTGGCTGCGGCCAATGGTCTTGTGGCGCAGACGGATTGGAAACCGCTGAGCGATGCCCAGCTGATCCAGCTGTCCTCTGAGTTCGAGGGCCACCCCGACAACGCCGCGGCGGCCGTGCTGGGTGGTGCGGTGGTCTCCTGGATCGACCGCTCCGGTGACCGTCCCCGGTATTCCGCGGTGCCCGTGCGCCTCCACCCGGACATCCGGCTGTACTGCGCGATACCCCAGGAGCGCTCGTTGACCGCGGAGACCCGGGTGTTATTGCCCGCCCAGGTGAGTCACGAGGACGCCCGGTTCAACGTCAGCCGCGCCGCCTTGCTGGTGGTGGCGTTGAGCGAACGTCCGGACATGCTCATGCCGGCCACCGAGGATGTGCTCCATCAACCGCAGCGCGCTCCCGCGATGCCGGCCTCCGCGGAATATTTGCGACTGTTGCGGCGTCATAACGTGGCAGCGACACTTTCGGGGGCCGGTCCGGCGCTGATTGCGCTGAGCATTGCGCAGGAGTTACCCACGGAAGTGCTGGAGTACGGGGCCGCGAACGGATTTGCCCTCACTGAGATGACCGCCGGCGAAGGAGTTCGCTGGAGCCCGGGAGTCACAGTCCCTGGTTGATCCACAGCGTGGCCGGAGGGTTTGCTTGCTTCCAGGCAGGATGCGGGCTATCCTCGGACCCGTCCAGCAATCGCAGCATCTGCATCTGCATACATACTGCCTTGCCGCTAGGACAACACCAATTCTTCTCGTGGACGAGGTTCGCCGCTTACTCCGCCGATTAAGGCGATCACCGTTGCAGAGTCGATATTTGGGCGCACTCGGCGATTTGGCTGAATGCAACGAACCCCCCGGATGACCTGATCAGCGGGGGAAGAAAGGAAATCCGTGACCGATACGGACCTGTTCACGGCTGACGCGAGCACCGAAAGCAACGAGGTGCCGAGCGCTGTGACCCCAGACACACCCGATGTCAAAACCAAAGCCACGGTTGGCTCGCTGTCGACCATGGTGCTTCCCGAATTGCGCGCGTTGGCTAACGAGGTCGGCGTCAAGGGAACGTCGGGCATGCGCAAGAACGAACTCATCGCCGCCATAAAGGAAACCAGGGGACAGTCCAACGGGACTTCCGCCCCTGCCACCCCCGAGGACGGCGCCAAGTCCGAGGCCGCCGGCGCCGAAGCGCCTTCCGGCGAGGACCACCAGAACGGTTCGACAACCGAGGCGCCCCGCCGCGAACGGCGCAGCGCCTCCCGCGAGCCGGGATCAGCCCGCACCGCCGACGAAGCGGATGGCGAGCGCTCACGCAACCGCGAGGGCAATGCGACCGGCGAGGACCACACCCGCCAGGGCGGCAAGCGCGACAACCAGAGCGACGAGCGCGGCCAGGACTCCGGCAGCGAGCAAAGCGGTGATCAGCAGGGCTCGGGCGGCCAGCAGCCTCGTGGCGGCTCGAACCAGCAGGACGACGACGGCGAGGGTCGTGGAGGCAGGCGTGGTCGCCGCTTCCGCGATCGCAGGCGTCGCGGTGAGCGGTCCGGCGAGGGCGGCGACACCGAACTGCGCGAGGACGACGTCGTGCAGCCGGTCGCCGGAATCCTTGACGTTCTCGACAATTACGCGTTCGTCCGCACCTCCGGTTACCTGGCCGGTCCGCACGACGTCTACGTGTCCATGAACATGGTGCGCAAGAACGGCCTGCGCCGCGGCGACGCGGTGACCGGCGCGGTCCGCGTGCCGAAGGACGGCGAACAGCCCAACCAGCGTCAGAAGTTCAACCCGCTGGTCCGCCTGGACAGTGTCAACGGCGGGCCGGTCGAGGACGCGAAAAAGCGCCCCGATTTCTCCAAGCTGACGCCGCTCTACCCGAACCAGCGGCTTCGCCTGGAAACCACCCCGGACCGGCTGACCACCCGGGTCATCGACCTGATCATGCCGATCGGTAAGGGCCAGCGCGCCCTGATCGTTTCGCCGCCGAAGGCCGGTAAGACGACCATCCTGCAGGACATCGCCAACGCGATCACCAGGAACAACCCGGAATGCCACCTCATGGTCGTGCTCGTCGATGAGCGCCCCGAGGAGGTCACCGACATGACGCGTTCCGTCAAGGGTGAGGTCATCGCCTCGACCTTCGACCGGCCGCCGTCGGACCACACCTCCGTCGCCGAACTGGCCATCGAGCGCGCCAAGCGGCTCGTTGAGCAGGGCAAAGACGTGGTGGTGCTACTCGACTCGATCACCCGTCTGGGCCGCGCCTACAACAACGCGTCGCCCGCGTCGGGCCGGATCCTGTCCGGTGGTGTCGACTCGACCGCGCTGTACCCGCCCAAGCGTTTCCTGGGTGCCGCACGAAACATCGAGGAAGGCGGATCGCTGACGATCATTGCCACGGCAATGGTCGAGACCGGGTCCACCGGTGACACCGTCATCTTCGAGGAGTTCAAGGGCACCGGTAACGCCGAGCTCAAGCTGGACCGCAAGATCTCCGAACGACGGGTCTTCCCGGCGGTCGACGTGAACCCCTCCGGTACCCGCAAGGACGAGCTGCTGCTCTCGCCGGACGAGTTCGCGATCGTGCACAAGCTGCGCCGCGTGCTGTCGGGTCTGGACTCTCACCAGGCCATCGACCTGCTGATGTCGCAGCTGCGCAAGACCAAGAACAACTACGAGTTCCTGGTGCAGGTATCCAAGACGACACCGGGATCGATGGACAACGACTGACCGCGGGGCGCGTTCTACGGCGTGTCGTCACCGCGACACTTAAACCACGCAGACGACACGCCGGCAAACCCCGCCATGGTTTATGTCTCGCGGCAACCCAGGCGCCGGGAATGCCGACGGGTACCCCGTTGTTTGGGAGAACAGCGGTTGACCCGGCATAATCGGTGCTCGACAAGATCGAAGAGGACAGCATGAAATCTGACATTCATCCCGCTTACGCGGAGACCACCGTGCACTGCGGGTGCGGAAACACGTTCCAGACCCGCAGCACGAAGCCGGGCGGCAACATCGTCGTCGAGGTGTGCTCGCAGTGCCACCCGTTCTACACCGGCAAGCAGAAGATTCTGGACAGCGGTGGCCGTGTGGCGCGCTTCGAGAAGCGGTACGGCAAGCGCAAGGGTGCGGACAACACCGACAAATAGCTGCGTTGCCGACGCCCGAACTGTGCGAGAGCACAGGCCGGGCGTCGGTTTGCGTTTACGGCAAATGAGAACGCGGGGCTGAACGGGCAGGAGGTGAGATGTGACGCAGCCGGTGCAGACCATTGATGTGCTGCTGGCCGAACACGCCGAGCTCGAACAACGGCTGGCGGATCCCGACCTGCACAGCAATCCCGCCGAGGCGCGCAAAGCCGGCCGCCGGTTCGCCCGATTGGCTCCGATCGTCGCGACGTATCGCAAGTTGGAGTCGGCGCGCGGTGACCTGGAGGCGGCGCGCGAGTTGGCCGCCGACGACGAGTCGTTCGCCAACGAGGTGCCCGAACTGGAATCACGGGTCGCCGAGCTGGACACCCAACTCACCGACATGCTGGCCCCGCGCGACCCGCATGACGCCGACGACATCGTCCTCGAGGTCAAATCCGGCGAGGGCGGCGAGGAATCGGCTTTGTTCGCGGCGGATCTGGCCAGGATGTACATCCGCTACGCCGAGCGGCACGGCTGGAACGTGACCGTGCTGGACGAGACGACGTCGGACCTTGGTGGCTATAAGGACGCGACGCTCAGTATCGCCAGCAAGGGCGACTCCGCCGACGGAGTGTGGTCGCGCATGAAGTTCGAGGGCGGGGTGCACCGCGTGCAGCGCGTCCCCGTGACGGAATCCCAAGGCCGCGTACACACTTCGGCGGCGGGCGTATTGGTCTATCCCGAGCCAGAAGAAGTGGGCGAGGTGCAGATCGACGAGTCGGATCTGCGCATCGACGTGTACCGCTCGTCCGGCAAGGGCGGGCAGGGGGTGAACACCACCGACTCCGCGGTGCGAATCACGCACCTGCCCACCGGCATCGTGGTCACGTGCCAGAACGAACGCTCACAGCTGCAGAACAAGACGCGGGCGTTGCAGGTGCTGGCCGCCCGCCTGCAGGCTTTGGCCGAAGAGCAGGCGCTGGCCGACGCGTCGGCCGACCGGGCCAGCCAGATCCGGACCGTCGACCGCAGCGAACGCATTCGCACCTACAACTTCCCGGAGAACCGGATCACCGACCACCGAATCGGTTACAAGGCACACAATCTCGATCAAGTACTCGACGGGGACCTGGACGCGATGTTCGACGCGTTGGGTGCCGCCGACAGGCAATCCCGGTTGCAACAGGCATGAGTACGTTGCGGCGCGCGATCGACTCCGCTACGGCGACGCTCGCCGAAGCGGGAATCGATTCCGCCCGCTGGGACGCCGAGGAGCTCGCCGCGCACCTGACCGGCACCGAGCGCGGCCGGCTGGCCTTGCTCGACTCGCCCGGCGACGACTTCCTCGGTCGTTACCGCGATGTCGTGGCCGCACGCTCCCGGCGGGTGCCCCTGCAGCATCTCACCGGCGCAGCCGCGTTCGGACCGCTGATGTTGCACGTCGGCCCCGGCGTCTTCATCCCGCGCCCGGAAACCGAGGCCCTCTTGGCGTGGGTGACCGAACAGCGCCTCCCCACCCGGCCCGTCATCGTCGATCTGTGCACCGGTTCAGGCGCATTGGCGGTGGCGCTGGCCCAGCACCACCCCACGGCGCGGATCATCGGCATCGATGACTCCGGGACGGCCCTCGAGTACGCGCGTCGCAACGCGGCGGGCACCCCGGTCGAACTCCTGCGGGCTGACGTCACAGCCCGTGGACTGCTTCCCGAACTGGACGGCGGAGTCGACTTGGTGGTGGCCAATCCGCCCTACGTTCCCGACGCGGCGGCGGTGGGACCCGAAGTCGCCCAACACGATCCACGTCATGCGGTGTTCGGCGGCCCCGACGGGATGGCGGTGATCGGCCCCATCGTCCGCCTGGCCGGACGCTGGCTTCGCCCGGGCGGCATCTTTGCCGTCGAACATGACGACACGACGTCCCGGCAGACCATCGAGTTGATCTGTGAGACAGGGCTTTTCGACGACGTCACGGCCCGTCATGACCTGGCCGGCCGGTCGAGGTTCGTCACCGCCCGCAGAAGGAGCGGCGCTGATGACTGAAGTCTTCGACTGCTCCGATCCCGACCAACGTTCGCGCGGAATCGCCTCGGCGGCAGGGGCGCTAAAGGGTGGCCGATTGGTCGTCATGCCGACCGACACCGTCTACGGCATCGGCGCCGACGCTTTCAACAGCGCCGCCGTGGCCGCCCTGCTGTCGGCGAAGGGGCGGGGACGCGATATGCCGGTCGGCGTGCTGGTCGGCTCGTGGCACACCATCGAGGGTCTCGTCTACACCATGCCGGACGGGGCGCGCGACCTGATCCGCGCATTCTGGCCGGGCGCTTTGAGCCTGGTGGTGACGCAGGCGCCGTCGCTGCAGTGGGACCTCGGCGATGCACGCGGCACCGTGATGCTGCGGATGCCGCTGCACCCGGTCGCCATCGAGCTGTTGCGCGAAGTCGGGCCCATGGCGGTGTCCAGCGCGAACGTGTCCGGCCGTCCGCCCGCGGTGGATGCCGGCGAGGCCCGTAGTCAGCTCGGCGATCTCGTCGACGTCTATCTCGACGCGGGGACGGCCGAGCAGCAGGCCGCCTCCACGATCGTCGACCTCACCGGTCCCGCCGCGCGGATCCTGCGGCCCGGCCCGGTGAGCGCCGAACGGATCGCGGAAGTGCTCGGCGTGGACCCCGAAAGCCTGACCGCCCAGGCCTAACCCGAGCGGTTCTCTGGTTGCCAGGTTGGTGCAGTACGGTCTCGACGTGTCCAGCGACGTAACCGACCTTGCCAGTGGTTTGCTCGCCCTGGCCGACCGCGGCACCGGTGTCCCGCTGCGCGAGCTTGCACTCGTTGGACTGACCGCGGCCATCATCACGTACTTCGCCACCGGTCCCGTGCGCGTGCTCGCCACCCGGCTGGGTGCGGTTGCCTATCCGCGGGAACGTGACGTACACGTGACCCCGACCCCCCGCATGGGCGGATTGGCGATGTTCCTCGGCGTCCTTTCGGCGGTCTTCCTGGCGTCCCAGCTTCCGGCGCTCACCCGCGGGTTCGTCTATTCGACGGGTATGCCGGCGGTGCTGGTGGCCGGCGCGGTGATCATGGGCATCGGCCTCATCGACGATCGTTGGGGGCTCGACGCTCTGACGAAGTTCGCCGGCCAGATCACCGCCGCCAGCGTGCTGGTCACCATGGGCGTGGCCTGGAGCGTCCTCTACATCCCGATCGGCGGTGTCGGCACCATCGTGCTGGACCAAGCCTCGTCGATCCTGCTCACGCTGGCGCTCACGGTGTCCATCGTCAACGCGATGAACTTCGTCGACGGACTCGACGGACTGGCCGCGGGGCTCGGACTGATCACCGCGCTGGCGATCTGCATGTTCTCGGTCGGCCTGCTGCGTGATCATGGCGGCGATGTCCTCTTCTATCCGCCCGCCGTGATCTCCGTCGTGCTCGCGGGGGCTTGTCTGGGCTTCCTGCCGCACAACTTCCACCGCGCCAAGATCTTCATGGGCGACTCGGGGTCGATGCTGATCGGCTTGATGCTCGCCGCGGCCTCCACCACCGCCGCCGGCCCCGTCTCGCAAAACGCCTACGGTGCGCGCGACGTGTTCGCGCTGCTGTCGCCGTTCCTGCTGGTGGTCGCCGTCATGTTCGTGCCGATGCTCGATTTGCTGCTGGCGATCGTGCGTCGCACCCGCGCGGGCCGCAGCGCGTTCAGCCCCGACAAGATGCACCTGCACCACCGGTTGCTGCAGATCGGCCATTCGCACCGCCGGGTGGTGTTGCTGATCTACCTCTGGGTCGGCATCGTCGCGTTCGGCGCCGCCAGCACGATCTTCTTCAATCCCCGCGATACCGCCGCGGTGATGCTGGGCGCGATCGTGGTCGCCGGCATCGCGACGGCGATCCCACTCCTGCGCCGTCGGGACGAGTACGCAGACGAGGACTACGACAGCTAGTAGTAGTGGCGTTCTCCATATGGTACGGTGCAGGTAGAACCCCAAAAAGCCGCACAGAATGCCGGTCCATCGGACGCAGATCCGATTGGGTCGGCTGGGGATTCACGTCGGGAGATACCCCTTGGGTGATTCCACTGTGACGTGCGATACGCTCGGCGGGCCACCGATCAGTCGGTCGGGGGACTCCCGCTTCACCAACTTGGGATTGAGGTGCTGCAGTGACGACACCAGCGCAGGACGCGCCGTTGGTGTTTCCCTCTGTTGCCTTCCGCCCGGTCCGCCTGTTCGTCCTCAGCATTGCGGTCACTGCGGTGGCAGTCGTCGTCGCCGGCTTGACCGGTCACCTGATGGTCGGGGTCTTCTTCGGCGTCGGGCTGCTGCTCGGTTTGCTCAACGCCCTTCTGGTGCGCCGTTCGGTCGCGTCGATCACCGCGAAAGAGCACCCGCTGAAAAGCACGATGGCGCTCAATTCTGCTACCCGGCTTGCCATCATCACGATCATCGGGCTGATCATCGCCTACATTTTCCGGCCCGCCGGCTTGGGTGTCGTGTTCGGGCTGGCGCTTTTCCAGGTCTTGTTAGTGGCATCGACGGCGCTTCCGGTCTGGAAGAAGCTGCGTGCCGGTGACTGGGCGGACGCCCATCCCGCGGACGGAGGCGGCTTGACGGCGGGAGCGGAAGGAACGGAAGGAAGAGGCAGCAGCGATGACTGAGACGACGTTCCTGGCCGCCGCGATCGAAGTTGGTGAGCACAACCAGGCCAAATGGCTCGGGCTTACGGTCAACACCGACACAATCCTGTCGACCGCGATCGCCGCGGTGATCGTGCTGGCGCTCGCCTTCTTCCTGCGGGCGAAGATCACTTCCACCGGGGTCCCCAGCGGTGTGCAGCTGTTCTGGGAGGCCATCACCGTCCAGATGCGCGATCAGATCGAGAGTGCGGTCGGGATGCGGATCGCGCCGTTCGTGTTGCCGCTGGCCGTCACCATCTTCGTGTTCATCCTGATCTCCAACTGGCTGTCGGTGCTCCCGCTGCAGTACACCGACAAGTCCGGGCACACCACCGAACTGCTGAAGTCGGCGGCCGCGGACATCAACTACGTTCTGGCGCTGGCCCTCTTCGTGTTCGTCTGCTATCACGTGGCGGGCATCTGGCGCCGCGGCATCGTCGGCCACCCGCTCGCCGTGCTCAAGGGTCACGTGGCGTTCCTGGCCCCGATCAACCTCGTCGAAGAGCTCGCCAAGCCGATCTCGTTGTCGCTCCGACTTTTCGGCAACATCTTCGCCGGCGGCATCCTGGTCGCGCTGATCGCGCTCTTCCCGCCGTACATCATGTGGGCGCCCAACGCGATCTGGAAGGCCTTCGACCTGTTCGTCGGGGCGATCCAGGCGTTCATCTTCTCGATCTTGACCATCCTCTACTTCAGCCAAGCCATGGAGATCGAGGAACATCATGACTGAGTCCACCATGAATCGCTTTGTCCCACACACCATTACAGAGGCCTGGTAGACCGCTACCAGCTATCAAGGAGGATAAGAATGGCTCTGGACCCCCAAGTCGCTGCCGCTGCGCTCATCGGCGGTGGACTCATCATGGGCGGTGGCGCGATCGGCGCCGGTATCGGTGACGGTATCGCCGGTAACGCGCTGGTCTCCGGCATCGCCCGGCAACCCGAGGCGCAAGGCCGGCTGTTCACGCCGTTCTTCATCACCGTCGGTCTGGTCGAGGCGGCCTACTTCATCAACCTGGCGTTCATGGCGCTGTTCGTCTTCGCCACACCCGTCGGCACCTAGTTCGCTGTGATGGGTGACGCGAGTCTGAGCGTTCTGGCATCCAGCCAGGTTGTGGCAGAGGGAGGCAACAACTTCCTCGTTCCCAACGGCACCTTCTTCTTCGTGCTGGCCATCTTCTTGATTGTGCTGGCCGTCATCGGCACCTTCGTCGTGCCGCCGGTCATGCGGGTGTTGCGCGAACGCGACGCCATGGTTGCCAAGACGGCCGCCGACAACAAGAAGGCGGCCGAGCAGTTCGACGCCGCCAAGGCCGACTACGAAGAGGCCCTGACGGAGGCGCGGGTTAAGGCGTCGTCGCTGCGCGACAATGCCCGCGCCGAGGGCCGTAAGGTGGTCGAAGACGCGCGCGCCAGTGCCGAGCAACAGGTGATGTCGACGTTGCAAATGGCCTCCGAGCAACTCAAGCGGGAGAGAGACGCCGTGGAGCTGGATCTGCGCGCCAACGTGGCGGCCATGTCGGCGACGCTGGCCAGCCGGATCCTCGGCGTCGAAGTGGCCCCGGCCACCGCGGCAACATCGGCAACCGGGAAATCTGGACGGTAATCGCGTATGTCGACATTCATCGGGCAGTTGATCGGTTTCGCGGCCATCGTGCTTTTGGTCATGCGTTACGTCGTGCCGCCGGTACGCCGTCTGATGGCCGCCCGCCAAGAGACCGTGCGCCAACAGCTGAAAGACTCTGCGGCAGCGGCAGATCGGTTGAGCGAGTCGACCACGGCGCACAGCAATGCGGTGGAATCCGCCAAGACCGAAGCCGAGCGGCTCGTCGAAGAAGCCGAGACGGACGCCGGCCGCATCGCCGAACAGTTCCGGACCCAGGCCGGCGTCGAGTCCGAACGCATCACCGCGCAGGGTGCCCGCCAGGCCGACCTGCTGCGCACCCAGCTGAGCCGCCAGCTTCGCCTGGAGCTCGGTCACGAGGCGGTGCGTCAGGCGGGCGAGCTGGTGCGTAACTACGTCGCCGACCCCGCGCAACAAGCGGGTACCGTCGATCGCTTCCTGGACGACCTCGAAGCGATGGCCCCGGCACCCGCGGAGGTCCAATACCCGCTGCTGGCGAAGATGCGCTCCGCCAGTCGGGTGGCGGTTGCCAGCCTGGCGGAGCGGTTCAGCGACATAGCCAAAAACCTTGACAATAAGGCGCTTTCCAGCCTGTCCGCCGAGCTGGTTTCGGTCGCCGAAATGCTGGACCGGGAGATCGTTGTCACCCGGTACCTGACCGTGCCCGCCGAGGATGCGGCGCCCCGGATCCGGCTGATCGAGCGGCTGGTCTCGGGCAAGGTCGCCGATGCCACGCTCGACGTTCTGCGGATGGCCGTCTCGGAGCGTTGGTCGGCCAACTCCGATTTGGGCGACGCGATCGAGCACATCTCGCGCCAGGCCTTGCTCGAGGTCGCCGAACGCGAGGACAAGGTCGACGACGTGGAAGACCAGTTGTTCCGGTTCTCCCGCATCCTGGACGCACAGCCCCGGCTCGGGATCCTGTTGGGCGACTACGGCGTTCCGGTTGAAGGCCGAATCGACCTGCTTCGCAAGGTTCTTGACAGTGCCAGCGCCCGGGTCGACCCGATCGTCGTGGCGCTGCTGACCCAAACCGTCCAACTGCTCAGGGGCGAGTCCGCCGAGGAGGCCTTCCAGTTCCTGGCGAAAGTCGCGGTGGCGCGCCGCGGCGAGATCGTCGCGCGGGTCAGTGCGGCGGCCGAACTCAGCGACGCCCAACGATCTCGCCTCACCGACGTGCTCGGCCGTATCTACGGCCATCCGGTGACGGTGCAGCTGCAGGTCTCCGACGAACTGCTCGGCGGTCTGCTCATCTCCGTGGCAGACGAAGTGATTGACGGGACACTCGCTTCTCGCCTCGCCGCAGCGAAGGCGCAACTGCCGGACTGACACCAACCACCTACCACAACCACACGCGAACGAAGATCAAGTAGGAAGACGAAAAGCCATGGCCGAGTTGACAATCTCCGCTGATGACATCCAGAGCGCCATCGAGGAGTATGTAGGCTCTTTCACCTCCGACACCTCCCGCGAAGAGGTCGGTACCGTCGTCGAGGCCGGGGACGGCATCGCGCACGTCGAAGGCCTGCCCTCCGTCATGACCCAGGAGCTGCTCGAGTTCCCGGGTGGTGTCCTGGGCGTCGCGCTGAACCTTGACGAGCACAGCGTCGGCGCGGTGATCTTGGGTGACTTCGAGAAAATCGAAGAGGGCCAACAGGTCAAGCGCACCGGCGAGGTCCTGTCCGTCCCCGTCGGCGACGCGTTCCTGGGCCGCGTCGTCAACCCGCTCGGCCACCCCATCGACGGCCGGGGAGACATCGACACCGACACGCGCCGCGCGCTGGAGATCCAGGCGCCGTCCGTGGTGCAGCGGCAAAGCGTGAGCGAGCCGCTGCAGACCGGCATCAAGGCCATCGACGCGATGACCCCGATCGGTCGTGGTCAGCGGCAGCTGATCATCGGCGACCGCAAGACCGGCAAGACCGCCGTCTGCGTCGACACCATCCTCAATCAGCGCGAGAACTGGGAGAGCGGCGACGAGAAGAAGCAGGTCCGCTGCGTCTATGTGGCGATCGGCCAGAAGGGCACCACGATCGCCTCGGTCCGTCGGGCGCTCGAAGAGGGTGGCGCGATGGACTACACCACCATCGTCGCTGCCCCGGCTTCCGACTCCGCCGGCTTCAAATGGCTTGCGCCGTACACGGGTTCGGCGATCGCCCAGCACTGGATGTACGACGGCAAGCATGTGCTGATCGTCTTCGACGACCTGAGCAAGCAGGCCGAGGCGTACCGCGCGATCTCGCTGCTGCTGCGCCGCCCGCCGGGTCGCGAGGCCTACCCCGGTGACGTGTTCTACTTGCACTCGCGGCTGTTGGAACGCTGCGCGAAGCTCTCCGACGACCTCGGGGGTGGCTCGCTGACCGGTCTGCCGATCATCGAGACCAAGGCGAACGACATCTCGGCCTACATCCCGACCAACGTCATCTCGATCACCGACGGCCAGTGCTTCCTGGAGTCCGACCTGTTCAACCAGGGTGTGCGGCCGGCCATCAACGTTGGTGTGTCGGTGTCCCGCGTGGGCGGTGCGGCGCAGATCAAGGCCATGAAAGAGGTGGCCGGGTCGCTGCGTCTGGACCTGTCGCAGTACCGCGAACTCGAGTCGTTCGCGGCCTTCGCTTCGGACCTGGACGCGACGTCCAAGGCGCAGCTGGAGCGCGGTGAACGGCTGGTTGAGCTGCTCAAGCAACCGCAATACCAGCCCATGCCGGTTGAGGAGCAGGTGGTTTCGATCTTCCTGGGCACCGGCGGTCACCTGGACTCCGTGCCGGTGGAAGACGTCAGGCGCTTCGAAACCGAGTTGCTGGACCACATGCGGGCGTCGGAAGAGAAGTTCCTGGCCGGTGTCCGCGACAGCGGAAAGCTCTCCGAAGAGGGCGAGAACCAGCTGACCGAGATCATCAACAACTTCAAGAAGGGCTTCGCTGCCACCGGCGGTGGATCGGTGGTGCCCGACGAGCACGTCGAGCCTTTGGACGAGGAGGATCTCGAAAAGGAGTCGGTTCAGGTCAAGAAGGAGAAGCCGAAGGACAAGAAGGACTCCAAGAGCGGTAAGGACAAGAAGTAGCTAACAATGGCTGCAACACTTCGCGAACTACGCGGTCGAATTCGTTCGGCAGGGTCGATCAAAAAGATCACCAAGGCCCAGGAGATGATCGCGACATCGCGCATCGGTAAGGCGCAGGCTCGGCTGGAAGCCGCTAGGCCCTATGCGTTTCAGATCACCGCGATGTTGACCACGCTGTCGTCCGAAGCCGCCCTCGATCACCCTCTGCTGGTCGAGAGAGAAGAACCCAAGCGGGCCGGCGTTCTGGTGGTGTCCTCCGACCGCGGATTGTGCGGGGCGTACAACTCCAGCATCTTCCGCCGGGCCGAGGAGTTGTTCTCGCTGCTGAGGGAGGAAGGCAAGACGCCGGTCGTGTACACGGTCGGCCGGAAGGCGCTGAACTACTTCAAGTTCCGCAACTGGGACATCACCGAATCGTGGACGGGCTTCTCCGAGCAACCCAGCTACGAAAACGCCGCCGAGATCGCTTCGACTCTCGTCGAGACGTTCATGAAGGGTGCGGGCGACGACGAGTCATCGGACAACCAAGGCGTGGACGAACTGCACATCGTCTACTCGGAGTTCAAGTCGATGATGTCGCAGGCAGCGGTGGCCCACCGCATCGCCCCGCTGGTCGTGGAATATGTCGAGGACACCGAGGAACTTCATACGCTGTATTCGTTCGAGCCAGACGCGACAACGCTTTTCGAGTCGTTGCTGCCGCGGTATGTGACGACCCGCGTCTACGCCGCGCTACTCGAATCGGCGGCATCGGAGCTCGCGTCGCGCCAACGAGCGATGAAGTCGGCGACCGACAACGCGGACGACCTGATCAAAGAGCTGACGCTGATGGCGAACCGCGAGCGGCAGGCTCAGATCACCCAAGAGATCAGCGAAATCGTCGGCGGTGCAAACGCACTCGCCGACGCCGAGTAGCACACGAGGAAGAAGAAAAAACATGGCTGCTACTACCGAAGCAACAGAAAAGACCGATAAGTCCACCAACTCCGAGACCAGCGGCCGCGTGGTACGAATCACCGGGCCCGTGGTCGACGTCGAGTTCCCCCGTGGATCCGTACCGGAACTGTTCAACGCGCTCAACGCCGAGATCACGTTCGAGGAACTCAAGAAGACCCTCACGCTGGAGGTCGCACAGCACCTGGGCGACAACCTGGTTCGCACCATTTCGTTGCAGCCCACCGACGGCCTGGTCCGCGGCGTCGAGGTGACCGACAGCGGCAAGCCGATCTCGGTACCGGTCGGCCAAGAGGTGAAGGGTCACGTCTTCAACGCGCTCGGAGACTGTCTGGACAAGCCGGGCTACGGCGAGGACTTCGAGCACTGGTCGATCCACCGCAAGCCCCCGGCGTTCGAAGAGCTCGAGCCCCGCACCGAGATGCTCGAAACCGGTCTCAAGGTCGTCGACCTGCTCACCCCGTACGTGCGCGGTGGCAAGATCGCGCTGTTCGGCGGTGCCGGCGTGGGCAAGACGGTGCTCATCCAGGAGATGATCAACCGTATCGCCCGAAACTTCGGTGGTACTTCGGTTTTCGCCGGCGTGGGCGAGCGCACCCGCGAGGGCAACGACCTCTGGGTCGAGCTCAAAGAAGCCGACGTGCTCAAAGACACCGCGCTGGTGTTCGGTCAGATGGACGAGCCGCCCGGCACCCGTATGCGGGTGGCGCTGTCCGCGCTGACGATGGCGGAGTGGTTCCGCGACGAGGCCGGCCAGGACGTACTGCTGTTCATCGACAACATCTTCCGCTTCACCCAGGCGGGTTCCGAGGTGTCGACACTGCTCGGCCGCATGCCGTCGGCCGTGGGTTACCAGCCCACGCTTGCCGACGAGATGGGCGAGCTGCAGGAGCGCATCACGTCGACGCGCGGCCGCTCGATCACGTCGATGCAGGCGGTCTACGTGCCCGCCGACGACTACACCGACCCCGCGCCGGCGACGACGTTCGCTCACCTGGACGCGACGACCGAGCTGTCGCGCTCGGTGTTCTCCAAGGGAATTTTCCCCGCGGTGGACCCGCTGGCATCGAGCTCGACCATCCTGGACCCGAGCGTCGTCGGTGACGAGCACTACCGGGTGGCGCAGGAGGTCATCCGAATCCTGCAGCGGTACAAGGACCTCCAGGACATCATCGCCATCCTCGGTATCGACGAGCTGTCGGAAGAAGACAAGCAGCTCGTTCAGCGCGCACGACGCATCGAGCGGTTCCTCTCGCAGAACATGATGGCGGCCGAGCAGTTCACGGGTCAGCCGGGTTCGACGGTGCCGCTGAAGGAGACCATCGAGGCGTTCGACCGTCTGACCAAGGGCGACTTCGACCACATACCGGAGCAGGCGTTCTTCTTGATCGGCGGCCTCGACGACTTGGCCAAGAAGGCCGAAGGCTTCGGCGCCAAGTTGGATTCCTGAGGCGTGAGTGAAACGGCTCTGAAAGGCTCTGTGGCATGGCTGAATTGAACGTTGAGATAGTCGCGGTCGACCGGAAGATATGGTCGGGCGAGGCAACGTTTCTGTTCACCCGCACCACCGTCGGTGAAATCGGCATTCTGCCCAGGCATATCCCTGTTGTCGCCCAGTTGGTCGACGACGCGATGGTGCGCGTCGAGCGCGAAGGCGAAGACGATCTGCGGGTCGCCATCGAAGGTGGGTTCCTGTCGGTCACCGAGGAGACGGTGACGGTCCTGGCCGAGTCCGCCGCTTTCGAATCCGAGATCGACGAAAGCGCCGCCAGGGAGGAATCCGAGTCCGACGACCCGCGCATCGCGGCGCGGGGGCGCGGCAGATTACGCGCCGTCGGCGCAATCGACTAGCCGCCTCGGAGAAGACAGTGAGCGCGCCCATGATCAGCATGGTCGCGCTCGTTGTCGTCTTGGCGGGCGCGGTCGTCGCGCTGAGCTATCGGTTGTGGAAGCTGCGCCAGGGCGGCACGGCGGGAATCATGCGGGACATCCCCGCGGTCGGAGGTCACGGCTGGCGTCACGGCGTGATTCGGTACCGCGGCGGCGAGGCGGCGTTCTACCGACTGTCCAGCCTGCGATTATGGCCGGACCGTCGAATCAGCCGCAGGGGAGTGGAGATCGTCGCCCGGCGTGCGCCGCGCGGCGACGAATTCGACATCATGACCGACGAGATCGTCGTGGTGGAGCTGCGCGATACGACCCAGGACCGCAGGACCGGTTACGAGATCGCGCTGGACAAGGGCGCTTTGACGGCCTTCCTGTCCTGGCTGGAGTCCCGTCCGTCACCACGCGCTCGTCGCCGCAGCGTTTAAGCCCTGCGCCGCAGGCTAACCCGCGCTCGGTGTGCCTCCGCCGGGCTTCCACAACACGTCGCCGTCGGGGTTTGCCGCGCGCGCCAGGATGAAAAGCAGATCCGAGAGGCGGTTCAGGTATTTCGCCGGAAGCACGTTGATCTGCTGCGGCGTGGCATCGATCGCCGCCCACGCCGAGCGCTCCGCTCGACGGACGATGGTGCGGGCGACGTGCAACATTGCCGACAACGGCGAACCGCCCGGCAGCACAAAGGAATTCAGCGCGGCCAGGTGCTCGTTATATTTGTCACACCAGCCCTCCAGTCGATCGATGTAGGGCTGGGTGATTCGCAGCGGCGGATATTCGGGGTTTTCCACCACCGGGGTCGACAGGTCAGCGCCGGCGTCGAACAGATCGTTCTGGATCTGCCGCAGCACGCCCGCGATTTCCTCGTCGGGCTGCCCCATCGCGATCGCGACGCCGATCGCCGAGTTGGCCTCGTCGCAATCGGCGTACGCGACCAGGCGAGGGTCGTTTTTGGAGACCCGCGAGAAGTCACTCAATCCCGTCGTGCCGTCGTCACCGGTTCGCGTATAGATGCGGGTCAGGTGTATCGCCATGAGCAAAACGGTACTGCGCCCCGGGTAGGCATGGAGGCTCGGCTCGATTGCCCGCCTCCTGTTCACTCCGCCGCACGGAGCGCATCGTCGCCGAGCTGGGCTGACTGACAAGCCGATACCGCTTCACTAGACTGACGCGGGTGGCTGAGCGATTCGTGGTGACCGGCGGCAACCGGTTGTCCGGCGAAGTCGCAGTGGGCGGCGCCAAAAACAGTGTGCTCAAGCTGATGGCGGCGACCCTGCTGGCCGAAGGCACCAGCACTATCACCAACTGCCCCGACATCCTCGATGTGCCCTTGATGGCCGAGGTGTTGCGTGGCCTCGGCGCCACCGTCGAGCTCGACGGCGACGTCGCCCGCATCACCTCGCCCGACGAGCCGAAATACGACGCCGATTTCGCCGCGGTGCGCCAGTTCCGGGCATCGGTCTGCGTGCTGGGTCCGCTGGTCGGCCGGTGCAAGCGGGCCAGGGTGGCGCTGCCGGGCGGTGACGCGATCGGGTCTCGTCCGCTCGACATGCACCAGTCGGGCCTGCGCCAACTGGGCGCGCAATGCAACATCGAGCACGGCTGCGTCGTCGCCCAAGCCGACACGTTGCGCGGTGCGGAGATTCAGCTGGAGTTCCCGTCGGTGGGAGCCACCGAGAACATCCTGATGGCCGCCGTCTTGGCCGAGGGCGTAACCACGATCCACAATGCGGCGCGCGAGCCCGATGTCGTGGACCTGTGCACCATGTTGAATCAAATGGGCGCGCAGGTCGAAGGTGCGGGTTCGCCGACCATGACCATCACCGGCGTTCCCCGGCTACACCCGACCGAGCACCGCGTGATCGGGGACCGCATCGTCGCCGCCACGTGGGGCATCGCGGCCGCAATGACCCGAGGCGACATTTCGGTGACGGGCGTCGACCCGGCCCACCTCCAGGTGGTGCTGCATAAACTGCACGACGCCGGCGCGACGGTGACCCAAACGGACGACAGCTTCCGGATCACGCAGTACGAACGCCCCAAAGCCGTCAACGTCGCGACGCTGCCGTTCCCCGGGTTCCCGACCGACCTGCAGCCGATGGCGATCGCCCTGGCGTCCATCGCCGACGGCACGTCGATGATCACGGAAAACGTTTTCGAGGCGCGCTTCCGCTTCGTCGAAGAAATGATCCGGTTGGGCGCCGACGCCCGCACGGACGGTCACCATGCCGTCGTACGTGGACTGCCGCAATTATCGAGCGCCCCGGTGTGGTGTTCGGACATTCGGGCCGGCGCCGGCCTGGTGCTGGCGGGGCTCGTCGCGGACGGTGACACCGAGGTCCACGACGTCTTCCACATCGATCGCGGCTACCCCTTGTTCGTCGAAAACCTGGCGATTTTGGGAGCGGAGATCGAGCGGGTAGAGTAACCAAAGTCAGTGCCCCGCAGGGCCGGTCGCCACACCAGGCGGTCGACACCCCGGGCGCTTGACTCCCTCGCTGGATTGGTACTAGCCTGGCACGGCTGCTCCCGAAACGGTCTCTAGAAGACCAAAACTGGGAGTTGACTCCACTGCCGGACTTGTATTAAGCTGGCAGGGTTGCCCCAAAACGGGCGAAACAAGTGTTGTTTGAGAACTCAATAGTGTGTTTGGTCTTTTTATTTGTTGTTGTTTTTGGCCATACCTAGCACTCCCCGTGTGTGGGTATGGCAATTTTTGATGCCAGTTATTTGGTGTCTTTTTGTTAGGTCAGATTTTCTCTGATTTGAAATTCACCTCGTTCTGCGAGGAGATTTTGTTTGGAGAGTTTGATCCTGGCTCAGGACGAACGCTGGCGGCGTGCTTAACACATGCAAGTCGAACGGAAAGGCCCCTTCGGGGGTACTCGAGTGGCGAACGGGTGAGTAACACGTGGGCAATCTGCCCTGCACTTCGGGATAAGCCTGGGAAACTGGGTCTAATACCGGATAGGACCACTTGGCGCATGCCTTGTGGTGGAAAGCTTTTGCGGTGTGGGATGGGCCCGCGGCCTATCAGCTTGTTGGTGGGGTGATGGCCTACCAAGGCGACGACGGGTAGCCGGCCTGAGAGGGTGTCCGGCCACACTGGGACTGAGATACGGCCCAGACTCCTACGGGAGGCAGCAGTGGGGAATATTGCACAATGGGCGCAAGCCTGATGCAGCGACGCCGCGTGGGGGATGACGGCCTTCGGGTTGTAAACCTCTTTCACCATCGACGAAGGCTCACTTCGTGAGTTGACGGTAGGTGGAGAAGAAGCACCGGCCAACTACGTGCCAGCAGCCGCGGTAATACGTAGGGTGCGAGCGTTGTCCGGAATTACTGGGCGTAAAGAGCTCGTAGGTGGTTTGTCGCGTTGTTCGTGAAATCTCACGGCTTAACTGTGAGCGTGCGGGCGATACGGGCAGACTAGAGTACTGCAGGGGAGACTGGAATTCCTGGTGTAGCGGTGGAATGCGCAGATATCAGGAGGAACACCGGTGGCGAAGGCGGGTCTCTGGGCAGTAACTGACGCTGAGGAGCGAAAGCGTGGGGAGCGAACAGGATTAGATACCCTGGTAGTCCACGCCGTAAACGGTGGGTACTAGGTGTGGGTTTCCTTCCTTGGGATCCGTGCCGTAGCTAACGCATTAAGTACCCCGCCTGGGGAGTACGGCCGCAAGGCTAAAACTCAAAGGAATTGACGGGGGCCCGCACAAGCGGCGGAGCATGTGGATTAATTCGATGCAACGCGAAGAACCTTACCTGGGTTTGACATGCACAGGACGCGTCTAGAGATAGGCGTTCCCTTGTGGCCTGTGTGCAGGTGGTGCATGGCTGTCGTCAGCTCGTGTCGTGAGATGTTGGGTTAAGTCCCGCAACGAGCGCAACCCTTGTCTCATGTTGCCAGCGGGTAATGCCGGGGACTCGTGAGAGACTGCCGGGGTCAACTCGGAGGAAGGTGGGGATGACGTCAAGTCATCATGCCCCTTATGTCCAGGGCTTCACACATGCTACAATGGCCGGTACAAAGGGCTGCGATGCCGTAAGGTTAAGCGAATCCTTTTAAAGCCGGTCTCAGTTCGGATCGGGGTCTGCAACTCGACCCCGTGAAGTCGGAGTCGCTAGTAATCGCAGATCAGCAACGCTGCGGTGAATACGTTCCCGGGCCTTGTACACACCGCCCGTCACGTCATGAAAGTCGGTAACACCCGAAGCCAGTGGCCTAACCCTTTGGGAGGGAGCTGTCGAAGGTGGGATCGGCGATTGGGACGAAGTCGTAACAAGGTAGCCGTACCGGAAGGTGCGGCTGGATCACCTCCTTTCTAAGGAGCACCACGAAAAACACCCCAATTGGTGGGGTGTAAGCCGTGCGGGGTTCTCATCTGTAGTGGATGAGGGCCGGGTGCACAACAGCAAATGATTGCCAGACACACTATTGGGCCCTGAGACAACACTCGGCCAGTCCGTGTGGTGTCCCTCCATCTTGGTGGTGGGGTGTGGTGTTTGAGTATTGGATAGTGGTTGCGAGCATCTAAACGGATGCGTTGCCGGCAACGGTCGCGTATTCGTTGAAATGTGTAATTTCTTCTTTGGTTTTTGTGTGTATGTAAGTGTTTAAGGGCGCATGGTGGATGCCTTGGCATCGAGAGCCGATGAAGGACGTGGGAGGCTGCGATATGCCTCGGGGAGCTGTCAACCGAGCTTTGATCCGAGGATTTCCGAATGGGGAAACCCAGCACGAGTGATGTCGTGTTACCCGCATCTGAATATATAGGGTGCGGGAGGTAACGCGGGGAAGTGAAACATCTCAGTACCCGTAGGAGAAGAAAACAATTGTGATTCCGTTAGTAGTGGCGAGCGAACGCGGAACAGGCTAAACCGCACGCATGTGTAACCGGGTAGGGGTTGTGTGTGCGGGGTAGTGGGATTGATATGTCTCAGCTCTACCTGGCTGAGGGGTAGTCATAAAGTGTCGTGGTTAGCGGAAGTGGCCTGGGACGGCCCGCCGTAGACGGTGAAAGCCCGGTACGCGAAAACCCGGCACCTACCTTGTATCAACTCCCGAGTAGCAGCGGGCCCGTGGAATCTGCTGTGAATCTGCCGGGACCACCCGGTAAGCCTAAATACTTCTCGATGACCGATAGCGGATTAGTACCGTGAGGGAATGGTGAAAAGTACCCCGGGAGGGGAGTGAAAGAGTACCTGAAACCGTGTGCCTACAATCCGTCAGAGCCTCCTTGTGGGGTGATGGCGTGCCTTTTGAAGAATGAGCCTGCGAGTCAGGGACACGTCGCGAGGTTAACCCGTGCGGGGTAGCCGCAGCGAAAGCGAGTCTGAATAGGGCGCATCCCCTTTGGGGTGTAGTGGCGTGTTCTGGACCCGAAGCGGAGTGATCTACCCATGGCCAGGGTGAAGCGCGGGTAAGACCGCGTGGAGGCCCGAACCCACTTAGGTTGAAGACTGAGGGGATGAGCTGTGGGTAGGGGTGAAAGGCCAATCAAACTCCGTGATAGCTGGTTCTCCCCGAAATGCATTTAGGTGCAGCGTTACGTGTTTCACCACGGAGGTAGAGCTACTGGATGGCCGATGGGCCCTACTAGGTTACTGACGTCAGCCAAACTCCGAATGCCGTGGTGTATAGCGTGGCAGTGAGACGGCGGGGGATAAGCTCCGTACGTCGAGAGGGAAACAGCCCAGATCGCCGGCTAAGGCCCCTAAGCGTGTGCTAAGTGGAAAAGGATGTGCAGTCGCAGAGACAACCAGGAGGTTGGCTTAGAAGCAGCCACCCTTGAAAGAGTGCGTAATAGCTCACTGGTCAAGTGATTGTGCGCCGATAATGTAGCGGGGCTCAAGCACACCGCCGAAGCCGCGGCAACCGCAAGGTTGGGTAGGGGAGCGTCCCCCATGCAGCGAAGCTACCGGGTAACCGGTGGTGGAGTTTGGGGGAGTGAGAATGCAGGCATGAGTAGCGATAAGGCAAGTGAGAACCTTGCCCGCCGTAAGACCAAGGGTTCCTGGGCCAGGCCAGTCCGCCCAGGGTGAGTCGGGACCTAAGGCGAGGCCGACAGGCGTAGTCGATGGACAACGGGTTGATATTCCCGTACCCGTGTGTGGGCGTCCCTGACGAATCAGCGGTACTAACCACCCAAATGGTGGTCTATCAATCCCTTCGGGGTGCGAGGATCGCCGGCTGCGTGGGACCTTCGCTGGTAGTAGTCAAGCAATGGGGTGACGCAGGAAGGTAGCCGTACCAGTCAGTGGTAATACTGGGGCAAACCTGTAGGGAGAGCGATAGGCAAATCCGTCGCTCATTAATCCTGAGAGGTGATGCATAGCCGATTGAGGTGAATTCGGTGATCCTCTGCTGCCAAGAAAAGCCTCTAGCGAGCACACACACGGCCCGTACCCCAAACCGACACAGGTGGTCAGGTAGAGCATACCAAGGCGTACGAGATAACTATGGTTAAGGAACTCGGCAAAATGCCCCCGTAACTTCGGGAGAAGGGGGGCCGGAATACCGTGAACACCCTTGCGGTGGGAGCGGGATTCGGCCGCAGAAACCAGTGGGTAGCGACTGTTTACTAAAAACACAGGTCCGTGCGAAGTCGCAAGACGATGTATACGGACTGACGCCTGCCCGGTGCTGGAAGGTTAAGAGGACCCGTTAACCGTAAGGTGAAGCGGAGAATTTAAGCCCCAGTAAACGGCGGTGGTAACTATAACCATCCTAAGGTAGCGAAATTCCTTGTCGGGTAAGTTCCGACCTGCACGAATGGCGTAACGACTTCCCAACTGTCTCAACCATAGACTCGGCGAAATTGCACTACGAGTAAAGATGCTCGTTACGCGCGGCAGGACGAAAAGACCCCGGGACCTTCACTACAACTTGGTATTGGTGTTCGGTACGGTTTGTGTAGGATAGGTGGGAGACTGTGAAACCCCAACGCCAGTTGGGGCGGAGTCGTTGTTGAAATACCACTCTGATCGTATTGGACACCTAACGTCGAACCCTTATCGGGTTCACGGACAGTGCCTGGCGGGTAGTTTAACTGGGGCGGTTGCCTCCTAAAATGTAACGGAGGCGCCCAAAGGTTCCCTCAACCTGGACGGCAATCAGGTGTTGAGTGTAAGTGCACAAGGGAGCTTGACTGCGAGACTTACAAGTCAAGCAGGGACGAAAGTCGGGACTAGTGATCCGGCACCCCCGAGTGGAAGGGGTGTCGCTCAACGGATAAAAGGTACCCCGGGGATAACAGGCTGATCTTCCCCAAGAGTCCATATCGACGGGATGGTTTGGCACCTCGATGTCGGCTCGTCGCATCCTGGGGCTGGAGCAGGTCCCAAGGGTTGGGCTGTTCGCCCATTAAAGCGGCACGCGAGCTGGGTTTAGAACGTCGTGAGACAGTTCGGTCTCTATCCGCCGCGCGCGTCAGAAACTTGAGGAAACCTGTCCCTAGTACGAGAGGACCGGGACGGACGAACCTCTGGTATACCAGTTGTCCCACCAGGGGCACGGCTGGATAGCCACGTTCGGACAGGATAACCGCTGAAAGCATCTAAGCGGGAAACCTTCTCCAAGATCAGGTTTCTCACCCTTTTAGAGGGATAAGGCCCCCCGCAGACCACGGGATCGATAGGCCAGACCTGGAAGCCCAGTAATGGGTGTAGGGAACTGGCACTAACCGGCCGAAAACTTACTTATACACAATCGCAACCACTTTTCAGTTCCAGCGACTATTAGTCGCGGGACGCTCTGACGCCACACCCCCCACCGAAACCAAATTTAAATAGAGTTACGGCGGCCACAGCGACAGGGAAACGCCCGGTCCCATTCCGAACCCGGAAGCTAAGCCTGTCAGCGCCGATGATACTGCCCATCCGGGTGGAAAAGTAGGACACCGCCGAACATACACAAAAACACCCCCGGCGACGGGGGTGTTTTTGCATTCGCTGACGCCGGCGCGTTCCTAATCGAATAGCGTCAAAGCCGAATTCACCGAAGCGCGTTTCTTTTCCAATGCGAGCAGCGTCCGCTTTCGGTCGAGGCCGCCACCGTAGCCGGTAAGGCTGCCGTTGGCACCGATAACGCGGTGGCAGGGAATGACAATCGCAATCGGGTTGTGGCCATTGGCCAATCCCACGGCTCGTGCGGAACCGGAAGCGCCGATCTGGTCCGCGATTTGTCCGTACGATCTCGTTTCGCCATAGGGGATAGTCCGAAGGGCCTCCCACACTCTCCGCTGGAATGTGGAGCCGCGCAGCTCGAATTCGAAATCGAACTCCGTGAGTTCGCCCTCGAAATATGCGTTGAGTTGCTCAGTAGCCTCGTTGAATGCCGCCGGATTCGGGGCCCAGCCGGTGCGGCTTGGCTCGTAGGTCTGGTCGACCATTCGAAGCATGGTCAGAACCGAGTCCTGGCCGGCAAGGGTCAGCGGCCCGATCGGGCTGTCGATGGTGCGGTACTCGATCATGCGACCTCCTGTGGTGGCCATTGGTTAACCGGATGCTCGAGGGTGGTCCATAGGTACTGGGTTGCGTAGGAGCGCCAAGGGCGCCACTGGACGCCATGGGCGACCAGGGCCCGCTCGCCACTCGGTAAGCCCAGCTGCTTGGCGGCCAGGCGAAGGCCGAGGTCGGTGGCGGGGAACGCGTCGGGGTCACCGAGGCCGCGCATCGCAATCACCTCTGCGGTCCATGGGCCCACCCCCGGCACATCCAGCAATTGCCTGCGGGCGGCCTCCCAGTCGCTCCCGCTGTCCAGGACGATACTGCCGTCGGCGAGACGGGCGACGAGTGCGTTGAGGGTTCGTCGCCGGGCTTCGGGGACCGCCGAGTGGACGGGGTCGATCTCGGCCAGCTGCTCCGCTGACGGGAAGGTGTGGGTCAATCCGCCATCGGGGTCGGCGACCGGCTCCCCGTACGCCGCGACAAGGCGGCCGGCGTGGGTTCTGGCCGCCTTTGTCGACACCTGCTGCCCCAGGACCGCCCGCACGGCCAGCTCGGCCTCGTCGACGGTGCGCGGAATGCGTTGGCCGGGCGCCTTGGCCACCACGGGAGCCAGGTACGGGTCCCCAGCCAGCGCGCCGTCCACCGCCTCGGGGTCGGCGTCGAGATCCAGCAGCCGTCGGCAGCGGGCGATCGCAGTAGTCAGGTCACGGAAGTCGTCGAGAGTGAGCACACAGCGGACGTGGTCGACCGCCGGTGTCAGGGCGGCCACGGCGCTGCCGAACGGAAGGCGCAGGCTGCGTCGGTACGCACCATCGCGGACCTCCTCGCATCCGGGCGCCGTGCCGGCGGCGAGATGACCGAAGACGCCCTCATAGGCGAATGGTGTCCGCACCGGCAACCGCAGGCTGACCGTCCCCGCCGACGCCGCTCCGAGCCTTGCGGCACCCGAAGGATCCGCCGCGCGTCGGCGCAGCTCCGTCGGCGCGTTGTCGAAGACCGCACGCACGGTGTCGTTGAACTGGCGAATGCTCGAAAAGCCGGACGCGAACGCGATGTCGCCGAAGGGCAGGTTCGTGGTCTCGACGAGCAGGCGGGCGGTCTGCGCCCGTTGGGCCCGGGCCAGTGCGAGCGGGCCGGCCCCGACCTCGGCCTGCAACAGCCGCTCCAACTGGCGGGTGGTGTAACCGAGGTGGGCCGCCAGCCCGCCGACACCTTCGCGGTCCACCGTGCCGTCGGCGATGAGCCGCATCGTTCGTGCAACGACGTCGCCGCGCACATTCCATTCCGGCGATCCCGGAGACGCGTCGGGACGGCACCGCTTACATGCCCGAAATCCTGCGCGCTGAGCAGCGGCGGCGGTCGGATAGAACCGGACGTTGCGGGCGAAAGGCGGACGCACCGGGCAGCTGGGCCGGCAATAGATGCCCGTTGTCAGCACCGCCGTGACGAACCAGCCGTCGAACCGCGCGTCCTTGGACTGGACGGCGCGGTAGCAGCGTTCGAAGTCTTCGTGCACGCCTCAAGACTTACACCCGCCCGCCGACAAAACTGGCGGAAAAACGACATGGTAGTGCGGACCGTCGCTGTCCCTTGCCGCACGTGTCGAGGTTGCAGGCCTGTTAGAGCACCTATATGTTTCGTTTTATGTCAAATTGCCCCGGATCATGAGCAGGCTCCCACGCCGCGATTGGCCACGGCTTGTGGGGTCAGGCGAGTCGGCTCGCCCAGCCGTGTTCGGCGCCGGCATTTGTTCATTCGCTGGCGGTCCTTCCCACTGACGCTTATGGACGGGCCACTGCTACCGGGGAGTCGTGCGGCGGAGTCCGAAGCCATCTCCGAATTTCTCGATGCGTGCACCACAACGACCGCATGCTTGCTCTTGGAGGGCGAAGCGGGAATCGGCAAGACCACCCTGTGGTTGGCAGCTATCGACCGGGCCCGCGCACGAGGCATGCATGTGCTTTCCGCGCATGCCGCGGCCACCGAATCGGTGACGGCCTACGTCTCCTTGGCTGACCTTTTTTCAACTGTCGGGGCGGACGTTCTCGACGCGCTACCGGCACCGCAACGGGCGGCGGTCGACCGAATTCTGTTGCAGGTCAGTGCCGATGGACAGGCAACGGACCAACGTGCGGTTGCGGCGGCGTTCGTTTCGGCGATCGAGATCCTGTCGGATAGCGCTCCGGTGCTGGTGGCCATCGACGACCTCCAATGGCTGGACCCTTCCAGTGCTCGCATTGTCGCGTTCGCCGCACGACGGTTTTCCGGTCCCGTGGGGTTGTTGGCGACCGTGCGGACTGGCGATGCTGACGACGTATCGTGGCTGCAGCTCGAGAACCCCAATGCGATGAGGCGACTTGCGCTCAAACCCTTGACCGTCGGCGGACTGCATCAAGTCATCACGGCGCGGCTGGGGCGCTCGGTTTCAAGGCATGCCATGTTGCGCATTCACGACGCCTCTGGCGGCAATCCCTTCTACGCCATCGAATTAGCGCGCGCCATACCCGAGGGGCAAACGGGCATCGAGATGACCCTGCCAGCCACATTGACCGGGCTGGTAACTTCCAAAATCGGGGTGCTCGATGAGGATGTGCGCGAAATCCTTCTTGCCGCAGCATGTCTGGCCGAACCGACGGTAGACGTCGTGTCGAAGGCGGCAGGTCGGGGCGTCGATGAATGTGTTCAACGACTGCTCGTCGCAGAGCAGCGCGGCATCATCACAATCGACCGTAACCGGCTCCGATTCACTCACCCACTACTCATCGCTGCCGTTTATACCGCAGCCGCACCGTCGCAACGGCGCGCCATGCACAGGCGTCTGGCGGCGCTGGTTGACCACCCGGAATTGCGCGCTCGCCACCTGGCGCTGGCCGCCACCCACGGTGACGCGGCAACGCTGGAGGCCCTTGATGCCGCCGCTGAGTTGGCCAGCAGGCGTGGGGCACCGGCGGCGGCCGCCGAGTTCGCCGAATTAGCCAACGAGCTCGGCGCAAATGATCCTGAGCGTAGGATCCGTTGCGCGACACTACACTTCAGCGCCGGCGATGCAGCTCGCGCACGCGAGGTTCTCGAGGAAGTGCTCGAGACCCCGGCAGCGGTGCGGGTGCACGCCGAGGCCCTAAGCTTGCTGGGACTGTGGGCGTTGCTCGACGGCAGTTCCCGAGAAGGCGCTCGGTTGCTGCAGCGAGCGGCGGACGCGGCCACCGGAGACAACGGGTTGCTGGGTCGGATATTGGTGTCGTTGTCCTTCGCCCGGATCAACACTCACGAGTTCGACGCCGCCGTGCAGGCGGCCAACGAGGCGGTGAACAGGGCGGCCCGGCTAGACGACCGTCAGGTCCTGAGCCAGGCGTTGAGCATGCAAGTTCTGGTGCACTTCCTGGTCGGTGACGGTTTCGACGAAGCGACCTTGCGAACGGCGGTGCTGCTCGACGACGGCGAAGAGCCGTCGTCGGCCATGCTGTGGCCAACTCTTCAGCGCGCCGCGCTGCTCAACGCGACGGGACGCCTAGAGGAGGGGCGCCGGGAGCTCAGGACGATTCGGCAGCGCTATGCCGAGCGTGGTGCGGACAGCGAGATGATGGTCGATGCCTTCCATGGCGCGCTCAACGAGATCTGGCGTGGCGACTTCGCGGAAGCATCGCTCATCGGTGAGGATGCCCTGCAGCGTGCGCGCCTCCTCGACGAGGACCTGCCGCTGGCGGTGGCACTGATGATCCAGGCCATGGTGGCCGCCTACGCCGGCGACGAGCCTGTAGCTCGCCGCGATGCCCGCGCGGCGCTTAGCGCAGCGCAGCGGTGCGACTCGCCAGCACTGGTCACGGTGTGGCCGACGACCACACTTGGCTTTCTTGAACTTTCCCTCGGCAACTACGAGGCGGTGCTGCAGACTGTGGCACCGCTGCTGGGTCGATTCGAGCAGAACCCGCGCGCCACGGAAATCTATGTCACCCCGTTTCTACCCGATGCGGCCGAAGCGCTGATTCACCTTGGCCGATTCGACGAGGCCCTGAGCCTGATTGACGTTCTGGAGGGCAACGGACATCGGTTGGACAGGCCGTGGATGCTGGCATTGGGGTCCCGTTGCCGGGCGATGCTCTTGGCCGGTAGACGAGATCTGAGTGCCGCGCTGGAGGCTGCCGAACGCGCGATGGCCGAGCATGAGCGGCTACCGATGCCGTTTGAGCGGGCCCGGACGCAATTGCTCCTTGGTGAGATTCTGCGCAGGCAGCGCAGCCGAGAAGTCGCCGCTACAGCGATGCGTACAGCCGCGGCCGCCTTCGAAGAGCTCAACACGCCGCTTTGGGAGCGACGTGCGCGAACCTCATTGGAACGCATCAACTTCGGCCGAGGTGAGTCGAAGGTGCTGACGTCAGCGGAGCAACGGATCGCCGACCTGGCGGCGGGTGGCAGAACGAATCACGACATCGCCGCTGCACTCTTCGTCAGTCCTAAGACCGTGGAAGTGCACCTCTCTAGGATCTATCGCAAACTCGGCATCCGATCCCGTGCGGAACTAGGCCGTCGCCTGGACCAACTGAAAAGCGACTCCTAGCAACCGGTCTGAGTACCCGGGTCTGCGGGCGAAGGAATCCCCGAGGCGGAAGGAGTTGGACGCCGCTTACTAAGGAATCTGGTAAGCGCAGCGTCCTGGCTTGTGCTCAGTGAGGTGTACGGGCTGACCGTCCACCAAGATCGAGCAGTCGTGAGTACCGTGGTGGTCCGTGTAATTCAAGGCCAGGAACTTGCTTCCGGATACTTGTACCGTCTGCGACCACGGCGTAGAAACCCAGGTGGTGTTGCTGGCCGGATACACCGGCGTGCCGGGGTCGGGAATGGCTGAGAAGACGTCACCCGCTCCCAGGACCTGGTACGTCACCGTGTGCTGACCGGACGCTGTCGAGTTGGTTTGTGGCTTCAGTCCGCCGGTGGCGCCGACCCCAGCATTGGCGTTTTCCTGCCACGTTTCGGTGCGCCTCTGCGGGCTGACACACACCGCATCGCCGTCGAATGCCTCGCGCCATACCAACCCCGAGACACACGTCTTGGGTCCGTAAGCGCCTCCACCGGCGTAGCCCTGGCCCGCGGCTGCGGCCGCGTTCTCGGATTGAACTTCCGCCGCGACCGTTGACGAGACGCACACGTTGTCGCCGGGGCGGGCTTGGCGCGGAACCTGGCCGGGGGCGTCGCCGGGAATGCAGCCGCCATTCGCGGAAGCGCTGGGCAGAACGGTCATGCAGCTTGCAAGGACCGCACCGAGCAGCAACGCGGCTAGCGGTGCGGTCCGGTGGTGCTCGTGTCGCGAAGGCCGCTCCGACTCGCGGCGGGGCTCTTTCACGGACGTGGCCTGTGGCGCCGAATACCAAGACATCAGAACAACTCCTGTCGCCATATGCCCTCTGTTCGCTGCTCAACGCTAAGGCGGCCGGGTTCGAGGTGGAATACGGAGTTTCCCTATAAGTTTCGAAGCCGACCTGGGGGCGTCTCGCTATGCGGCATGCTCACCGAGCGCGTCGAAATGTAGTGATTTCCCTGATGCAAAGCCGGCCGCTGCGCCGATAGCGTTGGTCCTCGCGCGTTCAATACAAGCGACAGGGGTTCGATGCGATGCGTATCAAAGCTCGGCAGCTGGCCGCCCTTATTGCTGTGATCTTGGCCGCGGTGGCCGCCACGAGGTCAACCGGCATGACGGAGCCGCGCTCGTATCGGTTGATCTCGACCTCGACGCCTCCCGTGCCCCCCACTCCCTTGGTCCCCAACGACCACGGGTATGTGCGTGTGACCTTGGCATCGCGGGCGATTAGTTGTTCGATCAGCGCCGAACTGGTCGCCTGTCAAACCTCCTCGGACAGCTGGCCTCCTCGCGGCAACGGTCAGCCATTCCATGCCGTGAGCGTCAGCGCCGACGGCAAATTCCAATTCGTCGAGGCTGACCTGGGAGCGCTTGCGGGCAAGGTTGAGCTACAGCCCGGGGCGTACGAGGCGCAAGGCTGGACCGTCGCGGCTACGGGCGACAGCTTCGTCTTCACCAATGACCACACCGGCCATGGCATGGAGGTCAGTACTCAAGCCGCGCGCCCGGTCTAGCTTCGGCCACGGCGGGGAGGGTCGGCTGCCGCGTGCGCTTTCCCGCGCCATGCAGGTTATGGTCCGTTAACTTAGCTGCAGGTGACTCTGCTCCACGAAGCCATAACCGCGTTTTATCTGAGTCGAATCGACCCAGCACCAACCGTTTTTGCAGGGCGGTTCAATCGAGACCTGCGAGCCGTTCGTCAACTTGCCGATCTTGACCGCTACTACGCCGGTCGTGGGATCGGGAACGTCGTTGTGTGCGATGTTGAACACGTCCGCGTCCCCGCCAACCACTTTGGCGAGCTGGTGGACCGGCGCCGGCGGGGGATCTGGTGCGGCTTTCGGCGAGGGTGGTGGCGCCGGCGGGGCTTTTGGCGGCGCCGGCTTACCCAGCACGACGGCGACAACACTCTTGTCCGCTCCGTCGTCCCGAAACATGCCTACGCCGTAATCCTTATTGGCGCAGTCGTGAATGGGGATCCTTTCCTGTGCCACGAGTTCGGATGTGGCTCTGGCCGTGGGATCGTCGCGAACGAGGTTACCGCTCGTGGCGCCCTGGTAGCCGTGGGGATTGATGTGCTCGTAGGCGTCGCTCGGTTGTCTGGCGAGCTGCTGCGCGGCGGCTTCTAATTGACCGGAATACGTCAAGGGTGGACAAGTCGATTCGGCACGTGCGCCGTTGACCGCACCCCGAATCGCGTCGAGAGGATCAGCATGTGCGGCCGGAGTGGCGATGGCTGCCGCCAAGACAACGGCGCCTGCGGACGCTGCTGCGGACGCAAGCGTTATGCGTGGTCGTGATCTGGTCATGGGGCCTCACTCGGTGCAGTTCTCGTCAAGCGGTGATGACGGTTTTGCTGCTGCGTCTGACGATTTGGACGCTATGCCCGATGTGTGTGCCGGCCAATAGGGCATTTCCCTATGGCTATGACACACGGGCCAGTATCGCGGCGTTGCGTCTCTTGTGCGTTAAACGGGCGCGGACGGCCGCGCTCGGCGCGGGTGTAGGGGAACTCCCTATTGATAGCCGCGATCCAAAGCTCCTAGTGTCGAAATTCGTTGGGCCGTCGAGTCACCGGTTCGCGATGTGGGAGGTAAACCATGCGTGCATTTGGCAATAATGGTGCGTCGGTAAGTTCGATCCTGATCCGGCCGCCTCGCCCGCAAGGGATACCGGCCATCGCCGCGGTGTGCTGCGTGCTAGCCGCATGTGGGTCGAACGGTCTGAACGCCGGCGCCGCCGGGGCACCGGCGTCGCAGTCGACCGCCGCCTCCAAGCCGCCGGTTGCGGCACGCATTGACGCCTGCTCTATGGTTGCGCCACAGGAGATTTCGTCACTACTAGGCGCGCCGGCTCCGGGTGTGGCGACGGGCAAGGATCCGCAACAAGCCGACTGCACGTGGCAGAACACCGCGACTGAGGAATCCGTCTCACTCACGATCAGCAACCCCGGCACCGCCCTGAACAACAAGCTTCCAGCGCCGAGCTTCCCGGACACCTCCAGGCCGGGGCCGGACGGGATGCGTTATCTGGGTGGCGGTGAAGTCGAATTCGCTGCCGGCAATCGCGTCAATACGGTGCAGGTCGCAGTCTTGCGGCTCTCGCCCGACGACGCGAATGCCGCTGCGGTAAAACTGGCCCGTGAAATCGCCCCGCAAGTGCCGCGTTAGAGCCCGGATAGCTCGGGGTGCATGTTGTGACGGCTGATGATGTTGCTTCGTCACCGTGTTATCTGGCGGAGTGGTACACCCGCCAAAGCGATGAGCTACTTATCGCGGACATGGCGCAGTCCCTGCGACGATCACTGGCGGCCCTTGCCGCCCAAGCCCATCCCCCTCAGTTGCTCTACGCCGTCTCGGTACCGGAGGACGCCTACATGTTCGGAATCTTCTCGGCCGATTCCGCCGACCTGGTCACCCGAGCCTGTCTGCAGGCGGGCATTCCTGCCGACCGGGTAACGGCAGCTACTCAAGTACCGCCCCTCGGCAGAGCTTAACTGTCAACAGTTTTGGGATGTGGCCGCTAGCGTCGGTGCAGGTGATGTTCAAGGGAGCGCAGGATATGACCGGCGGCGTGTGGCACATCAGGACTGAGGCACTTGCTGGGTAAGTAGTTGGCGCCGAAGGACATTACGCGTCGGTCGACACAGAAACAGTCGGGTCAGTGCTTTGCAAGCACAACCGTGACGACGCTGACATTTCTGTCGTCGTGCCGGACGAAGCCCACGCCGTACACCGTGTTGCTGCAATCGGCGATCGCGTTGTGGGCTTTAGGGATCAGGCTGTCAATGGCTCTGACCGTGGGATCACCGGATGCCAGAAATCCTGTCTGGCCGGGCGCGAACGCGGGACTCTCTGTTCTGGCGTACTGTTGCGCCACGCCTTCAAGTGCGGTTTGGTAGGCCAGCCCTGGGCAGCTGGTTCCGCTGCGTGCCTGAACGACGGCACTCTGTTCCAAATCGAGCCCCGGTCCATGCGCCTGGTTGGACGGCGGAGAGACGGTCGGCGTGGGGTTTTCCGCGCCGAGCACGATGGTCACGACGTCGACACTGCGATCTTCATGTCGGATGAAACCCACGCCATAGTCGGTGTACTTGCAGTCGTGGACGGCACCTTTCGCCTTAGCCATGGCGCTGTCAGCGGCCTTGGCGTACGGATCGCCTGAGCCGAGGAAGGCGACGACGGCGCCCCGGTAGCCGCCTGACTGCACCGGGGTCTTCTCGGTGTTCGCATACTGTTGAGCCGCATTGTCGAGGTCGGCGCGGTCCGTCAGCCCTGGACAGCTGGTGGAACGGCGCTCGTTGTTGACGTATTGCTTCATGTCCTGCTGATCAGCGCGGGCAATCCCCACTGGCGCGCTCACGGAGAACAGGGCGACACCGGTGGCCGCTGTCGTCATGAGGCTCAGAGATACCGAAAGCCGCATTCTCGCCATTGCTTTTCTCCTTTGCCCTGTACTCACGGATCGGTGTGCCGCGCATCAGTCGAACGTTGTGGTCTGCTCCGCTAGCAACTCTCGCGTGTTGGGGGAGAGGAACAAATAAGGAATTTCCCTATTGATCGGCACAGCCAACCAATCGAATCGTGTTGGGTAAGCCGGCGGACCGCGCCGACCTAAGGCTGTCGCTGACGGACTGCCGCGGCGGCCGCGATGAAATCGCGGGCCGGGCGGGAAAGCGGCCGGCCCGAATCCCAGATCATCCCCACGTCGCGGTACGCGTCGGCGTCGGCCAGCGGCAGCACGCTCAACCCCGGTGCGTAGTCGCTGCCGTCGATGGGCATCAGGCCGACGCCCAGTCCGGCGGCCACCAGGCCCGCGGTCGTGGTGAGGTTCGCCGCTTCCAATACGATCCGCGGCTGGAAATGCGCTGCGACACAAAGCTCGTCGAGCAATCGACGCATGCCGAACCCGGGGTGCATGGCCACGACGGGCTCGTCGGCCAGCTCGGTCATGGATACCGACGCACTGCCGGTGAATCGATGCCCCGGCGGGACGGCGATACCGAGCCGCTGCCGAAAGAGGCTGCGCCAGGCGAGAACCGCCCGCCGCGGGCGTGGGGACACCACACCGACGTCGACTTCTCCGGATTGCACGAGGTCGCCGACCGATTCGGCCGCACCCTCCTGGAGCGCGAACGTCACTCGTGGCGATACTTCCTTGAATCCGGCGATCAAGCGCGGCACCACCGTCGCTCCGAACGAACCGAGGAATCCCAACCGGATCTCGCTGACAGCCGGATTGGCCAGGTCGTCGATTGCGCGCCGGGCCGAGTCGAGCTCCGACTGTGCCCGCCGTGCGTGCTCGTAAAAGATGCGGCCATACGTGTTCAGAGATAGTCGCTTGCCGCGGCGATCGAACAGCGCCACGCCCAGTCGCCTTTCCAGGCGCGCCAGCATCCGGGTGAGCGTCGGCTGCGCCAGGTGCAGCTGCTCGGCGGCCGCGGTGACGTGCTCTAGCTCCGCGAGTGTGACGAACCACTCGTAATCGTCGCCCACATGCCACCACCTCTACTTATTCGATTATTGCATAACAGATCAATGAATAATTCATTTCCGTTGTACTGCGCAGGCCGGAAGCATCGTTGCTATGCCTGAGCGCCCCTCTGCCGTCGCGCACCGAGCCGGAACCAGCGGATATCGCCGGCTGACAACGGCGCTGTACGGCGCCGGTCTCGCCAGTTTCGCCGCGATGTACTGCACACAGGCGTTGCTTCCGGCCTTGTCCGCGTCCTACCGGATCACCCCCGCCGTCGCGGCGCTGACGGTCTCGCTGACTACTGGAATGCTGGCGCTGGCCGTCATTCCCGCGAGCGTGGTATCCGAGCGCTACGGGCGAATCCCAGTGATGCTGACCTCCGGCCTGGCGTCCAGCGTGATCGGGCTGTTGCTGCCATTCAGTCCGACGCTCGGCGTGCTGCTCGTCGGCCGCGCGGTGCACGGCGTCGCCCTGGCAGGGATACCCGCTGTCGCGATGGCGTTCCTGGCCGAGGAGGTGCACGCTTCGTCGCTCGGATCGGCGATGGGCCGCTACATCGCCGGAACGACGGTCGGCGGACTGGCCGGTCGCCTCGTCCCGTCGTTCGTTATCGAGGTCAGCAATTGGCGGGTCGCGCTGCTGGTGTGTTCCCTGACGACGCTGGCCGGCACGGTGGTCTTCGCTGTCCTGGTGCCGAGGTCTCAGTTCTTCGAAGCGAAAGAGACGAGTGCGCGGGCCAGCGTGTGTAACCTCGCGGCACATCTGCGAAATCCCTTACTGCTGAAGCTCTTCGCGGTGGGATTCGTGCTGATGGGTGGATTCGTGACCGTGTACAACTACCTTGGCTACCGGCTGACCGCGCGGCCGTTCGGCCTCGCTCCGTCGGTTGTTGGCCTGCTGTTCCTGCTGTACCTGGTCGGCACCTGGACATCGCTGGTCGCCGGGCGGCTCGCCGACAGCAGGGGACGCCCACTCGTGCTCGGAGTCGCCTTGCCGGTCACGATGACGGGTCTACTGCTGACGGTGTCGCACGCCCTGGCCGCGGTAGTGGTGGGCGTCGGCGTCTTCACGGGTGGTTTCTTCGCCGCGCACACCGTGGCCAGCGGTTGGGTGGGCGCGTTGGCGCAAACCGACCGCGCGGAGGCGTCCGCGCTGTATTTATTCAGCTATTACTTGGGCGGATCAGTCGCCGGCGCGGTCGGCGGCCTCATTTACGGCGTCCACGGCTGGCCCGCGGTCGTCGGTTTCGTCGGCGCACTGCTGGTGGCCGGCTCGGGCCTCGTGGCGATGTTGGTGCGGGAGAGCGACTCCCGCACCATTAACCACCTCGTTGCAGCCTTGACCACCCATTATTGATTGCGCCCGGCAGGCGGTTACGGGGCGGGAGGGGTCCCGACGCAAACACCGCCGGCGCAGGCGCCCGCGCCCCCGGGTCCAGCGGAAGCCCCGGCGCCCGGCACACCCGCGCTCGCCCCTCCTGGCCCGGCGCCGGCGCCGGAACCACCCGGTCCGGCGGTCGTGGCGCCACCGGGTCCGGTCTCGGGGCCGCCGCCCGGTCCGGCGGGAGTCGTCGCCGCCGGCGCCGTCGTGGTGACGCTCGCGGGCGTGGTGACGGTGGTGGTAACGGTCGAGGTCGTCGGGTTCTTGTTGTTGTTGTTCGAGCTACATCCGGCGGTGAACGAACTCAGCGCGATTGCCGCGGCGATGCCCGCCGCGACGGCAACACGGCGGACAGTTCCACTTCCGGTCATGTCAACACCAATCTCTAGAGGGGCGATGTCCATAAACCCCTTACCCACTCGGGTCCGAAATCAATCACTCCGCCGGGTCGGTGGGCATGGCGAGCCGCGTGGGGTTCTCGTGTCCACGGAGGGTCACGGTCTCGCCCAAAGACCAACGGGCGCGCTCCTTCTCACCGACCCCTTCCAGCGCGTCGGCCGCCGCGAGCAGTAGGCCCGGGTACGACTTGGCGAGTTCGCACAGCCGGGCCGCCTCATTGACCGGTCCGCCGATCACGGTGTATTCGAAGCGTTCCCTGGCGCCGACGTTCCCGGCCACGACTTGGCCGGCCGCCACGCCGATACCGGCCCGGCACTCAGAGATTTCGTCGTTCAGCCGCTCGGCGATGGCACGCGCGGCGGCCAGCGCTTGCTCTTCGGGGCAGTCCAAATGATTGGGGGCCCCGAACACGGCCAGCGTGGCATCGCCCTCAAACTTGTTGACCAGCCCGCAGTGTCGGTCCACTTCCTCCACGACTATTCCGAAGAATTGGTTGAGCAACTGGACGATCTCCGACGCGGGCCGGCTCGTCACCAGCTTGGTCGACCCGACGATGTCGATGAATACCACCGCCACGTGCCGTTCTTCGCCGCCCAGCTTCGGTCGCTCGCGTTCGGCGGCCAGGGCCACCTCTCGCCCAACGTGCCGGCCGAACAGGTCGCGAACGCGTTCGCGCTCGCGCAGCCCGTCCACCATCGCGTTGAATCCGCGTTGTAGTTCACCGAGTTCGGTCCCGTCGAACACGACGAGGTCGCCCCGCAGATCACCGCGCTCGACACGCCTCAGCGCCGCGCGGACCACGCGCACGGGAGTTGCGGTGAGCCAGGCCAGGATCCACATCAAGAGGCAACCGAAGATGAGCGTGGCGATCGACACGATCAGCACGCCGACGGCGAATTGCGTTTCGGTCAGATTGCGCATCAGGGCTTGGAAGCCGGCCAGGAAGCCAATACCGAGAACGGGCAGGCCCGAGCCGAGGAACCAGACCACCATGGTCCGGCCCATGATCCCCGAGGCGAATCGCCGCGGCGGTGGCCCTGCTTCGAGCGCTTGGGCCGCCGCCGGGCGCAGCGCGAACTCGGCGAGCAGATAACTGCCGGTCGCCACCAAGATTCCGCAGATGCCCACCGCGATGAGGAAGCGCGGGATGAATAGCGTGTTGACCAGTCCGTAAAGCGTCGTCAGGACCGTCGCCCCGACGCCCCACAGGACGAGATCGAAGCGGGCGATGCGCCATGGGGCCAGAAAAGTGTTTCGCTCGTCCTCCCGGTTCGGCGTGCGCTCCTCGATCGCCCAGCGCAGCGATACGACGGTCCTGCGGGTGATCCAATAGGTGCCCACCGCCAGTGCCAGCGCGATATATGCCGGTGATGCCGCGAAGGTGATCCACCACGGCGCGTCGAACACGCTGGGCTGCGGAATGGCGATGGTCACCAGGAGCAGCGCGACGGCGATGCCGATCAGATTGGCGCCCAAGACCAACACCGTCAGGATGACCTGGATGCGAATGCGGCGACGTCGCTGGCTTTCCGAAACGCGTCCCAGCAGCAGCGAGCCGTACGCCGGGGTCTCTGGGAGCCGCCCGCTCTGCCGGGTGACCGTCTCGAGCACCCGGCCGATGCGTTTTGCCAAGCTCTGGTTGGCCGACATGGTGGCGTCAGCCTAATTTGTCGGCCACGCTCTAAGGTGAGTCGGGTGCGTCTAGTGATCGCCCAGTGCACTGTGGACTATGTCGGCCGGCTCACCGCGCATCTTCCGTCGGCCCGCAGGTTGTTGCTGTTCAAGGCCGACGGATCGGTCAGCGTGCACGCCGACGATCGCGCCTACAAGCCGCTGAATTGGATGAGTCCACCTTGCTGGCTCACCGAGGAGCCCGGTGATCAGGTGCCAGTGTGGGTCGTCCAGAACAAGGCCGGGGAACAGCTGCGCATCACCGTCGAGGAGGTCGAGCACGATTCCAGCCACGACCTCGGGGTGGACCCCGGCCTGGTCAAGGACGGCGTCGAAGCCCACTTGCAGGCGTTGCTCGCCGAGCACGTGCAACTGCTCGGCGAGGGCTACACGCTGGTGCGTCGCGAATACATGACCGCCATCGGGCCCGTCGACCTGCTCTGCCGTGACGAGCAAGGCGGTTCCGTCGCGGTGGAAATCAAGCGACGCGGCGAGATCGACGGCGTTGAGCAGCTCACCCGCTACCTCGAGTTGCTCAATCGCGACAGCGTGCTCGCGCCGGTGAAGGGGGTGTTCGCCGCACAGCAGATCAAGCCGCAAGCGCGCACGCTGGCCACCGACCGCGGGATCCGTTGCATCACACTGGATTACGACAAGATGCGAGGAATGGACAGCGACGAATACCGGCTGTTCTGAACCCCGTTAGGCTGGTGACATGGCTAGACGCCGCACACCGCCACGTCGGCAGCGGGCGTCACTGCCTCCCCTGGTGCCGCGCCGCTTGGAGATCGGGCCCGACGGCCACGAGTACGAAGTCCGGCCCGTCGCGGCGGACCGTGCGGTCAAGACCTACCGCTGTCCCGGTTGTGATCACGAAATACGCGCCGGTACCGCACATCTCGTGGTGTGGCCGACCGATTCGACACTCGGGGGAGCTGACGATCGGCGGCATTGGCACACCCCGTGCTGGAGCCACCGCGCCACGCGGGGCCCGACCCGGAAGTGGTCGTGATCAGGCGGCCGGTTCGACCAGCTCGATGAGAACGCCGCCGGCGTCCTTGGGGTGGATGAAGTTGATCCGCGAGTTTGCCGTGCCGCGGCGCGGCGCGTCGTAGATCAACCGGATGCCCTGGGATCGCAGATGCTCGATCACGCTGTCGAGGTCGCCCACGCGAACCGCCATCTGCTGAATGCCCGGCCCGCGCTTGTCGAGGAACTTCGCGATGGTCGAGGAGTCGTCGAACGGGGCCATCAGCTGGATCTGCGCGGTACCGGCCGGTGCGCCGCGCACGGCCAGCATGGCCTCGCGGATTCCCTGCTCCTCGTTGACTTCCTCGTGCACCACGTTCATGCCGAGGTGGTCGTGATACCAGGCGATTGCCGCGTCCAGGTCGGCGACTGCGATGCCGACGTGATCGATCGCCGTCACCAGGCCGGTGGCCAGGATCTGACGGGCGTCAACTTGATCGGTCGTCATCACATAAAGGTAACCTGGCGGCAAAGATTGCGCTTCTCCGGGAGGCCGAATCGGCCGTCCACGGACCCCTAGGAGGTTTTCATGACGACGTCGGTGATCGTTGCTGGAGCGCGCACGCCGATCGGCAAATTGATGGGTTCGCTGAAGGATTTTTCGGCCAGCGACCTGGGTGCCATCGCGATCGCCGGCGCGCTGGAGAAGGCTTTCCCGAATGTTCAAGTGCCGGGTCGCCTGGTCGAGTACGTGATCATGGGGCAGGTGCTGACGGCCGGGGCCGGCCAGATGCCCGCGCGCCAGGCGGCCGTTGCGGCCGGCATCGGCTGGGACGTTCCGGCGCTGACCATCAACAAGATGTGCCTGTCCGGCATCGACGCCATCGCGCTCGCTGACCAGCTCATTCGTGCCGGCGAGTTCGACGTGGTGGTGGCCGGGGGCCAGGAGTCGATGACCAAGGCGCCTCATTTGCTGATGGACAGCCGGGCGGGTTACAAGTATGGCGACGTCACGGTCCTCGACCACATGGCCTACGACGGTCTGCACGACGTGTTCACCGACCAGCCGATGGGCGCGCTCACCGAGCAGCGCAACGACGTGGACCAATTCACCCGCCAGGAGCAGGACGAGTTCGCTGCGCGGTCGCATCAGAAGGCGGCCGCGGCGTGGAAGGACGGCGTCTTCGCCGACGAAGTCGTGCCGGTCAACATCCCACAGCGCAAGGGTGATTCGCTGCAGTTCACCGAGGACGAGGGGATCCGCGCCAACACCACCGCCGAGTCGCTGGCCGGGCTCAAGCCGGCCTTCCGTCGCGATGGCACCATCACCGCCGGTTCGGCGTCGCAGATTTCCGACGGGGCGGCCGCCGTGGTGGTGATGAACAAGGCCAAGGCAGAAGAGCTCGGCCTGACCTGGCTGGTCGAAATCGGCGCCCACGGTGTGGTGGCCGGGCCGGACTCCACTCTGCAGTCGCAGCCCGCCAACGCGATCAAGAAAGCCCTCAGCCGCGAGGGCATCTCCGTCGACCAGCTCGACGTCGTGGAAATCAACGAGGCGTTCTCGGCGGTCGCGCTGGCATCGACCCGCGAACTCGGGTTGGATCCCGAGATCGTCAACGTCAACGGCGGTGCGATCGCCGTCGGGCATCCCATCGGCATGTCGGGCGCTCGGATCACGCTGCATGCGGCGCTGGAATTGGCCCGCCGCGGCTCCGGCTACGCCGTCGCCGCCCTGTGCGGCGCGGGTGGCCAGGGCGACGCGCTGATTCTGCGGGCAAAGTAGCTCGCCCGGGGGCGCTCGCGCCCACGCGCGAGGTTGCTGGCTCCTGACGTGCGGGAATTTTTGTGATCTTGGTCATATGCCCGGTCGGGGCCCGTCCATGCGCCCTCTGGACTGGCCCGGACGTCCTCGCCACCGGGTGGATAGGTCACCGATGCGCATGACAAACTTGACGACGTGACGCGTCCGCGACCCTCGATAGGCCCGGCGATGGCCGGTGCGGTCGACTTATCCGGCCTCAAGCAGCGGGCCCAGCAACAGCCGCCGGCCGGCGCGACGGGCGCCGGTGCAACGCCGGCCGCTGAGGCCGGTCCTGGCGTCACCGCGATCACCGAAGCCAATTTCGAAACCGAAGTCCTGCTCCGGTCCGAGGAAGTGCCGGTCGTGGTGCTGCTGTGGTCGCCACGCAGCGACGCATGTGTCCAGCTCGTCGACATCCTGTCCGGCCTGGCCGCCGAGGACAACGGCAAGTGGTCCCTGGCCACGGTCAACGTCGACGTGGCGCCAAGGGTGGCCCAGATATTCGGTGTCGACGCGGTGCCGACCGTCGTGGCTCTGGCCGCCGGGCAGCCGCTCTCCAGCTTCCAAGGGATGCAGCCGCCCGAGCAGTTGCGGGGCTGGGTGGACTCGCTTCTCTCTGCGACGGCCGGAAAGCTCAAGGGCCCAGGCGGTTCCGCGGACCCCGACGAGGTCGACCCCGAGCTGGCCGCCGCCCGTGAACAGCTCGAGGCGGGTGATTTCGAGGTGGCGAGAGCCTCGTATCAAGCGATCTTGGATGCCAATCCGGGCAGCGTCGAAGCCAAGGGCGCGATCCGGCAGATCGACTTCCTCAAGCGCGCCACCACCCACTCGCCGGATGCCCTCGCGGCCGCCGACGCGGCACCGAGCGACATCGATGCGGCCTTCGCCGCCGCCGACGTGCAAATCCTCAATCAGGATGTGAGCGCGGCCTTCGATCGCCTGATCGCTTTGGTGCGCAGCACATCTGGGGACGACCGGACCAAGGTGCGCACCCGATTGATCGAGCTTTTCGAGCTTTTCGATCCTGCCGACCCCGAGGTCGTCGCCGGACGGCGCAACCTCGCCAACGCGCTCTACTGACGGCCTACTCGGGCTCGAGCCACAAGGCCGAATTGGGCGGAAGCACCAGCACCGCCGATGCGGGTCGCCCGTGCCACGGGTCCTCGGTGGCATCGACACCACCCATGTTGCCGATGCCGGTCCCGTTGTAGTCGGTGGCGTCGGTGTTGAGCACCTCGCGCCAACGGCCGGCGGACGGCAGGCCGAGCCGGTATCCGCTGTGCTCGTTGCCGGCGAAATTGAAGACGCAGGCCATCACGGAGCCGTCGCTGCCGTACCGCAGGAAGCTCAACACGTTGTTGGCCGAGTCGTTGGCGTCGATCCAGGAGTAGCCGTCGGGGACGGTGTCCTGGCTCCACAGCGCGGGGTGGTTGCGGTAGATGTCGTTGATGTCGCGCACCAGACGCAGCACGCCGTTCGAGAAGCCTTGTTCGTCGAGCTGCCACCAATCCAGGCCGCGTTCCTCCGACCACTCGGCGCGCTGGCCGAATTCCTGGCCCATGAACAGCAATTGCTTGCCGGGGTGCGCCCACTGGTAGGCGAGCAGGCTGCGCAGCCCGGCCGCCTTGACGTGGTTGTTGCCCGGCATGCGGCCCCACAGCGTGCCTTTGCCGTGCACGACCTCGTCGTGGCTGATCGGCAGCACGTAGTTCTCGCTGAATGCGTAGAGCATCGAGAACGTCATCTCGTGGTGGTGGTAGTTGCGGTAAATCGGGTCGCGGCTGATGTAGTCGAGCGTGTCGTGCATCCAGCCCATATTCCACTTCATCGAGAAGCCAAGGCCGCCAAGGTTGGTCGGGCGCGTGACACCGGGCCACGACGTCGACTCCTCGGCGATGGTGACGATGCCGGGGGCCGACTTGTGCACCGTGGCGTTCATCTCCTGCAGGAATTGCACGGCCTCCAGGTTTTCCCGCCCACCGTAGATGTTCGGCGTCCAGCCGCCCTCGGGGCGCGAGTAGTCCAAATACAGCATGGAGGCAACGGCGTCGACCCGTAACCCGTCGACGTGGTACTCCTCGAGCCAATACAGCGCGTTGGCCACCAGGAAGTTACGCACCTCGGCGCGCCCGAAATCGAAAACGTAAGTGCCCCAGTCTAGTTGCTCGCCACGCTTAGGATCGGCATGTTCATAAAGCGGGGTGCCGTCAAACCGTCCCAACGCCCATGCATCTTTCGGGAAATGCGCCGGCACCCAATCAACGATGACGCCGATGCCGGCGTTGTGCAGCGCGTCGACCAACGCCCGGAATTCGTCGGGTGTGCCGAACCGCGATGTCGGCGCGTAGTACGACGTCACCTGGTAACCCCATGACCCGGCGAACGGGTGCTCGGCGACCGGGAGCAACTCGACGTGGGTGAACCCATGCTCGACCACATAATTGGTCAGCTCCTCGGCCAGTTGCCGGTAACCGAGTCCGGGCCGCCACGAGCCGAGGTGGACCTCATAGGTGCTCATCGGCTCGAACACCGGGTTGAGCTGAGCGCGCCGTTCCATCCACTCGGCGTCCTGCCATGTGTATTCGCTGCGCGTCACGCGAGACGCGGTGTGCGGCGGCACTTCGGTGGCGAACGCCATGGGATCGGCGCGGTCGGTCACGACGCCGTCGGCGCCATGCACGCGAAACTTGTACAGGCCGTTGGCGGGGAAGTCGGGCCAGAACAGCTCCCACACGCCCGAGGAGCCCAGCGACCGCATGGGTGCATCGTTGCCTGTCCAGCCGTTGAACTCGCCGATCAGGCTGACGCCCTTGGCGTTGGGCGCCCACACCGCGAACGACACGCCGTTGACGACGCCGTCGGCCGTGGTGAACGAACGAGGGTGCGCGCCAAGGACTTCCCAGAGTCGCTCGTGACGGCCCTCGCCGAACAGGAAGAGGTCCACCTCGCCCAGGGTGGGCAGAAATCGGTACGCGTCGGCGACGGTGTATGGCTCGGAACCCTCGTATTTCACCTGCAGCCGGTAGTCGATCAGGTTGGTGAAGGGCAGCGCCACGGCGAACAGGCCGGACTCGATGTGCTCCAACGGGAAACGGTCGTCTCCGACGAGCGCCACGACCTCGACCGCATGCGGGCGGAACGCCCGGATGACGGTGTGGTCGGTGTACTCGTGGGCGCCCAGGATCCCGTGCGGGTTGTGATGCGTGCCGGCCAGCAGGCGCGACAAGTCGGCGGGGTCGGGCGCCAGGTGCGTCCTGGCGAGTTGGTCTGCTTGGCTCATGTCACAATCCCTCCGGTCCTTTTGGTGGCCTGCGGAGCAGCGTCATTCGGGACTCCTGCGGGATGAGTGGCATGTTGATGACATGCGCGACCGCTCGCGCAGGGTCGATGCGAACGTAGTTTGCTTGCCCCCATTGGAATTCCTGGCCGGTGATTTCGTCGCGCACCCAGAAACGCTCATAGGGCTCCATACCCAAAGCCGCCATATCCAAAAACAGCGTGGCTTCCTCGGGCCCGAACGCGTTGAGCGTGACGACCATCAGCACACAGTCGCCGGTCGCCGGGTCGAATTTGCTGTAGGCCAGTAGCGCATCGTTGTCGATGGCGTGGAAATGGATGGTACGCAACTGCTGCAGCGCGGGGTGTAACCGGCGAATGGAGTTGAGCCGGGTGATGAACGGCTCGAGCGACCGCCCTTCGGCCAGCGCGCCCGCGAAATCACGAGGCCGCAGTTCGTATTTCTCGGAGTTCAGATACTCCTCGCTGCCTTCCCGCACCGCGCGGTGCTCGAAGAGCTCGTACCCCGAATACACGCCCCAGGCCGGACCCATGGTCGCCGCCAGCACCGCCCGGATCGCGAACATGCCGGGGCCGTTGTGCTGCAGGATGGCGTGCAGGATGTCGGGGGTGTTCACGAACAGGTTGGGGCGCCGAAAGTCCGCGGCGGCGGCGATGGCGTCGCCGAACTCGGTGAGTTCCTGCTTGGCCGTGCGCCAGGTGAAGTAGCTGTAGGACTGCGTGAACCCGAGCTTCGCCAATCCGTACTGGCGGGCCGGCGGCGTGAAGGCCTCCGAGAGGAACAGCACATCGGGGTCGATGCTCTTCGCCTGGGCGATCAGCCATGCCCAGAAGTTCGGCGGCTTGGTGTGCGGGTTGTCAACCCGAAAGAACTTGACGCCGTGGTCCATCCAGTGCCGGACGACGCGCAGCACCTCGTCGTAGAGGCCCGCCGGGTCGTTGTCGAAGTTGAGCGGATAGATGTCTTGATATTTCTTCGGCGGGTTCTCCGCATAGGCGATGGTGCCGTCGGGCAGCTCGGTGAACCATTCACGGTGATCGCGGGCCCACGGGTGGTCCGGGGCGCACTGCAACGCCAGGTCCAGCGAGACCTCCATGCCCAACTCGCGCGCCGCGGCGACGAAGGCGTCGAAGTCTTCGATGGTGCCCAGGTCCGGGTGGACGGCGTCGTGGCCACCCTCGTCGCTGCCGATTGCCCACGGAGAACCAACATCGCCGGGAGCGGCGGTGGGAGAGTTGTTGCGGCCCTTGCGGTGCACCTTGCCGATCGGGTGGATCGGCGGTAGGTACACCACGTCGAACCCCATTGCGGCGATGCGCGGAAGCTCGGCGGCCGCCGTCGCGAACGTGCCGTGGACGGGCTTGCCCTCGGCGTCCCACCCCCCGGTCGAGCGGGGGAACATCTCGTACCAGGAGCCGAAGCGGGCGAGCGGCCGGTCCACCCAGACCCCGTACTGCTCGCCCCGGGTGACCAGATCGCGCAACGGATACTCGGCCAGGATCTCGTCGATTTCCGGCCCCAGGGCCAAGGCGGTGCGGGTGATCGGATCCCCGGGGCTCCGCAACGCCGTGGCGGCCGCCATCAGTGGTTCGCGCCTGGCGCGCGGCACGCCCGTGGCGGCGCGCTCGAGCAGCGCTGCCCCGACCAAGAGGTCATTGGACAGTTCCGTCTCGCCCTGGCCGGCCTCGAGCTTGGCTACCAGGCCATGCCGCCAGGAGTGGATCGGGTCCCCCCAGCCATCGACTCTGAATGTCCACAGGCCCACCCGGTCGGGCGTGAATTGCCCGTGGAAGACGTACGGCTCGAGGCCCAACGTCATCGGCAGCAGCAGCGGCTTGATCCGTTGCTGATCTCCCGCACCGTCAACTTCCGTCGCGATCTTTACCGGGGCCTGGACCGCTTTGATTCGGCGGGTTTCGCTGACCTGCGGATAACGCGGTCCGAGGTACCGCACGACCAGGGTCGCGGCGACAGCCTCGTGGCCCTCACGCCATACCGCCGCGCTGACCGGGACGGTCTCGCCGACCACGGCCTTGGCGGGATACGCGCCGCAGGAGACGACGGGTTGTACGTTATCGATCTCGACACGACCAGGCACAACACTCCGTTCCGATTTGCCGGCTCCTCCTCGGTCCGCTTTCGCGGACCGCATCGTCGCCGACTGGTTCCGATTTGCCGGCTCCTCCTCGGTCCGCGTTCGCGGACCGCATCGTCGCCGACTGGTTCCGACTCGCCGGCTCCTCCTCGGTCCGCTTCGGACCTCGCCGACTGGCTCCGATTGTCTGCGGCCAGACCGCGGTGCGCTCCGTCGCGGAATGCCTCTCGTCTGGCGAAACTTCCTGTCGTGGGGAACTTCCTCTGCGGGGAAGCACCGTTGCGGCCCCAATAACTAACCGATACCCAGCCTAGTGTCCGGTCACACCCTCGGCGGGAAAAGCGGTCTCCACCGACGCCGTGCATGGGGCGAAATCCTCAGTAAGGTAAGGACGCGTGAAAGCCCTCCGCCGCTTTACCGTCCGCGCTCACCTCCCCGAACGGCTGGCCGCGCTGGATCAGCTGTCGACCAACTTGCGATGGTCATGGGACAAGCCGACCCAGGACTTGTTCGCGACCATCGACGTCGGCCTGTGGGAGCGCTGCGGCTCTGATCCGGTGGCGTTGCTGGGCGCGGTGAATCCGGCACGACTCGACGAGCTGGCCCTCGACGAAGCATTCCTGGGCCGACTCGATCAGTTGGCAGCCGACCTCAACGACTACCTGAGCCGTCCGCTGTGGTACCAGCAGCAGCAAGCCGAAGGCGTGGCGATGCCGACGGCCATCGCCTACTTCTCGATGGAGTTCGGCGTCGCCGAGGTGCTGCCCAATTACTCGGGCGGCCTGGGCATCCTCGCCGGGGACCACCTCAAGTCGGCCTCGGATCTGGGGGTGCCCCTGGTGGCCGTGGGCCTGTACTACCGGTCCGGCTATTTCCGCCAGTCGCTGACCGCCGACGGCTGGCAAAACGAGACTTACCCGTCGCTGGACCCGCAGGGCCTGCCGTTGCGGCTACTCACCGATGCCGCCGGCGATCCCGTCCTGGTCGAGCTGACGCTTCCCGACTCCGCCCAGCTGCACGCGCGGATCTGGGTTGCTCAGGTGGGCCGGGTGCCGCTGCTCCTGCTCGATTCCGACGTCCCGGAGAACGAGCACGAGCTGCGCGGCATTACCGACCGGCTGTACGGCGGTGACCAGGAACACCGGATGCGCCAAGAGCTGCTGGCCGGCATCGGCGGCGTGCGGGCGATCCGCGCGTTCACCGCCATCGAAGGCCTGCCCGCGCCCGAGGTGTTCCACATGAATGAGGGGCACGCGGGATTCCTCGGAGCCGAACGCATCCGCGAGTTGATGACCGATGCCGGCTTGGACTTCGACACCGCGCTCGCCGTCGTGCGATCCAGCACCGTGTTCACCACTCACACTCCGGTGCCCGCGGGTATCGACCGGTTCCCGATCGACATGGTGCGGCTCTACTTCGACGGCCAGATCGAGGACGATCCCGGCAAGAAGAAAGCCGGCGGCAAGGGCGCGCCCGCGCTGTTGCCAGGCGTACCGACGGCCCGGATTCTCGCGCTCGGCGCCGAGGACGACCCGACCAAATTCAACATGGCGCACATGGGTCTGCGGCTGGCGCAGCGGGCCAACGGCGTCTCGTTGCTGCACGGTGAGGTGAGTCGGGCCATGTTCAACGAGCTGTGGTCCGGGTTCGACGCGGACGAAGTGCCGATCGGGTCGATCACCAACGGGGTTCACGCGCGCACCTGGGCGGCGCCGCAATGGTTGCAGTTGGGGCGTGAGTTGGCCGGGTCGGATTCGTTCGGCGATCCCGGCGTCTGGCTTCGGCTGAACCAGGTTGACGCGGGCCATCTTTGGTGGATCCGCTCGCAATTGCGGTCGCTGCTGGTCGAGGACGTCCGGCAGCGGCTGCGGAAATCCTGGCTGGAACGCGGCGCATCGGACGCAGAATTGGGCTGGATAGCAACGGCATTCGATCCGAACGTGCTTACCATTGGGTTCGCCCGGCGGGTGCCCACGTACAAGCGGCTGACGCTGATGCTGCGCGACCCGGAGCGGCTCGAACGCCTGCTGCTCGATGAGGACAGGCCGATTCAGCTGATCGTCGCCGGAAAGTCGCACCCGGCCGACGACGGGGGGAAGGCGTTGATCCAGCAGGTGGTGCGCTTCGCCGACCGGCCGGCGGTACGCCACCGCATCGCGTTCTTGCCCGACTACGACATGTCCATGGCCCGGCACTTGTACTGGGGTTGCGACGTTTGGCTGAACAACCCCCTGCGGCCGCTGGAGGCCTGCGGCACCTCCGGGATGAAGAGCGCGCTCAACGGTGGGCTGAACCTGTCCATCCGCGATGGTTGGTGGGACGAGTGGTACGACGGCGAAAACGGTTGGGAGATACCGTCTGCCGACGGTGTGGCCGACGAGGCTCGCCGGGACGACCTGGAGGCCAGCGCGCTCTACGACCTGCTGGAGCAGGCCGTGGCGCCCAAGTTCTACGAGCGTGACGAACACGGGGTGCCGCCACGCTGGATCGAGATGGTGCGGCACACACTGCAGACACTCGGCCCGAAGGTGCTGGCCTCGCGCATGGTGCGCGACTACGTCGAGCAGTACTACACGCACGCCGCGCAGTCGCTGCGCAGGACCGTCGGGCCCGCCGAGGACGGTGCGGACGGCGCTGAGTTCGGCGCGGCACGCGAGGTGGCCGACTACCGTCGGCGCGCCGAGGAGGCCTGGCCCAAGATCATCATCACCGATGTGGACAGCACCGGGCTGCCGGATACGCCGGTGCTCGGCTCCAAGCTGACCCTGACCGCCACCGTGGCGTTGGACGGGCTCGCGCCGGACGAAGTCACGGTCCAAGCGGTGGTGGGTAGGGTCGACGGCAGCGACGCGCTGCTGGATCCGGTCACCGTTGAGATGTCGTATACCGGGACCGCCGAGGGCGGCAATCAGGTGTTCTCGACGACGCTGTCGTTACCGCTGGCCGGGGCGGTCGGGTACACCGTTCGCGTGCTGCCCCGCCACCCGATGCTTTCCTCCAGCACCGAGCTGGGTCTGGTCACTCTGGCCCGCTGACATCACGCGGGAAGGCCCTCCGACGCGGTGCGCAGCCGCTCGAGCGCGGCGCGGACCTGCGCCGGATTGGTGGTCTGCCAGAACGGCGGCAGCGAGGCACTCAGGTAACCGCCGTAGCCGGCGGTGACCATCCGCGAGTCCAGCAACGCGACCACACCGCGGTCGGTGATGCGGCGCAACAGCCGACCCGAGCCTTGCGCCAGCAGCAACGCGGCGTGGCTGGCGGCGACCGCCATGAAGCCATTGCCGCCACGCGCGGCCACCGCTCGCTGGCGGGCGCCCAGCAGCGGGTCGTCCGGCCGCGGAAACGGGATGCGATCGATGAGCACCAGGGACAGGGACGGCCCCGGAACGTCGACGCCCTGCCACAGCGACAGCGTGCCGAACAACGAGGTCCGTTCGTCGGCGCTGAACTGTTCCACCAGCGCGGAGGTGCTGTCGTCACCCTGACACAGCACCGGCGTCGATAACCGTTGGCGCATGGCCTCGGCGGCGGCCCGCGCGGCGCGCATCGATGAGAACAACCCCAGGGTCCGCCCGCCGGCCGCGGTGATGAGCTCTTCGATTTCGGTGAGCTGCTCGGCCGACCCGGTGCCGTCCCGGCCAGGAGGCGGCAGGTGGGCGGCGACGTAGAGGATTCCTGCCTTGGCGTGCTCGAACGGTGAGCCGACGTCGACGCCCCGCCAGGGCACCTCGGCATCGGCGCCGGTCAGCCCCCACGCCGCGGCCATCGCGTCGAACGACCCGCCGATTGTCAGGGTCGCCGAGGTCAACACGGTAGTGGAACGGGAGAACACCCGGTCGCGCAGCAGGCCCGCGACCGACAGGGGTGCCACCCGCAACACCGGGCGCAACGCCCCCCTGTTGTCCTCGTGATCCAGCCACACCACCTCGGTGCGATCCGGAATGGCGGGGGCGAACGACGACAGGACCCGCGAGGCGGTATCGGATATCTCGCTCAGGGCGGCTATCGCTTCGGCGCGCGCGGCGGCCGCCTTCGCGTCGCTCGTGGTGTCGATCGCCGAGCGTGCCGCGCCGGCCGCGTCGCGCAGGGCGGTCACGTACGTCGCCAGCTCCTCGTCGAGGCGGTCGATGCGACCCGGCGTGCCGTCGTGGATCGCCGCGGCGAAGTTGGCGGTCGCCGCCTCCAGCCGCTGCGTCAGCTCGGGGTTCACCAACCGGGCGATCCGTCGCGCCGCGACGCCGAGGGCGGCCGGCGTCAGCTCCGCGGTCGCCACCGACGTCACCCGGTCGACCAACTCGTGGGCCTCGTCGACAACCAGCAGCGCGTGTTCGGGCAGTACCGCGGATTCGGCGACGGCGTCGATGGCGAGCAGCGCATGGTTGGTGACCACGATGTCGGCGGCGCCGGCCCGGCCGCGCGCCCGTTCGGAGAAGCATTCGGAGCCAAACGGACAACGGGCCACACCCAGGCATTCCCGTGCCGAAACGCTGACCTGGGACCAGGATCGATCGGGCACACCGGGTTTCAGGTCGTCGCGGTCGCCAGACTCGGTCGTCGACGCCCAGGTGGTGAGCCGCTGGACGTCACGCCCCAGGGCGGTGGCCGCGATGGGATCGAAAAGCTCCTCCTGCGGCCGGTCACCGGGGTCTTCCTCGGCCTCGGCGCCGCCATTGTGAATCTTGTTCAGGCACAGATAGTTTCGGCGCCCCTTGAGCAGCGCGAACTGCGGGCGGCGCGGAAGGGCGTCGGCGATCGAATCGATCAGCCTGGGCAAGTCCCGATCGACGAGCTGTCGCTGCAGCGCGATGGTGGCCGTGGACACGACGACGGGCGAGTCGTCGTCGATGGCGCGGACGATTGCGGGCACCAGGTACGCCAGCGACTTTCCGGTGCCGGTACCGGCCTGCACGACGAGATGCTCGCCGGTGGCGAACGCCCGCGCGACGGCGTCGGCCATCTGGAGCTGGCCGCTACGCTCACTGCCGCCGAGCGCGGCCACGGCGACGGCCAGCAACTCGGGCACGGACACTTCGGACGTGGTCAGCCCCTTTTGCTCTGCTACCGGCGGCCGGCGGGGATCAGCGTGGTCGGGATCGCGGGTTCGCCGTGGGAGAGGTTCAGCCCTTCCCAGGGCAGACTGCGCAGCCCGGAAGCTACCAGTTCACGCGCCGCGGCCACATTCGGTTTGGACACCACGTCACCACCGCGGACCAGGGGGACGGTCAACACCCGGGACGGCTCGGTGACCGGGGGCCGGCGGCCCGCCGGATACACCAGCTCCTCGGTGGCGGTCCCGGATGTGCGCGTCAGGCGCAGCGCCTCCTTGCGGCCGCCGCGGGATTCCTTGTGGCTGCTGCGCTTTTGCACCGGCATTCCGTCGACCTCGACCAGTTTGTAGACCATGTTCGCTGTCGGCGCGCCCGAACCCGTCACGAGCGACGTGCCGACGCCGTAACTGTCCACCGGTTCGGCGCCCAGCGCGGCAATCGAGAATTCGTCGAGGTCGCCGGACACCACGATGCGGGTCCCGGTGGCTCCCAGGCCGTCGAGCTGCTCGCGGACCTGGCGGGCCAGCACGCCCAATTCCCCGGAGTCGATGCGGACCGCGCCGAGCGACTCCCCGGCGGCGGCCACGGCGTTGGCCACGCCGGTCGTCACGTCGTAGGTGTCCACCAGCAGCGTGGTGTCGACACCCAGCGCGTCGACCTGCGCGCGGAAGGCGGCCAGTTCGGTCACTTCGGCGGGCTCTTCGGTCGCGTGCAGCATGGTGAACGCGTGCGCCGACGTGCCCTGCGCGGGAATTCCGTACCGGCGCTGAGCCTCGAGATTGGAGGACGCGGCGAAGCCGGCGATATAGGCCGCACGCGCCGCGGCGACCGCGGCGTGCTCATGCGTTCGCCGCGACCCCATCTCGATCAGCGGACGATCCCTGGCCGCGCTCACCATTCGCGCCGCTGCCGACGCGACCGCCGTGTCGTGATTGAAGATCGACAATGCCAGCGTCTCCAGCACGACACACTCGGCGAACGTGCCGGTCACCGACAACACAGGAGAGCCGGGGAAGTACAGCTCACCTTCGGCGTAGCCGTCGATATCGCCGCGGAACCGGAAATCGCGCAAGTAGCGCAAGGCATCTGGATCCAGGAATTGCGCCAGCAATTGACACGCCTCATCGTCGAAGCCGAACTGCGGCAACGCTTCGAGCAGGCGCCCGGTCCCGCACACCACGCCGTAGCGACGCCCCTCGGGTAGTCGGCGCGCGAACAATTCGAAGGTCGTCGGGCGATCGGCGGTACCGTCTCGCAGCGCCGCCGCCAGCATCGTCAACTCGTACTTGTCGGTAAGCAGCCCAGTCACGACCGGGTCGTTCATTCCATAACGGTATCGGCTGGCATCGGGGGCTCGGAAACCTCATCGGTCCCTCGGTATCCTGGGGGCCATGGTTGTTATGTCAGCGCCCACTAAGCCGGGCACTACAGGACAACGCGAGTCCGCTCCGGTAGACGTCACGGCGAGTCCGTGGGTCACGATCGTGTGGGATGACCCGGTCAACCTGATGACCTACGTGACGTATGTGTTCCAGAAGTTGTTCGGCTACAGCGAGCCGCACGCCACCAAGCTGATGCTGCAGGTGCACAACGAAGGCAGGGCGGTGGTGTCGGCCGGCAGCCGGGAGTCCATGGAAGTCGACGTGTCCAAGCTGCATGCCGCCGGGCTGTGGGCGACGCTGCAGCAGGACCGCTGACACTCGGGGCTGCGGCGATTACCTGTGCGCAAATGGAAGCGCGTCGAGACCGCGGACGGTCCCCGTTTTCGGTCCGCCCTGGCGTCGCACGAGGCCGCCCTGCTGAAGAACCTGGCAACCGCCATGCTCGGGTTGCTCGACGAGCGTGAATCATCCTCGCCCGCAGACGAACTCGAGCAGATCACCGGCATAAAGACCGGAAACAGCGATCCGCCGAAGGACCCGACCCTGCGCCGGCTGTTGCCCGACTTTTTCCATCCCGACGACGATGACCCGTCGGCTTCCGACGCCGCCGATAGCCTCAACGCCGCGCTGCGCAGCCTGCACGAGCCCGAGATCATCGGCGCCAAACGTCTTGCGGCGCAGCGGATGTTGGACACCGTTCCGCAAGACGGCGGCCGATTCGATCTGACCGAGGAGGATGCCAACGCCTGGGTGGCGGCGGTCAACGACATTCGGCTGACGCTGGGGGTGATGCTCGAGGTCGGGCCGGAGGGGCCGGAGCGGCTGCCCGCCGACCACCCGCTGGCCGTGCACTTCGACGTGTACCAGTGGTTGACCGTCTTGCAGGAATACCTCGTCCTGGTGCTCATGGGGTCCCGATGAGCACCGACGGCGGCCGGGCGAACGCCATCACCGACGTCGGAGGCATCCGCATCGGTCACCATCATCGACTCGACCCCGACGCGTCCATGGGCGCCGGATGGGCGCGCGGCGTCACCGTCGTGCTGACCCCGCCGGGGACCGTCGGGGCCGTCGACTGCCGCGGCGGCGCGCCCGGTACCCGGGAGACCGACCTGCTGGATCCCGCCAACACCGTCCGCTACGTCGACGCGGTGCTGCTCGCCGGCGGCAGCGCCTACGGTCTGGCCGCCGCCGACGGCGTGATGCGCTGGCTGGAAGAACGCGAACGCGGCGTGGCGATGGACGGCGGGGTGGTGCCCATCGTGCCCGGCGCCGTGATCTTCGATCTGCCGGTCGGTGGCTGGGATCGCCGCCCGACGGCGGAGTTCGGCTACCTGGCCTGCGAAGCCGCCGCGAGCGGCGGGGGTGCGCCGGCCGTCGGGAACGTCGGCGCCGGCGTCGGGGCGCGGGCCGGGGTATTGAAGGGCGGGGTCGGGACGGCTGCTACGACGCTGCCGTGCGGGGCGACCGTTGGCGCGGTGGTCGTGGTGAACTCGGCCGGCGAGGTCGCCGACCGGGCCACCGGCCTGCCATGGATGGCGGACCTGATCGAGGAATTCGCGTTGCGACCACCGCCGGCGGAGGAGATCGACGCCTTCGCGCAGTTGCCGACCGCGGCGACCCCGCTCAACACCGTCATCGGCGTCGTGGCGACCGACGCAGCGCTGAGCGCGGCTGCGTGCCGGCGCGTCGCCGTCGCCGCGCAGGACGGCCTGGCCCGTACGGTCCGGCCGGCGCACACCCCGTACGACGGCGACACCGTGTTCGCGCTGGCCACCGGGGCGGTAGAGGTGCCGCCCCCGCCGGACGCGCCCGCCTCGTTTTCGCCGGAGATGCGGCTGGCGGCGGAGGTCGGTGCCGCGGCGGCCGATTGTCTGGCGCGCGCGGTGTTGATCGGCGTGTTCGCCGCGGATTCGGTAGCCGGCATACCGACCTATCGCGACGTGTTGCCCGGGGCGTTTGCCCGATGAGAAGTTCTCCTCAGTTCGCGCCGGTAACCTGCAGCTATGGGTAAGACCACCGGGCGCCCCGGCACACCGGCGACGTCTGCGAAGCGTCCCGCGTGGGTGGTCGGCGCGGCCACGATCCTCACCTTCGTCGCGCTGCTCTACCTCATCGAGCTCATCGACCAGCTGACGCGGCACTCCCTGGACGAGAACGGCATCAGACCGCTGGAGGCCGACGGGCTATGGGGGATCGTCTTCTCCCCGGTCTTGCACGCGAGTTGGCAACATCTAATGGCCAACACGGTGCCGCTGTTGGTGCTGGGATTCCTCATGACGCTCGCCGGCCTGAGCCGGTTCGTCTGGGCCACCGCGATCGTGTGGATCCTCGGCGGCTTCGGTACTTGGCTGATCGGGGACGTGGGCAGCTCATGCGGACCGACCGATCACATCGGGGCTTCCGGCCTGATCTTCGGCTGGCTGGCCTTCCTGCTCGTGTTCGGGATCTTCGTGCGCAGGTTCGCGGACATCGCGATCGGGCTGGTGGTTCTGTTGGCCTACGGCGGAGTGCTGCTGGGCGCCATGCCGGTGCTCGGCAGATGCGGTGGCGTCTCGTGGCAGGGGCACCTGTGCGGTGCGATCGCCGGCGTCGTCGCCGCTTATTGGTTGTCCGCGCCCGAACGCAAAGCCCGGGCGAAGAGAAAAGCCGGCGCCGCCACGCCGCGTCCCAAGACATGACGTCGCCGTTGGCGCCCGTCGGGATCTTCGACTCCGGCGTCGGCGGGCTGACCGTCGCGCGGGCCATCATCGACCAATTGCCCGACGAGGACATCGTCTACGTGGGCGACACGGGCCACGGGCCATACGGTCCGCTCACCATCCCAGAGGTCCGCGCGCACGCCTTGGCCATCGGGGACGACCTTGTCGGGCGCGGGGTGAAGGCGTTGGTGATCGCGTGCAACACCGCGTCCGCGGCTTGCCTGCGGGACGCCCGCGAGCGGTATGACGTACCGGTCGTCGAGGTGATCCTGCCGGCGGTGCGTCGTGCCGTCGCCACGACGCGCAACGGGCGCATCGGTGTCATCGGCACCCGCGCGACCATCAACTCGCACGCGTACCAGGACGCGTTCGCCGCCGCCCGCGACACCGAGATCACCGCCGTGGCCTGCCCGCGCTTCGTCGACTTCGTGGAGCGCGGGGTGACCAGTGGGCGCCAGGTGCTCGGGCTGGCCGAGGGCTACCTCGAGCCGCTGCAACGCGCCCAGGTCGACACCCTGGTGCTCGGGTGCACGCATTACCCACTGCTGTCGGGATTGATCCAGCTGGCGATGGGCGAGCAGGTGACGCTGGTGTCCAGCGCCGAGGAAACCGCCAAGGAGGTACTGCGCGTACTCACCGAGCGCGATTTGCTGCGTCCGCACCCGGACGATCCCGACGCCGCCCCGCCTTCCCGAGTCTTCGAAGCCACCGGCGACCCCGAGGCGTTCACCAAGTTGGCCGCGCGATTCCTCGGTCCTGCCGTCACCGGCGTGCAACCCGTTCACCACGTGCGGATCGACTAGTGAGGATCATGGCGACCCGTCTCGCCCGGCTTCGCCGCGCTGACGATCGCCACGTGCCGATGGCGAGATTCTCATCACACCAATGCGGCGATGTTTTCGTCACGGTCCTATCGGGCATGGCACAGTAGTGTCCGTGCGAATAACCGTGCTCGGCTGCTCGGGCAGCGTGGTAGGGCCGGATTCGCCCGCGTCGGGATATCTGCTTCGGGCACCGGATACACCGCCGATGGTCATCGACTTCGGCGGCGGCGTGCTGGGCGCGCTCCAGCGCTATGCCGATCCCGCCTCCGTGCACGTGCTCTTGTCCCATCTGCACGCCGACCACTGCCTCGATTTGCCCGGCCTGTTCGTGTGGCGGCGCTACCACCCCTCGCGGCCGGACGGCAAGGCGTTGTTGTACGGGCCCGGCGACACCTGGTCCCGGCTGGGCGCGGCGTCATCGCCGTACGGCGGTGAAATCGACGACTGCTCAGACATTTTCGACGTTCGGCACTGGGTCGACGGCGAACCGGTCACGCTCGGCTCGCTCACGGTGACGCCGCGGGTGGTCGCCCACCCGACCGAGTCGTACGGCCTGCGGATCACCGATTCGACCGGCGCCTCGTTCGTCTACAGCGGTGACACCGGCGTCTGCGACCAACTCGTCGAGCTGGCGCGGGACGCCGATGTCTTCCTCTGCGAGGCCTCCTGGACCCACTCGCCGGACCGCCCGCCCGCTCTGCATTTGTCGGGCACCGAGGCCGGCCGGATCGCGGCGCAGGCCGGCGTTCGCGAGCTGCTGCTGACCCACATCCCGCCGTGGACGTCCCGCGAGGACGTGATCAGCGAGGCCAAGGCCGAGTTCGACGGCCCCGTGCATGCGGTGGTGTGCGGCGAATCTTTCGATATCCGCCGCTCTGAAAGGGTCTGAGCAAGCCGCGCGTGAGTTGGCTTAGGGTTACCGGGTGACCAGACGAGAAGACGGCCGCCTTGACGACGAGCTTCGCCCCGTAGTCATCACCCGCGGATTCACCGACCACCCGGCGGGGTCGGTACTCATCGAATTCGGCCACACCAAGGTGATGTGCACCGCCAGCGTCACCGATGGGGTGCCGCGCTGGCGCAAGGGGTCGGGGCTGGGATGGCTGACCGCCGAGTACGCGATGCTGCCGTCGGCAACCCATACGCGCTCCGATCGCGAATCCGTGAAGGGACGGCTGTCCGGGCGCACCCAGGAGATCAGCCGGCTGATCGGCCGGTCGCTGCGGGCCTGCATCGATCTTGCGGCGTTGGGGGAGAACACCATTGCCGTCGACTGTGACGTCCTGCAGGCCGACGGCGGCACCCGCACCGCCGCCATCACGGGCGCGTTCGTGGCCCTGGCCGACGCCGTGACCTACCTGGCCGCGGCGGGCAAGCTGTCCGACCCGCGCCCGTTGTCGTGTGCCATCGCGGCGGTCAGCGTCGGGGTGGTCGACGGCAGGATCCGGGTGGACCTGCCCTACGAGGAAGACGCGCGGGCCGAGGTCGACATGAACGTCGTCGCCACCGACACCGGGACACTCGTGGAAGTCCAGGGCACCGGCGAAGGCGCGACGTTCCCGCGTTCGACGCTGGACAAATTGCTCGACGTGGCGCTGGCCGCTTGCGACAAGTTGTTCGCCGCCCAGCGCGAGGCGTTGGCGCTGCCGTATCCCGGTGAGCTGCCCGAGGGCTCTGCACCGCCGAAGGCGTTCGGCAGCTGACCAAGCTTCTGGCCGCCAGCGCCAAACCAGACTTGGGTTAGCTCGCGCCCGCCGCGATCACCTCGTCCACCTCGACGGCCCGGGCAGCCATCTCGGCGTGTGCCTTGTCCAGCGCCTCGGCCTGATCCTCATCGGCCTTCATCAACGCCTCGATGTTGGAGTCGGCCAGGTCGTGGACACCCATCTCCCTGAACGCCTTCTGTACCTTTTCGCCCCACAGCCCGATGTCCTTGACGATCGGCACGATGCGGCTGAACAGGTGCGAGCGGAACTGGATCATCAGCGGAGAGGTGTCGACCCAATCGGCACACTCTTGAACGTCCATGCCGAGGGTCGCGAAAACCTCTTCGCCGCGGAACCGGTCGCGCATCAGGTAGCAGGCGTCCACGACGAACTCTTCACGCTCGCCCCGCTCGGACTCGGTCAGCCCGGAATAGTAATCCTTCAGCGAGATTCGGCCGAAGGCGACGTGGCGGGCCTCGTCCTGCATGACGTAGGCCAGCAACTGCTTGGCCAGCGAGTCCGGCGCCGCCATGTCTCGCATCACCCCGAAGGCGGCCAGTGCGAGCCCTTCGATGAGTACCTGCATGCCGAGGTAGGGCATGTCCCATCGCGAATCGCGCAGGGTGTCGTCGAGCAGGGCGGTCAGATGCTTGTTGATCGGGTAGACCAGGTCGGCCTTGTCCTGCAGGAACCGCCCGAATGCCTCGACGTGGCGGGCCTCGTCCATGGTCTGGGTGGCGGCGTAGAACTTCGCGTCCAGGTCCGGGACGACCTCGACGATCTTGGCCGCGCACACCATCGCTCCCTGCTCCCCGTGCAGGAACTGCGAGAGTTGCCAGGCCTGGAAGTGCTGGCGCAACTCGGCGCGACCCGCGTCACCTGCGGCATCCCACATCGGGCTGCCGAACAGCGGATGAAATTCGTCGGGCAGCGCGAGTGGGTTCGTCGGGTCGACGTCTTGCGTCCAGTCGATGCGCGACTGGGCGTCCCACTGCTTGTCCTTTCCCTTTTGGTACAGGGAAAGGAGTCGGGCGCGGCCGTCGTCGTACTCCCAGGTGAAGCGCGCGTCGCCGGCGCTGGGAACCTCCCACGAGTAGGGGTCTGGCACCTCGGTGTACTTGTCCCTCGTGGTCATGAGTTGCCGCCTCTCTGCCCGGTATGACCAGTGGTCATATGACACGTATCACAGTGCGCCGCGTGCGGCGGCGCTGTCAACCCTGCTGAAGTGAGTCGGTTTGATCGGCTGGATGAGCCGCAGATGAGCTCCGCGTAGCACTCCGGCTAGTTTGTTGCCGTATGCATAGGTCGCTGTGCGGAGGTAATGGCCATGTTCCGGATTGACCGGTGACCAAGCTTCTGGTCGCCAGCCGCAACCGGAAGAAACTGGCCGAATTACGCCGGGTGCTCGACGCGGCCGGCCTGACCGGCTTGAGGCTGGTCTCTTTGCATGATGTGCCGCCCTTCGATGAGGCGCCCGAAACGGGCGCGACCTTTGAGGACAACGCGTTGGCCAAGGCGCGGGATGCATTCGCCGCGACGGGCCTGGCTGCGGTCGCCGACGATTCCGGCCTGGAGGTGGCCGCTTTGAACGGCATGCCCGGCGTGCTGTCGGCGCGCTGGTCGGGTGACCACGGCGACGACGCCGCCAACACCGCGCTGCTGTTGGCGCAGTTGCGCGACGTGCCCGACGAACGGCGCGGCGCGGCGTTCGTGTCGGCCTGCGCCCTGGCGGGACCGTCCGGCGAGGTCGTCGTCCGCGGGGAGTGGCTCGGCAGCATCGCCCGGGAACCGCGGGGGGACGGCGGCTTCGGGTACGACCCGGTCTTCATTCCAGCGGGTTCCGACCGCACCGCGGCCGAGCTCAGCCCCGAGGAGAAGGACGCGGTCTCCCATCGCGGCCGCGCCCTCGCGTTGCTAGTGCCGGCGCTGCGCGACCTGCCCTAGTACCTGCCCAGTGTGAAGCCAGCCGCACACTCGGCCTCGAGTGTGAAGCCAGCCGCGCACTCGAGCCCTACACGCCGAAACGGGCCTTCACGTCCCTGGTCTGGACTTGCTCGACGATGATGCCCAGGAGCGGGATGGTGCCGGCAAGGAGGACACCGATCGTCTTGGGAATTGGCCACCGCACCTTGACCGCCAGATTGAACGCCGTCAGGACATAGATGAAGTACACCCAGCCGTGGACCACCTCGATCCAGCGGATCTCGTGGTGCAAGACGAGATGCGAGACGATCTCGTAGCACAGCGCGATCAGCCAGAGACCCGTCGCCCACGCCATGATCCGGTAGCCGAGCAACGCGGTGCGGATCTTCTCCACGGGGAATGCCGACGCGGGTCTTTCCGGTGTGGTCATGCGGTGGTCCTGTTCTGTTTTTCGGTGTCTTGTTTGGCAAGTTCGGCCAGGTACGCGTTGTACTCCGCCAGCGCGGGGTCATCGGACGGCTGTTGCTTCGGTTTGGGGCGCTCGGGCAGCAAGCCGGCGGGTATCTCTGTGTCGGCAACGTCCTGCCGAGGCTCCGGCGGCATGTCTTCGTAGCGGACGTACTTGCGGTACGCGTACACGCAGAACCAGGCGAACAGCGGCCACTGCAGTGCGTAGCCGAGGTTCTGGAAGCTGCCCGAGACGGACTGGAACCTGGTCCACTGCCACCAGCCCAGCGCCAGGCAACCGCACGCCGCGACGATCACCAAGGCGATCAGCGCGGGCCTGCGACGATGGGTGGTGGACACCCCTCGAAGGTACCGCTCACGGTTTGGGTCCGACGAATTCGTCGCGGCGTGCGACCGCCGGGTCCGTTCGCGACCTGAGCGGTACGATCGGCACGCTGCGGGCGTGGCGAAATGGCATACGCGCCGGCTTTAGGTGCCGGTGCTCGAAAGAGCGTGAGGGTTCGAGTCCCTCCGCCCGCACCCTTATTTCGCGATCGCGAAGCGTCAAACCCTCCGTGCGGGGTACATGCAGTGCACGGATACGAGGAGACGCCATGGCTACCGGAGACCAACAACGCGATGAAGCCGTCACCGCACGAGACATAGAGCGCGCCGAACGCAGAGCCGCGGCCGCTCGCGAACGCGCTGCACACGCCGGGCTCTCGGCGGCCCGTAGCTTCGAGGAATCGGCCCGCAAACACGAACAAGTTGCGCGGGTGCAAGACAGCGCCGTCGAACAAGGCGTGTCGCACGTAGGCGTGCACCGCGAGTCGGCGGCTCACCATCGTGAATTCGCCGCCGAAGACCGCAAATTGGCCGAGCTGAAGCGCAAAGAGTCCGAGGCCGACCTGGCTATCGACTAGGCGTCCAGAAAGCGCGCGCGAACCTCCGGCGGCGGCAGCGGACACGTGTCGTACTTGCCGAAGATGCGGTAGCGGACGTCTGCGACCCTGTCGTAGAGCCAGTCACGTAGGGGGGTGGGGACGACGCGGGCAACCTCGAGCAGCTTCCACGGCCCGCCAAGGTAATCCACGACCCGCAACGCGGCTGCGGACCGCACTGCGACGCGTTCTCCCGGCTGGTCGGGCTCGTCAACGAACACCACGGAGTCCACGTCTTTGATGGACGGGTGCCGGGCAAACACTGCTTGGGCGAAGTCGCTGTCCAGCGCCGCAAAGCGCAGGGTGCCATGGTGATCGAACCGAAGTATGGTGCGCACCGCCGCGTTGCATACGCCGCAGACCCCGTCGTACAGCAACACGGGCGGCACCGTTTCGCTGCTCACGCTTTCCAGGCTACTGGCCCAACAGCCACACCGACTACGAGTTGACCTTTGGTAAGGCAATCCTTAGTTTGTGCGGTAACTTATCGAATGGCGGGTCCGCCGGGCCCCCGTTCGGTCAAGTCGTCGCGGAGTTGAGCGCCGCAGGAAAGGACCGCTGATGGCGCGCGGGTTCTCCGGTGTGATGTTGCGAAGCTTCGGCGCACGTGACCACGCCGCAACGGTGACCGAAACCGTCCAGATTGCGCCGCATTTCGTGCGGGTGCGCATGACGTCACCGACGTTGTTCGAAGACGTGGACGCCGAGCCCGCCGCGTGGCTGCGGTTCTGGTTTCCTGACCCGGACGGATCCAGCACCGAGTTCCAGCGCGCCTACACGATTTCCGAGGCGGACGTTTCCAGTGGCCGTTTCGCGGTCGACATCGTGCTGCACGAGCCCGCCGGACCGGCGTCGAAGTGGGCGCGCACCGTTCAGCCCGGCGCCACGATCGCCGTCATGGCGCTGATGGGCTCGTCGCGATTCGACGTGCCCGGCGAACAACCGGCCGGCTATCTGCTGATCGGCGACTCGGCGTCGATCCCGGGCATGAACGGAATCATCGGGGTCGTCCCCGACGACGTCCCGATCGAGATGTATCTCGAGCAGCACGACGACAACGACGTCCTGATCCCGATCACCCAACACCCTCGCCTGCAAGTGCACTGGGTGGTCCGACGCGACGAGAAATCGCTTGCCGCGGCGATTGATAACCGGGACTGGTCCAACTGGTACGCGTGGGCCACGCCTGAAGCGACGGTGCTCAAGCACGTGCGGACGCGGCTGCGCGACGAATTCGGCTTTCCCAAGTCGGTAGTACATGCCCAGGCGTACTGGAGTGCCGGGCGCGCGATGGGAACCCGCCGCGGTGACGAGCCGGAGCCGGTGAATAGCGTTGTCCCCGAGGCTGTTTCCCGACTAAACCCGCCCGACAACGCGCCCGCCCCCGTGGCCCGCGGAAGTTGGCGCGCCCAGGGTGGCGGCCGGTTGCTCGCGCCGCTGCGCTTGGCGCTGATCCTCTCCGGTGTGTTGCAGGCCGTCATCACGGTGGTGCAGCTGGCACCGTTCGTGCTGTTGGTCGAGCTGTCGCGGCTGCTGGTCGCCGGGGCGCCCGCGTCGCGACTCTGGGACGTCGGGATCGCCGCGGTCGCGCTGCTGGGAGCGGGAACGGTGCTCGGTGCCGGCCTGACGCTGTGGCTGCACGTCGTCGACGCGCGGTTCGCCGCCGACCTGCGTTCGCGGTTGTTGCGCAAGCTATCTCGGTTGCCACTGGGCTGGTTTACCGCTCGCGGATCGGGCTCGATCAAGCAGCTGTTGCAGGACGACACGCTGTCGCTGCACTATCTGGTCACCCACGCCATCCCCGACGCGGTCGCGGCGACCATCGCACCAGTCGCGGTGCTGGTCTACCTGTTCGTCGTCGATTGGCGCGTTGCGCTCGTGCTATTCCTGCCCGTCCTGGTGTACCTGGTGTTGACGTCGTCGCTCACCATTCAGTCGGGCCCGCGCATCCCCCAATCACAGCGCTGGGCCGAGAAGATGAGCGGCGAGGCCGGCGCCTACCTGGAAGGCCAGCCGGTGATCCGCGTCTTCGGCGGCGCGGCCGCGTCCAGCTTCCGGCGCCGCTTGGACGAGTACGTCGAATTCCTGGTCTCCTGGCAGCGCCCGCTGGCCGGCAAGAAAACGCTCATGGACCTGGTCACCCGCCCATCGACATTCCTGTGGCTGATCGCACTCACGGGCACCCTGCTCACCGTCACCGGGCGGATGGATCCGGTGAATCTCGTGCCATTCTTGTTGCTGGGCACCACCTTCGGTGCGCGACTGCTCGGGATCGCGTACGGGGTCGGCGGTATCAGCGCCGGCATGCTCGCCGCCCGGCGCCTGCAGAACACGCTCGACGAACCCGAGCTCGACGTGCGAGAGCAGGAGCAGTCCGGAGATTCCTCGGCGACAGTGGTGTTCGACGAGGTCAATTTCGGCTATCGACCGGATGTTCCAGTGATCCGGGGCGTTTCGCTGACGCTGCGGCCTGGCACGGTCACCGCGCTCGTGGGCCCCTCTGGGTCCGGCAAGTCGACACTGGCCGCCCTGCTGGCCCGCTTTCACGATGTCGACCAGGGCGCGATACGCATTGGGGGACAGGATATCCGGGCCATGACCGCCGACGAGCTCTACGCAAAGGTGGGGTTCGTCCTGCAGGAGACGCAGCTGGTGCACGGCACCATCGCGGAGAACGTCGCGCTGGCGGTCCCCGATGCCACCGCGGCACAAATCCAGGAGGCGGCGCGTCAGGCGCAGATCCACGACCGGGTCATGCGATTGCCCGACGGCTACGACACCGTGCTCGGCGCGGGAACCGCCCTTTCCGGCGGCGAACGACAGCGGCTGAGCATCGCCCGGGCGATCCTGGCGGATACCCCGGTGCTGATCCTCGACGAGGCCACCGCATTCGCCGACCCGGAGTCGGAATACCTTGTGCAGCAGGCGCTTAACCGGTTGACCCAGGATCGCACCGTTTTGGTGATCGCCCATCGGTTGCACACCATCACCGGAGCCGACCAGATCGTCGTGCTCGACCACGGCCGGATCGCCGAACTCGGCACCCACGAGGAGCTTCTTGCCGCCGACGGTCGGTATCGACGGCTGTGGGAGCGTGGCCGTCGAGACCCGGTCGCGGCCAGCACGGCTCAGGAGGGGGCGCCATGATCCGCACGTGGTTGGGCCTGGTGCCCGCGGATCGCCGAGCGAGCGTGATCGTCTACGCCGCGCTCGCCGTGCTCTCCGTGGTGGTGCGGGCGGTGGCCACCGTCCTGCTGGTGCCCCTGGTGGGCGCCCTGTTCGGCGACGCCCCGCACCGCGCGCTGATGTGGCTGGGCTGGCTCTCCGCCGCCACCGTGATCGGATGGGTGATCGACACGGCGACCGCGCGCATCGGCTTCGGGCTCGGCTTTGCCGTGCTCGACCACAGCCAGCACGATGTAGCGGACCGGTTGCCCGGCGTGCGGCTGGACTGGTTCACCGCCGAGCACACCGCGACGGCACGGCAGGCCATCGCCGCCACCGGGCCCGAACTGGTCGGCCTCGTCGTCAACCTGCTGACCCCGCTGATCTCCGCCATCCTGCTGCCCGCGGCCATCGGGCTGGCCTTACTGCCCATCTCATGGCAGCTCGGCGTGGCCGCGCTGGGCGGCGTGCCTATGCTGCTGGGGGCGCTGTGGGCGTCGGCGCGGTTGACGCGGCGCGCTGACGCCGCCGCCGACGAGGCCAATGGTGCCCTCACCGAACGGATCATCGAGTTCGCCCGCACCCAGCAGGCGTTGCGGGCCGCGCGGCGGGTTGAGCCCGCGCGGAGCCTGGTCGGCGACGCGCTGGCCGCACAGCACGGCGCGACCATGCGGTTGCTGTCCATGCAGATCCCGGGCCAGCTGCTGTTCAGCCTTGCCAGCCAGCTCTCCCTGATCCTGCTGGCGGGGGCGACCGCGGCGCTGACAGTAAACCGGACGGTCACGATCCCGGAGGCCATCGCGCTGATCGTCGTGATCGTTCGGTATCTCGAGCCGTTCACCACGATCAGCGAGCTGGCACCGGCGTTGGAGAGCACCCGCGCCACGCTCGAGCGCATTCGTTCCGTGCTCACGGCGCCCTTGGTGAGCTCCGGAGCCGCCGCGTTGACCGTCGCCGCGGCACCCCGCATCGAATTCGACGACGTTGAGTTCCGGTATGATGGAGCAACCGTGCCGGTGCTCGACGGAGTGAGCTTCACCTTGGCGCCGGGGACCACCACGGCGATCGTCGGACCGTCCGGATCGGGCAAGAGCACCATTCTGGCGCTGATCGCGGGGCTGCACGAACCCACCGGCGGCCGGGTGCTGATCGACGGCGTCGACGCGGCGACTCTGGACGCCGAAGCCCGCCGGGCGGTGAGCAGCGTGGTATTCCAACATCCGTACCTGTTCCACGGGTCGATCCGCGACAATGTGCTCGCCGGGGATCCCGGCGCCGACGATGGCCACTTCAACCGGGCTGTAGCCCTCGCCCGCGTAGACGAACTCATCGGACGCCTGCCCGACGGCGCCGACACGATCGTCGGCGAGGCCGGTTCCGCGCTGTCCGGTGGTGAACGCCAACGGGTCAGCATCGCGCGCGCACTGCTCAAGCCGGCGCCGATACTGCTGGTCGACGAGGCGACCAGCGCCCTGGACACCGAGAACGAGGCCGCCGTGGTCGACGCGCTCACCCTCGATCCCCGCTCACGCACTCAAGTGATCGTCGCGCACCGGTTGGCCAGCATCAGTCACGCCGACCGCGTCCTGTTCCTCGATGACGGCCGAGTGATCGAGGACGGAGCGGTCGACGAATTGCTCGCGGCGGGTGGGCGTTTCAACGAGTTCTGGCGCCAGCAGCATGAGGCCGCCGACTGGCGGATTCTCGCCGACTAGCTCACCGTGGTTGACCGCAGCACTTGCGGTATGCCTTACAGTTTGTCAGTCGGACGGAGCTGTCCGGGTACAGGAGGCGTGCTGTTCATGAGTGCTGTGGTGTCGATCCCGCGGTATCCCGGCGACGTGACCCCGCAATGGCTGTCGGCCGCGCTGAGTGGGCGTGGCGCCCCTGTCGAGGTCGCCGACGTCGACGTGGTCGCGATCGGCACCGGGCAGACCGGTGCCACCTACCGGGTGTGCGCCCGGTACGCGACGGACCCCGGTGACCTGCCGCAGACCTTCGTCATCAAGCTGCCGGCCCAGGACGACACCGTGCGCGACCGGGTCGTCATCGGATATCGCAGCGAATGCGCGTTCTACTCATCCGTGGCGGACCGGGTGCAGGTGCCGACGCCCCAGTGCTTCTACTCCGAGATCACCGAGGACGCAATGGATTTCGCGTTGCTGCTCGCCGACCAGGCGCCTGCAGTGCAGGGCGATCAGCTCGCCGGGTGCGGGGAGACCGAAGCGCGTCTTGCGGTCACCGCTCTGGCCGGGCTGCACGCGCCCAGCTGGTGTGATCCCGTCTGGCTCGACTTCCCGGGCATCGCGTTCGCCAGGCCGGACGAGGCCGGCGCCGGCGGCATGGGCGAAGTGGCGAAGATGAGCGCCGACATCACGCTGGGCAAGTTGGGCACCCGGATGAGCACCGAGGACCGTGAGACCTTCAGCGCGGCAATGGGTCTGGTCACACCGTGGCTGCTTTCCGAGTACGATCGGTTCGCCCTGCTGCACGGCGATTATCGCCTGGACAACCTGCTCTTCGATCCGGACCGGACGCGGGTCAGCGTGGTGGACTGGCAGACGCTCGGCGTCGGTTTGCCGGCCAGGGATCTCGCCTACTTCACCGCGACCAGCCTCAATTCGCAACTGCGCGCGAGCATCGAAGAGGGGCTCGTCGCCGACTATCACCGCGCCTTGGTGGCGTGCGGTGTCACCGGCTATGACCGCGAGACGTGTTGGCGTGATTACCGGCTCGGGGTGTTGCAGGCACCGCTGATCTCCGCACTGGGATTCGCGTTCGCGGCCGCCACCGAACGTGGCGACGACATGGTGCTGGCCATGCTCGGCCGCGGCTGCCAGGCGATCCGTGAGCTCGGAACGCTGGAGCTAATCGAGCACTGATCGGCGCGTTGCTTTGTGCGCCAGCTGCATCCGCGACGTGATCCCTAGCTTCGCGTACACATGGGTCAGGTGGGTCTGCACCGTGCGCGGGGAGATGAACAGCCGGTCGCCGATGTCCTTGTTGCCCAATCCCTCGCTGACGAGCCGGACGACGTCGCGTTCGGTCGGGGTGAGCGAGTCCCAGCCGCTGGGCGGACGTTTGCGTTCGCCGCGGCCGCGCCGCGCGTATGCGATCGCCTCGTCGGTGGACAGGGCGGCGCCCGCTTCCCACGCAGTGCTGAATTCCTCGTCGCTCAGGGCTTTACGAGTCGTTTCCACCGATGTCTCGTAGTCGGCGTCATACACGCGGAAGCGGACGATGCCGGTGCGCTTGCGGATCGAGTCGGCGGCCCCGAAGAGCCGTGCCGCTTCCATGTGGTTCCCGGCGAGGTGAGCCAGATGGGCAAGGCACTCCAAGAGGTCCGGAACGAACAGGTGCGCTCGCTGTTCGGCCGCACGGGCCAATGCGTCGTGGGCATCGCGTTCGGCCTGACCGGGCTCGTCTTCCGCTAACGCCACACGTGACCGGATCGCCAGCGCCTGCACGGCGAACCAGCCTCGCGCGCCGGCAACGCCTTCGTCGGCCAAGCGACGCGCGGAAGTGAGATCACCATGCGCCAGCGCGACTTCACCAGAGGGCTTGGCATTGATGGTCGCCACTGGCCAGTCGCCAAACCGCTCGCGAGCCGCCCCACTGGCCTCAGCGGCGGCGTCCACATCGCCGCTGGCGAGCGCCGCAAACGCCATCGACGAGTACACCACGGCCTCCATGTACCGGCCGATCTCGGCCGCGCCTTCGAGCGCCTCTATGGCGAGAGTGCGACCTTCGTCTGCCTGTCCGTGGTGGGCTAAGACGTGACATAAGCGCTCGCGGGCGCACACCTGCCAGATCAGAGCGTGCGCCGCATCCGCTTCGGTCAGCAATTCGCGAAGTTGCTCCGCCGCGCCGGAGACGTCCCCGAACACCAACTGCGTTCCGGCCAGACACCAACGGCATCCCCGTGAGTAGCCGTGGTCGAAGACGTCGTCCGCGAGGTCGCGGCCCTCCGTCGCGGCGGCGACCGCGGCCTCCACGTCTCCCGAGCCGATTATCGCGGTGAGCGCCTTGCTGTAGAGGAGCTGGCCCAGCCTCCACGGGTCGCCCTGTTCTCGGGCCAGGGTTTCCGCTTCGGATAGATAAGGTTGGGCCAGTTCGGACTTCCAGGCGGCAAGCCGCCCGCAAGTCGTGAGAGTGCGCGCCAACAGCGCTGGGTCGTCCACCCCACGCGCGATGGCCAGTGCGCGCTGGGCGCGCGCGAAGCTATCGGGGTCGCGCATGTTGTCCAGGAACGCCTTGTCCGCCAGGGCTCGCGCCAGCGCGCGGGGCGTCACCTCGGTGCCCGCCTCGGCGTCGGCCAGGGCGAGATCGAGCCAGTCGGACCCCTCCTTGAGGCGGCCCCGGGTGAGCCAATACGGCTGCAGTGAAGTAACCAGTTCCAATGCCCGATCGGTGTCGCATTTCTCGCGGCTCCACCCGAAGGCGGCCCGCAGATTGTCGATGTCGGCCTCGGCCCGGTCGAGCAAAATCTCCCGGCTTGTCTCGCCCGGGGCGTCGAGTTCGGCCGCCATCGCGGTGAAATGGTCACGGTGGCGATCCCGGACATCGACGGCCTCCGCCGACTCGCCGAGCTTCTCCTGCGCATACTGGCGGATCGTTTCGAGCAGTCGGTATCGCGTTGGACCGCCGGTGGATTCGGCGATCACCAGCGATTTATCGACAAGCAGTGCCAGCACATCCATCACCTGGTGTGAGGCCAGGTCGTTGTCGCACACCACATTTACGCAGGCTTCGAGGCCGAACCCGCCCATGAATACGCCGAGCCTGCGGAACAGAATTCGCTCCGGCGCGGTCAACAGCGCGTGCGACCAGTCCACCGATGCGCGCAACGTCTGCTGGCGGCGCACCGCAGTTCGCGATCCGCCGGTCAGCAATCGGAACCGGTCTTGCAGTCCGGCGAGAATCTCCGCGGGTGACAGCGCGCGAATCCGGGCCGCCGCCAGCTCGATCGCCAGCGGCATGCCGTCCAGGCGGCGGCAGATCTCGTCAATCGCGCGAGCATCGTCATCGTTGGCCTGGAAGCTCGGTTGCGCATGGCCGGCACGGTCGTTGAACAGTCGTACGGCTTCGTCCTCCAGCGACAAAGACGGGACTCGCCAAGTCACCTCGCCGTTCATGCCGATCGGCTCGCGACTCGTCGTCAGCATCGTCAATCGTGGGCAGGCCGCCAGCAGGGCCTCGGCCAGCGCCGCGCAGGCATCCAGCAGATGCTCGCAGTTGTCCAGCACCATCAACATCTCTCGGTCCCCGATGAACTGCAGCAGGTTCTTCTCCGGGGCACGCCCCGGCTGGTCCGGCAGACCCAAGGCGCGGGCGGTGGCAATGGGCACCAGGTCGGGGTCGGTGAGGGGAGCCAGGTCCACATAGCAGATTCCGTCGGTATAAGCGCCGCCGGCGGTGGCCGCAACCCGCACGGCCAGCCGGGTCTTGCCGACCCCGCCGGCGCCGGTCAGCGTCACCAGCCTGTCGCGCGCGAGAATGTCTCGCACCACGGCGATTTCCGCGTCGCGACCGACGAAACTGGTCAACTCGGCTGGAAGATGTTGGGTGGCAAGGGTTTCCCGCTTGCGAAGCGGAGGAAATTCGTTGCAGAGGTCGCGATGGCACAGTTGCACCACCCGCTCGGGACGGGGGAGGTCCCGTAGCGCATGGGTGCCGAGATCGCTCAACCACACGTCATCGGGAAGCGCGTCGGCCACCAAATCGCTGGTGGTGCCCGACAGCACGGTCTGGCCGCCATGCGCGAGCTCGCGAAGTCGTGCCGTCCGATTGATCGCGGGGCCGACGTAGTTGTTCTCGTCTCGCAGCTGCACCTCGCCCGTGTGCAACCCGATGCGCAGCCGCAGCGGCGCCAGGGGCGCACGTTGTATCGCGAGCGCGCATGCCACGGCGTCCGACGCTCGGGAGAACGCGATGACGAAGCTGTCACCCTCGCCCTGTTCGACTGGGCGGACGCCGTGATGAATGTTCACCAACTCGGCCAGCGTTTGGTCGAGGTTCGCGATCGCGGCCATCATCTCCGAGGGCTGAGAGTCCCACAATTGCGTCGACCCTTGGACGTCGGCCAGCAGCAGGGTGACGATGCCGGTCGGCAAGGGCTCGTTCATGGCCGCGTCGCTCCAGTCCAAGGGCGGCGTTTCCGCCCGTGGATCGATTTCGCTCATGTTAGCCAGCATGCGTAATCGCATGCGGCAAAACATCGGCGCATGCGCGTAGATTTCCGCCGGAAGCGCTATCGGCTACGGGCGGCGATCACCCTGAGACCTCAGAGGTCGCCGGTGAAATCCGAGCTGAGCCAACGGTCGGGGCGAATGGTGAACAACACCTCTTCCACGCCCTCCATGCTTTTGACGAAGGCGCGGCCACCCTCTTCGCCGAGGTAACGAATGGCGGTGGCCAACGCTACTTCGGCCGGGACCGGCTTGGTGGTGTCGACGACTGTGCCCTCGACCACCACGTACTGGTAGGGCGGCTCCTCGCGCTGAACCACCAGCGTCACCTTGCCCGCTCGCTCGATGAGCCGCGCCTTGCGGCTGGATGCCCCGGTCATGATCCGGACGTCGCCACCTGGGGTGTAGGCATACCAGATCGGGACGCTGGCCGGCGGCCGGCCGTCGGCGGCGTCGACGGACAACACGGCCACGTGCTTGCCGGCCAAAAACTCCTGACGTTCGCTCTCGGTGAAGGCTCTCATGTGCCCTGCAAGCGCCGATGCCGGCGAATATATTCCCCGGGGGTCGGGCGACTCGTCAGTACTGCGTCGAGCCCTGATCGACGGGGATGCGCGCGGCGGTGACCTTGCGGGACTCGTCGCTGGCCAGCCAGCACACCGTGTCGGCGATCTCCTCCGGCTCGGCGACCCAGTCGGGCAGGAACGGGGTGAGGACGTTGGACAGCTGCGGGTTGGTCTCCATGGCCTTGCCCACCGCCGCGACCATGTCACCCGTTCCCATCGGAGTGTTCACCGGCCCGGGATGAACGCTGTTCACGCGGATCGAATGCTTGCCCAGCTCCGCGGCGAAAGCCCGCGCCATCCCGGTGACGGCGTGCTTGCTTGCGGTGTAGTGAATCATGAACGGCTGCATCTTCATGCCGGCCGCGGAACTGATCAGAATGATGGAGCCGCCGCGACCGCCCTCGATGATTTTGTCGGCGCCCGCCATCACGGTGTTCCAGGTCCCGGTCACGTTGATGTCCATGACGTCGCGGAAGTTTTCCGGCGTGATGTCGTTCCAGGCCTGCGGAGCCGCGACCCCGGCGTTGGCGACAATGATGTCGAGCCGCCCGAGGGCGGCGACGCCGGCGTCGACGGCCTTGCGAAGCCCCTCGAAGTCGCGGGTATCCACCACCGAGGCGATGATCCGGCGGCCCGTTTCCTCAACCAGGCGAACCGTCTCGCTCAGATCGTCGGGAGTCGCCGGGTCGTAGGGGACGCAGGACGGCAGCTTGCCGGCGATGTCGACGGCGATGATGTCGGCGCCCTCACGCGCCAGACGAACGGCGTGTGCCCGGCCCTGGCCGCGCGCCGCTCCGGTGATGAATGCCACTCTGCCCGCGAGTTTCCCGCTCATTGTTTGCTCCCCTAGTGGTCCGGCCGCTCTTATCGCTGAGCCGCCTTGACGAGGTTCGATCCGATGATCAAACGCTGAATCTCGCTGGTGCCCTCGTACAGCCGCAGCAGGCGCACGTCGCGGTAGATGCGTTCGACGGCGACGCCGCGCATATAACCGCTACCGCCGTGGATTTGGACCGCGAGATCCGCCACGTTGCCGGCCATTTCGGTGCAGAAGAGTTTGGCCGCCGACGGGGCGATCCTGCGATCCTGGCCCGCGACCCACTGCCGAGCGGCATCGCGCACCAGCGCCCGGCCGGCCATCACCGCGGTCTGCTGATCGGCGAGCATCGCCTGTACCAACTGGAAGTTTCCGATCGGCGTTCCGCCCTGGGTCGCGGTGGCGGCGTAGGAGACCGATTCGTCGAGCGCGCGTTGAGCGGCGCCCACCGCCAGGGCGGCGATGTGCACCCGTCCCCGGGCCAGCGAGGTCATCGCCGCTCGATATCCGATGTCTTCGCTGCCGCCGATCAGCGCGTCGGGGCCGACGCGGACGTCGTCGAAGCTGACGTCGGCCGTCCAGGCACCTTCCTGACCCATCTTGGCGTCCTTGGCCCCCACCTCGACGCCCGCGGCGTCAGCGGGCACCAGGAAGACGGCGATTCCCGGGCCCTGGTCGTCGGCCGGTCGGGTGCGCGCGAACACGACGAAGAGATTGGCGACGGGCGCGTTCGTGATGAAGCGCTTCTGCCCGGAGATCACCCAATCGCCGTCGTTGCGAATGGCTTTGGTGCGCAGGCCGGCCGGGTTTGATCCGGCGCCGGGTTCGGTCAGCGCGAAGGAGGCGACGACGTCGCCTGTCGCAATCGATTCCAACCAGCGGGATTTCTGTTCATCGGTGCCGAAGCCGACCAGAACTTGTCCGGCGATGCCGTTGTTGGTGCCGAACATCGAGCGCAGTGCCAGGGACGTGTAGCCCAACTCCATCGCCAGCTCGACGTCTTGCATGAGGTTGAGGCCCAGGCCGCCCCACTCCTGCGGAATCGCGTAGCCGAACAGACCCATCTTCTTGGCCTCGTCGCGGAGGTCGTCCGGAACGCGATCCTGCTCGAGGATTTCCTGCTCGCGGGGGACGACGGCGCTGCGAACGAATTGCCTTGTCTGAGCCAGGATCTCTCGGAAATCGTCGTCCGAGACCTCGGCGGATTCGGCGGTGGCCATCGACTCCACACTCCTCTCCTGGCTGGGGCACCCCGGTTCAGGGAGGGATCCTATATCAAATATGATATTCGCTCTGAGGGTGTCCGATGGCGGAGGCAACAGTGAAGGATGTGAACACGTGTCGTTGTTGGCAGGTCAGGCCGCGGTAATCACGGGCGGAGCGCAAGGACTGGGGCTTGCCATTGCGGAGCGCTTCGTCGCCGAGGGCGCCCGGGTCGTGCTCGGCGACGTCAATCTCGAGGAAACCCAGGTCGTTGCCAAGCAACTGGGCGGTGATGACGTCGCGGTCGCGGTCCGGTGCGACGTCACGCAGGCCTCCGACGTCGAGAGCCTGATCCAAACCGCGGTTGAGCGCTTCGGCACGCTCGACATCATGGTCAACAACGCCGGCATCACCCGCGATGCGACGATGCGCAAGATGACCGAAGAGCAGTTCGATCAGGTGATCGCCGTGCATTTGAAGGGCACCTGGAACGGCACCCGGTTGGCGGCGGCGGTCATGCGAGAGAACAAGCGGGGCGTGATCATCAACATGTCCTCGATCTCGGGCAAGGTCGGCATGATCGGGCAGACCAATTATTCGGCGGCCAAGGCGGGCATCGTCGGCATGACCAAAGCCGCGGCCAAAGAGCTGGCTTACCTGGGCGTCCGGGTCAACGCAATCGCCCCCGGTTTGATCCGCTCCGCCATGACAGAGGCTATGCCGCAGCGCATTTGGGATTCAAAGGTTGCCGAGGTACCGATGGGCCGGGCCGGTGAGCCCAGCGAGGTCGCCAGCGTTGCGCTGTTCCTGGCGTCCGACCTTTCGTCGTACATGACCGGCACCGTCATGGAAATCACGGGTGGCCGACACCTATGAGCGACCTCCGCGAAGCCGTTATCTGTGAACCCGTCAGGACGCCGATCGGGCGCTACGGCGGAATGTTCAAAGCGCTGACCGCCGTCGACCTCGGCGTCGCCGCGCTGAAAAGATTACTGGAGCGGACCGGGCTGGCGCCGGAGGCGGTGCAAGACGTCATCCTGGGCCATTGCTATCCCAGCAGCGAGGCGCCTGCGATCGGGCGCGTCGTCGCGCTGGACTCGGGGCTGCCGGTGACGGTTCCCGGCATGCAGGTGGACCGGCGTTGCGGCTCGGGTCTGCAGGCGGTCATCCAGGCGTGCCTGCAAGTGGCTAGCGGCAACAACGATCTCGTCATCGCCGGCGGCTGCGAAAGCATGAGCAACGTCGCGTTCTACTCCACAGACATGCGCTGGGGCGGCGCCCGCGGCGGCGTCCGGGTGCATGACGGGCTGGCCCGTGGGCGCACCACCGCCGGTGGCCGGCACTATCCGGTGCCCGGCGGGATGCTGGAAACTGCCGAGAATCTGCGCCGCCAGTACGACATCTCCCGCCAGGAGCAGGACGAGTTGGCGGTGCGGTCGCATCAGCGCGCGGTGGCCGCACAGAAGGACGGCATCCTCTCCGAGGAGATCATTCCCGTTGCGGTGCCCAGCCGCCACGGCGAGGAACTGATCGACACCGACGAACATCCGCGCGCCGACACGTCGGTCGAGTCGCTGAGCAAGCTGAAACCCGTGCTGCTGAGCCAGGATTCGGAGGCCACCGTCACCGCCGGCAATGCCAGCGGGCAGAACGACGCGGCGTCGATGTGCGTGGTGACCACGCCCGAGAAGGCCGCTGAGCACGGTCTGAAGCCGCTGGTGCGCCTGGTGTCCTGGGCGGTGGCGGGGGTCGCGCCCAACATCATGGGGATCGGGCCGGTGCCGGCAACCGAGGTGGCGCTGGCCAAGGCCGGACTGCGGCTGTCCGACATCGACCTCATCGAACTCAACGAAGCATTCGCCGCGCAAGCGCTCGCTGTCATGCGGGAATGGAATTTCGGTGCCGCCGACCACGAGCGCACCAACGTGCACGGTTCCGGCATCTCCCTGGGCCACCCGGTCGGTGCGACGGGAGGGCGAATGCTGGCCAGCCTGGCGCGCGAGCTCGACCGCCGCCGGGCGCGCTACGGGCTGGAGACCATGTGCATCGGCGGCGGCCAGGGACTGGCCGCGGTTTTCGAGCGGGTCGCCCCGACGTGACCGGGCCCCTGAGCGGTCTCACCGTCGTGGAGGTGTCCAGCTTTGTCGCCGCCCCGCTGTGCGGCATGACGCTGGGTCAGCTCGGCGCGGAGGTGATCCGCATCGACCCGATCGGCGGTGCGTCCGACGTTCACCGGTGGCCGCTGGCGGCGGACGGCACATCAATCTACTGGACCGGGCTGAACAAGGGAAAGCGCTCGGCCACCATCGATTTGCGGTCTCCCGACGGGCAAGAGCTGGTCCAGCGTCTCATCGTCGAGGGGGACGGCGTGGTCGTGACCAACGCCGCCGGCCTGTCCTGGCTCAACCACGACGTATTGACGAACAGACGGCCCGATGTCATCCACGTACAGCTGCTCGGACGTGGTGATGGTTCCACCGGAGTGGATTACACCGTCAACGCCGGCATCGGATTCCCGCTCGTCACCGGGCCTGCCGATCACGCCGGCCCGATCAACCACGTGCTGCCGGCGTGGGACGTGTGCTGCGGCCTGTACGCCGCGCTGGCTGTCGTCACCGCCGTCCGCCGCCGCGACGAAAGCGGTGCGGGCGCGCGGATCAGCGTGGCGCTCGAGGACGTCGCGCTGGCCACCGCCGGAAACCTGGGTCTGCTGACCGAGCCCCAAGTCACCGGCACGCAACGACAGCGCCTCGGCAACGCCATTTACGGGCAGTACGGACAGGACTTCAACAGCCGCGACGGCGCCCGGTTCATGGTTGTCACCCTGACCCGCCGGCACTTTCGCGACCTCGTCGACGTGACGGGCACCGGCAACGCGGTAGCGGCGCTCGCTGAGGCGCTGGGGGTCGACTTCGGCTCCGAGGGTGACCGCTACCGATACCGCGACGTGCTGTCCGGCCTCCTGGGCACCTGGTTCGCCGACCACACCGCCGAGGAGATCACCGACGCGCTGTCGGGCACCACGGTGCTCTACGAGCGGTACCGCACCTTCGCGGAGGTCGCGGCGAGCCCGAAAGTGACTGCCAACCCAATGTTTTCCCTCTTGCATCAGGACGGCCTGGGCGACTACTTTGCCCCAGGAATGCCGGTCGCGTTCGACTCCGCCCACCCCGCCGGCACGCCCGCCCCGGCCTTGGGCCAAGACACCGCCGACGTCCTTCAGCGCCGTTTGGGATTGACGAGCACTGACATCGAACGCCTGACAAAGGCCAGGACAATCGCTTGCTGAGCAAGCCGATACGGAAAGACAGCGCATGACCAAACTCGCCCAGACCCTCGGGTTGACCGAATTCCAGACCGAAATCATCGCCACCGTAAGGCAATTCGTAGACAAGGAAGTCATCCCCAACGCCGCGGAACTCGACCGTGGGGACACCTACCCCCAGGACATTGTCGACCGGATGCGCGACATGGGCCTGTTCGGGCTGATGATTCCGGACGAGTACGGCGGCTTAGGGGAGTCGCTGCTGACGTACGCGCTGTGCGTAGAAGAGCTGGCCCGCGGTTGGATGAGCGTGTCCGGAGTGCTCAACACGCACTTCATCGTGGCATACATGCTGCGCCAGCACGGCACTGATGCGCAGAAGCAACGGTTCCTGCCGCGCATGGCGACCGGCGAGACGCGGGGATCCTTCTCGATGTCGGAGCCGGAGCTGGGCTCCGATGTCGCCGCGATCCGGACACGGGCGGTACGCAATCCGGACGGTGACTACACCATCAACGGCCAAAAGATGTGGCTGACCAATGGCGGGAGCTCGACGCTGATTGCGGTGCTGGTTCGCACCGACGAAGGGGCCGACAAGCCGCACCGTAACCTGACCACCTTCTTGGTGGAGAAGCCAACGGGTTTCGGTGAAGTCGTGCCCGGCCTGGTCATACCGGGCAAGCTCGACAAGCTGGGGTACAAGGGGATCGACACCACCGAACTCATCTTCGACGGCTACCAGGCGAGCGCCGACGACGTTCTGGGCGGTAGCCCCGGACGGGGCTTCTTCCAGATGATGGACGGCATCGAAGTCGGCAGGGTGAATGTGTCTGCCCGAGCGTGCGGTGTCGGCATCCGCGCCTTCGAGCTCGCGGTCCGCTACGCCCAGCAGCGCCACACCTTCGGCAAGCCCATTTCCGAGCACCAGGCCATCGCATTCCAGCTGGCCGAGATGGCCACCAAGATCGAAGCGGCACATCTGATGATGGTCAATGCGGCCCGACTGAAAGACTCGGGGGAGCGCAACGATGTGGCGGCCGGGATGGCCAAGTACCTGTGCAGCGAGTATTGCACCGAGGTGACCCAGCAGAGTTTCCGGATCCACGGCGGCTACGGCTATTCCAAGGAATACGAGATCGAGCGGCTGATGCGTGACGCTCCGTTCCTGCTGATCGGCGAAGGAACCAGCGAAATCCAGAAGAACATCATCAGCAAGCGACTGCTCGCCGAATACCAGGCCTAGCGATGACGATCCCGGGTTTCGCTGCGCGACCGCAACTTTCGGATGATGTCGCACGTTTCATCCGTCGACGGATCTTCGATGGCACCTACGTCGCGGGGTCCTACGTCCGCCTGGATCAACTGGCCGCCGAGTTGGGAATCAGCGTCACACCGGTGCGGGAGGCGCTCTTCGCCCTGCGCGCCGAAGGCCTGATCGACCAACAGCCCCGACGGGGTTTCATGGTGCTGCCGGTGACGGGTCGCGACGTCACCGACGTCGCGAACTTGCAGGCTCACGTCGGAGGTGAACTCGCGGCGCGGGCCGCGATCAACATCACCGACGACCAACTGCGCGAACTCAAACAGATTCAGGCGGAACTCGAAGACGCCTACGCCGGCGATGACGACGAGCGGACGGTGCGTCTCAATCACCAATTCCACCGCGCCATCAATGTTGCCGCGGACTCGCCGAAGCTCGCCCAGTTGATGTCGCAGATCACCCGCTACGCACCGGAATCGGTGTTTCCGGCCATCGAAGGTTGGCCCGAACAGTCGATGAGGGACCATCGGCGCATTCTGTCCGCACTGAAAAAACGTGACGGCCAGCTTGCCCGCGCGGCGATGTCACAACATCTGGCCGCCGGCGCGGTCCCGCTGATCGATCACCTCACCGCGCGCGGGGTGGTCATGGACGCGAGCCGTCCGGCCTCGGGCTAACTGTTGTTTCCCGGATGGGCCTCGGCATATTCTGCCTGGGAGGGGGCAACGACATAAGCGAGGAAAAGTGCCCCGAACGATCCGCACGTCGGCCATCTTCGGTGTAGCCGTGGTCGCGATAGCTCTCGCACCCCCGGCCGTCGGCGACCCACTGGACCCGATCCCCGGCAACGGCGTCTTTGTCGTGGGTCCCGACATCGCACCGGGCCTTTACCACACGGGTGGCTCGGGTTCGGCCTTCGGCGTCTGGATCAACAACGTGCCAACCCAGGACTCGATGTGCTCGTGGTTCACCTACAGCACGCCCGATGCGAACAAGGACCACGTACTTCAGACGAATACCTCGATCGGCCCTATGTACGCCAATATCAACACGTCGGTCAAGGCCTTCGAGTCGCAGAACTGTCAACCCTGGACCCGGGTTTCCTAACGCTGATTCGCGTTGGTCAACATCTCACGCAGCCTCCCGGTGTCGACTTTGCCTGTGCCGCCGCGCGGGATGTCGTCGTCGGATTCCAGCAGTAGCCAGACCGTCGGTACCTTGAATGCGCTCAGCAGCTTTCGCGCGTCGCGAGCCAGTCGGTCAGCGGTTGCCGAGTCGTCGCACACCACTACCGCGCCCACCCGTTCGTCCGCCGTTCCGGGCACACTGGTGACGAAGGCGCTATGGACCCCGTCGATGGTCCGCAGCGCGCGTTCCACCTCGCTGGGATAGACGGTGGCGCCGCTGACCTTGAACATGTCGTCGGAACGTCCGCGGTAGAACAGGAATCCCTCGTCGTCGAGGTGGCCCAGGTCGCCGGTCGGGTAGAACCCGTCGGCGGTGAACAGTTCTTCTCGGCTGCGACCGCAGATGCCGCGCAGCGTATGAGGTCCGCGAATCTGGATCATGCCGACCGTGCCCGCAGGGACGGGCTCGCCGCTGTCGGGATTCACGATGCGAACCTCCATGCCGCCGAGCGGCTTTCCGCAGCTGCCCCAAGCAGTCTCGGGCATATCGGTGTCGGCGGGATAGCCGCAGTATGGACCGAATGCCTCGGTCATGCCGAACAACGTGGCCCGAGCGCCGGGCCGGGCCCGCTGTTCGGGCGGGAGCAGTGCCTGCAGGCTTCCCGGCCGAAGGGCCGACAGATCGGCGCCGACCGTCGCGGCGTGCCTGGCCAACGCCTCCGCTTGGTCCGGCCAGCCGCGAAACAGCGTCACCCGCTCGGCTTCCAGCAGGCGCACCGTGGTCTCCGGACGCGGGATCTCCTCCGTCACCAGGGTGGCACCGGCCAACAGCGTGGACAGGATTCCGCTGCCGAAGCCGCCCACCCAGAAGAACGGCATGGGCAGGTAGAGCCGGGTGTCGGCGGTGATGCAGCGCGCGGCCAGGCCCGACCGTACGGCCCCCAGTGCACTGCCGTGAGAGTGCAGGACGCCCTTGGGGGCCCCACTGCTGCCGGAGGTGAAGATGATGACCAAAGGGTCGGCGGCCGTGACCGTCTCAGTCATGGCATCGACGATCCGGCGCACCGGCTCGCCGGCGGTGGCGTCGGCGAGCCGGTCGGTCGTCCAGACATGGCGCAAGGCGGGAAGTTCGGGTCGCAGCTGCTCGAGCTCATCGAGATAGTGATGACCGCGGAATTCGTCGACGCTGACCAGGAATTGCACGGCGGCGACACGCAGCTGCGCGGCGAGCTCACCGGCCTGCAGCAGGGTGCTCAGCGGTACCAGCACGGCACCGATACGGGTCAGCGCGGCAGCCACCTGCACCCAGCGAGTGCTATTGGGCATGATCAGGCCCACCCGGGTGCCCTTGCCCACACCGGCTTCGACGAACACCGCGGCCAATTCGCGTGTGGTGAGGTCGAGTTCGCGATAACTGATCCGCGACGTAGGGTCGATGACCATCGGTGTGTCGCCGACGTGCTCGGAGCGGAGCCGCACGAGTCCGTCGATGGTGTCAGGCATCGAAGAGCGCTCTCAGTCCGCGGCTGTCCACCTTGCCGCTGGAGAGCAACGGCAGTTGGGAGCGCGACACGGCGATAAACCGCCGCGGAATTTTGTACGCCGACAATTCCGCCTTGAGCCCATCGCGCAGCGCCGCCTCGTCCAACGCGGCGCCGTCCGGGACCACCACGACCGCCGCGACCAGCTCTCCGCGTTGGACATCGGGGACACCCACGACGTGGGCCGTCAACCCGCCGGTGACCCTGCCGATGGCCCGCTCCACCTCGTCCGCCGATACGTTGGCGCCGGCCGTTTTGATCATCGTGCTGATCCGGCCGAGGTAGTAGAAGAATCCGTCGGCGTCAGTACGAACCAAATCCCCGGTGCGGAACCAGCCGTCGGCGTCGAAGCACTCCTCGCGACTGCGTCGGTAGTAGCCCTGCATCACGTACGGTCCGCGGATGCACAGTTCCCCGACCTCGCCGACGCCGACCCGAAGTCCGGTTTCTGTGTCGATGATTCTGGTGTCGAAGCCGGGTGCCGGCTTGCCGAACGATCCGCGCCGGCTCTCGGGTTGATCGGTTTCGTCGTCGCTGATCAACACGATGCTGCCGGCTTCGGTCATGCCCAGCATGTTGTGCCGTAGTTCCGGGTCGCCCGGTCGGACGTCGTCCGCCATGATGGGGTACAGGTTGCCGCGCCGCAGCGATGACAAATCCCGTCGCGGGAAGCTCGGATGATCGGCCAGGTGTGCGATGCCGGCGCTGAAACCATTGGTCATGCTGGGTTTTTCGGCTTCGAGCAAGTCGAGCGTCTCGCCGGGATCGGCGGCGTTGGAGCACACCAGCGTCGACCCGGCGACCAACGTCGCGAGCAACCCGAACGCGAAGCCGCCGATCCAGAAGAAGGGCGAATTGCAGAACAGCTTGCCCTCGGCCGTCAAACCGCGGATCCTGTTGAGGTTCCGCTGGTGTCCGAGCAACGCCGCGTGCGTGTGCACGACCCCCTTGGGGGCACTGCTCGAGCCCGACGTGTACACGATGGCCAGGGGATCGCAACCGTGGACGTCCTCTTGCGTTGCCGCGAGCAGCTCGGGGGCCACCGTCCCGGCCAGCCGGTAGAACCGCTCGATGTCGCGGATACGGCCCGCCGCCCCCGGCCGGTAGCCGATGCCGACCTCCCTCAGTTGGGGCGCGGCGGGGGAGAACAGGCGACGGCCGGATTCGAACTCAGGGTCCGACAGCACCTCTTTGAGCCGCTGGACGTAGTCGTGGCTACGGAAAGCCGCTGCACCCAGGAGGATTTCGACGTCGCTGTCGCGCAGCTGCTCGCGCAACTCGCGGACGGTGACGAACGTCGAGAAGGGCACCACCACGGCACCGATCCGCGCCGCCGCCAGCATCGCGACGACGAACTCGGGCCGGTTGGGGTAGAGCAGGCCCACATGGGAGCCCTTGCCGGCCCCGACGGCGATCAGCCCGCGGGCGAGCTCTGCCGAGCGAACCTCGGCCTCCCGGTAACTGATGCGGTCGCGGTCGCAGACAAGTAGCGGGTGGTCACCACGCGAACGGGCCTGGTGGGTCAGGACCTCGGCGACGGTCGCGGTGTCACCGCGCATGGTCGCTGTGGGCGGCTGCGCTGAAGAATCTCTGGACCGCACCCAGATCGGCTTTTCCCGACGCTGTTCGCGGGATGGCTTCGACGACCGCGATTTCGGTGGGAATCTCATAGCGCGCCAGCTGGGTTCGCAGATAGTCCACCAGTGCGTCGGATTCGACGGAGGCGGGCTCGCGCGGTTCCACCATGGCGACCGGCGTTGCGCCGAGGCGCGGGTCGGGCCGCCCGACGACCGCCGCCGCGGCCACCGCGGGGTGGCTCTCCAGGGCCGTGCGCACGTCGTCGGGCATGACCTTGAACCCGCCGCGGATGATCGCCTGGTCGGCCCGGCCGACGATCCAGACGAAGCCGTCCGCGTCGATGCGCGCCATGTCCGTGGTCCGCATCCACTGGGCGGACGGCCCCAGTTGTCCCGGCTTGACTTCGAGCAGACCGATCCGGTCATGGCCGAGCGGCGTGCCGTCGTCGGCGACCACCCGGAGTTGCGCGCCTGGGTTGGCGCGGCCGACGCTACCCCGCTTGGTGGGCCAATATCGCTGGTAATCAGGTAGGGTCCAGCCGGCCACGCCGCCGCCGAACTCGGTTGCGGCGTAGGAGGTTAACACTGGGATTCCATACTTCTCGGTGAAGGCATCGGCGTCGTCGGCCGCCAGTGGGGCCGTGCCGCAGGTGACGGCGCGGATGCTCTCCAGGTCCGCCCTCGGCACGTCGGAGTGCAGCACCGTCCGCAGGGCGGCGGGTACCAGCGAGACCGTGCGCGGCCGATGCCTGCGCACGGCCTCGGCCCACGCGTTCAGCTCGAATCGCTCGAGCAGCGCGAACGGCCTGGCCTCGGCGATGCATTGCAACACGCGGAACACGCCGCCGATGTGCACCAGCGGCGAGTTGACGATCGCTACGCCGCGCCGCAGCTCGGTGGGCGCGGGGGCGCGGTCGGCCTCAGCGCCCATCACGCTGCGCGCCAGCATGTCGTAGCCGAGGTCGATTCGTTTGGGCGGACCCGTCGTACCGCTGGTCAACATGCGCACCGCCACGCCGGGCCGGAGGCCGTTCCCTCGCGCCGGCGGAACTGCCAGGCAGGCTTCCTCGGGATCGTCTAATCGGCCCGAGATCTCCACCGTGCTCGTGTCGGTCGTCGGGCGCACGAGTGCCGTCAGGTCGTCGTGTTCCCCGATGATCAGCGGCAGCCGCAGCGCGGCGATGTCGGCTTGTGTGCGCTGGTCACCGCGCGACGGGTTGATGACGACGACGGTGCCGCCGCCGAGCAGCACCCCGAGAAAGGCCGCCACCTGACCGGGGCGGTTGCGCAGCAGCATCCCCACCTCGCCACCGGCGGTATGCGCGGCGATGGCCTCTGCCATGGCGCGGACCCTGAACCACGAAATCCATTGGCCGTCAAACTCGATCGCGTGCGCGTCCGGGTCCAGGTTGAGGACGTCGGCGATGCGCTGACTGAGCGGGTGCGGAGCCATCAGCGGGTTTTCGGCGTGCGGGTGGCGCCGTCGCCGGCGTTCCGCTGGGCGGCTAGCTCCGCCGCGCCGAGCGGGTTACCGAGCCGGGTGTAGATCAGGCCCTGCTCCATTGCCGCGCGATACGGCTTGTCGAGCGACTCCCAAATCGCCTTCACCGTGCCCTGGGTCGCGGTCGGCGGCTTCGCGGCGATGGTCGCGGCGATCTCGTGCGCGCGGTCCCAGAGTTGCTCGGTGGGGACCACTTCCGACACCAGCCCGATCCGGAGCGCGGTGTCCGCGCTGACCCGCTCGTCGTTGCCCATCAGCGCGATGCGCAACGTCTCGCCGAGGCCGATGCGCCTCATCAGGCCGATCGGCTCCAATGCGCAGACCAGTCCGGCGGAAACGTGCGAGTCGAAGAAGGTGGCGTCCTGCGAGCAGATGACCACGTCGGATTCGTTGATGAAGTAGAACGCGCCCGCGGTGCACAGGCCCTGGACGGCGCAGACGACCGGCTTCCACATCTTCTGCCACTTGGGGCTCAGCGCCTCGCCGGGATCCTCGTGGTTCCAGACGTTTTCGGGCTGACCGTAGGGCGTTTTGATATCCAACCCGGCGCTGAACGCGCGGTCGCCGGCGGCCCGCAGCACCACCGCGTTGACCGACTCGTCGAGTTTGACCATGCGCCAGGCGCGGGTCATCTCCTCGCACATGGTGCGGTTGAACGCGTTCAGCTGCGCCGGCCGGTTCAGCGTGATCGTCGCGACGCGATCGGTGGCGTCCACCTCGAGCAGGATGGTCTCGAACGTCATCGACATTGCCAATCGGGCTTGCGCTTCTCCGCGAAAGCCTTGGGTCCCTCGGCCGCGTCCTCGGTGCGCAGCACGCGTTCGCGGAACGTCTCGGCCATGATCTCGGCTTCGTGCAGCGGAACGTTGAGGCCCTTGACGATGGCCAACCGGGTGCCCCGAACCGCCAGCGGCGCATTGGAGTTGACGATCTCGGCGATCTCGCGCGCCCGGTCGAGAAGCCGGTCGTGCTCGACGATCTCGCTGATCAAACCGAGTTCGTAAGCGCGCTGTGCGCTCATCCGCTCGTGCTTGCCCATCAACGCCATCCGCAGGGCGATCGAGCGGGGCAGCACCCGCGACAGCCGCACCATCTCGCGTCCGGCCACCAGCCCGATGCTCACATGCGGATCGAAGAAAGTTGCTTGGTCCGAGGCGATCACGATGTCCGATGTGGTGACCCAGTCCATGCCGGCACCACAGCACAGCCCGTTGACCGCGGCGAGCACGGGCTTGGCGGCCGTGCGAAACGGCGGGGTGCCCTCCTGCGGTGCCTCCCATTGGTCGTAGGTCGACAGATACGGGCGTTCGTAGATCACCTTGCCGTCTTCGGGAATGGCCTTGACGTCGGCACCCGTGCAGAACGCGCGACCCGTGCCGGTCACGATGGTCAGCCACACCTTGTCGTCGTTCTCGGCCTCGTCGTAGGCGGCGCGCAGCTCGGTGATCATGTGCGGGCTGAGGGCGTTGAGGGCATCCGGCCGGTTCAGTGTGATAGTGGCGGTATGCCCGTCGACGTCGTAGTTGATGGTGTCGAACGAGTCAGTAGGCATCCTGCTCCCTCATCGGCCCTGAAATTTCGGTGCCCTTCGCTGCCGGAAGGCTTCCAGACCTTCCTTGAAATCCGCTGTCCGGCAAGATAGTTCGAGATTGAACAGCTCCTGTGTCATGGCTTGGCTCAGCGTGGCATGTTGGCCGAAGCTCAGGGCCTGCTTGGTCAAGCCGATCGCCGCGGTCGGGCCGAAAGCCAGCCGCTCGAGCAATTCCTCTGCGGCGCCGTCGAGCTCGGCAGGAGCTACCGATTGGTGGATCAATCCCCAGTCGGCCGCGTCCTTCGCGCCGACCTTCTCGCCGAGCAACAACATTCGCCTGGCCCGGGCCAGGCCGACCAGCCGGGGCAGCAGCCAGGTGGCGCCCGAGTCGGGGCTGAAGCCCCGGTCCACGAAGGGCTCCCAGAACACCGCGTCGGTGGCGGCGACGGTGAAGTCGGCTGCCAGCGCGAGATTGCAGCCAAACCCCGCGGCCCATCCTCGCACGCTACAGAGCACTGGCAGCTGGATGCTCGCCACCAGCTCGATCAGGCGGTGTGCGGCATGGGGGATCCGCCGCACAAGATCGCCGGTGCGAGGGCGCTGCCGGTCGTTGGTGGCTATCCAATCCACTCCGGCGCAGAAGTTGTCGCCACCCGTGATGAGAACCGCGCGCAACGAATCGTCGGCGGCGGCATCGGTCAACGTCCCGATCATGGAGCCAATCATTGCCTGGCTCAACGAGTTACGCCGGGATGGACGATCCAGCGTGAGCCGCAACACGGCGCCGTCCCGGTGCACCGTCACCGCACCGTCGGCACCGGCCGTGTCGGCCTCCTGACTCACCGTCGAATCCGGCCTTTCTGCCGATACGGTTACCCATACAGTAGGCAATACGATTGATACGCTGTATAAGTTAGCAGGGTACGCTGCCGCCGGAAATAGCCGGGCCGGAACCCGAGCGAAAAGAGACAAGCATGGCCTTGCAGGGAGGGCGAGCGGAGGGGCGGGCCGCACCAGAGGCACCGGGCGCCGGCGATGCCACATTCGGCGAGCGGCCCCTGGCCCAGACGGTGGCTGCCGCCGGCGCCATGCGGCGCCTGAGTTCGCTGTTGTTGGCACTCGAGCATCCGCATCCGACGGTCGACACCATGGTGGAGAAGTTCGCGCAGTGGGAGCGTGAGCTGTCCGCCGTTGCGCCGGAGGACGACGCGCCGCGGATCGGTGACATCCCCGACGATCCCCGGCGCGTCTATCTCAACCACGCCACCGACATCGGCGCCTACAACCCGTGCTTTCCCGAGTATCTGTTCGATCACCTCGATGCCGACAAGGCGACCGGGCGGGTGAACTTCCCCCTGGTTTACGAGGGCCCGCCGGGATTGGTGCACGGCGGTTTCCTGGCCGTCTTCTTTGACTGCGTCATCCAGCACCACAACTGCGTCACGGGCCTGTCCGGCAAGACGCGGTCGCTGGCGGTCGCGTTTCGCCGTCCGACGCCCGTGCTGACCGAGCTGCGGTTCGACATCGCTCGCTCGCAGAGCGAGCGCGGCGTCGTATCGACAGCGCGGCTGCTGCTCGACGACGAGGTGCTCTGCACCGGCGAGGTGAGCACATTGGCGTCCCCACCGGAAAAGCTGGCCGGGTTCCAATTCGGCAGGCGGCGAGAGGAGTCCGACACATGACTGTCTCGAGCGCCCAGGACGATCGGGTGCTGTTCGAGGTCGACCGCGACCGCCGTATCGCGACGATCACGCTCAACAATCCCGCGCAACACAACTCCTACGACGCCGCCATGCGCGAGGCCGTCGCACGCTGTCTGGACCGGGTGGCCGACGACGACGATCTCACGGTGGTGGTGTTGCGCGGAGCCGGTGGCGTCTTCTCCACCGGAGCCGACATGAACAACGCGTACGGCTGGTACGGCAAGCAGAGCCAACCGGGCGACGACCCGTCGCCCAAACGCCGCCCCAGCCAGCGCCGACGACTCGCCGTGGACCGCAAGTCTTTTGGCTTCTACCACAACTTCATGGGCTTTCCCAAGGTGACAGTGGGAGAGATCGCCGGGTATGCACTCGGCGGCGGGTTCGAGATGGCACTGATGACCGACATCTCCGTGATAGCGCGTGACACGAAGATCGGCATGCCGGCGACCCGCTTCCTCGGCCCCGCGCTCGGCAGCCTGCACATGTTCTTCCACCGGCTGGGGCCAGTACTGGCCCGGCGTCTACTGCTCACCGGTGACGTCATCGAGGCCGGCGAGCTCGAGCACCTTGGAATTTTCACCGACACCTGCGACTCAGCCGCCGTCGGGGCGCGTGCGCGGTACTGGGCCGAGAAGGCGGCAAAGATGCCCGCCGACGGAGTGGTGATCGCCAAGGAGGCGTTCCGTCTCGTCGAACAGAGCCAGGCGTACCAGGGTGAGGAAGTCGCCAGCTACCTCTTCCACGCCTTCGGCACCAACCTGCAATTCGGGCCGGACGAGTTCAACTTCGTCAAAGCCCGCGCCCAGCACGGCACGAAGGAAGCATTCCGGCTCCGCGATGAATACTTTGAGGTGCCCAAACCCGAAGCCTAATAACCCGATTCGTGGTTAGCTAGCGCCCGGCGGGGGCCTTGGTACGTGCCCGCGGCCCAGACGACTTGGCCGCCTTGCGTTGCCGTGACGGCGTCGGCTTGCCGGCCTTCGATCCCTTGCCCTCCTCGATCAACCGGCTGGCGTGATCGAGGATGCAACCGAGCCCGTACTCGAAATTGGTTTCGTCGGGTGCGCCGATGCGGTGACCGATCCGGCTTACTTGCGCGAGCAGGGGGGTTTTCTCGGGATCGATGGCCACGGCGTCCTCGATGGCACGCGCACCCTCGTCGGTGGATTGGTTCTTTTCGTACAGCCGCTGCAGCACCACCGAGCCGCGGACATGGACGGAGACGGCCGAGTAGGTGTCGAAGGCATCTTCGGGCGACAGGCCGGCCTCGACCAAATTGGCGATCGCCCTTTCCATCTCCTCGGCGCCCAACCGCGCCGCCTTCGGGCTGAGCGCGGCACGAATCAGAATCAGGTCGCACAGAATTGGGTTGCCCATGAACGTCTTACGCATCAGGCGCGCATGGTTGCGCAACGTCTCGCGCCAGTCGCTGGCCTCGACGTAGGGGGTGGCGAACACATACTTGCTCAAGGCGCGGTCGGTCATCGCGTTGAGCAGGTCGTCCTTCTTGCGGAAGTACCAGTAGATGCTGGTCACCCCGACGCCCAGATGTTTGCCGAGCAGCGGCATGCTCAAGTTGTCGATCGATACTTGCTCCGCGAGTTCGAATGCGCCACTGATAATGTCATCGGGATTGATGGATCCGCGTTCGCGCCGTTGCCGCCTATCGGCAGTAGCTTGCTTTGCCACTACGGGCACCTCCATCACGATGTATCCTGTGCATACGGTCGGAGAGCTGTGCGAGCTCACCTGCGCATACGCTGGCGTTTCTGCCGCTCGACGAGGACCGTCAACTCGGCTTCTCTGCAATTTTTCATCTGCTACTGTAATACCTATCGTAGGCTTTTTGGTAACGAAGGCTGGACGGGCGAAGATGACCGGGCACAGGCCATTGATCGAGTCCCCCGATGAGCCACGGGAATTGCCATGGATTTAGGTCTGGCGCATGCCGCAACGGTGGTGGTCGGCGGCAGCCGCGGGATGGGTTTGGCGGCGGCACGATGCCTCGCCGACGAGGGTGCCCGGGTGGCGGTGGTCGGCCGCAGCCGTGATGCACTCGACTCCGCGGTCGCGGATCTGACCGCACGCGGAAGCGCGGATGCCGTCGGTCTCGTCGCGGACATCGGTGACGCGGGGCAGGTCGACGAAACATTCGCCGACCTCGCGCGGCGATGGGGCGGCGAACTCAATGTTCTTGTCAATACGGTCGGGCCGGGCGCGGCGGGCACTTTCGACGATTTGACCGACGAGCAGTGGCGCCAAGCCGTCGAAGACGGCGTGATGGGCATGGTGCGCTGCGTCCGCGCGGCACTTCCGCTGCTGCGTAAGGCGCAATGGGCGCGGATAGTCAACTTCTCGGCGCACTCGACCCAGCGGCAGAGCGTCATGCTGCCCGCCTACACGGCGGCCAAGGCGATGCTGACAAGCGTCTCCAAGAATCTGTCGTTGCTGTTGGCCAAGGACGAGATCTTGGTCAACGTGGTGTCGCCAGGCACCATCGCGTCCGAGTCGCTGGTCGGCTGGGCGCAGTCGGTAGGAGTCGACGGCGGCGACCCCTACGCGCTAATGGACGCCATTGCCAAGCACTTTGGCCATCCCGCGCACATGCCCCGGGCGGGACTACCGGAGGAGATCGGGCCGGTGGTCGCCTTCCTCGCGTCGCGGCGCAACTCGTACATGACCGGGGCGAACATCAACGTCGACGGTGGTTCGGACTTCACCTAACCGCCGGGATGGAAGAAAGTTCGGCTGATGGGAAGGAGTCGACGGTGGCGACGGCAAGTGAGGCGCGCGCCTGGGCGCGCGGGGCCTTGCGGGGAATCGGCGACTCGGTGTACACCCCGTTCTGCGGCCCGGATGGTGACGACATCGACTGGGAGGCCTACCGGACGCTGGTCCGGTATTGCGTCGGCGACCTTGGGCACCCGATGTTGTGGTGCACCAGTGGGCTCGCCGAATTCTGGTCGCTGACCCTCGACGAGCGAAAACGCTTGCTGGAGGTGGCGATCGAGGAAGCTCGCGCCGTCAACCCCGATGTCGTGGTGCAAGCCTGCACGGCGGCGATGGCGGCGAAGGACTGTCTGGACTTGACGCTGCACGCCCAAGAGGCCGGTGCCGACATCGCCTACATCCAGACGCCGATGATGGAGGCGCACGGGGGCGAGGGGGTGTTGCGATTCTTCAAGTACATCGCTGCCCGCACCGACATCGCCCTGGGCATGTTCAACTCACCGTCGTCCGGGTACGTGCTAACCGCAGTCGAGAGCGCACGGATCTACGACGAGGTGCCCGCGGTGTGCGCCACGAAGGAGGGCGCCTTCCGGCCGGCGAGTAGCCGCATGTTGCACCAGCTGGCGCCCGGCCTGGTGCTCTGGGAATGCGACAAGACGGTCTATCGCGCGGGGTGGCTGCGCGACGGGATCGTCTGTCCGGCCCAGCTGGGCACCGCGGGCTACCTGTTCGAGACTCCGCAGCGGCGATTGTTCTCCCATTATTGGGATTTGGTGCAAAGCGACAAGCTGATCGAGGCGATGGATTTCGGTCGTGAGTCGGGACTGGACCAGTTCGACCTCGACGTCGGATCCTGGTGGACCTGTTATCCGGGGCGGGCCGATTACTTCACTCATTGGGCTGGCGCGTTCAAGTACGCCGCCTCGCTGCTCGGATTGCCGATAGGCGAGTATCCGCATTCCCGGCCACCGCAAGCGGAATTGCCGCCGGAGGCCAAGTCACAGATCGAGGAGGCGTATCGCCGCCTCGGGCTCGTCGGAGCGTAGCGGCTCGGCAAAAGGCCTGTGCCAGAAGTCGACTGACGCGCAAGGACCCGGCCACCAGCCGGTGACCGGGCCCTTGCCACCCCTCGTACCTTACTGCTGTTCGGCCTTTTGGCGCGCCTCCGCCGTCTTGGCCTTGGCCCGGGCCTTCTCGGCCGCGGCTTCCTTCTTGGCCGCGTTGCGCTGGGCGTCGGCCTTGTCCTGCTGGGCCTGGCCCTCGTTCACTAGATCGTTGCGGCCGATGATCGTGCCGATGATCTCCTTGGCCTTGCCGAAGACCGCCTCGACGATGCCCTGGACCGCCTCGACCGGGCCACTCTTGATGTCAACCATTGCGTTTCCCCTCCCTGGTATCGGGTATCTTTCTTCGCTTTCCCAAATCGGTGGTCGAAGAAAACCTGGTGTGGGCGTGGTGCTCGCCACACTGGGCGATACGGGCCGATCGGCGGCCCATATTCCGCGGCTAAGGAGCGCGCTTCAGTAGACAGATATCCGCTGTTCGGCCGGGGTCCGCAGGGGCATGGCGGCGGTTGTGGAAAACGGTACCGATAGGTATACAGTATGCGTACAAAATATCGCGCAATCCGGTATGCGAACGACGAGGAGGTACCGGGGGAGATGTCCGGCAGCGACGGCGCTTCCGAGGACGCAGTGCTCTACGAGGCCACCGGCAGCGGCGTCGCGATTCTGACCTTCAACCGACCGGACCGTCTCAACGCCTGGGGTCCAGACATCGCCGCCGGCTTCTACTCCGCGATCGACCGCGCCGAACAGGACCCGGCCATCCGGGTGATCGTGCTGACCGGGCGGGGCAGGGGTTTCTGCGCCGGCGCGTATCTGGGCACGCCGAGTTCCGCGCCCACCTATGGCGACACGATGGAGAGGGCGAGTCAAACCAGCCTCGCCGACTTGGTCGGCGAACACCCACCGCATTTCGTGACCACGCTGCGCAAGCCCGTCATTGCGGCCATCAACGGCGCCTGCGTCGGCATCGGCCTGACCCACGCGCTCATGTGTGACGTCCGGTTCGCGGCCGCCGGCGCCAAGTTCGCCGCGGTCTTCGCGCGGCGCGGGCTCATCGCGGAGTTCGGCATCTCCTGGATCCTGCCGCGCCTCACCACGTGGGGCGTCGCCCTGGATCTGCTTTTGAGCGGGCGCACCTTCCTCGCCGAAGAGGCCGCCGAGCTCGGCCTCGTCAAGGAGGTGGTCGCGCCCGAAGATCTGATGAAGCGCGCGTTGGAATACGCCGAGGACATTGCCCGCAATTGTTCGCCGGCGTCCATGGAAGTGATCAAGAGGCAGGTCTACGGTGACGCCACGCGCGATGTCGTGGACGCCACCTCACGCGCCGAAATCCTGTTGCGCGAAGCGATGCCGCGGCCGGACGTCATCGAAGGCATCACCAGCTTCCTCGAGAAGCGGCCCCCGCAGTTCCCCTCGCTCGACTCGACCGACGCTTAGCGCTCGCCGGTACCGCCGGAAAGGAAGATCATGGCCAATTTGGGTTACAAGGCGATTGACGTCGACAACCACTACTACGAGCCCCTGGACGCCTTCACCCGGCACCTCGACAGGGCGTTCAAGAGCCGCGGCGTCCAGATGGTCAGTCAGGGCAAGCGCACCTTGGCCGTGATCGGGGGTCGGGTCAACCATTTCGTTCCCAATCCCACCTTCGACCCGATCATCGTGCCCGGCTGCCTGGATCTCTTGTTCCGCGGGGAGATTCCCGAAGGCGTCGATCCGGCGTCACTGATGAAGGTCGAGCGCCTCGCCGACCACCCGGAGTACCAGAACCGCGACGCGCGGGTGGCGGTGATGGACACACAGGACGTCGAAACGGTGTTCATGCTGCCGACTTTCGCATGCGGGGTCGAGGAGGCGCTCAAACACGACATCGAGGCGACGATGGCGTCGGTGCACGCGTTCAACCTATGGCTCGACGAGGACTGGGGCTTCGACCGGCCCGACCACCGCATCATTGCCGCACCGATCGTCTCGCTGGCCGACCCGGCAAAGGCGCTCGAAGAGGTGGAGTTCGTGCTGGGACGCGGCGCCAAGCTGGTGCTGGTGCGCCCGGCGCCGGTGCCCGGTTTGGTCAAACCGCGCTCGTTGGGTCATCCCAGCCATGACCCAGTCTGGGCCCGGCTGGCCGAGGCCGGAGTCCCGGTCGGATTCCACCTCAGCGACAGCGGCTATCTGCACATCGCGGCGGCGTGGGGCGGTAAGGCGACGTTCGAGGGGTTTGGCGCGAAGGACCCGCTGGATAACGTGCTCCTCGACGACCGCGCCATCCACGACACGATGGCATCGATGATCGTGCACGGCGTGTTCACCCGTCATCCCAAATTGAAAGCGGTCAGCATCGAGAACGGCTCATACTTCGTCCATCGGCTGATCAAGCGGCTGAAGAAGGCGGCCAACACCCAGCCCCGCGAGTTTCCCGAGGATCCGGTGGAGCAGTTGCGCAACAACGTGTGGATCGCCCCCTACTACGAGGACGACCTGGTGGAGCTTGCCGATGTCATCGGCATCGACAAGATCTTGTTCGGTTCCGACTGGCCGCACGGCGAGGGTCTCGAGACGCCGGTGTCGTTCGCCGAGGAGCTCAACGGCTTCAGCGAAGACGATGTCCGTAAAGTGATGCGCGACAACGCCCTCGACTTGCTCGGCGTCCCCGTCGCGTCGGCCGTCTAGCCGCCCGCACGATGAGTGAATGGACCGTGGGCGCCGTTCTCGACGCCATTGCCGACGTGGTGCCCGACCGCCTGATGACGGTGTGCGGAGACCGCAAAAGCACCTTTGCCGAATCCGCGCGCCGCACCAACCGGTTGGCGAACTACCTCGAGGGCAAGGGATTCGGTGTCTACGCCCCGCGCGATGAGTTGCAGCGCTGGGAGTGCGGCCAGGATCGGATCGCGCTCATCATGTACAACGACCTCTACCCCGACATGGTGATCGGATGCCTCAAGGCGCGCACCGTCCCGGTCAACGTCAATCACCACTACTCGCCGCGGGAAATCCGCGACCTGCTCGACTATGTGCGCCCTCGAGGCATCATCTACCACCGCTCGCTCGGCGCCCGGTTCGCCGACGTCCTGCCCCCGACCGGCACGGAGTTGCTGATATCCGTCGACGACGGCAGTACCGTTCCCCAACTGCCGAAGGCGATCTCGTTCGACGATGTGCTGGCGGCCGCCGGCCCCGATCGCGAGGACGCGGGCTCACCGGATGACCTCATCATGATGTGTACCGGCGGAACGACGGGACGCCCCAAGGGTGTGTTGTGGCGACAGAGCGACATGTACGTGTCGTCGATGGTGGGCGCCGACCATGCCAGCGTCACCGAGATTCACGACAAAGTCGCCGGGGGCGGGCAACCCTGGTTCGCCGTCTCTCCGCTCATGCACGCCGCCGGAATGTGGACCGCCTTCGCCGCGCTCTGCGCCGGCCTGCCGGTGGTGCTCTACGACGACCGCAACAAGCTGGACGTACGGTCGGTGTGGGAAACCGCCGAACGCGAGAAGGTGGGCATGATGACCATGGTGGGCGACGCCTACGCCGGGCCGCTGATCGCCGAGCTGCGCGCGCGCTCTTACGACCTGTCCTCGCTGAACGCGATCGGCACCGGAGGGGCCGCGACCAACGCGAAACACAAACGCGCACTGATGGAATGCCTGCCGCACATCACCATCATCGAGGGCTACGGATCCTCCGAGAGCGGCAACATGGCATTCGGACACAGCCGTGAAGGGAACGCCAGCGAGACCTTCCAGCCCAGGGAGGGGGCGACCGTGGTGTCGGCCGACCGGAGTCGGTTCCTACGGCCCGGTGAGCAGGAGGTCGGCTGGGCCGCCCGAACGGGCCGGATTCCGCTCGGGTATTTCGGCGATGTCGAGGCCACGCAGCGGACCTTTCCGGAGATCGAGGGACAGCGGGTGGTGATCCCCGGCGACCGGGCATCTCTCGAACCCGATGGCACCATTCGCCTACTCGGCCGCGATTCGCTGGTCGTGAACACCGGCGGCGAAAAGGTCTTCGTCGAAGAAGTCGAGGAAGTGCTGCGAGCACAGCCGGGCGTCGTCGATGCCCTGGTCGTAGGGCGCCCGAGCGAGCGGTGGGGAGAAGAGGTCGTCGCGCTCGTCGCAACGCACGCCGACGCCTGCCTCACTCAGGACGCGCTCTACGGCGCATGCACGACGCAGCTGGCGCATTTCAAGGCGCCCAAGGCCTACATCTTCGTCGAGCAGATCGAACGCCTCGGGAATGGCAAGCCCAATTACCGCTGGGCCAGAGAGCAAGCCACTCAACACGTTCCGGCGATCGCGCTGGTCCCGTCCGAGCCCGAAGGAAGTCATGAACAGCAAAGCGATTGACTGCCTGGTGAACGTCCACTTCGGGGAAGCCGAATCTCAGCCGACGTGGATGCTCAAGGTCAGGGACGATTACTTCAAGGGCCCCGAGTCGATGTTCGCCCCGGTCGACCTCTCCGAATTACTTTCCGAGATGGACGAACAGGGCGTGCAGAAGGCGATCCTGATGGACTCGCTTGCCAACCCGTCCACGACTGCGCGCAAATTCGTCGAAGCCAGGCCGGACCGGTTCGCGCTGGCCATGGGCGGGGCCAACTTGCTGCGGCCGGTGCGGTCGCTGCGCGAACTGACCGCCATCTCGGGCGAGTTGCCGGTGGCGTATGCCGTAGTCGGGCCGAGCTTTTGGGGCGACGGCCAGTACCCGCCCAGCGACGCCGTCTATTACCCGCTCTACGCCAAGTGCGCGGAACTGGACCTTCCGCTCTGCATCAACACCGGTATCCCGGGACCGCCGATACCCGGGGAGGTTCAGCACCCGATGCACCTGGACCGCGTGTGCGTGCGATTCCCCGAACTGCGGCTGTGCATGATTCACGGCGCCGACCCGTGGTGGGACGTGGCCATCCGGTTGCTGTTGAAGTACGCCAACCTGCGCCTCATGACGTCGGCGTGGTCGCCCAAGCGGCTGCCAGAGAGCCTGCTGCACTACATGCGCACCCGTGGGCCCAACAAAGTGATCTACGCCTCGGACTGGCCGGTGTTGCCTATGCGCCGGGTCATACCCGAGGCCCGTGCCCTTGACCTGCCCGCCGAGGTGCTGGACAACTACCTATACAACAACGCGCGAGACTTCTTCTTCGGGAAGGACGAGTAACGATGGACCGCTTCGAACTCCGCCGACTGGACTACAGCCTGTCCGACGACCATGTGGCCCTGCAAGAGGCCTACAAGCAGTTCTTCAAGACCCACTGCTCGATCGAAACCGTACGGGCCGCAGAGCCATCCGGCTTCGACAAAAGCCTCTGGGAAAGGTTGTGCGGGATGGGCGCGACCACGATGGCACTGCCGGAGTCGTGCGGCGGCGACGGCGCCACCTTGGTCGATCTCACGTTGGTGGCCGAAGAACTTGGCCGGTCCCTGGCACCCGTTCCATGGATCGACCATGTGTGCACCGCTCGCCTGCTGGGGCGCCTCGGCGCGCTGGGTGAGGGGGTCGCCGGAGTGGCCGAGGGGGAACAGCTGGCCGCGCTTGACCCGCGCCTTGACGCCGGACGCGGTCCGCGGTTAATTCCCTCTGGGTCGATCGCCGACCACATCATCGTCCGCGACGGCGACGAAGTCGTGCGGCTGACCTTCTCGACCCGCCCCGAGAAGGTCGACAACATCGGCCGGCTGCCGATGGCGTGGGTAGACCCGACCGCGGCCGACACCCGTACGGTCGTCGCCGAAGGACGCGAAGCGGTGGCGGCGTACCGGCTGGCGCTGGACGAATGGCGGTTGCTGGTCGCTGCGGCGCTCGTCGGGCTGGTGGAGGAGACCATGACGATCGCGGCCGAGTTCGCCAAGACCCGCTACACGCTGGGCGTGCCCATCTCCACCCTGCAAGCGATCTCCCATCCCCTCGCGAACATGGCTATCACCGTCCAGGGTGGGCGGAACCTGGCTCGACGCGCCGCCTGGTTTCTGGACAATGAACCCGACGAGCGGCCCGAATTGGCCCCCTCTGCTTTCGTTTTCATGGCCGAGGAGGCCGCCAAGGCGGCGACCATGGCGGTTCACATCCAGGGCGGACTCGGGGTTTCGTCCGAAGCCGCGGCGACGGCGTATCTGGTGCGCGCCCGGGGATGGCCACTGGCCGGTGGTGATCCTGGTGTCACGGCGCAACGGGTCGCCGAGATAGTGACCGCCCGCGAGGGCGCGGCGCAGCCGGCCTAGGAAGGGGCGACATCATGGATTTCTCCCGCGTCGAACTGTCGGACGGCGACAAGGCATTCCGCGACGAAGCACGCAGTTTCCTGGATACCCATATGACCGAGGAGATCAGGCGACGGGACCGCGAGACGGGCGACAATTTCGACGAGGGTCTGCACCTGAAGTTCGGCGCGGCAGGCTATTTGGAGGCCGAGTGGAAACCGGAATCCGAAGGTGGTTTCACCCGGGTGCGGCGGCGCATATGGGAGCTGGAGAAGCGGCGTGCACACGTGCCCTGGGTGACCTGGGGGACGACGGCGATGGTGGCCCGTTCGGTGGCCAAATTCGGGTCACCGCAAGTACGCGACGAGGTATTACCGAAAGTCTTCAGCGGCGAGGTCCGGTTGTGCCTGGGGTACACCGAGCCCGAAGGTGGCTCCGACATCGCCACTTGTAAGACCCGCGCCGTGCGCGACGGCGACGGGTGGATCATCAACGGCTCCAAGATGTTCACCACCGGCGCCCATAACTGTCAGTACGTCTTCCTGATCACCAACACCGCCCCGGACGAGCCGAAGCACAAGAGCCTGACCATGTTCCTGGTGCCGCTGGATTCGCCGGGCATCGAAATCCAGGGCATCCGCACGGTGGACGGTGATCGGACCAACATCGTCTACTACAGCGATGTGCGGGTAGACGACAAGTATCGGCTGGGCGAGGTGAACGGTGGCTGGACCGTTCTGCGCGAGCCGCTCAACGTCGAGCACGGTGCCGTCGCCGCCGCCCCCGACGGACTGCAGGACACCTCAATCATGATGCACCAGGCCGGTTTCCTGTCGCAGGCGGTGGACAAGGCCGCGGCGAGTGTGACGCGGCCCGACGGCGACGGGCACCGGCTCATCGACGACAAATCGGTGGCATACCGGCTGGGCCGCTGCGTCGCCCGACTGGAGACGGCGTTGGCCACGCCGAGCATCTTCGGCCGGGTCGCCATCGCGCAAACAATGCGTGACATCTCCCCGGAACTGATGGACATCCTCGGGACCGCCTCCGCGCTGCCATACGGAACCGAAGCGGCCGCCGACGACGGCAGCGCCGAATACGCCTACCGATTCGCCCCGCTGGTGGGAATCTATGGCGGCACGCTAGAGGTGTTCCGCAACATGATCGCCCAGTACATGCTCGGTCTGGGCAAGCCGGCTTACGCACCCCCGGTCAAGAAGGTGGGTTGATAACGCGCCGAACGTGCACTCAGGGCGAGAAATCAGCCAATTCTTCGCCCTGAGTGCACGTTCGGCGAAGTCTCAGGTCGTCACCCAAAGCATCGTCGCCGGCGCGATCACGCAATGGCTCCCGACTCCTTCAGCTCCTCGATGCGGTCCCAATCCATGCCCAGTTCCATCAGCACGATCTCGGTGTGTTCGGAAGCCTGAGGGGCCCGCGTGGTGACCAGCGGCTCGTGGTTGAACTGCACGGGGCCGCGCACGACGCGGAAAGGCTTCCCGCCGCTGGCGAGCTCGACCTCGCTGATCATGTCGTTGGCACGGGCCTGCTCGTCATCGACCAGGTCGAGGAGGCTCTGGAACGGCGCCCATTGGCCCTTCATCGTCTTCAGGTGCTGCCGCCAGTAGTCGAAAGGCTTGGCGGCGAAGGCCTTTGCGATCAGCTCGGCGGCCGCGTTGGCATTCTGTATCAGCGGAAGCACATCCGAAAAGCGGGGATCGTCCGCAGTCTCGGGGATGCCGAGATGCTCGAACGTGTCGCGGATCAGACCGGTCGGGCTGATGATGCACAGGTTGATGGTGCCGCCGTCGGAAGTTTCGTAGTTGCCCATGAACGGGTTCACCGACATCGCGGTGGCGGAGCCCGGCATGGGAGTGCGCATCACCTGTCCGGTCTCCATCCCCTGCGTCACGCTCGCTCCCGCCGCCCACCAGGCCGTGCTCAACAACGACACGTCGAGCTCGAGGGCCTCGCCGGTGCGCTCGCGATGCAGCAACGCGGCCGAGATGCCGCCGGCGATGAACATGCCACCGATGGAGTCGCCGAACGCTGGAATGCCTTGCCCAAGCGCGCCACCCAGCTCCTCGGGCGTCAGCGCGTACCCGATGCCGCTGCGCGTCCAGAACGCCGTCCCGTCGTAACCGCCCGTGTCACGCTCGGCGCCCTTGTCCCCATACGCCGAACCGCGCGCATAGACGATGTCCGGGTTCACCGCGCGGATGTGCTCCACGTCGAACTTGTGCCGCTGGCGCTGCGCCGGCATGTAATTGGTGAGGAACACATCGGCGGTCTTGGCCAGTTCGTAGATCACTTCCTGACCGCCCGGCTTCGAGACGTCGATCCCTACGCTGCGCTTGCCCCGGTTGGGGTGCTCCATCAGCGGGTGCCGCTCCGGGTCGAGTTGGATGCCACCCATGTTGATGAAGCCGCGCTGGGTATCGCCGCGCAGAGGGTGTTCGACCTTGATAACGTCTGCGCCCCAATCCGCCAGGATGGCGCCCGCGGCGGGGACGAAGGTGAATTGCGCAAGTTCGAGGACCCGGAAGCCCGACATGACTTTTACCATTTTCGGACCCTACTTCGCCTTGAACGCCACGGGAAGCGCCGTCGGCGAACGGAAGGGCTGGCCGTGGATGTGTGGGTCGTCGTCGGTGAGCAGCCTGAGGTTGGTCAGCCGGTCCAGCAGGCATTCGACCGCGACGCGGGTCTCCAGCCGCGCCAGGTGCAGCCCCAGGCACGTGTGTTCACCGGCGGCGAAGGAGATGTGCGGGTGGTGCTCGCGAAAAATGTCGAACTCTTCCGAACGATCCCAGCGCCGTTCGTCGCGGTTCGCTGACCCGACGCACACGCCCACCACCGCACGTGCCGGAATCTCGACACCTTCCAGCTCGGTGTCCTCGGTGGTGAACCGCTGCACGGTGGTGAGCGGTGTCTCGTAACGCAGCCCTTCCTCGATCGCCCGCGGCAGCAGCTCCAAATTGTCCTGCACCGCGGCGAACTGGTCCGGATGGGTGAGCAACAGGTACAGCAGGTTGCCCGATGACCGGTACGTGGTCTCCAACCCGGCCGGCAGCAGCAGCCGCAGGAAGGAGTAAATGGCTTCGTCGCTTAGCTTTTCGCCGTCGATCTCCGCGGTGACCAGGTCGCCGATGATGTCCTCGGTGGGCTGGGATTTGCGCTCTTCGATCTGCTCGACGAAGTAATCCTTGAGCGCCGCCGACGCCTCGAACGCGCGCTCGTAGTCGACGTGGTAGCTGATCAATTGCACGGCGCGCTTGCGGAACATCGGCAAGTCGTCGGCCGGCAGCCCCAGCAGTTGGGCGATGACGCGGGTGGGGAATTCGAAGGTGAAGTTCCGGACCAGGTCCGCTTCACCGCTGGCGATGAACTCGTCGATCAGCGCGTTGCAGATCGGCCGCACAATGGTGTCCTCCCAGCGGGCCAGCGCCTTGGACTTGAAAGCCGCGGACACCAGGTTGCGATGGTCGCGATGCTTCTTTCCCTCCATCGCCAGGATGGTCGGCCCCATGAAGAGGCCGATCGTCTTGTCGTAGGGTGCGGAGCTGAACACCCGGCCGTCCCGGAACACCGTGTTCACCGCATCGAAGGACACCGCGGAGTACTCGCGCTTGGGCATGAGCGACTCGGGCGTCTTGGCATAGTCCATCACGGTCCCGCGGAACACCCCGGATTCGCGGCGCTTTCGCGCGAAGAACGGGTAGGGGTCACGCAGGCTGACCGTCTCGTCAGCGCTGCGAACGTCGGTCGTCACGTAGTACTCCAGCATCTCCAGCAGGAACGGGGCACGCCATTGCGTAAGATCGTACTGTAATTCTTACAGTAGACAATATGGGCAAGGCCCGGTGTGGCCCGGGCGAGTGGCGGCGACTGCCGAGATGCCCGGGGATTGCGAACTCAGGCGCTATCCCTTACCTCGCGACCGGAGAGCCGCTCAACTCCCCGCAGGAGTGCGGAGTGGTCGAGGCTTCCGTCGCCGTTGGCCCGGGCGGCGGCCAGGAGTTGCGCAACGAGGGAACCGACAGGGCTGATGGCGCCGACGCTGCGGGCTGCTTCGGCGAAGATGCCGAGGTCTTTGTGGTGCAGGTCGAGGCGGAAGCCGGGCGCGAAAGACCGGCTCAGCATGTTGTGGGCTTTCTGATCAAGTACCGCTGATCCGGCGAGGCCCGCGCTGAGGACGCTGATCGCCGCGTAAGTGTCCACTTCATGCGCTTCGAGGAAGACGAGCGCCTCGGCGAGAAGTTGGATGTTGCCCGCGACGATGAGCTGGTTGGCGGCTTTCAACGTCTGCCCTGAGCCGCAGGGTCCAACGAGTGCGGCGTGGGCGCTGACCGCTTGCAGCACTGGTTGCGCCGCCGCGAAGTCCTCAGGGCTGCCGCCCACCATGACCGAGAGTTCGGCGTTGATGGCGCCAACCTGGCCGCCCGAAACGGGGGCGTCGATCATCCGGAGGCCGCGCTGGCGCGCCCGGCTGGACAGCGTGCGTGTGACGTCGGGCCGGATGCTGGAGAAGTCGATGATCAGCGCACCCGGTTGGGCCGTCTCGAAAACTCCACCGTCGGCGGTTAGCACGGCTTCGACGTCGGGGGAGTCGGGCAGCATGAAGGCGACGATGTCGGCGTGCTGGACCGCGTCGGCGATGGAGTCGGCGGCAACACCGCCGGCGGCGACGAGGTCGGAAACTCGGTGACGCGATCGGTTGTATCCGGTCACCTGATGACCCGCGCGGACGAGGTTGACCGCCATGGGACTGCCCATGATTCCGAGACCGATGAAGGCGACCGCACTCACTACGACCTCGCTTTTCTTTGATTCAACCGATTCGGAGCGGCAGAACCGCGTCAGGTGGGAAAGAAGCTCGATAGCGCGGCGGCGGTCTCGTCGGGCAGCGTTTCGGGGATGAAGTGCCCCGATGGCAGCGTCGTCGTGGTGACAGTTGCAGCACATTGGGCTTGCCAGAGGGCGTGAGCGTCGAACAGGCGATGCACTGCTCCGTTCTCGGCGGTCAGAACCTGTGTGTCGCAGGCGATCCGATGTCCGCGATCGCGACTGTGTTGATCGTGTTCGAGGTCGATGCCGGCGCTGGCCCGGTAGTCCTCGGCGGTGCTGTGCAGCGTCTCGGGAGTGCAGAAAGCGCGTTCGTACTCGGCAATCACCTCGCGTTCAAGGTAGTCGTCGTTCCCGCCTGATAGTTGTCGTAGCACGATGGCCAGGTAAGCGGCCGGGTTGCCTCCGATGAGAAGTTCGGGCAGTGGGGCGGCCTGAATGAGCAGGAACCAGTGAAAGTAGGCGGTCGCGAACTCTTGGTTGGTGGCCCTGTACATGTCGAGGGTGGGGGCTATGTCGATCAGAGACAGCTTCCTGACTCGGTGTGGGTGATCCAGCGCCAGGCGGGCCGCAACGCGCGCCCCGCGGTCGTGCCCACAGAGGTAGAACGAGTCTCGTCCGAGCTGATCCACGACCGCGACGAGGTCGTTGGCCATGGTCCGCTTGCTGTAATTGCTGTGATCGGGTAACCCGACCGGTTTGGCGGAGGCCCCGTAGCCGCGGAGGTCGGGTATGACCAGGAAGTAGCGGTCCCGCAGCCGGCCGGCGATGTGGCGCCACATCAGGTGAGTCTCGGGGTAGCCGTGCACGAGCAGTAGTGCGGGTCCGCCAGGGTTGCCGCCCCACCGGGCGTAGATGGCCGTTCCGTCGGTATCGAAGGTACCGGCGTCGAATCCGGGGAACCAGCGCGAGTCCGCTTGTGCGACAGTCTGTTTTGGGTTTGGGCGGTCGCCGGGTTGGGCGTTGTCGATCATGTTCAGTGCCGCTCGGCGGGTGCACCCGACGATCTCATGACAATGGCCCTTTCGTGAGTGATGCGAGGTGCGAAACCGGAACTCCGGTGTGGCCGATGGTCACCGGCTGATGTGTTCCAGGAGGTGCTTGGACCACATGTCAGGTGACTCCAGTGGGCTGAAATGGCCGCAGTTGTCAAGGTACTCGAGGGTGAAGTCTTCGTAGAAGTCATCCAGGGTGTCGCTCCATGCCTGCGGGAACAGGGGGTCCTGGTCCGGCCACAAGATGGTGATGGGCTTGGCGAACCTGTCTTCCCGTGCCGGCGTCGTCTCGTTTGCGTAGAAGGTGATCGGATTGCCCTCAGGGTTGCGGAACCACAGGACGCCGGCCAGGAATGCCCCTGGTGCGCAGTGGTTCTCGGTTAGGTGGTCAAGGAGGTCGTCGACGACGGTCGATCCGGGCGCCGACCAGTTCACCAGGTTTTCCTTGAGTGCAGCGCGGACGGCGTCGGGCTTGCCGTCAATGATTTCTTCGACGAGTTCCGACTTGTAGAAGATGGCGTGCACGAACGCGTTCACCGCGTCCTCTTCGAGAATCCGCCGCCCGACGCCCAGGGTGGGCGGTGCGACTACCAGCGATCGCACCAGATCGGGCCGGGTCGATGCGACCGTCTGGGCGGTGAAGCTGCCGATGTCGTATCCGCCCAGCACGGCATTGCTGATACCCAATTCTTCGAGCAGGGCAATGACGCTGCCCACCTGGCGACTGAGTGCGTAGGCCGTTGGATCGCTCAGGTGTTTGTCCGACTTGCCGTAACCGCGCAAGTCGATCACGGTGACATCGGCGTGCTCCACCAGTTGCGGCATGACCCTGGAGTACTCCCGGTGGTCGCCGGGGTTGCCGTGAATCAGGACGACCGGGACACCTTGCCCGGAGCGCTCGTAGTAGAGCTTGAAACCGTCGTGTTCGCTCGAGTAGGGCACGGAACCAATCCTTCCTGTCGGCGCACCAGCGCCTCGCGATCCGCGACGGTGCTGCTCCGAAAAGGGTTTACCCGGAGCCGGTTCGGGGCTCTCCGTAGTGATCGTAAAAGCTGGCCCGAGGTCAGATCGCCGGCTGGCTGGAATCGATCGCGTTCTGACTCGTTTTGCCCGCCGGGACGCTCGTCAGCCGCCGGAAGGGACGCGGTCCGCGGTGCCTGCTCGCAGTCGCAGCGAGACGCCACCTAGTTGGTCAGCCCGCATTGTCGGTCAGTACCGGCATGTGCGTCGACGGTCCGGAAAGCTTGCCGGTACGCCTGGGGGCTGACGCCGACGATGCGCCGGAATGCGGGACGGAGCGACACCGCGGTGGCCAGACCTACCTGTCGCGCAATGGCGTCGACGGTCAGCTCGGTGCGCTCCAAAAGATTCTGGGCGCGCAGGATCCGTTGGTGCAGTAGCCATTGCAGCGGCGAGACCCCTGTTTGGACCCGGAAGCGGCGGTCGAAGGTCCGGCGGCTCAGGCCGGCTCGCATGGCGAGCGCGTCAATGTCCACGTGCTGCAGATGAGCGATGGCGTACTCCATCACCCTTCCCAGTTCGACGTCTTCGGACCGGGCGGGGACGTGGTGATCGACAAACTGTGCTTGGCTGCCGCATCGTGCGGGCGACAGGACGAGATGACGGGCTATCGCCGTGGCCGCGGCGGCGCCCCAGTGGCGTCGCACGACATGAAGGCAGGCGTCCAGACCAGCTGCCGTCCCGGCGCTGGTGACAATGTCGCCGTCGTCGATGAAGAGGACCGAGGGGTCAACGTGAACCGATGGATACCGCGCTGCCAGCGTGGGTGCGTGGAACCAGTGCGCGGCGGCCCGCCGGCCGTCGAGCAGACCGGTGGCTGCGAGGACGAACGCGCCCATACACAGGCTCACGATCAAGGCTCCATCGGCGTGTGCTGTGCGGACTGCTTCCAGTGACGCAGAAGGTGGGGCGTCATGAGGACTGCGCCAGCCGGGTAAGACCACAATCCCGGCGCGGTCTAGGGCCTCGAGCCCATGCGGTGGATCGAATCCAACTCCGTCGCTGGTGCGCATCCGGCCGGTTTCGCCGGCAACCGGCAGCACGGTGAATGTGGGAGCCCCGGCAGGGTTCATGCCGAACACGCTCATCGGCACCGATGTCTCGAACATCGACGCCCCGTTGAACATCAGCACCGCGACGGTGCGCAGGCTTCGGCCTCTGCCCAAGCGGCGAGCACCGGTGGACTGAATGCCGCTCCCATCGCGCGCGATCGCGACGCTGTCCTCACGCCGACTCGGGAGTTGATGCGTTGCCGGCGTCGCGAATAGTGGCGGTGACTTCGGATGCGCAGAGGTCAGCGCAGCCGGATGTCGACTGCGATCGCCCGGCCGCGGCGGGCCCGAGGGCGGGGAACTCCGCTCGATTCGGTCTAGAGTGAGATCCATGAGGTGATTCCGGTCACTTTGGCTGTGCCGCAATGTGTTTGAGTGTGATCGATTCGATCGGTCCGCCAGCAAGTGGTGAGTGGTGGCATATCCCGATGCTCAGCCGGGGCGGCGCAGCGCCGGGAGCCGGCGCCGGGGAGCGCGGGTGCCCAGGTGCCGATCTCGACGCGGTCGGTGGGTGCGCCGATCCGGGGGCGGCAGGTCGATCGCGCGAGAGCTTCCCGTCCTCGAATAGTCGCCAACAACTTTGCCTTTGCCCGTCGAGCAGCACGCGATTTCCGGCGTGTGCCCAGCCCTTTCGAGTTACGTCTCACCCTGGTCCCCGTGGTTCCTCCCCAGGCCCACCGGTCATGTCATCGCGGCCCGGCAGCGCAGAGGTTCTGATGGCTTATGTTTGCGCGCGAAAGCGTGTCCGTGTGTGCCGGGGCTGCGCGACGTTGTGCCTCTGCTGCAGGCGGCCGGGGCGGACGTTGCCGAAGGGTGATGGCGCCGAACCCGGGGCAGCAGTGGTGCGCCGCGTAGAGCGCTCCAAGTCACGCCGCCCGGAGGGGCGAGGCCGTTGCCGCGCAGACCGACGTCGCAGCTGGCGTGGTGCAGCTGTGCCCCGCGGGAC
>NZ_LZJF01000200.1 GCF_001666835.1 Mycobacterium sp. E3251 | reverse complement strand
GGTCGGCGCCGAGAGCGGCCTGCGCATCATCAGCGAGGACGTCATCGCCGGCGTCGAGCGCTATGACGGACCACCCGGAACCGTCACCGACCGCGACGTGCTGGACGACTACGGGACGTTCCTGCGTTCGCTGGTGAACACCTCGGGGCTGCGTCCCTTGCGGGTGGCCGTGGACGCCGGCAACGGCATGGCCGGCCTCACCGCGCCCGCGGTGCTCGGCGCGATCGACTCAATCACCTTGCTGCCGTTGTACTTCGAGCTCGACGGCACGTTTCCCAATCACGAGGCCAACCCGCTCGACCCGGCCAACCTGGTCGACCTGCAGAAATACGTCGGCGCCGTCGGTGCGGACATCGGGCTGGCCTTCGACGGGGACGCCGACCGATGCTTCGTCGTCGACGAACGCGGCCGGCCGGTGTCGCCCTCGACGGTGACCAGCCTGGTGGCCGCCCGGGAACTGGGCCGCGAGATCGGCGCCACCATCATCCACAACGTGATCACGTCGCGGGCCGTGCCCGAGCTGGTCACCGAACGCGGCGGCACGCCGCTGCGCTCGCGGGTCGGACACTCCTATATCAAGGCGATGATGGCCGACACCGGCGCCATCTTCGGCGGCGAACACTCCGCGCACTATTACTTCCGCGACTTCTGGGGCGCGGACTCCGGAATGCTCGCCGCGCTGTACGTGCTGGCCGCCCTCGGCGAGCAGGACCGGCCGTTGTCGGAGCTGACCGCCGACTACCAGCGCTACGAATCGTCGGGCGAAATCAACTTCACGGTGGCGGACGCCGCGCTGTGCACGGAGGCGGTGCTGAAGTCCTTCGGCAGCCGGATCCACTCCATCGACCACGTGGACGGGGTGACGGTCGACCTGGGCGACGGCAGCTGGTTCAACCTGCGCAGCTCCAACACCGAGCCGTTGCTGCGGCTCAACGTGGAGGCGCGCAGCGCCGAGGATGTCGACGCGGTGGTCGCCCAGATCAGCGCGCAGATCCGCGCGCAGTCGGCGCCCGCCGGGGCCGCGCCGTGAGCGCGGTCCGGGCGATCGATCTGGAGGACACCGAGGGCCTGCTGGCCGCCGACCGGGATGGCCTGCTGCGCTCGGCGTCGTCGGCCGGCGCGCAGGTGCGCGCGATTTCCGCCGCCGTCGACGAGGGCGCGCTGGACCCGTTGCGGGCCGACGACCGACCGCGCAGCCTGATCTGGGTCGCCGGCCGCGGGGCGGCCGAAACCGCCGGCGCCATGGTGGCCGCGACGGTGGGCGGTGCGGCGTCCGAGCCGATCGTGCAGACCGCCGAGGTTCCGCCGTGGATCGGCCCGCTCGATGTGCTGATCGTCGCGGGCGACGATCCCGGCGACCCGGCGCTGGTCAGCGCCGCCGCGACCGGGGCGCGCCGCGGGGCGCGGGTCGTGGTCGTCGCGCCGTACGAGGGCCCGCTGCGGGATGCCACGGCCGGCCGGGCCGCGGTGCTGGCGCCACGGCTTCCGCTCCCCGACGAATTCGGGTTGTGCCGCTACCTGGCCGCCGGCCTGGCCGTCGTGCAAAGCGTGGACCAGCGGCCCAGCATCGACCTGGGTGCGCTGGCCGACCAGTTGGACGCCGAGGCGCTGCGCAACAGCGCGGGCCGTGAGCTGTTCACCAACCCGGCCAAGACAATCGCCGCGCGCATCGCCGACCGACAGGTCGCGCTGGCCGGGGACTGCGCCGCGACGCTGGCGCTGGCCCGGCACGGCAGCTCGGTCCTGCTGCGCATCGCCCACCAGGTGGTCGGCGCCACCGGATTGTCGGACGCCGTCGTCGCGCTGCGCGCCGGGATCTCCGGCGGCTTCCTGGATCCCGCCGAGGCGCTTTTCCACGACGAACAGATCGACGGGCCGCTGGCCCCGCGCCCGCTGGTGCTGGCCCTCACCCTGTCTGCCGAACAGCCGATCGTGGCGGCCCGGACCGCGGGGCTCGACGACGTCTATCTGCTGGCCGCCGAAGACGTGCCCGACGGTCCCGGCGGCTCGGCGGGTTCGACGGTCGCGCCGGCGTTGGGTGGCGCCATCAGCGCCGAGCAGCAACTGGCAGTATTGGCCGTTCGACTGGAGATGGCCGCGGTTTACGCGCGACTGGTGCGGGGATAGATAGAACAGTGGAACTGCTTCGCGGAGCCTTGAGGACCTACGCCTGGGGATCGCGTACCGCCATAGCGGAGTTCACCGGGCGTTCGGTTCCGGCCGCCCATCCGGAGGCCGAGCTCTGGTTCGGCGCGCATCCGGGCGACCCTGCCTGGCTGGAAACCGGCGCCGGCGCGGAGTCCCTGCTCGACGCGCTGGTCGCCGACCCGGAGGGGCAGCTCGGCCCGGGGGCGCGCGCCCGGTTCGGTGACGTGCTGCCGTTTCTGGTCAAGGTCCTCGCGGCCGACGAGCCGCTGTCCCTGCAGGCCCACCCGAGCGCGGCGCAGGCGGCCGAGGGTTACCTGCGCGAGGAGCGGCTGGGCATTCCGCTGTCCTCCCCGGTGCGCAACTACCGCGACACCTCTCACAAACCCGAGCTGCTGGTGGCGCTCCAGCCGTTCGAGGCGCTGGCCGGATTCCGGCCGGCGTCGCGCACCGTCGAGCTGCTGCGGGCCCTGGCCGTCTCCGACCTCGACCCCTACATCGAGTTGCTCAACGACCAGTCCGACGCCGACGGACTGCGCGCGCTGTTCACCACCTGGATCACCGCACCGCAGCCCGACATCGACGTGCTGGTGCCGGCCGTGCTAGACGGTGCCATCCAGTACATCAGCTCGGGCGCAACGGAATTCGCCGGCGAGGTCAAGACGGTGCTGGAGCTGGGGGAACGCTATCCGGGCGACGCCGGGGTGCTGGCGGCCCTGTTGCTGAACCGCATCACCCTGGCCCCGGGCGAGGCGATCTTCGTGTCGGCCGGCAGCCTGCACACCTACCTGCGGGGTTTCGCCGTCGAGGTCATGGCCAACTCCGACAACGTGTTACGGGGCGGCCTGACCCCCAAGCACGTCGACGTCCCCGAGCTGCTGCGGGTGCTCGACTTCGCGCCGACCACCGAGGCGGAGGTGCGAGCACCCGTTCACCGCGAGGGCTTCGGCCTGATCTACGAGACCCCGGCCGACGAGTTCGCGGTCGCGTTGCTGGAGCTCGACGGCGACTATCTGGGCCACGAGGTCGACGCCTCGTGCAGCCACGAGGGTCCGCAGATTCTGCTGTGCACCGAGGGCTGCACGACCGTGCACGGCAAGTCCGGATCGCTGACGCTGCAACGGGGGATGGCCGCCTGGGTGGCGGCCGACGACGCCCCGATCCGGCTGGTCGCGCGCGAGCCCAGCAAGCTGTTCAGGGCGACTGTAGGGCTGTAACGGCCCGCCGGTCCTTCGCGGCCTGACGGCGCTCGCCCAGCCACAGCCGCAGGTTGTGGGCGATGGTCCGGCCGACGATGCGCGGCGGCGGAACCATATAGAGGCTGTCGAGTAGCGAAAAGCGGCGCAAAAACCATTCCGCCAGAACCGGATCGGTTTCGGCGGCCCCCAGGAACTGGTCGAACAGCGCGCCGGAGGGCCGCCACCACCACGGGATGGGCCCCTTGGTGTCGGCGTGGTGGAAGGTGACGTCGCCGATCGCGTTCATCGTCCACACCGGAAACGTGCTCTTGGCCGTCGCTCGGTTCAGCGCGGCGGCCACCTCGTCGTCCGGCAGTTGCAGGGCGCGGCGCAGGTGACCCGCCTGCAGTGAGGTCATCGTCATGCCCTGCCCGAAGGTGGGGTTGAAGCTGGCGACGGCGTCGCCGAGGGGGATGATGCCTGCCGGTAGGCGGTCCAGCTTGTCGTAGCGGCGCCACTTGCTGGCCGGGAAGGCGTGGAAGGCCGGCTCCCCGATCGGGTCGGCCTGCTTCAGCGCCGCGCTCACATGGGGCGGGACCAGCTCCTCGGCCAGTTCCAGCATCTCGGGAAAGGTCTGCGGCGGTTTGACGCTGGCCACCCCGAAGGTGGTCAGCACCCAGGTCCCGTCCTCGTAACACAGCATGCCCAGCCCCAGCGACTTGTCGTGCGAGGCGCCGGCGACCACCACCTTCTCGGCGATGAGACCGTCGGGGATGCGGAACTGCTGGGTCGCGTAGTAGATGCCGATGTCGAGGAGGTCTTCCCTCGGCCGCTCATATCCCCACTGCGTCAGCCACGTCGGCAGCCGGGTGCCCCGGCCCGCCGCGGCGACGACGAGGTCCGCGGCGACGAATTCCGGGTCCCCGCCGTCGACGGGGTCCAGCAGCACCCCGGTCACCCGCTGGCGCGCCGGGTCGAACCGCGGTTCGGCCACGGAGCGGCGCATCATCGCGACGTTGTCGGTGTCGCGGACGCGTTTGCGCAGCTGCCACTCGAGGTGCGGTCGGCTGGGCACGTACGCGGTGAATTCGTCGCGCAGGGTGTGCCCCGTGCCGAGCACGTGGCCGGCGGCGCCGAGGTGGATGCAGTCGGGCCGGTTCTCCAGCATGGGCACGCCCGCGGCCACCATGTCCTGCAGCAGCCCGGGGAACAGGCTCTCGAACTCCATTGCGCCGCGGGCCATCAGCATGTGCAGGTGCCGGTCCTGCGGGACCGTCGTGCGGTTCGTCGGTGTGCTCGGCAGGTCGTCGCGTTCGTAGACGGTGACGCGCGAATACGCATCCGAGAGCACCCGCGCGGCGCACAGTCCGGCGATGCTTCCCCCGATGACCACAGCATGGTCCCTGGTGTTTGCTTTGGTGTCCGGCATCTCGGCAGAGTACCCAGTACTGTCACGGACCAATGGGTCCCAGTGAATGGGAAAGGGCGGCGGATGGCCAACCGATGGCGCATGAAGTCGGTCGAACAATCGATCGCCGACACCGACGAGCCAGACACCCGGCTTCGCAAGGAGCTGACCTGGTTCGACCTGGTCGTTTTCGGGGTCGCCGTGGTGATCGGCGCCGGAATCTTCACCGTGACCGCGTCGACGACCGGCGACATCACCGGGCCCGCGATCTGGATTTCGTTCATCATCGCCGCGGTCACCTGCGCGTTGGCGGCACTGTGTTACGCGGAGTTCGCCTCGACGCTGCCCGTCGCGGGCAGCGCCTACACCTTCTCGTATGCCACCTTCGGGGAGTTTCTGGCCTGGATCATCGGCTGGAATCTGCTGCTGGAGCTGGCGATCGGCGCGGCCGTCGTCGCCAAGGGCTGGTCGAGCTACCTGGGTAACGTGTTCGGATTCGCCGGCGGCACAACCAGCCTCGGGTCTTTCGACCTGGACTGGGGCGCGCTGCTGATCGTCGCGGGGGTGGCCACCCTGATCGCCCTGGGCACCAAGCTGTCGTCGAGGTTCTCCGCCATCATCACCGGCATCAAGGTCTCGGTGGTGCTGTTGGTCGTCGTCGTCGGTGCCTTCTACATCAAGACCTCCAACTTTTCGCCGTTCATTCCCAAGCCCGAAGCCGGGCACGAAGCCTCGGGCGTGAACCAGTCGGTGCTCTCGCTGATGACCGGCGCGCACAGCAGCCACTACGGCTGGTACGGCGTGCTGGCCGGCGCATCGATCGTGTTCTTCGCGTTCATCGGGTTCGACATCGTCGCCACCATGGCCGAGGAGACCAAGCGGCCGCAGCGCGACGTCCCGCGGGGAATCCTGGCGTCGCTTGCGATCGTGACCGTGCTCTACGTGGCCGTCTCGGTGGTGCTGTCCGGGATGGTCTCCTACACCCAGCTCAAGACCCTCCCCGGCCACAAGCCGGCGAACCTGGCCACGGCGTTCACGGAGAACGGAATCCACTGGGCCAGCAAGATCATCGCGATCGGGGCGCTGGCCGGGCTGACCACCGTGGTGATGGTGTTGATGCTCGGCCAGTGCCGGGTGCTGTTCGCGATGGCGCGCGACGGGCTGTTGCCGCGGCAGCTGGCGAAGACCGGCACGCGCGGCACCCCGGTGCGGATCACCGTGCTCGTCGCGCTGGTGGTGGCCCTCACGGCGTCGGTGTTCCCGATCGCCAAGCTCGAGGAGATGGTCAACGTCGGAACGCTGTTCGCGTTCATCCTGGTCTCGGCCGGCGTCATGGTGCTGCGCCGCACCCGCCCGGACCTCGAGCGCGGCTTCCGGGCCCCCTGGGTTCCGGTCCTGCCGATCGCCTCGATCTGCGCGTGCGTGTGGCTGATGCTCAACCTCACCGCGCTGACGTGGGTGCGGTTCGGCGTCTGGCTGGTGGTGGGAACCGCGATCTACGTGGGCTACGGATACCGGCACTCGGTCCAGGGCCGCCGCGAGTCGGAGGGGGTCGAAGCGCCCGCGGGCGCCGAACCGGACACCGTGCCCTAGGCGGATTGCTTTACAAAAGTACGTCTGGTGTCTAGACACGAGACGCATATGGCGATATTGTCAATCTCCAGCGTGGTGTGACTCACAAGGAGGTTTGGCATATGACCACACTGGAACCGCAGGTGACGCCCGAAGCGGCCGAGCCGCCTGTCTGGCGGGACAAGAAGCGGCGCCTCTGGCTGATGGGTCTGATCGCCCCGACGGCGCTGTTCGTCATGCTGCCGATCGTCTGGGGCCTCAACCAGCTCGGCTGGCACGCCGCCGCGCAGGTGCCGCTGTGGATCGGGCCGATCCTGCTCTACATCCTGCTGCCGATTCTGGACCTGCGGTTCGGGCCCGACGGGCAGAACCCGCCCGACGAGGTGATGGAGCAGCTGGAGAACGACAAGTACTACCGCTACTGCACCTATATCTACGTTCCGTTCCAATACCTCAGCGTGGTCTTCGGCGCCTACCTGTTCACCGCCTCGAACCTGCACTGGCTCGGCTTTGACGGCGCGCTGGGCTGGGCGGGCAAGCTGGGCCTGGCGCTGTCGGTCGGCGTCCTCGGCGGCGTGGGCATCAACACCGCCCACGAGATGGGGCACAAGAAGGACGCGCTGGAGCGGTGGCTGTCCAAGATCACCCTGGCGCAGACCTGCTACGGCCACTTCTACATCGAGCACAACCGCGGCCACCACGTGCGGGTGTCCACGCCGGAAGACCCCGCGTCGGCCCGCTTCGGGGAGACGTTCTGGGAGTTCTTGCCGCGCAGCGTGTTCGGCAGCCTACGCTCGTCGCTGCGGCTGGAGGCCCAGCGAATCCGCCGGCAGGGGAGCAGTCCGTGGAACCCCAAGACATATCTGTCCAACGACGTGCTGAACGCCTGGCTCATGTCGGTGGTGTTGTGGGGGGTGTTGATCGCGGTCTTCGGCCCGGCGCTGATCCCGTTCGTGATCATCCAGGCTGTCTTCGGCTTCAGCCTGCTGGAGGCCGTCAACTACCTGGAGCACTACGGGCTGCTGCGGCAGAAGAGTGGCAACGGTCGTTACGAGCGCTGCGCTCCGGTGCACAGCTGGAATTCCGACCACATCGTCACCAACCTGTTCCTGTACCACCTGCAGCGGCACAGCGATCACCACGCCAACCCGACCCGCCGCTACCAGACGCTGCGCAGCATGGAGGGCGCGCCCAACCTGCCGAGCGGGTACGCATCGATGATTTCGCTGACCTACATCCCGCCGCTGTGGCGCAAGGTGATGGACCACCGGGTGCTGGAGCACTACGACGGCGACATCACCAAGGTCAACATCCACCCGCGGATGCGCGGCAAGGTGCTGGCGCGCTACGGGGTGCCGGCATGATCGCCTACCGCTGCCCAGGTTGCGACTACATCTACGACGAGGCGAAAGGCGCCCCGCGGGAAGGCTTTCCCGCGGGCACGCCCTTCAGCGACATCCCCGACGACTGGTGCTGCCCCGATTGCGCGGTGCGCGAGAAGGCCGACTTCGAGACGTCGTCCGGCGACGATGCAGCCGCGCAAGCGGGTGAGGAGGAGCCGGACAATTGGATAGGAGTGAATCAGTGACCGACTACAAGCTCTTCATCTGCGTGCAGTGCGGCTTCGAGTACGACGAGGCCAAGGGCTGGCCGGAAGACGGCATCGCCCCCGGGACCCGCTGGGACGACATCCCGGAGGACTGGAGCTGCCCGGATTGCGGCGCCGCGAAATCCGACTTCGAGATGGTGGAGATCGCCCGTTCGTGATCGCCACGAACGCGATCGAAGAACCGGAAAGCGTCGCGAAAGCAGCTATTGTCGCGCCTGTGAAGCGGATGCCGTACCCCGAGGCGTCGCGCGTCCTGTTGCGCGACTCGGTGCTGGACGCCATGCGCGAGCTGCTGGGCACCCGCGACTGGTCGGCCATCACGCTCTCGGACGTGGCCCGCGCGGCGGGCATCAGCCGGCAGACCATCTACAACGAGTTCGGCTCGCGGCAGGGCCTGGCGCAGGGTTACGCCCTGCGCCTGGCCGATCGCCTGGTCGACGCGGTCGGGGCAGCGATCGACGCCAACGTCGGCAACATCTACGAAGCGTTCCTGCAAGGCTTTCGCGCCTTCTTCGCGGAGTCGGCGGCCGACCCGTTGGTGATCTCCCTGCTGACCGGTGTCGCCAAGCCGGACCTGCTGCAGATCATCACCACCGACAGCGGACCCATCATCACGCGGGCGTCCGAACGGCTGAGTGCGGCATTCACCCAAAGCTGGGTGGCCACCAGTGACGAGGACGCCGGCGTGCTCGCGCGGGCCATCGTGCGACTGGCGATGAGCTACGTGTCGATGCCGCCCGAGGCCGACCACGACGTCGCGGCGGACCTGGCCCGGCTGATGACGCCGTTCGCGGAACGTCACGGCGTCGTCAACGTGCCCTGACGCCTGCTGCCCCCGCGGCCGCCGACTACAGTGGCGCAAGAGCGCATACCTAAGCTAAGTAATCCTCTTGGACCCTAAGCCGCAGAAGGAATGAGATTTATGACGACGACCGAAAGTTCGCTGACCGCCGACGTCCGCAACGGCATCGATTTCAAGGTCGCCGACCTGTCGTTGGCGGACTATGGTCGCCGGGACATCGAGCTCTCCGAGCAGGAGATGCCGGGTCTGATGTCGCTGCGCCGCGAGTACGCCGAAGTGCAACCGCTCAAGGGGGCGCGGGTCTCGGGCTCGCTGCACATGACGGTGCAGACCGCGGTCCTCATCGAGACCCTCGTCTCGCTGGGCGCGCAGGTCCGGTGGGCGTCGTGCAACATCTTCTCCACCCAGGACCACGCCGCCGCCGCAGTGGTCGTCGGCCCGCACGGCACACCCGAGGAGCCCAAGGGCGTCCCGGTGTTCGCCTGGAAGGGCGAGACGCTGGAGGAGTACTGGTGGGCCGCCGAGCAGATGCTGACCTGGCCCGACGAGCCGGCCAACATGATCCTCGACGACGGCGGCGACGCCACCATGCTGGTGCTGCGCGGCGCGCAGTACGAGAAGGCCGGCGTGGTGCCCCCGGCGGAGGACGACGACCCCACCGAGTGGAAGGTCTTCCTGGAGCTGCTGCGCAAGCGCTTCGAGACCGACAAGGACAAGTGGACCAAGATCTCCGAGTCGGTCAAGGGCGTCACCGAGGAAACCACCACCGGCGTGCTGCGCCTGTACCAGTTCGCCGCGGCCGGCGACCTGGCCTTCCCGGCGATCAACGTCAACGACTCGGTGACCAAGTCCAAGTTCGACAACAAGTACGGCTGCCGGCACTCCCTGATCGACGGCATCAACCGCGGCACCGACGTCCTGATCGGCGGCAAGAAGGTGCTGGTCTGCGGCTACGGCGACGTGGGCAAGGGCTGCGCGGAGTCGGTCAAGGGCCAGGGGGCGCGCGTCGTCGTCACCGAGATCGACCCGATCAACGCGCTGCAGGCCCTGATGGAGGGCTACGACGTCGCGACGGTCGAGGACGCGATCGGCGAGGCGGACATCGTCATCACCGCCACCGGTAACAAGGACATCATCACCCTCGAGCACATGAAGGCGATGAAGGACTACGCGGTGCTGGGCAACATCGGGCACTTCGACAACGAGATCCAGGTCGCGCAGCTCGAAAAGTCCGGCGCCACGAAGACCAACATCCGCCCGCAGGTGGACGTGTGGACGTTCAAAGACAGCGGCAAGTCGATCATCCTGCTCTCCGAGGGGCGGCTGCTGAACCTGGGTAACGCGACCGGCCACCCGTCGTTCGTCATGAGCAACAGCTTCTCCAACCAGGTGATCGCCCAGATCGAGCTGTGGACCAAGAACGACGAGTACGACAACGAGGTCTACCGGCTGCCCAAGCACCTCGACGAGAAGGTGGCCCGCATCCACGTCGAGGCGCTCGGCGGCAAGCTGACCAAGCTCACCAAGGAGCAGGCCGAGTACATCGGCGTCGACGTTGACGGCCCCTACAAGGCCGACCACTACCGCTACTGAGGGTGCCCCGCTGCCGAACGTGAAACTAGTTTCACGCTCGGCAGCGAGTGTGAAAATAACTTCACGCTCGTCGGCCCGATAGGCTCGGCGCCGTGCTGATCGCGATCGAGGGAGTGGACGGCGCGGGCAAGCGGACGCTGTCCGACGGACTGCGCAGAGCCTTCGAGGCGGCCGGGAAGTCGGTGGCGATCGTGGCGTTCCCGCGCTACGGGAAATCGGTGACCGCCGACGTCGCGGCCGAGGCCCTGCACGGCCAGCACGGTGATCTCGCGTCGTCGGTGTATGCGATGGCGTTGCTGTTCGCGCTCGACCGGGCCGGCGCCGTCGAGGACATCGAGGCCCTGCGCCGAGACCACGACGTGGTCATCATGGATCGCTACGTCGCATCCAACGCGGCCTACAGCGCCGCGCGCCTGCACGAGGACGCGGGCGGGGCGGCGGCCGCCTGGGTGCTCGAGCTCGAGTACCGCCGGCTCGGGCTGCCCGCCCCCGACTGGCAGGTGCTGCTCGCGGTGCCGGCCGAGCTGGCCGGGCAGCGCGCCCGCAGCCGGGCGCAGTCCGACCCCGGCCGGGCGCGCGACAGCTACGAACGCGACCACGAACTGCAGCTGCGCACGGGCGCCGTCTACGCCGAACTGGCAGCCGCGGGCTGGGGCGGACCCTGGCTGGTCGCCGACGCGGACGTCGACCCGGACCGGCTGGCCGCCACCCTCACCGGAGCCAAAGAGGTCCCCGCAACCGCCCGGAAGGGCACGGCGGGGGCCTCGAGCACGGGAATTTGACCGAATTTGCATCCATATTTGCGGCTCGGCGCAAGAAACGCCCGTGTGGCGCGCCGGGTTTGTCCCGATCTGGTGACACCATGGACTCCATGAGGCAAAGGATTTTGGTCGTCGATGACGACGCTTCGCTGGCCGAGATGCTCACCATCGTGTTGCGTGGGGAGGGTTTCGACACCGCGGTCATCGGTGACGGCACCCAGGCCCTGACTGCGGTGCGCGAACTGCGCCCCGATCTGGTGTTGTTGGACCTGATGCTGCCGGGCATGAACGGCATCGACGTCTGTCGCGTGCTGCGCTCCGATTCGGGCGTGCCGATCGTGATGCTCACCGCCAAGACCGACACCGTGGACGTCGTCCTCGGCCTCGAGTCGGGCGCCGACGACTACATCATGAAGCCATTCAAGCCCAAGGAGCTGGTGGCCCGGGTGCGGGCGCGGCTGCGGCGCAACGACGACGAGCCGGCCGAGATGCTGTCCATCGCCGACGTCGAGATCGACGTGCCGGCGCACAAGGTGACCCGCAACGGCGAGCAGATCTCCCTGACGCCGCTGGAATTCGACCTGCTGGTCGCGTTGGCGCGCAAACCGCGGCAGGTGTTTACTCGTGATGTGCTGCTCGAACAGGTGTGGGGCTACCGTCACCCAGCGGACACCCGCTTGGTGAACGTGCATGTCCAGCGTCTGCGGGCCAAGGTTGAGAAAGACCCTGAGAACCCGACAGTGGTGTTGACCGTTCGAGGAGTGGGTTACAAGGCCGGACCTCCGTGATCCGCATCGGAGACGATGCAGAACGGAGTGATGCTGAGGAGCGCCGTCATTGATCTGGGGCTCCCGGCGACGCACTCGGAGCCGTTGGGGGCGCTCCGGTCCCATGACTCGCGGCATGGGTGCGGTGAGTCGAGCCGTTGCCGTTGCGTGGCGCCGGTCGTTGCAGCTGCGCGTAGTGGCGCTGACGCTCGGGTTGTCCCTGGCGGTGATTTTGGCGCTCGGCTTCGTGTTGACTTCTCAGGTCACCAATCGTGTGCTGGACGTCAAGGTCAAGGCCGGCATCGAACAGATCGAACGCGCGCGCACCACCGTCGGCGGGATCGTTAGCGGCGAGGAGACGCGCTCGCTGGACAGCAGCCTGCAGCTGGCCCGCAACACGTTGACGTCCAAGACCGACCCCGCGTCGGGCGCCGGGCTGGCCGGCGCGTTCGACGCGGTGCTGATCGTGCCGGGCGACGGGCCGCGCGCGGCGACCACGGCCGGGCCCGTCGACCAGGTGCCGAATTCCCTGCGCGGCTTCGTCAAGGCCGGGCAGGCGTCGTACCAGTACGCCACCGTGCACACCGACGGATTCTCCGGTCCGGCGCTGGTCATGGGCACGCCGGCGTCGTCCCAGGTGGCCAACTTGGAGCTGTACCTGATCTTCCCGTTGAAGAACGAGCAGGCCACCATCACGCTGGTGCGCGGCACCATGATCACCGGTGGCGCCGTGCTGCTTGTGCTGCTCGCCGGGATCGCGCTGCTGGTCTCGCGCCAGGTGGTGGTGCCGGTGCGGTCGGCGTCGCGGATCGCCGAACGCTTCGCCGAGGGCCACCTGTCCGAACGGATGCCGGTGCGCGGCGAGGACGACATGGCCCGGCTCGCGGTGTCGTTCAACGACATGGCCGAGAGCCTGTCCCGCCAGATCACCCAGCTCGAAGAGTTCGGCAACCTGCAGCGCCGGTTCACCTCCGACGTCAGCCACGAACTGCGCACCCCGCTGACCACCGTGCGGATGGCCGCCGACCTCATCTATGACCACAGCGCCGACCTCGACCCCACGCTGGCGCGGTCCACCGAGCTGATGGTGAACGAGCTGGACCGGTTCGAGTCGCTGCTCAACGACCTGCTGGAAATCTCCCGGCACGACGCCGGTGTGGCCGAGTTGTCCGTCGAGGCAGTGGATCTGCGCACCACCGTGCAGAGCGCGCTCAGCAACGTGGGCCACCTGGCCGAAGAGGCCGGCATCGAGCTGCTCGTCGACCTGCCCGACGAGGAAGTGATCGCCGAGGTCGACACCCGGCGGGTGGAGCGGATCCTGCGCAACCTGATCGCCAACGCCATCGACCACGCCGAACACAAGCCCGTGCAGATCAGGATGGGCGCCGACGAGGACACCGTCGCCGTCACCGTCCGCGACTACGGGGTTGGGCTGCGGCCCGGCGAGGAGAAGCTGGTGTTCAGCCGGTTCTGGCGGGCCGACCCGTCGCGGGTGCGCCGGTCCGGCGGCACCGGGCTCGGCCTGGCGATCAGCGTGGAGGACGCGCGCCTGCACCAGGGCCGGCTCGAGGCGTGGGGCGAGCCGGGCGAGGGCTCGTGCTTCCGGTTGACACTTCCGCTGGTTCGCGGCCACAAGGTCACCACCAGCCCGCTGCCCATGAAGCCGATTCCGCCGACCGCCAACACCGGCCCGCAGCCGAAAGACCGTTCGCACCAACGTGAACACGCCGAGAGGAGCGGGTGATGCGGCGCCTGCTCGGGTTGTTGCTGCTGGCGGTGCTGCTGGGCGGCTGCGCGGGGGTACCCAGCTCGTCGGCGCCCCAAGCCATCGGCACCGTCGAGCGGCCGGCACCGTCGAATCTGCCCAAGCCCACGCCGGGCATGGACCCCGACGTGTTGCTGCGCGAATTCCTCAAGGCGACAGCCGATCCCGCGAACCGGCATCTGGCGGCCCGGCAGTTCCTCACCCAGTCGGCATCCAACGCGTGGGACGACGCCGGTAGCGCGCTGCTGATCGACCATGTCGTGTTCGTGGAAACCCGTGCCGCCGAACGGGTTTCGGCGACCATGCGGGCGGATATCCTCGGCTCACTGTCGGACATGGGGGTGTTCGAAACCGCCGAGGGGGTGTTGCCCGACCCGGGCCCGATCGAGTTGGTGAAGACGTCGGGCGGGTGGCGGATCGACCGCCTGCCCAACGGAGTCTTCCTGGACTGGCAGCAGTTTCAGTCCACCTACAAGCGCAACACCCTGTACTTCGCCGATCCGACCGGCAAGACCGTGGTCCCCGACCCGCGCTACGTCGCGGTCGCCGACCATGATCAGTTGGCCACCGAGTTGGTCTCCAAGATGATCGCCGGGCCGCGGCCGGAGATGGCCCACACGGTGCGCAACCTGCTCGCCCCGCCGCTGCGGCTGCGTGGACCGGTGACGCGGGCCGACGGCGGCAAGAACGGGATCGGGCGCGGCTACGGCGGCGCGCGCATCGATCTGGAGAAGCTGTCCACCACCGATCCGCACAGCCGGCAATTGCTTGCCGCGCAGATCATTTGGACCCTGGCCAGGGCCGATATCCGCGGGCCGTACGTCATCAACGCCGACGGCGCACCGCTGGACGACCGGTTCGCCGAGGGGTGGACGACCTCCGACGTCGCCGCCACCGACCCGGGCGTGGCGGACGGGGCGGGCGCCGGGCTGCATGCCCTGGTGAACGGCTCCCTGGTCGGCCTGGACGGACAGCGCATCAGCAACGTGCCGGGGGCCTTCGGGCGGATGGGGGATCAGACCGGGGCCGCGCTGTCCCGCAGCGGGCGGCAGGTGGCGTCCGTCGTCACGCTGCACCGCGGCGCGCCGGACGAGGCGGCGTCGCTGTGGATCGGTGACCTCGGTGGCGAAGCGGTCCAATCCGCCGACGGGCACAGCCTGTCGCGGCCGAGTTGGTCGTTGGACGACGCGGTCTGGGTAGTGGTGGACGGCAACAACGTGCTGCGCGCGATCCAGGAGCCGGCGTCGGGCCAACCCGCCCGCATCCCGGTCGATTCCGTCGCTGTGGCCACCCGTTTCCCGGGGCCGATCACCGACCTGCAGCTGTCCCGCGACAGCACGCGCGCCGCGATGGTGATCGGCGGCCAGGTGATCCTGGCCAGTGTCGAGCAGACCCAGGCCGGCCAGTACGCGCTGACCTACCCGCGGCGGCTCGGCTTCGGGCTGGGCAACTCGGTGGTGTCGCTATCCTGGCGAACCGGCGACGACATCGTGGTGACCCGCACGGACGCCAGCCATCCGGTGTCGTACGTCAACCTCGACGGGGTGAACTCCGACGCGCCCGCCCGGGGCCTGCAGATGCCGGTGATCACGGTCGCGGCCAACCCGTCCACGGTTTACGTCGGCGCTCCCCAAGGGGTGCTGCAGTATTCGGCGGCGGCCGCCGAAAGCCAACAGGGCTGGTCGGAGGTGCCGGGGTTGACGGTGTTCGGCGCGGCGCCGGTGCTGCCGGGCTAGTGGCGATCGCAAGCGCGGCGTAGCCGGGCGAAGCGGGTCGCCACCATAGGCTGAGACAGCCAAGGCCATGTCGGTCCCGGCCGCGACACTGGCTCCATGCTCGACCTCATCCTGCCGCTGCAGTGCGGCGGCTGCGGGGCGCCGTCGACCCGCTGGTGTGACGCGTGCGCGCGGGAGCTGTCGGTGGCCGCCGACCAACCGCACGTGGTGAACCCCCGGATCGACCCGCAGGTGCCGGTGTTCGCCCTCGGCCGCTACGCCGGCGCGCGCCGGCAAGCCATCCTGGCGCTCAAGGAGCAGGGCCGCGGCGACCTCGTCGGGCCGTTGGCGGTTGCGCTGGCCACCGGCGTGCACCGGTTGCTGACGTGGGGGATCGTCGAGACGCCGCTGACCGTCGTGCCGGCGCCCACGCGTCGTTCGGCGGCGCGCCGGCGCGGCGGCGACCCGGTCACCCGGCTGGCGCGCACCGCGCTCGCCGGCCACCCGGCCATCGCGGTCGCCCCGGCGCTGCGGATGCGGGCGCTGGTTCGCGACTCGGTGGGCCTCGACGTGGCGGCCCGTGAGCGCAACGTCGCGGGCCGGGTGGTGCTGCGCGGAACACGGCGCCCCCCATCGGACGCCGAGGTCTTGATTGTCGATGACATCGTCACCACCGGGGCGACGGCCCGCGAGTCGGTGCGGGTGCTGGACGCCGCGGGCGTCCGGGTGACCGCCGTGCTGGCGGTCGCTGTCGCGTAAGGCTGTGTGGTCGCCAAGCGGATGTGAAGAACTCGCAACAGCTCAGCGAAATTACTGGCATGGCGAGGCGAACACGAGCTAACGTCGAGAACAACGTTAACCAACTCACTGGTCTGCCTCACTGGTCGCGACATTCCCAAAGTTGAGACCCCACTCGCGGGAAGGGGTGAGTATTCGACACCTTGCATCGGCGAGCACTCTGCGGCGGTGACTTCTTCTGAGGACCGCTCTCCCACCTCGTCGGCGCGTCGTTAGCAAGCCGGGCACGCAGGGCGCGTGCGACGTGAAAGAGAAACGAGTTGTCACGTATGTCAAGGCTATCCGTGGATTCCGGTCAGATTCTCGACCAACCGCCGACGCAAACCGACGGCCAACCTCAACCGACGACCACTGCCGAAGTCGTTTTCAAGGGCCGCAATGTAGAAATTCCCGACCACTACCGTCTGTACGTCTCCCAGAAACTTGCCCGCCTCGAGCGGTTCGATCGCTCCATCTATCTCTTCGATGTCGAGCTCAAACACGCGCCCAATCGGCGCCAGCGCAAATCCTGTCAACGCGTGGAGATCACCGCCCGCGGCCGCGGTCCGGTCAGCCGGGCGGAGGCCTGCGCCGACAGCTTCTATGCGGCGTTCGAGTCCGCGGTGGACAAACTCGAGAACCGGCTGCGCCGGGTCAAGGACCGGCGCAAGGTCCACTACGGCGACAAGACGCCGGTGTCGCTGGCCGCCGCCACCGCGGTCGTGCCGCCGCCGCGGCAGGAACGCATGGCGGAGCCGCCCGCCGACCATGACGGCGCCGACGCCGGCCACGAGCCCGGGCGGATCGTGCGAACCAAGGAGCACCCGGCCACGCCGATGACGGTCGACGACGCGCTCTACGAGATGGAGCTCGTCGGGCACGACTTCTTCTTGTTCCACGACAAGCAGACCGAACGGCCGTGCGTGGTCTACCGCAGGCACGCCTACGACTACGGGCTGATCAGGCTGTCGTAAGGTTCGGCGGCCTCTGCGGGGTTGTCACCTACCATGGGAGTCGCTCAAGAGAAGAGACTCCTACCAACAGGGGACCATCCCAAAAGGGGACAACACCGTGCTGTCGAAGTTGCTGCGCCTTGGCGAAGGTCGCATGCTCAAGCGTCTCAAGCGGGTGTCTGACTACGTCAACACCCTGTCCGACGAGGTCGAAAAGCTGACCGACGCGGAGCTGCGGGCCAAGACCGACGAGTTCAAGAAGCGGCACGCCGACGGTGAAAGCCTCGACGACCTCCTGCCCGAGGCGTTTGCGGTGGCGCGGGAGGCGGCCTGGCGGGTGCTCGACCAGCGCCCGTTCGACGTGCAGGTGATGGGCGCCGCGGCGCTGCACTTCGGCAACGTCGCCGAGATGAAGACCGGTGAGGGCAAGACCCTGACCTCGGTGTTGCCGGCCTACCTCAACGGCATCGGCGGCAAGGGTGTGCACGTCGTCACGGTGAACGACTACCTGGCCAAACGCGACAGCGAGTGGATGGGCCGCGTGCACCGCTTCCTCGGCCTGGACGTCGGCGTGATCCTCGCCCAGATGACGCCGGACGAGCGCCGCGTGGCCTACAACGCCGACATCACCTACGGCACCAACAACGAGTTCGGCTTCGACTACCTGCGCGACAACATGGCGCACTCGCTCGACGACCTGGTGCAGCGCGGGCACAACTTCGCGATCGTCGACGAGGTCGACTCCATCCTCATCGACGAGGCCCGCACCCCGCTGATCATCTCCGGGCCTGCCGACGGCGCCTCCAACTGGTACCTCGAGTTCGCCCGACTGGCGCCGCTGATGGAAAAGGACGTCCACTACGAGGTGGACCTGCGCAAACGCACCGTCGGCGTGCACGAGCTGGGCGTCGAGTTCGTCGAGGACCAGCTCGGCATCGACAACCTCTACGAGGCCGCCAACTCGCCGCTGGTCAGTTACCTCAACAACGCGCTGAAGGCCAAGGAGCTGTTCAACCGCGACAAGGACTACATCGTCCGCGATGGCGAGGTCCTCATCGTCGACGAGTTCACCGGCCGCGTGCTCTACGGCCGCCGCTACAACGAGGGCATGCACCAGGCCATCGAGGCCAAGGAGCACGTCGAGATCAAGGCCGAGAACCAGACGCTGGCCACCATCACGCTGCAGAACTACTTCCGGCTCTACGACAAGCTCGCCGGCATGACCGGTACCGCCCAGACCGAGGCGGCCGAGCTGCACGAGATCTACAAGCTGGGCGTGGTGCCCATCCCGACCAACAAGCCGATGATCCGCACCGACTGCTCCGACCTCATCTACAAGACCGAGGAAGCCAAGTACATCGCGGTGGTCGACGACGTCGTCGAACGTTACGAGAAGGGCCAGCCCGTCCTGATCGGTACCACCAGCGTCGAGCGCTCGGAGTACCTGTCGCGGCAGTTCCAGAAGCGGCGCGTCCCGCACAACGTACTCAACGCCAAGTACCACGAGCAGGAGGCGCAGATCGTCGCCGTGGCCGGCCGCCGCGGCGGGGTCACGGTAGCCACCAACATGGCCGGCCGCGGCACCGACATCGTGCTGGGCGGCAACGTCGACTTCCTCACCGACCAGCGGCTGCGCGAGCGTGGCCTCGATCCGGTCGAGACCCCCGAGGAGTACGAGGCGGCCTGGCACGAGGAGCTGCCGCTGGTCAAGGAGGAGGCCGGCAAGGAGGCCGCCGAGGTGGTCGAGGCCGGCGGCCTGTACGTGCTGGGCACCGAGCGTCACGAGTCGCGACGCATCGACAACCAGCTGCGCGGCCGCTCCGGCCGGCAGGGGGACCCGGGCGAATCGCGCTTCTACCTGTCGCTGGGCGACGAGCTCATGCGCCGGTTCAACGGAGCCGCGCTGGAGGCGATGCTGAACCGGCTGAACCTGCCCGACGACGTGCCGATCGAAGCCAAGATGGTCACGCGGGCGATCAAGAGCGCGCAGACCCAGGTCGAGCAGCAGAACTTCGAGGTCAGAAAGAACGTCCTCAAGTACGACGAGGTGATGAACCAGCAGCGCAAGGTGATCTATGCCGAGCGTCGCCGCATCCTGGAAGGCGAGAACGTCAAGGACCAGGCGCTGGGCATGGTCCGCGACGTGGTCACCGCGTACGTCAACGGCGCGACCGCCGACGGCTACGCCGAGGATTGGGACCTGGAGGCGCTGTGGACGGCGCTGAAGACGCTGTACCCGGTCGGCATCGAGCACGAGAAACTGATGCGCCTGGACGGTGACTCCGACCGCGACGACCTCACCCGCGAGGAGTTGCTCGACGAGCTGCTCAAGGACGCCGAACGTGCTTATGCCGCAAGGGAAGCCGAGCTCGAGGAGCTCGCGGGCGAGGGCGCGATGCGGCAGCTGGAACGCAACGTGCTGCTCAACGTCATCGACCGCAAATGGCGCGAACACCTCTACGAGATGGACTACCTCAAGGAGGGCATCGGGCTGCGCGCGATGGCGCAGCGCGATCCGCTGGTGGAGTACCAGCGCGAGGGCTACGACATGTTCATGGCCATGCTCGACGGCATGAAAGAGGAGTCGGTCGGCTTCCTGTTCAACGTCACCGTCGAGGCGGTGCCGTCCCCGCAGGTCGCACCGGTGGAAACGCCGGAGGGGCTCAAGGACCTCGGAACCGCCGCCGACCAGGGCGACACCGCCCCGGCCCCGCGGGAAGAGCTGCCAACCCAGTTGCGAGCCAAGGGCATTGACAACGAGGCCCCGGCCATGACCTACTCCGGCCCGTCGGAGGACGGCTCGGCGCAGGTGCAGCGCAACGGCGGCGACGGGAAGGCCCCGGCCGGGGTTCCTGGCGGGGCGAGCCGGCGCGAGCGGCGGGAAGCCGCCCGCCGGCAGGGCCGCGGCGCCAAGCCGCCCAAATCGGTGAAACGGCGCTAACCCCTCCCCTTTTCGCGAATGTGCGGCTAGCTGCACACTCGGCGCCGAGCGTGCGGCTGGCTTCACACCCGGCGGGTGCCGGAAGATTTGAGGCAGCCGCCCCATGCGGTGTGGCCGTGCGGGCGCGCACCATTCACGCATGACCAAAGCACGCACCCCACTGGACGCCGCCACGGCCGTCCTGCAAAAGCCCGACCTGCCCGCCGGAGACGACGAACGATTCGTCGGCTTCGGTGTCATGGGCCTTCCGTTCGCCAGCGGCCACTATCTGGCGCTGCGGCATTTTCCGGCCACGTCGTTTTCGCCCGGCTACCGGTCGGTGTGGCATCGCGACCCCGACGGGGCGTGGACCTTCTACGCGACGACGCCGGGTCCGCAGAGCTGCGCTCGCTTCTTCAGCGCGGCGACCCCCAACGACGCGGTGCAGTGCGACATCGACGTCGCCTGGGTCACCCCGTGGTCGCTGTTCGTGGAGATCCCGGGATTGCTTGCTTGGCAGATCGATATCGGTTCCACTCCGTCGACGCGACTGATGAGCGTGGTCGGCGGGCGGTTGCCGGCGCGCGCGTGGACGAACCGGGCGGTGCTGGCCGCGATCGGCCGAGCCGCGGGCCCGACCCTGCGCGCCGGCCGGGTCCGGCTCTCGGGAACAGCGCCCAACGGGCAACGATTCATGATCGCCCCCGCGCGGGTATGGGCCGTGATGCAGTCGCGCGCCATATGGCGCGACGTGGACCTCGGGCCTGTCGGTCCGCTGCCGCGTCAACCGCGGCTGGCCGGTTTCCGGCCGCCGCAACGGGGCCTGTTCGTGGTGGGCTCGGGACATTTCGAAACGTTCGACGCCGACCGACATCATGCCGTCGGGCGCACTGTGCCAATCGGCTGACCGCGGGCCGATGAGCTGGGCACAATGAGGCCCATGTCGGAGCCCGAATTGCCGACCCGTGCGGAGCTGCTGGCGGCCCTGTCGGTGGCGATCGACCTCGGTCTGGGCCAGCCCGCCGAGCACATGCTGCGGGCGGCGCTGATCGCGACCAGACTTGCCGACCGGCTCGGGCTCGACGCGGAACAGCGGGACTGCACCTACTACACGACCTTGGTCATGTGGATCGGCTGTCACGCCGACTCGCATGAGTACGCGCGGTGGTTCGGCGACGACATCGCCGTGCGCCACGACTCGTATCTTGTTGATTGGTCGGGCTTACCGTACTTGCGGTTCCTGGCCGGGAACGTGGGGCGCGGCCACCCGCTGGCGCACCGGTTGAGCGTGATGGCAACGCTGTTCGCCAACGCGCGCGGCCACATCTCCCGGTTGATCCACTCGCATTGCACCTCGGCGGCCGTGCTGGCCGACCGGATCGGCCTGGGCCCCAACGTGCAGGCGGCGGTCGCGTTTGCGTTCGAGCGCTACGACGGCGGTGGGCTGCCCGCCGGAGCCCGGGGCGACGAGATCCCGATTCAGATGCGGATCGCCCAGCTGGCCGACATGGTCGAGGTGCACCACCGGACCTATGGCGTTGCGGGGGCCGTGGCCATGGTGGGCGACCGGCGCGGCGGACAATTCGATCCCCAGGTGGCCGACGCCTTCCTTCGCCACACCGAGGAGGTTCTGGCCGGCCCGCCGGCCGGCGACGCGTGGGCGGCGGCTCTGGCCGCGGCGCCCGATCGGCATCGACGGCTTGACGACCGATCGCTGGACGCGCTACTCGTCGCCCTCGGCGACTTCGTCGATCTGAAATGCCCGTTCACCCTTGGACATTCGCGTGCGGTGGCCCGGCTCGCCGGGGACGCCGCGCGAGCCGCGGGTGTCGACGCCCACGCGGTGGCCCTGACGCGGCGAGCGGGGCATGTCCACGACCTGGGCCGCATCGGGGTGTCGAATCAGATCTGGTCCAGGCAAGGATCGTTGACGGCCTCGGAGTTCGAACGCGTTCGGCTGCACCCGTATTTGACCGTGCGCATCCTCAACCAGGTATCCGGCCTGCGGCAGCTTGCCGAAGTCGCGGGCAATCACCATGAATGCCTTGACGGGTCGGGATATCCCCGCGGGCTCGCCGGGCCGGCGCTCGGCCCGCCGGACCGCATTCTGGCTGCGGCGGTCTGCTACCAGTCCGCTTGCGAGCCGAGGCCGTATCGCGAACAGATGTCGCCGGACGCGGCGGCCCGGCGGCTGCGCGGGCGGGTGCAAGCCGGTGAACTCGAATCGGTCGCCGTCGAAGCAGTGCTGCACGCGGCGGGTCAGCCGGCGCAACGGCCCCACATGCGGCCGGACGGGTTGACCCCCAGGGAGATCGAGGTGCTGTGCCTGGTCGCGCGCGGCGCCTCGAACAAGGAGATCGCCGCGTCGTTGGTGATCAGCGAGAAAACAGCCCGCAACCATGTCGAACGGACCTACGCCAAGATCGGCGTATCGAACCGCATCGGCGCCAGCATGTACGCGCTGCACAACGGACTAGTCAAAAATGCCTAGGGCCCCGCTCGCCGAAGATGAGGCAAACGACCTATATCCGAACGTGTGTGGCCGGCGGACACTTAGCCCATGAAGCGATACTTGACGCTTGGTTACGGCGCCGCGGCATACCTGCTCTTCCTCGCGGCCTTTCTGTATCTCATTGGTTTCGTGGGCAACCTCGCGGTGCCGCGAAGCGTCGATCACGCGCTCACCGCGCCAGTCACCGCGGCGATACCCATCAACGCGGCGTTGGTGGCCTTGTTCGGCCTGCAGCACAGCGTGATGGCCCGGCCCGCGTTCAAGCGATGGTGGGTGCGGTTGGTGCCGACGTCGATCGAGCGCAGCACCTATGTGCTGCTGTCGAGCGTGGTGCTGGCCCTGCTGTACTGGCAGTGGCGGACGATGCCGACGGTCCTTTGGGATGTGCGGATGCCGGCGGCCCGCGCGGCGTTGTGGGCGCTCTTCTGGCTCGGCTGGGCGATCGCGCTGCTGGCGACGTTCCTGATCAACCATTTCGATTTGTTCGGGCTCCGGCAGGTGTATCTGGCATCGCGCCAAAAGCCTTACACCAGTGTCGAATTCCGCGTACGTCTGCTCTACCGCGTGGTGCGTCACCCGCTGATGCTCGGGATGCTCATCGCGTTCTGGGCGGCGCCGACCATGACGGCGGGACACCTGCTGTTCTCGATCGGCATGACGACCTACGTCCTGATCGCCACGCAGCTCGAAGAGCGTGACCTGGTCGCGTCTATCGGCCACCCCTACCGCGAGTACCGCCGCGAGGTGTCGATGCTGCTGCCGATTCCGCGCCGCCAGGCCACGGGCGTTGCCCGGCAGGGCTGAATCTTTGTAATTCGTTTGCGGCTCGGCGATCGGATGACGGCGCCTGCAGTCGACCTGTCAGGATTGACGGTATGGATGTCAAGGAGGTGCTGCTGCCGGGCGTCGGCCTTCGCTACGAATTCACCGATCACAAGGGCGACCGCATCGGCATCATCGCGCGGCGCAGCGGCGATTTCGAGGTCGTCGTCTACGCCCGGGAGGACCCCGACGAGGCCCGGCCGCTCCTGCACCTCAGTGACGAAGAGGCCGAGGCGGTGGCCCAGATCCTGGGGGCACCGCGCATCGCGGAGCGGTTCACCGAGTTGGCCCGCGAAATACCCGGACTCGAGACGGGGCAGGTCCACATCCTCGCCGATAGCCCCTTCGTGGGCCATCCCCTGGGCGACACCCGCGCCCGCACCCGCACCGGCGCCTCCATCGTCGCGATCGTGCGAAACGAGGAAGTGCTCGCCTCGCCGGGTCCGGCCGAAATGCTCTATGCAAGAGACGTTTTGATTGTCATCGGCACCCAGGAGGGCATCGCCGGCGTCGAACAGATCATCGACAAGGGCTGAGCCGGTGCAAGTTTCGTGGGCGCTGCTGTTACAACTCGGCGCCCTCCTGGCCACGCTGGCCGTAGTGGGCGCCATCGCACGCCGATTCGCCCTGTCTCCGATCCCGGTGTACCTGCTGGCGGGTTTGTCCCTGGGTAAGGGCGGGATCCTGCCGCTGGACGCCGGCGGCCAGTTCATCACCACGAGCGCGCCCATCGGCGTCGTGCTGCTGCTGCTCACCCTGGGCCTGGAGTTCTCCGCGGCCGAGTTCGCCGCCAGCCTCCGCCACCACCTGCCGTCGGCGGGTGTCGACGTCGTCCTCAACGCGGCGCCCGGTGCGATCGCCGGCTGGCTGCTGGGATTGGACGGCGTGGCGATCCTGTGCCTGGCCGGCGTCACCTACATCTCCTCCTCGGGTGTGATCGCGCGGCTGCTGGAGGACTTGCACCGGCTCGGTAACCGGGAGACGCCGGCGGTGCTCTCCGTGCTGGTCCTCGAGGACTTCGCGATGGCGGCCTACCTGCCCCTGTTCGCCGTCCTGGCATCCGGCGGCGGCTGGCTGCACGCCGTCGTCGGCATGGTGGTGGCGGTGGCCGCGCTGTTGGCGGCGTTCGCCGCGTCCTACCGCTGGGGCCACCACGTCGGCCGGCTGGTTGAGCACCCGGACTCCGAACAGCTGCTGCTGCGGGTGCTGGGCATCACCTTGATCGTGGCGGCGCTGGCCGAATCCCTGCACGCGTCGGCCGCGGTCGGCGCGTTTCTGGTGGGGCTGACGCTGACCGGGGAAACGGCGGACCGGGCCCGCCGGGTGCTGGGCCCGCTGCGGGATCTGTTCGCCGCCATCTTCTTTCTGGCGATCGGCTTTTCGGTCGATCCGCACGCGCTGGTCCCGATGCTTCCCGCGGCGCTGATCCTGGCCGCGGTCACCGCGTCGACCAAGGTGGCCACCGGGATCTTCGCCGCCCGGCGCGACGGCGTGGCGCGGCGCGGGCAACTGCGCGCGGGTACCGCGCTGGTCGCCAGGGGCGAATTCTCGCTGATCATCATCGGATTGGCAGGCACGTCCATTCCCGCGGTCGCCGCGCTGGCGACGGCGTACGTGTTCATCATGGCGATCGTCGGGCCGGTGCTGACCCGCTACACGGGCGGCCCGCTGGCGCCGACCGCCGGGCCCGCGCGCTGACGGGCGGTCAACCGATGTGCAGGGCCACCACAAGCCAGCCGGCGCCGGCGGGCGCCCGCTCGACGCGGCAGGCGATGGCGTGGATCCGGTTGCCGCGGCTGTACGAGCCGGAGACCTCGGCCGCGGCCTCCGGGTCCCGACCGGACGGCTGCAGGCGCAGCCGCCGAAGCACCGCCGCGCCCTGCCGACCGGCGGCCGCATGGCCCACCGAAACGACGGAATCCACCAGGCTTGGCGCCAGCAACGGGCGCAGCTGGGCGGCGGGGCGGCGGCGGTCGATGACCTCCAGCACGCGGCGCAGCGCCGCGTCGGCAAACACCGCCGCCTGCCGCATCGGCCCCGACAGCGCGGCCCGCGGCTCCTCGGGCGGCTGATTGCCGGGCGGGCAGGGCCGGTGCGGCGCGTGGGCGCTGCGCCGGCGCAACTGTGCGCGCGACGACGGCAGGCAGGAGGGAACGCTTCGTGGCACGTCTTGTGCCGGCGGCTCGTAGTCGACGACGGGCAGGACGGCGAACGCGCCGGGCGGACCCGCGACAGGACTGATGTTCAACGCGCACTCTCCAACTCTTCGGACAAACCGGGAGCCCGCTGGAGAGTGGCAGGCAGTGGTCATCATGGCACAACTCGGGCTCGCGCGTACCCGCGCTCGGACGCCGCCGGGCCGGACGATTACCGTGGGCGACAAATCTCCTTCAGCAACAGGGCGATCATTCGGTGAGGAGGACTGCGCCCTATGGTGACCCGGCTGTCCCCATCGGACGCGGCGTTTTTTCGCCTGGAAAACACCGCCACCCCGATGTACGTCGGATCACTGTCGATCCTGCGCCGGCCGCGCGCCGGACTGAGCTACGAGACGCTGCTGGCCACCGTCGAGCAGCGGCTGCCCCAAATTCCGCGCTATCGGCAAAAGGTCCGGGAGGTGCGGGTCGGGTCGGCCCGGCCGGTCTGGGTCGACGACGGCGACTTCGACATCACCTATCACGTCCGGCGCTCCGCCCTGCCCTCCCCGGGCAGCGACGAACAACTGCACGAGCTGATCGCGCGGCTGGCCGCCCGGCCGCTGGACAAGTCGCGGCCGCTGTGGGAGATGTATCTGGTCGAGGGCCTGTCCAAGAACCGGGTGGCCCTGTACACCAAGTCGCATCAAGCCGTCATCAACGGCATGACGGCGCTGGAAATCAATCACGTCATCGCCGATCGCACCAAGCGACCGCCGCCCTTTCCCGAAGACATCTGGGTGCCGGAACGCGACCCGGGTGACGCGCGGCTGATCTTCGGAGCCATCGGCGATTGGTTCGTGGGGCCGGGCACTCAGCTGCAGGCCGTCGGCTCGGCCATCGGCGGGCTGGTGACCAACAACGGCGAACTCGTCGCCGCCGGCCGGCGGATCCTCGATTTCGCGCGCACCGTGGCGCGCGGCACGGCCCCCAGCAGTCCGCTCAATGCGACCGTTTCGCGCCACCGGCGGTTCACGGTCGCGTGCGGCAACCTCGACGACTACCGCACCGTGCGCGCCCGGTACGACTGCGACGTCAACGACGTGGTGCTCGCGGTGATCGCCGGCGCCCTGGGCAGCTGGCTGATGTCACGCGGGGTGGCGGTGTCGCCGACCGCGACGGTGCGGGCCATGGCGCCGCTGTCCATCTACGCCGACGGTCAGCTCGATGCGACCGGGCCCGGTCAGGCCATCAGCCAGGTGATGCCGTTTCTGGTCGACCTGCCGGTGGGGGAGCCGAACGCGGTGGTGCGCCTCTCGCAGATCGCGCACGCCACCGAGTCGAACCCGACGGCCGCCCGCCTGGTGGACGCCAGGACCATCGTCACGCTGTCGGGTTTTGCGCCACCCACGTTGCACGCCATGGGCATCCGGGTCGCCACCAGCTTCCCCACCTTTTCCAGGCGGACGTTCAACCTGCTGATCACCAACGCGCCGGGGGCCCAGTCGCAGATGTACATCGCCGGCACCAAATTGCTCGAGACCTATGCCGTCCCGCCGCTGTTGCACAACCAGGCGCTGGCCATCAGCGTGACGTCGTACAACGGCATGCTGTATTTCGGCATCAATGCCGACCGCGAAGCGATGAGCGACGTCGAGCTGCTGCCGGGCCTGTTGAACCAATCGCTCGAGGAATTGCTGGAAGCTTCCCGGTCGTAGTCGGAGGTCAACCTTGCTGCCTGGATCTATCATCCGTTGATATGAGCATCGCGACCAAAGACGGCGAGTCCGCGAAGGCGCACAGCAAGAAGTCGGCTTCGCCGCCCGTGCGCAAGGTGCCCGACGAGATTTATCGAGCCGAATTGTTCCGGCTGCAAACGGAATTCGTCACGCTGCAGGAGTGGGTGCGGCACACCGGCGCCCGCGTCGTGGTCATCTTCGAGGGCCGCGACGGGGCGGGCAAGGGTGGAACCATCAAGCGGATCACCGAATACCTGAACCCGCGGGCCGTCCGCATCGCGGCGCTGCCCGCGCCGACGGAGCGCGAGCGCGGACAGTGGTACTACCAGCGCTATATCGCCCATCTGCCGGCCAAAGGGGAGATCGTGCTGTTCGATCGGTCGTGGTACAACCGCGCCGGTGTCGAGAAGGTGATGGGATTCTGCACGCCGCAGGAGTACGTGCTGTTTTTGCGGCAGACACCGATCTTCGAGCAGTTGCTGATCGACGAGGGGATCCTGCTCCGCAAATATTGGTTCTCGGTTTCCGAGGCCGAACAGCTGCGCCGCTTCAGGGCGCGGCTGAATGATCCTGTGCGGCAATGGAAATTGTCAACGATGGATCTGCAATCGGTTTACCGGTGGGAAGAATATTCGCGGGCCAAGGATGAGATGATGGTGCACACCGATACCTCGTTCAGCCCTTGGTATGTGGTGGAATCGGACATCAAGAAGCACGCGCGGCTGAACATGATGGCCCATTTGCTGTCGACGATCGACTACCACGAGGTGGAACGGCCGAAGATCAAACTTCCGAAACTTCCGCTGCCTGCCGTGAGTTACCAGCGCCCGCCGCGCGACCTGGCGACGTATGTCGACGACTTCGCGGCCACGTTGATCGGGGACTGAGCCATCCAGGTCTACATTCCGGCCACGCTGGCCATGTTGCAGGGCCTGGTGGCCGACGGCTCGTTGCGGCCCGTCAACGGCACCGCGTTCGCCCTGACGCCGACGTTGCGTGAGGCGTACGCCGAGGGCGACGACGACGAGCTCGCCGAGGTCGCGCTGCGCGAGGCGGCGCTGGCGTCGCTGCGCCTGCTGGCCGACACGGAAGCCGAAGGGGCGCCTGGATCCCTGCCGCCGCGGCGCGCGGTGCTGGCCGCCGAGGTGGGCGACGTCACCTTCCGTCCCGACCTCGACGACGCGGTGGTGAGACTCGGCGGGCCCGTCGCGCTGGCGGACGTGATCGCCGCGTACGTCGACAATGCGGATGCCGAGCCGGCCGTGACGAAGGCGATCGAGGCCATCGACGCCGCCGACCTGGGCGATGAGGACGCCGAACTGATTGTTGGCGACGCGCAGGACCATGACTTGGCGTGGTACGCCAACCAGGAGCTGCCGTTCCTGCTCGAGCTGCTGTAGGGGCGAAGGGTGGCGTGTTCTCGGCCACGATGCTAGCTACGCAACCGTAGGTTACGGTACCGTAGGTTTCGTGAGGCCTACCGAATCGACCACAATGGTCAGCGCAAGTAAGACGCCGCGTAGTGAGCAGGAGCCTCCCCTGGGCAGACGTAACCCATCGATCACGGGCAACGTCGTCGAAACCACGCGGCCAGTCGTCGCCGGCGCCGACCGGCACCCCGGTTGGCACGCGCTGCGCAAGCTGGCCGCCCGCATCACGACACCACTGTTGCCAGACGACTACCTGCATCTGGCCAATCCCCTGTGGTCGGCGCGGGAAGTGCGGGGCCGCATCCTCGAGGTGCGCCGCGAGACGGAGGATTCGGCGACCCTGGTGATCAAGCCGGGGTGGGGCTTCAACTTCGACTACCAGCCGGGTCAGTACATCGGGATCGGTCTGCTGATGGACGGACGCTGGCGCTGGCGGTCGTATTCGCTGACGTCCAGCCCCGCCGCGACGTCCGGGTCCGGCTCGGCGCGCACGGTGACCATCACGGTGAAGGCGATGCCCGAAGGGTTTCTGTCGTCGCACCTGGTGGCGGGCGTCGAGCGGGGGACCATCGTCCGGCTGGCCGCCCCGCAGGGCAACTTCGTGTTGCCCGACCCGGCGCCGTCATCGATCTTGTTCCTCACCGCCGGATCCGGGATCACGCCGGTAATGTCCATGCTGCGAACGCTGGTGCGCCGCAACCAGATTGGCGACATCGCGCACGTCCATTCGGCGCCGACGGAATCCGACGTGATGTTCCGGGCCGAGTTGGCCGCGCTGGCGGCCGACCATCCGGGCTATCGCCTACTGCTGCGGGAGACCCGTACCCAGGGCCGTCTCGACCTCGCCCGGCTCGACCACGACGTATCGGACTGGCGCGAACGGCACACCTGGGCCTGCGGGCCGGAGGGCATGCTGACCCAGGCCGAGAAGATCTGGTCGGCGGCGGGCATCGGTGACCGGCTGCACCTGGAACGGTTCGCCGTGTCCAAGGCCGCGCCGGCCGGCTCCGGCGGAACGGTCACCTTCGCCCGGAGCGATCGCGCCGTCGTCGCCGACGCGGCGACGTCGTTGATGGACGCGGGGGAGGGTGCAGGCGTGCAGATGCCCTTCGGCTGCCGAATGGGTATATGCCAGTCGTGCGTCGTCGGCCTGGTGGAGGGGCACGTCCGTGACCTGCGCACCGGCGCGGAACACGATCCGGGCACCCGGATTCAGACCTGCGTGTCCGCCGCTTCCGGCGATTGTGTGCTCGACATCTGAAGGCTACTCACAGGTAACCTACGGAATCGTAGGTTACGATAACGTAGGTCTGGACCTGGTTTAGGACGGACAAATCGACCGCAGGGAGAAAAAGACGATGGCGATCACCGACGTCGACGTATTCGCCCATTTGACGGACGCCGACATTGAAAACCTGGCCGTTGAGCTGGACGCCATCCGCCAGGACATTGAAGACTCTCGCGGCGCGCGCGACGCCCGCTACATCCGCCGCACGATCGCGGCCCAGCGCGCGCTGGAGGTGGCGGCCCGGCTGACGCTGGCCGCCAGCTCGAAGCGCTCGGCCTGGTGGGCCGGGACCGTCACGCTGGGCGTGGCCAAGATCATCGAAAACATGGAGATCGGCCACAACGTCATGCACGGCCAGTGGGACTGGATGAACGACCCGGAGATCCACTCCTCGACGTGGGAGTGGGACATGAGCGGGTCGTCGAAGCACTGGCGCTACACCCACAACTTCGTGCATCACAAGTACACGAACATCCTCGGGATGGACGACGACGTCGGCTACGGCTTGCTGCGCGTCACCCGGGACCAGCGCTGGAAGCGCTTCAACCTGTTCAACCTGGTCTACAACACCCTGCTTGCGCTGCTCTTCGAGTGGGGCGTCGGCCTGCAGCACGTGGAGCTCGGCAAGATCGTCAAGAAGCGGATGGAGCAGGACGACGCCCGCCAGCGGGTGGACGAGTTCCTGGCCAAGGCCGGCCGGCAGGTGGTCAAGGATTACGTCGCGTTCCCGGCGCTGACCGCGCTGTCACCCGGCGCCACCTACCGATCCACGCTGAAGGCCAACGCGGTCGCGAACATAATCCGCAACGTGTGGGCCAACGCCGTCATCTTCTGCGGCCATTTCCCCGATGGCGCAGAGAAATTCACCAAGACCGACATGATCGGCGAGACCAAGGGGCAGTGGTACCTGCGCCAGATGCTGGGCAGCGCCAACTTCGAGGCCGGGCCGGCGCTGCGGTTCATGAGCGGCAACCTGTCCCACCAGATCGAGCACCACCTGTTCCCGGACCTGCCGAGTAACCGGTATGCGGAGATCGCGGTGCGGGTGCGCGAGATCTGCGACAAGTACGACCTGCCCTACACCACCGGGTCGTTCCTGGTTCAGTACGGCAAGACGTGGCGCACGCTGGCCAAGCTGTCGCTGCCGAACAAGTACCTGCGCGCCGACGCCGACGACGCTCCGGAAACCCGCAGCGAGCGCATGTTCGCCGACCTGGAGCCCGGTTTCGCGGGCACCGACCCGGAGACCGGCCGGCGGCGCGGGCTGAAGACCGCCATCGCGACCGTGCGTGGCTGGCGGCGCGCCAAGCGTGCGCAGCGTGACGCGCAGCGCGCGGTCGGCGGCGCGGACGACCTGGCCGCCTAGCCTTTCCGCCGAGCGTGCACTGACGGCGAGATTTCGGGCTGATTCTCGCCGTCTGTGCACGTTCGGCGCTTCGGCCGTTCGCCATACTGGGACACGTGCAGGTGTTCGTCGGATCGCAGGTGTCGCACTGGGATTTTCCGCGTAGCACCGCCAGTGTCGCGTTGATGACCGAGTTCGGTTGCGAGAACGGCCTTGCCGTGACGGACCTGCTCGAGGGAACCGGCCTGACGCAGGCCGACCTGCACGACCACAACCGGATGATCGTCGGACGCCAGGAGCTGGCGGTCGTGACGAACCTGGTGAACCTGCTGGGGAACCCGGCCGACCTCGGGGTGCGGGTGGGCGCCAGCTATCACGTCGGGTCGTTGGGCATCTTCGGTTTCGCCTGCCTGACGAGTTCGACGCTGGGCGACGCCGTCCGGTTCGCCGCCCGGTTCTACGAGCTCAGCTACGGCTTCTGCCTGCCGACCGTCATGGTCGAGGGGGCGGTCGCGGCAATGCGGCTCGACCTGCCCGACTTGACCGGGCCGGTTGCGGAGTTTCTGGTGCGGCGTGACCTGGCGGCCATCGCCCGGGTCATGGCGGAGATGCTGGGCCGCCCGGTGCCGTTCACCTCGATCGAGTTCACGGGCCCGGCGCCCGCATCGGGAGACGCCTTGGCCCGCAAGGCATTCGGCGTGACACCCCGTTACGACTCGCCGGCCAACGTGGCGCGCTGGCCTGCCGCCCTGCTGGACAACCCCCTCCCGCAGGCCAGCGAGATGACCGTGGCCATGTGCGAGCAGCAGTGCCTGGCGCTGTTGGAACGCCGCCGGGAGCGGTCCGGTGTCGCCCGGCGGGTCCGCGACCGGCTGGCGTCGGTTGATGGCGAACCCCACACGATCGCGGCCGTCGCCCGGCAGCTGGCGATGAGCGAGCGGACGCTGCGGCGGCGGCTCGCCGAGGAAAACACGAGCTTTCGCGACCTGGTCGAAGAGGTGCACCGGGTGCTCGCCGAGGAGCTGTTGGCGACGGGCGCGCTGTCGGTCGACGACGTCGCGCTGCGGCTCGGTTACGCCGAGGCGACGAGCTTCATCGCCGCGTTCAAGCGGTGGACCGGCACCACACCCGCGCGCTATCAGCGTTCGGTCGCGCCGCGGGCCCGGCTGCAGACCGTCTGATCGTGGCCGGAATCATGGATTTGCCGACCGCAATCGGCTGTCGGCAAGGCGCAACGCGCCCCTAACTTTGGAGTCATGACTTCGACTCGTCCTCGCGTGCTGGTGATCGGGGCCGGCTTCGGCGGCCTGGCCGCCGCCTATGAGCTGTCCAGGGATGGTCTCGCCGACGTGACGGTGCTGGAGAAGGCCGACGACATCGGCGGCGTCTGGCGGGAGAACACCTACCCGGGCGCCGCCTGCGACGTCCCGTCGAACCTGTACTCCTACTCCTTCGCCCGGAAGTCCGACTGGGGCCGGCGATACGCGGAGCAGCCCGACATTCTCGGCTACATCCACGACACCGCCGACCGGTTCGGCCTTCGCGCCCTGGTGCGGACCGGGGTGGAGGTCACCTCGGCCCGCTACGACGACGGAACCGCCACGTGGCGGGTGGAGACCTCGACCGGCGACGTGTTCGAGGCCGACGTGCTGGTGCCCGCGGTCGGGCAGTTGTCGCGTCCGGCGCTGCCGAACATCCCGGGACTCGACACCTTCGCGGGCCCCTCGTTCCATTCCGCGCAGTGGCGCCATGACGTCGAATTGGCCGGCAAGCGCGTCGCCGTCCTGGGCACCGGCGCGTCGGCGATCCAATTCGTGCCGCGCATTCGCGAGACCGCCAAGCACGTGACCGTCTTTCAGCGGTCCGCCCCGTACATCATCCCCAAGCCGGATCGCGCCTACACCGACGCGCACCACGCCGCCTTCCGCACGGTGCCCGGCTTCGCCGCCGCCATGCGCGGGCTGATCTGGGAGATCTCGGAGTCCTTCGGCCTCGCGCTGACCAAAGCCGCCCCGCTCGCCCGGCTGGTGGGTGTCGCCGCGTCAGCAAACCTCAAGCGCCACATCAAAGATCCGGTGCTGCGAGCCAAGCTCACGCCCGACTACCCGATCGGCTGCAAGCGCGTGCTGTTCAGCAGCGACTGGTACCCGGCGCTGGCCTGCGACAACGTCGACGTCGAGACCGACACGATCACCGAGGTGACGCCCGCGGGTGTGCGCACCGCCGACGGCCAGGGTCACGAGGTCTTGCATGAGGTGGACGTCATCATCTATGGCACCGGATTCAAGGCCACCGAATTCCTCGCGCCGATGACGATCACCGGCCGCGACGGCCGGGACCTGCAGTCCGAGTGGGCCGCCGGGGCACGCGCCCATCTCGGTATGGCGGTCCCCGGCTTCCCGAACATGTTTCTGATCTACGGCCCGAACACCAACCTCGGCAGCAGCTCGATCATCCTGATGATGGAGCAGCAGGCCCGCTACATCCGCCAGATCACCGAAGAGCTCGCGCGCGGGGGTGTGGCCCGCGCGTTCGAGGTCCGGCGCGACGTGGAGCAGGCGTACGACGCGGAGATCCAGGCCCGCCTGGACGCCGGCGTCTGGACCAGCTGCGACTCCTGGTATCGCACCGCCTCCGGCCGGGTCACCACCAACTGGCCGGGGCTGGTGCACGAATACCAGCGCCGCACAAGGGCAGTGGCTTTCGCGGACTACGAAGTGGTGTTACCCGACCGCGCGGGCACGAAGGTCGGTGCGTGACCCGATTCGACGGCCGGGACTACGCTGGCAGACATGCTCGCAGCGTTTGGATTCGAAACCCTGGGCGTGGTTGTCGGGGACATGTTCTTTGTCGACCCGAACCCCAACGAGGGTCAGGAAACCCCGGAACGGGGAGTCAGGCTGGAACTGCGCCTCGTCGACCGGGATGAGCCGCACGGGTCGATTTACGCCGGCATTCCGATCGGTTTCAACCGGCCAGTGTGGCGGGTGGACCTGTTCGGCTCCACCGAGAGCCCGCCCGGGACGTTGGACCGCGCGCATCACCATCCCCGCTTCGACGGGTGGGAACCCGGCCGCCGGCATTTCGTTCCCGAGCTGTCCGCCGACCCGGTCGCCTGGCTGGCCGGTCAGCTGGCCGACCCGGCCGCCGTGCTGGCCCGGGCGGGCGTCGACCCGGACGAGGTTCCCGAGGCCGACAAGGCCGGGCTCGCCGCGGCGGCACCGGAGATCGTCGCCGCGGTCAAACGGATGCTCGACGGCGTGCGCGACGGGGCATTGGCGCCTGCGCCGCCCGAGCCAGTGGCGGCCGCCCGCACCGGCTGGCTCTGAGCTCTCGAGTTCGGTTGCCTAGCAACGGCTACCGGGAGTCTTCCGCGGAAAAGACGTCGATTGCCCGCACGGGCGTCAACATCACCAACGGGATCTGACGACTGGTTGACTTCTGATAGGTGAGGTACGGCGGATACAGGTGAGACATGTACGCCCACACCTGATGGCGTTCCTCGGCTTCGGGCTCGCGCCAGGTTGCCTCGAATGCTTGGGTCGCGATCTGGACGCCGATCGTGTTGCTCTGCACAACATTCAGGTACCACTCCGGATGCGTGTCGGCGCCTCCCTTGGATGCGACGACCACGATCTCGCCACCGACGTTGCCGTAGATCAACGGCCTGATATAGCTCTTGCCCGATTTGCGGCCCACACACCTGATCAGGCAGTGGGTGGTCAGTACCCGGCCCCCGACTGCGCTGACGTCCATGATGTGGCCCCGCGCGCCGCCGGAGGTCAGATACGTGTCGAGGTGCTCGCTGATCCAGTCACTGCGCGCCGCTCGGATCGATGCGGCGTCGGCGTCGCTCATGGATGACTCCTAGCGTTAACGAGGCGAAGGCCCTTGGATTGCGGTTCCGCCGCCGACTATGCCAGGCCGACCCGCCGACCATGCGCCGACCCGAACACCCTTTCCGGTCCTTACCCGTCCCAGCCTGACTGGACCGGCCACAGCGACAACGAGCATCGGAGCCCTGCGCCGATTGCGTCTCCGCCCCAGGTCTTCTCATGAAGATGTGACCGCCTCATCGGTAGACAGTGGTGGAGCGCGCTGCCAGTGTGGTGTTGGCGGGCAGTCGTGGGGGAGGGGCCAGCGACATGGGCAGTGAGCATGCATTGGTCTGCGGCGCGAGCATCGCTGGCCTGTTCGCTGCCAGGGTGTTGTCGGATTTCTATGGCACAGTCACCGTGGTCGAGCGTGACAAGTTGCCCGATGGCACATTTCAGCGGCGAGGGGTTTCACAAGGCCGCCATCTGCATCAGATGCTCAGCCGGGGTGTGCCGTACCTCGTTGACTTGTTTCCAGGCCTGGTAGAGGAACTCGAAGCGGCGGGTGCCATAGTCCTTGACAGTCCCGATGACCCTGGCCTGTTCCATCTGGGCGTCGGTGACATCGTGTTTTGCCGGTCGGGGAGGTTCACACGGTCCGAGGGCATGGTCGTGTTCTTGGCCAGCCGGCCGCTGCTGGAAGGACTTATTCGACGGCGGGTGCGCTCGATCGCAAATGTCACATTGATGGACGGGCATGAAGTGGCGGAGACGATGATCGACCCTACTGGCCAGGTCACGGGTGCAAGGGTGGTCGAACGTGAAACCGGCCAGGAACGTGTGCTGACGACCGACCTCGTCATCGACGCGACTGGTCGCTCCGCCCGCACCCCGGCGTTCTTGGAGGCCAATGGTTATCGAAGGCCCCCTGAACGCCGCTACACGATTGACCTGAGCTACTCAAGCCAATTCTTCCGCTTGGCACCTGGGGCGCTTGCCGAGCGAGCCGTGTTGGGAATTCCCACACTCGACAGTCCGGAGGGTTTCGGGTTGTTGCCTTACGAAGACGGAACCGCCATCGCCACGGTGATCGGTTTCGCTGGCAGGAAGACACCAACCGACCTGCCCGGGTTGCTTGATTCAGTTTCCTCCTCCATGCCGAACCATGTCTCTGCGGTCCTGCGCGCTGCGGAACCCATTGGCGAGGTCTCCACTCAGCGGTATCCCACCAGCGTTTGGCGTTGTTATCACAAGCTCCCCCGGTTTCCAAAGGGCTTGGTGGTCATGGGCGATGCCTTATGCAGCCTCAATCCCGTGTATGGCCAAGGTATGACCTCGTCGGCGTTGCAGGCAGCGGTGCTCCGAACATGCTTGACCGATGGTAATGAGGAGTTAGGCTTCCGCTTCTTTCGCGCCTCCGCCAGGAAGCTGTCACCGATGTGGTGGGCGAATCGGTTCTTCGATTTCGCCATCATCCCGTCAAATGATTGGCAGTCGACGCCAAAGAGATTCATCAGTCTCGGCATGCGCAAGCTTTACCTGGCGGCGGCCACCGACGTAGTAGTCACCGAGACGCTATTCAGACAAATGCAACTCCTCGGGCAGCCCACGGATCTTCTCCGGCCATCCCTGTTGCGCAGGGTGATCGCCGGCAACCGACTCAAGGCAACGCGCGCGTGACCGGGGTAGGGGCGCAATCCTTACTGTTATTAGACCGCGCTCTTAGGAGCCGCTGGTCACCTTTTCGGCGAGCGCAGCCAGCTTGGCGTCGAGTTGTTCCGCGGCGCTGAGCAATTCGGGATTGGGTTCGACGACCATCAGCGATGACGGTTTGACGTAGGTCAGGCTGCTTCCGGCCGGCTCGTCGGTGATCAGCACCTCGACGGGGGCGAATAGGCCCGCCGTCACGTCGTGGCGCAGCATCGTGATCGCGATCAGCGGGTTGCCGAGGATGACGCGGATCGCCTTGCGGTCGATGCCGGCCTTCGGGATCCACGCGCCGTGGTCGACGACACCGAACAGCATGAATCCGCTTGGCCCGACCTGGGGTTCGACGCGCTCCCGGTAGGACTCCCAGCTCTCGCTGGTCGTCGCGATGTCGTTGATCGGGACGGGGCGCTCGCCGATATCGTCGAGCAACGCGGCTAGCAGCTCGTCGAAGCTCTTGGCGCTCTCGTAGCGCACCCGCACGCCGTCGAATCGAATCTCGGTCATCGCACTCACAGCTTCCCTGTTCTTTGATCCTCGCCGATCTTGAGGATTGGAGTCCGGTTCTCCGGTTGAACCCGCTCCCACAGGCCGCCCTTGCCCAACGCCCGTCCCAACTGGTCTTCTCTGCGCAACCACTCCTCGGCGCTCCTGATCCGATTCGGGTGAATCTCGTCGAGCAGATCGTAATCGCGGTCGATGACCCCGTATTTCCACAGGTTCCAGAATCCCGTGAAGTTGTCGCGGATGTTCATGGTGCTCTTGTCATTTGGGTCGGCGTTGTACCCGGCTGGCGCATCCGCGGCCCTACTGAGAGGGCCTTTGCTCCAGTATGCGTCTAAATCGGTATCGATGTACCGCGCCGGATGCCCGGTGACCTTCTCGAACGCCGCGGCGAGATCCGCATAGGCGATGTGGTCGATCGCGGCTTCGAGATCCATGCCGTTCGCGCGCTCGGGATGGTCGAAGAGCCAGCGGACGAAATATCCGCAATCGTCAAGAGCTACATGGGGAACGGCACCCGCGCCGAGCGGAACCCGCCACGTCACGACACCGTCCTCGACGGCAGGCGTCATGGGTGTCCCGGGTGATATCACCATCTCGATGTACGGACCCGACGTGAAGACCGCCGCGCCCATCCGATCACCGTTCACCCGATTCTGGAACAGGATCCACTCACCCACCCGGCCCTTGCCGTCGTAGTGGCCGGTGCGGAAGCGGGAGTCGAATCCCGACTTCTTGAGCCCATAGTCGAGGTTCCCGTAGACGAAGAATTTGACTCCTTCTTCGATGGCTATCTCGTAACTGCGGATAGCCCAATACATCTCGGTTTTCTCGCCCGTGTTGAACCCGTCGATGTTGACGAATGCTCCGTCGCAACCGCGAAATCCCACCCGCAGGACCGCCTCGTCGGCGAACGAGCCTTCCAGGACGGACACGTTGTCGAGGGCGAGGAGGTCCTCCGCTCTTCGCGAGGCGGGGTCGCGGCTTAGGAATCGCACCGAGTACTTCTGGTCGGAGACCAGGGCACGAATGACAGGAATGCCCTGGGCTCCGGTGCCGCCGATGACGAAGATTCCCGAGACGGGGGACATCACAACCGCTCGATGATGGTCGCGTTTGCCATGCCGCCGCCCTCGCACATCGTCTGCAGCCCATACCGCCCGCCGCGCTGTTCCAAAGCGTTGACCAGGGTCGTCATGATGCGGGCGCCGCTGGCGCCCAGCGGATGACCGATCGCGATGGCGCCGCCGTTGACGTTGGTCTTCGCCAGGTCGGCGCCGGTGTCCTGCGCCCAGGCCAGCACCACGGGTGCGAACGCCTCGTTGACCTCGAACAGGTCGATGTCGGCCAGCGTCAGCCCGGCGCGGTGCAGCACCTTCTCGGTGGCGGGGATGACCCCGGTCAGCATGTAGAGCGGGTCGGAGCCCACCACGGTGGTGGTGTGGATGCGGGCCAGCGGACGCAGGCCGAGTTTCTTGGCGGTTTCGCTGGTGGTGATCATGACCGCGGCGCTGCCGTCGGAGAGCGGCGAGGAGTTGCCCGCCGTGATCGACCAATTGATCTGCGGGAAGCGGTCTTTCATCGCTTCGCTGTAGAACGCCGGCGGCAAGCCGGCCAGCGTCTCGACCGTCGTGCCCGGCCGGATGAATTCGTCGGTGGACAGGCCGGCGATCGGGATCAGCTCATTGTCGAACAGCCCGTCCTTGGTGGCGCGGGCGGCCTTGTCGTGGCTGCCGGCGGAGAACTCGTCGAGCTGGGTGCGCGAGAAGTCCCACCGCGCGGCGATCAGTTCGGCGCTGATGCCCTGCGGCACCAGGCCATCGGGATAGCGCCGGGTCATGTCGTTGCCGAAGGGATTGCTGCCCGGCAGCACCGAGGTGCCCATTGGGACGCGGCCCATGGATTCCACGCCGGCGGCGACGACGACGTCGTAGGCGCCGGAAAGCACGCCCTGGGCGGCGAAGCTGATGGCCTGCTGGCTGCTGCCGCACTGCCGGTCGATCGTGACGCCGGGAACCGACTCGGGGAAGCCGGCGCCCAGCAACGCGTTGCGGGCGATGTTGACCGCCTGGTCGCCGACCTGGGCGACGGCACCGGCGATGACGTCGTCGATCTGCGCGGGGTCCACCCCGGTGCGTGCCACTACTTCGCGCAGGCTGTGCGCGAGCAGGTCGGCGGGCAGCACATCGTGCAGCGCGCCGGTGGGCTTGCCCTTGCCGATCGGGGTGCGGACGGCTCCGACGATGACGGCGTCGCGGTTCATGGCTCCTCCGTGAGTCCCACCATCTAGGTATAGATCGCTGTACTCAGATAAACATCTAGGTACACTAAAAGCAACCCAGCCCGGGAGGTGATCTATGACACTGCTGCAAGGACCGCTGGCCGACCGCGACGCCTGGTCGGCCGTGGGCCAGTGCGCGATCGAGAAGACGATGGGGGTGGTGGGCACGAAGTCCGCGATGCTCATCATGCGCGAGGCGTACTACGGCACAACGCGCTTCGATGACTTCGCCCGCCGGGTGGGCATCACCAAGGCCGCCACCTCGGCGCGGCTGTCCGAACTGGTCGAGCTCGGGCTGCTGAAGCGGCAGCCGTACCACGAGCCCGGGCAGCGGCGTCGGGAAGAGTATGTGCTCACCGAGGCCGGCATCGACTTCATGCCGGTGGTGTGGTCGATGTTCGAGTGGGGCCGGCGCCATTTGCCGGGGCACAATCGCCTCCGGCTCACCCATCTCGGCTGTGGCGCCGAGGCGAGCGTCGAAATCCGTTGCGCCCAAGGCCATAAGGTGCCGCCCGACGAACTCGGCATGCGGCTGGCTAAGTCTGGTTGAGCGCCTTCAGCAGCCGCCGGGCCGCGGCCACGCGGCGGGCGGCGGGGCCGGACAGGGTGTCGAGCGCGCATTCGGGGTCGGCCGGCGGCCCCATGTGTCCGCAGCCGCGGGGGCAGTCCTCGATCGCACCGGCCAGATCCGAGAAGGCCATCAGCACGTCGTCGGGCTCGATGTGCGCCAGCCCGAAAGAGCGGATGCCCGGGGTGTCGATCACCCAGCCGGAGGTCGCCAGGGGCAGCGCGACCGATTGTGTGGAGGTGTGCCGTCCGCGGCCGATGTCGGTGACCTCGCCGACGGCCCGTTCCGCCTCGGGGACAAGGCGATTCACCAACGTGGATTTGCCGACCCCGGAATGCCCCAGCAGCACGGTGATCTTGCCGGCCAGCAGGTCGGCGACCGCGAGCAGCGGATCGTCGCGGCCCGCGACCACCACCGTCAAGTCCAGGTCCACGAAATGCGACGCGAACGGCTCCGGCGGGGCGAGGTCGGTCTTGGTCAGGCACAGAATCGGCTTCAACCCGCCGGCGAAGGCCGCGATGAGCGCCCGGTCGACCAGGCCGGTGCGCGGCGGCGGGTCGGCCAGCGCCACCACGATCAACAGCTGGTTGGCGTTGGCGACCACCACGCGTTCGGTCGGATCGGTGTCATCGGCCGTGCGCCGCAACACCGTTCGCCGTTCCCCGCGCCGCACGATGCGCGCCAGGGTGTCCAGCCGCCCGGACAGATCGCCGACCACATCGACGTCGTCACCGACCACGATCGGGGTGCGGCCCAGTTCCCGGGCCCGCATCGCCGTGACCCGGCGATCGGGGTCCCCGCCCAGCACGCATCCCCAACGGCCGCGATCGACGCTGACCACCATCGCGGCCTCGGCGTCGGCGTGCTCGGGACGAGTCTTGGTGCGCGGTCGCGAGCCCCTTCCGGAGCGGACCTTGACGTCGGACTCGTCGTAATCGCCGGGCCTCAAATATCGGACCCCAGCATCTGCGCCCACAGCCGCGGAAACTCCGGCAGCGTCTTGGAAGTGGACCCGATGTCGTCCACCTGAACGCCGGGCACCCGCAGCCCGACGATCGCGCCCGCCATCGCCATCCGGTGGTCGGCGTAGGCGCGCCAGACGCCGGCGCGCAGCGGTGTCGCGGTGATCACCAGGCCGTCGGCGGTTTCGGTGCAGTCGCCGCCCAGGCGATTGATCTCGGCGCTCAGCGCGGCGAGCCGGTCGGTCTCGTGGCCGCGCAGGTGGCCGATGCCGGAGAGGCGGGACACGGACCCCGGCTTGGCCAGCGCGGCCAGCGCCGCCACCGCCGGGGTCAGCTCGCCGACGGCGCGCAGGTCGACGTCAAAGCCGTCGTAGTCGGCGGACCCCTGCACTTCGAGGAACGAATCGCCTTGGGTGACAACGGCGTTCAGCTTGCCCAACACGGTCAGGATGTTGTCGGCGGGTTGCACGCTGGCCGCCGGCCAGCCGGTGATGCGCACCGTTCCGCCGCTGACCACGGCCGCCGCCAGGAACGGAACGGCGTTCGTCAGATCGGGTTCCACCTCCCAGTGCCGCGCCGCGACCGGGCCGGGGCGCACCCGCCAGCGGTTGGGCTCCGAGTCGTCGACGTCGACCCCGGCCTGCCGCAGCATCACCACGGTCATCGCGATGTGCGGCGCCGACGGCAGCGTCGCGCCGGTGTGCTGCACGGTCAGGCCGTCGGTGAACGACGCCGCGCACAGCAGCAGCCCCGACACGAACTGCGACGACGCCGAGGCGTCGATGGCCACGGTGCCCCCGGCGACCGAGCCGCCGCCGTGCACCCGGAAGGGCAGACCCGCGCCCTCGATCGGCACGCCCAGGCCGCGCAGCGCGTCGAGCAGCGGCGCGATCGGCCGCACCCGGGCCTGCTCGTCCCCGTCGAACTCGACCACCGCTTCGGCCAGCGCCGCCAGCGGCGGGACGAACCGCAGGACCGTGCCGGCCAGCCCGCAATCCACGCGCGCGTCGGGCCCGGGAGCGATCCGTCCGCTCACCGTCAGCTCGGAGCCGGTGCCCTCGACGCGCAGGCCCAGGGTGCGCAGCGCGCCGATCATCAGGTCGGTGTCCCGGCTGCGCAGCGCCCCGCTGATTGTCGGGGTGCCATTACCCTGCGCGGCCGCCAGCGCCGCCAGCACCAGCGCCCGATTGGTCTGCGACTTCGAGCCCGGAACGGTCACGGTCGCGTGCACCGGATTCGGCGCGCTGGGGGCCGTCCACATACTCACCGGTCCATCATTGCGTGTCACCGCGTTCTGCCACCATGGGAGTTATGTGTGGACGGTTCGCGGTCACCACCGATCCGGCGCTGCTGGCCCAGAAGATCAAGGCGATCGACGAGGCCACCGGCGCGTCCGAGAGTGCCGGGGCGCCCAACTACAACGTGGCCCCCACCTCGACCATCGCGACCGTCGTGAGCCGGCACACCGACCCCGACGACCAGCCCACCCGTCGGGTGCGGCTCATGCGCTGGGGCCTGGTGCCCCCCTGGGCCAAGGCCGGTTCCGACGGGGCGCCGGAAACCAAGGGCCCGATGCTGATCAACGCCCGCGCGGACAAGGTCACCACCTCGCCCGCCTTCCGGTCGAGCGCCAAGTCGAAGCGGTGCCTGATCCCGATGGACGGCTACTACGAATGGCGGGTCAACGACGCCGTCGCGGGCAAGAAGTCCCGCAAGACGCCGTTCTTCATGTACCGCGAGGATGGCGAACCGCTGTTCATGGCCGGGCTGTGGTCGGTCTGGAAACCGGCCAAAGACGCTCAGCCACTGCTGAGTTGCACGATCATCACCACCGACGCGCCCGGCGAGCTGGCGGAGATCCACGACCGGATGCCGTTGGTGGTCCCGGAGCGGGAGTGGGACCGCTGGCTGGACCCGGACGCCCCGGTCGACGAGAAGCTGCTGGCTCACGCGCCCGACGTGCGCGGCATCCGGATGCGCGAGGTGTCGACGCTGGTCAACAACGTCCGCAACAACGGGCCCCAGCTACTAGAGCCGGCCGGACCGGAGCCCGAGCAGGCGACCTTGCTTTAGTTGCTGAGAACCAGCTTCCAGTTGCCGTTGACGTTGCGATCCGGCACGCACCAGAAGTTGTTCCAGTTTCCCGGGGTTGACGCCTTCACGCCCGGCCCCGCGTCCTGGCAAGCGGCCCGGGTCGGGTAGTTGCCCTCGGTTTGGATCGTGTCGGCGTTGCCGGTGCCCACGCCGATCGTCATCAGTCCGGAGAAAGCCAGCACACCGGCGGCGACCATCGTCGCGCCGCGGGATCGCTTCGTCGTCATGGCGCGAGCGTAATGCCACGACCAGGAATCGGTCCCGGTTTTCGCCATGCCGCTACGCCCGGATGTGGGCGGTGATCGCGCCGGTCAACCGGATCAGGTCCCGCGGTGAAACCCCGACGTCCCAGCCGCGCCGGCCGGCGCTGCAGTACACCCGATCCCAGGCCAGGGCGCCCGCATCCACGACGGTCGGCAGGGACCTGCGCTGCCCGAACGGCGACACGGCGCCGACGACGTAACCGGTGGCGCGCTCGGCGGCGGCGGCCTCGGCCATGCCGGCCTTGACCACCCCCAGCGCCGCGGCGGACGCTTTGAGCGAGAGCCGGTCCGGCACCGGCAGTATCGCGACCGCGAGCCCGCCCGGCACCGCGACGACAAGGGTCTTGTAGATCTGCCCGGGCGCGATGCCGCGCTCGGTCAGCGCGTGCACCGCTTCGTCACCGAACGAACGTTCCCGCCGATCGTGGTCGAAGGTGACAACCTCATGCGGCACACCGGCTTTCGTCAACGCGGTCAGCGCGGGCGTGGCGGCGCGAGCCACGACAAGGGCCCGACTAGGGCCCGGAGTATCCCGGCGGGTTGACGCCGTCCACCCAGAAGTCGACGCCGAGCTGCCCGCCCGGCACGCAGTTGTAGACCGACAGGTCGGTGACGCCGGACTCCACCAGCACGTCCTCGCACAGCAGGGTGTTCCCGGTGTATTCGCGGGCGGGCTTGTTGAGGATGACGTACGCCGCGTCGGAGTACACCTCGGGCTTGCGGGCGCGTCCCATCGCCTCGTCGCCGCCGAGCAGGTTCTGCACCGCGGCGGTGGCCACCAGCGTGCGCGGCCACAACGTGTTGGACGCGATGCCCGCCTCGCGCATCTCCTCGGCGATTCCCAGCGCGCACAGCGTCATGCCGAACTTGGCCATCATGTACGCGGTCGGCTTCAGCCACTCCTTGCCGAGCAGCACGGGCGGCGACAGCGTCAAGATGTGCGGGTTCTGGGCGGCCTTCAGGTGCGGGATGCAGGCCTGCGAGACGGCATAGGTGCCCCGCACCTGGATGCCGTTCATCAGGTCGAACCGCTTCATCGGCACCTCGGTGATGGACCCCAAATTGATGGCGGACGCGTTGTTGACGCAGATGTCGATGCCGCCGAACTGCTCGACGGTCTTGGCCACCGCCGACTCGACCGACTCCGGGTCGCGGACGTCCCCGACGATCGGCAGGGCCGCACCGCCGGCCTCCTCGAGCTCTTTGGCGGCGGTGTACACCGTGCCCGGCAGCTTCGGGTGCGGCTCGGCGGTCTTGGCGATCAGGGCGATGTTGGCGCCGTCTTGTGCGGCGCGTTTGGCGATCGCCAGGCCGATTCCGCGGCTGGCGCCGGAGATGAACATGGTCTTGCCGTTGAGGGACATGGCGTCACATTAACGTCCTGCCGGCACGGGCCGGCTGGGGCCCGGAAATAGCGCGTCGGTTAACGCTGTTAAACGAGGCGGTCTCTGATGTTATGTGGGCGCACCCGGGCAGACACTGTCGGTGGCAGCCTCTAGATTGGGAGGAGCGGTTTGGTGTCAGCGGCGACGAGCCTGTTGGACAGTCCAACGGGTGCCGAGCAGTTGGCTTGCTTTCTGGCAAGCTCGGCGGCGCTTTCAGTGCTGCCCGGCGACACCGCAGCAGAAGGGACCGGGGTACTCGACATGGCCGACACGGACGGCGCAACAGCACAGGAGATTCCCGATCCTGCCCCGCCGGAGACGGACGCCGAACTGATGGCGCGCTTCGAGCGCGACGCGATTCCGCTGCTCGACCAGCTCTACGGCGGTGCGCTGCGCATGACGCGCAATCCCGCCGACGCCGAGGACCTGCTGCAAGAGACGGTGGTGAAGGCCTACGCGGGGTTTCGCTCGTTTCGGGCCGGCACCAACCTCAAGGCCTGGCTGTACCGCATTCTGACCAACACCTACATCAACAGCTACCGCAAGAGGCAGCGCCAACCGGCCGAATACCCGACCGAAGAGATCACCGATTGGCAGCTGGCTTCCAACGCCGAGCACTCGTCCACCGGGCTGCGCTCGGCCGAGGTCGAGGCGCTCGAGGCGCTGCCCGACAACGAGATCAAGGAAGCGCTGCAGGCGTTGCCGGAAGAGTTCCGGATGGCCGTCTACTACGCCGACGTCGAGGGATTTCCGTACAAGGAAATCGCAGAGATCATGGACACGCCCATCGGGACGGTAATGTCACGGCTGCACCGCGGCCGGCGTCAACTGCGTGGGCTGCTGGCTGACGTGGCCAAGGAGCGGGGCTTCAACCGCGGCCACCAGGCGCACGAGGAGGTGTCGTCATGAGCGAGCTTTCCGGCCCCAGCGACACCTGCCCGAACGACGACGACCACGGCGCGGTCGGCTGTGCCGAGGTCATCCGCCAGGTTTGGCTCCTGCTCGACGGCGAATGCACCCCGGAGTCCCGGGACCAGCTGCGCCGCCACCTCGAGGCGTGCCCCGGTTGCTTCAAGCACTACGGCCTCGAGGAGCGGATCAAGGCGCTGATCGCCACCAAGTGCAAAGGCGAGAAGGCCCCCGAGGGCCTGCGCGAGCGGCTACGGCTGGAGATCCGCCGGACCACCATCATCCGCGAGACGCAGTAGCGGTCCTCAGGCGTTGGGCCGCTTGCCGTGGTTGGCTTTGCTGTGCTTGCGGTCGCGCTTCTTACGGCCACGCTTGGCCATGGGTCGAACCTCCATTGATGTGGTCATTGATCCGGGCGCCCGGCGCCCGTCAGCCCACAGTCTCTCATGAAAGACCCGCGCGGCCACAACGCCCCGTGCGCCGCGGTCCCGACCCCTCCTATGGTTCGATGTACGTGAGCCTGACGGATGGACCAGCAGCCAGCCTGCGCAATGGCCGAAACGAGTGGGGTGAAGATGGCCGAGGATGTGCGCGCCGAGATCGTGGCCAGCGTGCTCGAAGTCGTAGTGAACGAGGGTGACCAGATCGGCAAAGGCGACATCGTGGTGCTGCTGGAGTCGATGAAGATGGAGATTCCCGTCTTGGCTGAGGTCGACGGCACCATCAGCAAGGTGAGCGTCGCGGTGGGCGATGTCATCCAGGCGGGCGACCTCATTGCTGTGATCAGCTAGCCCGGGAAAAGTTGGACCGTTCTGTCTGCTGCCGGGGAATGGCCCGGGGAGTGAGTGATGTCGACTCTCGGTGATCTGCTTGCCGAACACACCGTGCTGCCGGGCAATGCGGTGGACCACCTGCACGCGGTCGTGGGGGAGTGGCAGCTGCTGGCGGACCTGTCGTTCGCCGACTACCTGATGTGGGTTCGTCGCGACGACGGCATGTTGGTGTGTGTGGCGCAGTGCCGGCCGAACACCGCCCCCACGGTGCTCGTCACCGACTCGGTGGGCAGTGTCGTCGCCGCCGACCAGCTGGCGCTCGTCGCCGAGACCTTCGACTCCGGCACCGCGCAGCGGGATGGCGATGCGGGCCAACAGGATTCGTGGCTGCCCGGCCCGCACGTCGAGGCGTCACCGGTGCGGTACGGCGGCCAGGTGGTGGCCGTTCTCACCCGGCATCAGACGGCCGTCGCGGCCGACCGCACGTCCGGCCAGCTGGAGACGGCATACCGGGAATGCGCCGGCGATCTGGTTCACATGCTCGCCGACGGCACCTTCCCCGATGTGGGCGACGTGGTCATGTCCCGCTCCACCCCGCGGGCGGGCGATGGCTTCATCCGATTGGACGTCAACGGCGTCGTGGCCTACGCCAGCCCCAACGCGGTGTCGGCCTACCACCGGATGGGTCTGACCTCCGAGCTGGAGGGCCGCAACCTGGTCAAGGTGACCCGGCCGCTGGTCTCGGACCCCTTCGAGGCGCAGGAGCTGGCCGAGCACGTGCTCGACCTGCTGGCCGGCGGCAAGAGCATGCGCATGGAGGTCGACGCGGGCGGTGCCACGGTGCTGCTGCGGACGCTCCCGTTGGTGGTCGACGGTGCTAGCGCCGGTGCCGCCGTGCTGATCCGCGACGTCACCGAGGTGAAGCGGCGCGACCGGGCCCTGATCTCCAAGGACGCCACGATCCGGGAGATCCACCACCGGGTGAAGAACAACCTGCAGACCGTGGCGGCGCTGCTGCGCCTGCAGGCCCGCCGGACGGTCAACGCCGAAGGGCGCGAAGCCCTGATCGAGTCGGTGCGCCGGGTCTCGTCCATCGCGCTGGTGCACGACGCGCTGTCGATGTCCGTCGACGAACAGGTCAACCTCGACGAGGTCATCGACCGGATCCTGCCGATCATGAACGACGTGGCGTCGGTCGACCGGCCCATCCGGATCAACCGGGTCGGCGACCTCGGCGTGCTGGACTCCGACCGGGCGACAGCCCTGATCATGGTGATCACCGAACTGGTTCAGAACGCGATCGAGCACGCATTCGACCCGGCGGTCGAAGAGGGATCGGTGACCATCCGCGCCGAGCGTTCGGCGCGCTGGCTTGACGTCGTTGTCCACGACGACGGGCGCGGGCTGCCGGAAGGCTTCAGCCTGGAGACGTCCGACAGCCTGGGTCTGCAGATCGTGCGGACGCTGGTGTCGGCGGAGCTCGACGGCACGTTGGGCATGCGCCAGGCCCCGGCCCGCGGCACCGACGTGGTGTTGCGGGTGCCGATCGGCCGGCGGGCCCGACTGGTCATCTAGGCACACAACAGTGCGGCCCCGACTTTCGTCGAGGCCGCACTGTTTGCTCTAACTGAGTCAGACTCCGCTACGGGCCTTCGTCCGGGCATTGCGACGCTTGAGTGCGCGCCGCTCGTCTTCGCTCATGCCGCCCCAGACGCCCGAGTCCTGGCCGGTGTTCAGGGCCCAGGACAGGCAATCCGTGGTCACCGGGCACCGATTGCAGACCAGTTTCGCGTCAGCGATCTGCGCGAGCGCCGGGCCGCTGTTCCCTACCGGGAAGAACAGCTCCGGGTCTTCGTCGCGACAGACCGCCTTGTGGCGCCAATCCATACGTTGTTACTCCTCACTGAGTGCGCAGCAAGGCGCACGGCCAATTTTCTTCGGCTGTTAACGCGTGCACAAGAAAAGGGTCCGTACCCCTATCTAAATTTCTGCATGCAACCTTTTGATCGTTTCACAGGCCCAACAGATGTCAATAGCCCCGAGTTCGCTCGTGGGCTATCTCACTTTGATCGTTCCGTAGTCGGGCCATTACTCCGTTGTACTACACTGACTGGCCACTCTCCGGGAAAATCTTCCCCGTCTGACCCGCGGCCGCTTCGTATGCGCAGCTCAGAGGGTGTTTTTCTGGGGAGGCGCTACGACCGCCAGCGCGTCGGGCACCGCTTTGAACGTCATACTTTCGCGCACGCCGAGGTAATCCCCGTCGAACTGGCAGGCGACCGGGCCGCCGGTCGAGGTGACCCGCAAGCAGGGCACGTCGTCCTCGGTGATGAGGTGGTCGAAGTCGAACTTGGGCCGCTTGGCGAACATCTGCCGCACGATGCGAAGGGTGGGGATTGTCTTCATGCTCTTGGGCGCGAACACGCCCAGGCCCGACTCGAAGGTGCAGCCGGGATTGGTCCACACCGGCCGCTCGTTGGCGAACGTCCAAGGGCTGGAGTTGGACACGAACGCGAAACTCACCCCGGCGATAGGTTCGCGGCCGGGCAGTTCGAGCGTGAGCATCGGTTCGCGGCGCGTGTAGCCCCACACGGCGGGCACCGCCGCGCGAATGTAGCGCCACGCCGTGACCTTGCCGCCCTTGTCGCGTTCGGCCTCGACCGCGGCCACCACCTCGGCGTCGACCCCCATGCCGGTGTTGAACACCGCCCAGCGCTCGCCGCAGTCGATCAGGCCGATGCGGCGCCAGGTGTGGTGGTGGCGATAGTCGTCGAGGAGCTGGATGAGCTGGTTGGTGGCGGCCACCGGGTCCCGCGAGATGCCCAGCGACCGTGCCAGCACATTCGCCGAACCGCCCGGGACGACCGCGACCGCGGGCACCGGGCCGGTGTGCCCGGAAACCGCACCGGGACGGCCGAGCAGGCCGTTGACCACCCCGCTCACCGTGCCGTCGCCGCCGTGCACCACCACCAGGTCGACGCCGTCCGCGACCGCCTTCTCCGCGAGTTCGGCGCCGTGTCCGCGGTGGCTGGTGTGTTCGACGGTGAGCTGCAGCCGGCTCTTGAGCGCGTTCGCCAGCAGGTCGCGACCGGCCGGGGTGGTAGTGGTGGCGGTGGGGTTCACGATCAGCACGGCGCGCATGGAGCACGAGCTTATGCGGGCCGGTTAAGGCCACGCTGTGGGGAACTCCCCGGCAGCCGGGTGACTACGCTGACGCGGGTGACAGCTTTCCGCCGCGACCCGGGGGCCGCGCCGGCCGCCGTGCGCGGCGCTGGCCTCCTCGTGGTGGTGCAGGGGCTGGCCGCGCTGGTGGTGGCGGCTGTGCTGGTGGTGCGGGGCGTCGCGGGCGCGGACCAGCGCGTGGTCAACGGGTTGGGCACGGCGGCGTTCTTCGTGCTGGTCGGCGCGGTGGTGCTGGCCGCCGGACGGGCGCTGACGGCCGGCAAGCGCTGGGGCCGCGGGCTGGCCGTGATCACCCAGCTGCTGCTGCTGCCGGTGGCCTGGTACCTAACGGTGGACTCGCACCGGCCCGGCTTCGGGATTCCCGCGGGCATCGCGGCGCTGACCGTGTTGGGCCTGCTCTTCAGCCCCCCAGGAGTCCGGTGGGCCGCCGGCGATCAGCGCGATTCCGCCAGCTCGGCCAACCGGGAGCCGGACAGCCGATAGGTGGTCCACTCGCGCTGGGGCTCGCCCCCGACACCGTCGTACAGCGTGAGGGCGTCGGCGTTCCAGTTCAGCACGGCCCAGGACAACCGCGTGTAGCCGTTGTCGACGCATTCGGCCGCCAGCGTCGCCAGCAGCGCGCGGGCCAGGCCGCGGCGGCGAAATCCCGGCCGCACGAACAGGTCTTCGAGGTAGATGCCCGCAACGCCGTCCCAGGTGGAGAAGTTGAGGAACCACAGCGCCATCGCGGCGATCTCGCCCTCGACTTCCGCGACGTGCCCATACACCGTCGGGGCGGCTCCGAAAAGCGCTGCCGCAATTTGCTTTTCGGTGACCGTGCAGTGCTCGGCGGCGTGTTCGAATTCCGCCAATTCGTGGATCATTGCGGTGATTGCGGCGGCGTCTTCCGGCGTGGCGCGGCGAATGGTCATTGCTCGACGTCCAATGCGCGCAGGATCGTCGCGAATTTCGTTGTGGTTTCCGCGACTTCTTCGTCGGGGTCGGATTCGGCGACGATGCCGCCGCCGGAGCGGGCGAGCGCGGTGCGGCGGTCCGCCGACAGCTGCGCGCAGCGGATGGAGACCACCCAGCGGCCATCGCCCCGGGCGTCGCACCAACCGACCGCCCCCGCATAGAACCCGCGGTCGCCTTCCAACTCGGCGATGAGCTCCACCGCGGCCTTGGTCGGCACCCCGCCGACCGCCGGGGTGGGATGCAGCGCCAGGGCCAAATCGATTGCCGTGGTGGACGTATCGCGAAGCCGAGCGCTGATCGGGGTGCACAGGTGCCACACCGCCGCGGTGCGGCTCAACTCGGGCTTGGCGGCGATCGTCAATTCGTCGCACAGCGGCTCGAGGGCGGCGCGAATGGCTTCGATGACCAGCTGGTGCTCGTGCCGGTCCTTGGCCGAACCCGCCAGCGCGGCGCCGTTGGCGGCGTCGACGTCCGGGTCGGCGGCGCGGGGCGCCGAACCAGCGAACGGCCGGCACGTGACTCGATCTCCGTTGCGCGCCACCAGAAGCTCCGGGCTGGCGCCCACCAGCGCCACACCGGAGTACTCCTCGCCGGCAGCGGTCAGGTCGACCAGATATCCGTAGGCGGCCGGGTCCGCGGCGATGAGCCGGCGCAGGATGACGCGGGCGTCCAGTGGGGCGTCGGCGACCAGCCGCAGCGCGCGGGACAGCACCACCTTGCTCAGCAGGCTGTCGGGGGCGGTGAGTTGGTCGCGGGCCCGGCAGATGCGGCCGCGGTAGTCGGCCGGCGACGGATCGGCGGCGGCGACACGCACGGGCGGCAGGGGGCCGGTCGGCCAGTCGGGCGGCGCGGCGGTGCGCCGCACCGCGTCGGGCGTCAGCAGCGCTGCGGGTCGGTTCACGTCAAAAGGCAACGCGCCCAACACGATTGCTGATGAGCCCGAACGCAGCGCGTCCTGCGCCGCCGCCACGTCGCGGTAGCGCTCCCGCACGCCCTCGGCCACCAGGGTCTGCTTCGGTCCGCACAGCGCGAACGGCGGTTGCGTGCTCACCCGGGTTTGATCGCCTGCGGCTGGGCGGTCAATCCCAGGGCGGCGAGCTGTCGCACGCCATGCTCGAAACCGCACACCGCGATGGAGCCGGCCAGCATCCAGAAACGGCTGCCCTCGACGAGCGGCAGCTCCACCCAGCGGGTGATGACCGAGCGGGAGAAGTGGCTGTGCCCGACGAACACCACGTCGCGGTCGCTCATGTGCTCCAGCGCGAACGCGACGGCACGGTCGGCGCGGTCGCTGACCTGCTGCACGCTCTCGCCACCGGGACAGCCGTGCGTCCAGACCAGCCAATCGGGCACCTTTTCGTGGATCTGCGGGGTCGTCAGCCCCTCGTAGGAGCCGTAATCCCATTCGGCGAGCAGGGGAGAGACCTCGTCGACGGCGAGGCCGGCCAGCTTCGCTGTGGTCAGGGCACGGATGCGCGGGCTGCTGATCACCAACGGGTCGGTGAGGTTCAGTTCTCTGAGGACGCGGCCCGCGAGCTCGGCCTGGACGCGGCCGGTGTCGGTCAGCTCGAGGTCGGTCCGGCCCGTGTGTTGGCCCGACTTCGACCACTCGGTCTCGCCGTGGCGGAGGAGGACCAGTCGATGATTGTGCAAGCCCATATCGACCGATTCTGCCGGACGACATGCCGGGCACGTCGGCCGCAGCGCGCGGCGGGCGAACGTGCCAGGATGGGCACTGTTGACCGCATGGCGACAATGCAGAGGGGAGAGCCGCGCCTATGGCCGCTAAGACCCGGGTACTGGCAGTGGCCAACCAGAAGGGCGGCGTAGCCAAGACGACGACGGTCGCCTCGCTGGGCGCCGCGATGGCCGACGAGGGACAACGCGTGCTCCTGGTCGACCTGGATCCGCAGGGCTGCCTGACCTTCTCGCTCGGCCAGGATCCTGACAAGCTCCCGGTGTCGGTGCACGAGGTGCTGCTCGGTGAGGTCGAGCCCAGCGCCGCGCTGGTCACGACCATCGAAGGGATGACGCTGCTGCCGGCCAACATCGACCTGGCGGGAGCCGAGGCGATGCTGCTGATGCGCGCGGGTCGCGAGTACGCGCTCAAACGCGCGCTGGCCAAGCTCTCCGACGACTTCGACGTGGTCATCATCGACTGCCCACCGTCGCTCGGTGTGCTCACCCTCAACGGACTGACCGCCGCCGACGAGGTGATTGTGCCGCTGCAGTGCGAGACGCTCGCGCATCGCGGCGTCGGCCAGTTCCTGCGCACGGTCGCCGACGTCCAGCAGATCACCAACCCGGATCTGCGGCTCCTCGGCGCGCTGCCGACGCTGTACGACTCCCGCACCACCCACACCCGCGACGTGTTGCTCGACGTCGCCGACCGTTACGAAATGCCGGTGCTCGCCCCGCCGATACCCCGCACCGTGCGCTTCGCCGAGGCCAGCGCGTCGGGATCGTCCGTGATGGCGGGGCGCAAGAACAAGGGCGCGTCGGCCTATGCCGACCTGGCGAAGGCGTTGCTCAAGCACTGGAAGACCGGCAAGCCGCTGCCGACGTTCGCCGTCGAGGTGTAGTTCGGCGTCAGCCCAGGGCCGCCACGGTGTCGCCCCGCTGCTCGAACACCTGGGACCCCGCGACGGTCGGGACCACCGCCCGTCCGGGCGTACTCTGCGCCCGGTTGACCGGGATGTAGCGCTCGTTGGCGCCGCTGACCGGGTCGTAGACTCCGATCGCGCCGGTGACCGGCACCAGCAGGCGGCCCGCCATCATCGCGCCCGGTCCCAGCGGCGCCGTCGTGGAGCCGGCGGCGATCGTGTAGCGCAGCGACAGGTTGTTCGTCTGGAAGACCATGACGGAATCGCCGGTCCACCAAGTGATCAGGCTGCCCGCGTGCGTTACGGCCCCGGGGCTCGTCGGCGGCTTTGGCAGCAGTGCACTCGACACGGTGGTGCCGGTCTCGTCGATCACGTCCACCCGCGGCTGCGGGGACGGCAGGTACACCGCGGTGTTGCTTTCCCAGACGGCCAGCACCCGAGCGCCCGAATCCGCCGTGATCCCGGGTTCGGCCACGATGTGCTGCTGGGGTTCGTCGTCGTCCTTGCCCGGCCGCAGCAGCACTAGCCGCAGGTCGGCCTGGTTGACGCAGCTCTCCAGTACCGACACGGCCGAGGAGCTGGCCGCCGCCGAGACCAGCTTGCAGCCGGAGTGCAACCCGCGTGCCGAGGGCTTGACCCGGGCGTCCGTCTCGCCGTACGCCACCATCCGGACCATGTCGGAGCGCCACAGCTCCAGCCGGGTGTCGCCGGCCGCCAACACCGTCGTGCCGTCGGAGGACAGCTGCACATGAGGGTCGGCATAGCCGCTGCGGGCGGGCCCGCGGCGACCGGTGGACCCGTCAAGCGTGCTCGCCTGCCCGCACCCGCGATCGTCCCGGTAGACGGCGACGGCGTAGTGATACACCCAGGAGACCCCGCACAGGGCGGAGTCGCGCTCATAGCTCCATCGGGACTGGCCCGAGGCGGGGTCGCGCCCGTCGACCCGGCGGCCGTCGCCGGTGACGACTGTGCCGCCGACCGCCACGGGTGCAGTGGTGGCCGGACTGGACGCGGTCCACAGCTCCTTGAGCGTGGCCGGGACCTGCCGGGCCGGGCTCGGGTTGGGCGCCGGGACGGCGGCCGGCCGGCTGATGGTGGCCCGGGCGTCGCTGGTCCACCAGATCAGCGAGGCGACGGCGGCAACCGCGACCGCTATTGCCGCGGCGGCCAAGACGTCGCCCTTGGTCCGGCGTTCGGGTCTGACCATCCGCGGGCGGGCGACTCAGCTGGCGTTGGCGCCGGCTTCGGCGGGCTTGCGGCGCCGACGGCGGCGGCGGCTGGTCCCGCCGTTACCGGAAGCTTCCGCGGCGGCTTCGCCGCTGGGGACGCCGGCCGCGGCATTCCCGCCCGGGTGTGCGGTGGTGGGCTGGCCGCCGCGGGTGCGCCGCCGCGGCGCGCCGGAGCGGGCACGCCCGGACCGGTCGGCCTTCTGGCCGTCGCGCTCGCTGGTGCGGCGCTGGCCCTGCGGCTTCTTCGGCGAGCCGATGGCGCCGCCCGCGCCGGCCGGGATGCCCATCTCTTCGTAGAGGTGCGGCGAGTTCGAGTAGGTCTCGGCGGGCTCGGGGGTCTCCAGGCCCAGCGCCTTGTCGATCATCGACCAGCGGGGCAGCTCGTCCCAGTCCACCAGGGTGACGGCGATACCCGTCTTGCCGGCGCGGCCGGTGCGGCCGATGCGGTGCACGTAGGCCTGTTCGTCCTCGGGGATCTGGTAGTTGATGACGTGGGTGATGTCGTCGATGTCGATGCCGCGGGCGGCCACGTCCGTGGCGACCAGGACGTCGATGTCGCCGCTGCGGAAGGCTTTGAGCGCCTTCTCGCGGGCGATCTGCCCGAGGTCGCCGTGCACGGCGCCGACCTTGAAGCCGCGCTCGGCCAGCTCGTCGGCGACCTTCTGGGCGGTGCGCTTGGTGCGGGTGAAGATCATCGTCGCGCCGCGGCCCTCGGCCTGCAGAATTCGGCTGACCATTTCGACCTTGTCCAGCGCGTGGGCCCGGTAGACGAACTGCTCGGTGGTGTCGTGCGTGGCGGCCGAGTGCGGCGCCTCCGCCCGGATGTGGGTGGGCTGGTTCATGAAGGTGCGGGCCAGCGTGATGATCGGGCCCGGCATGGTCGCCGAGAACAGCATGGATTGCCGGTCCTCGGGGATCTGGCGCAGGATGCGCTCGATGTCGGGCAGAAAGCCCAGGTCGAGCATCTCGTCGGCCTCGTCGAGAACCAGCATGGACAGCCCGCCCAGCTGCAGGTGGCCCTGCTGGGCCAGGTCGAGCAGCCGGCCGGGGGTGCCGACCACGACGTCGGCGCCGGCCTGCAGCGCCTCGAGCTGCGGCTCGTAGGCCCGCCCGCCGTAGATCGAGACGACGGACAGCCGGCGACCCTCGTCGGCGGTGAGGTACTTGGCCGCGGCGGCCAGGTCCTCGGTGACCTGCAGGCACAGTTCACGGGTCGGCACCACGACCAGGGCCCGTGGTGTGCCGTTGAGCTCCCGCACGCCGACTCCGGACGTGATGCGGTTCAGCAGCGGGACGCCAAAGGCGAGGGTCTTACCCATGCCGGTGCGGGCCTGGCCGATCACGTCGTCGCCGGCGAGCGCCAGCGGCATGGTCAATTCTTGGATGGCGAAGGGGCGTTCGATGCCCTTTTCGGCGAGGGCGCGGACGATTTCGTCGCGGACGCCGAGGTTGGCAAAGGTCATTTCAGTTGTGCTGGTGAGTTCGCTCATGCGTGGTTAGTAAGCCTTTCGGTGACGTATCGGGTTGTGTCGGTGTTTCTCTGTCGCGGTCACGCGCGCACGAGTTCCGACTCCGAATACGTCGCCGAGTCGCGGGCCCCTGCTCAATCTGGGCGGGCCAGCTGTGCACGCACATTTCGCCGATAGCGGCTTGGCAAAGAAATACAGCCGCTATCTACGTACATGATAGCTGGTCGACAACTGGCTCCCATTTAGCGCCAGGTCCGCCGACTACAGTGTTGCCATGACCCGGCCCTCTTCCCAGCCCGCAGCAGCCGAAGTGGAAGCCGACCAGGTGGACGATTCGCCCGCCCCGCGTCTGTCGGCCGACCACCCGGGCGTCAACGAGTTGTTCGCGGTCTTGGCGTACGGCGAGATCGCCGCGTTCTATCGGCTCACCGACGAGGCGCGGATGGCCCCCGACCTGCGCGGACGGATTTCCATGGCCAGCATGGCCGCCGCCGAGATGCAGCACTATGAGCTCCTGCGCGACGCCCTGGAGAGCCGGGGCGTCGACGTCGTGAAGGCCATGTCGAAGTACGTCTCGGCGCTGGAGAACTACCACCGGCTGACGATGCCCAGCACGTGGCTGGAGGCCCTGGTGAAGACCTATGTCGGCGACGCGCTGGCCGCCGACCTGTACCTGGAGATCGCCGACGGGTTACCCGACGAGATCGCCGACGTGGTGCGGGCGGCGCTGTCCGAGACGGGGCATTCGCAGTTCGTCGTCGCAGAGGTGCGCGCCGCCGTCACCTCCAGCGGCAAGCAGCGCAGCCGGCTGGCGCTGTGGTCGCGCCGCCTGTTCGGCGAGGCGATCACGCAGGCTCAGTACCTGCTGGCCGACCACGACGAGCTGGTCGACCTGGTGATGTCGGGAACCGGGGGCCTCGGCCAGCTCAACGCGTTCTTCGACCGGTTGCAGCACACCCACGACCGGCGGATGCACGAACTGGGTCTGAGCTGACTCAGCCGTGATCGCAAGCGCGGCGCAGCCGGGCGCTGCGGGTCACGGCCATCGGACTCAGCCGTGATCGCAAGCGCGGCGCAGCCGGGCGCTGCGGGTCACGGCCACCGGAATCAGCGGGTGCAGGTCGCCAGGCTCGAGTTGGTGGTCGACGCGGCCACCAGTTGACCGGCGGCGTTGACGATCGAGCAGTTGAGCCGGCCGTAGAAGCTGGTCGCGACGACCGATGGGTTCTGGACGCTCGGACTCAAGATCACCGCCTTGGTCCACGGCAGCGACACGTTGAACTCGGTCTGGGAGTAGCCGCTCCCGTCGGTGTAGACGATGTTCACCAGGTCCAGCAGCTGCTTGCTGCCGGTCACGCTGTAGACGACGGTGCGCGGGTTCAGCGCGGCAGGCGGGGGCGTCAGCGTCAGGGGCGGAGCGGCGGTGGGCGTTCCCGTTGGCGCCGGGCTCGGGGCGGCGCTGGGCGTGGTCACGGTGGTGACCGTTTCGGGCGGCAGCGTCGTGCGTGAGGGGCTGGGCTGGGCGCTGGGCGGGGTGGAGCTTCTGGTCGTCGCCGGCGCGGACGTCACCGGTTGGGGGGCGGGTGCCACGGTGGCCTTGGTTGAGGCGCTGTCTCCGCTGTTGATGATGACGGCGGTCGCGATCGCGCCGATGGCGACCACGGCGCCGAGGATCGCCGTGACCGGACGCCAGCGAAGCTCGGCCGGCCAGCCGGTCCAGGTGTAGTCGCCCTCGGGGTAGGCGTCGGCCCCGTAGAGCTCGTCGGTCTGGTCTTCGGGGTAATCCCGGACCTCGTCGAGATCGGCCAGTGTGGTACCCATGGGGCCGAAGGTAGCCATGTGAAAACACGAACCGGGTCGCGGACCCGGGTCTGGGCTCAGTCGCAAGCTAATCGTTATCTGCTCGCGACCGATGTTTCGCTGAGCGCGAACCGCGCTTCGGGGGCTGTCGCCGCAGCGGGCTCGCCGCGTCCACTAGCCTGCAGCTGACAGGTCTGTCGACTTCAATACCTACGGAAGGGGTGACCGTGGAGGTCAAGATCGGTATTACGGACAGTCCGCGCGAGCTGGTCCTCTCCAGTGCGCAGACGCCGGCCGAAGTCGAAGAGCTGGTCAGCGCCGCGCTGAGTGAGGGACCGGGCCTGTTGAGGCTCAACGACGAGCGGGGACGTCGCTTCCTCGTGCACACCAGCAAGATCGCCTACGTCGAGATCGGCCCCGCCGACGCGCGCCGGGTCGGCTTCGGCATCGGCGCCGAGGTCGGAAAGCTCACCGGCAAGGGCGCTAAAGGCGAGTAAGCGGCACGTGTGACAGCCCGCCCCAGGCGAACGCGACGGTGCCCTCGACGGCGTCCGCCTTGGAGATCGGGCGGTCGGAGTCGAGCCAGTAGCGCGCGCAGTCGACGCTGATGCCCACCAGTCCCACCGCGATCATCCGGGCGCGGTGCGGGTCGAGCCCCGAGTCCTCGCTGATCAAGGCGAACACCGCGTCGATGCACGATTCGGTGGCGACGCGCACCTGCGCGGCCACCTCGGGTTCCGTGACGTAGTCGTTCTCGAAGATCAGCCGGTAACCCTGGCTGTCGTGCTCGATGAAGTCGAAGAACGCCTGCACCGCCGCATGCAGCCGCCGGCGGTTGTCGGTGGTGGTGTTCAGCGCCTGCTGCACCCCCGAGACGAGGTTTTCGACGTGCCGGGCGAGCACGGCCAGGTAGAGCTCGAGTTTGCTCGAAAAGTGTTGATACAGAACCGGTTTGCTGACGCCGGCCCGGTCGGCGATCTCGTCCATGCCGGCCGCGTGGTAGCCGCGATCGACGAAGACGTCGCTGGCGACGATGAGCAGCTGACCGCGACGCTCATCCCGGGGCAACCGGTTGCCGCGCCGGCTCGAAGCCGCGATACCGTCCCCGGGCCGACTGCGGTCGGTCGATTTGACGGCACGCCGCGCCCCGGCCTTGGCGAGTTCGCTCATCGAGTCCTCATCTGATGTGTCGGCAACCGGCCGCCGGCACCACTGGCCGGCCGCGCTCGGCTCGTTGCGACAGACATTACTACCCACCTTGTCCCGGTGACCGTCGTCGCCGCCGTCGTGGCTGGCAGAAAGTGGTGTCGGGCGCAGCATTCGGGCGCGCCAAGGACGGCCCCGCTGCCGACTGTGTAATCCTGGGGCAATGACGTCCCAGCGGCCTACGCGCGGCACCGGTCGCGTCCCGGTGCTGCGGGACGAGTGGCGGGAACCGCTACGGGCGCTGCGTGACCCGATCGCACGCGACGGCGGACGGACCCGGGCCGACCGGGAGCGACCGCGCCAGTGGCGCAAACAGACGTGGCTGGGACGGTTCGTATCCACCTACGGCTGGCGCGCTTACGCGCTGCCCGTTCTGGTCGTGCTCACCGCGGTGGTCGTCTACCAGACGGTGACCGGCACCAGCGCGATGAAGCCGACGGCGAATCAGCCCATCCAGAGTCCGCAGGCGATGGAGGCCGTGGGCACCTCGATCATCGACGCGCCACCCCGCGGGCTCGCCGCGTTCGACGCCAACCTGCCGGCCGGGACGCTGCCGGACGGCGGCCCGTTCACCGAGGCGGGCGACAAGACCTGGCACGTGGTGCCCGGCACGACGACGCAGATCGGTCAGGGCACCGTGCGGGTGTTTCGCTACTCGGTCGAGGTGGAGGACGGCATCGACCCCACGATGATCGGTGGCGACGAGGCGTTCGCGCAGATGGTCGACCAGACGCTGGCCAATCCCAAAGGCTGGACGCACAATCCGCAGTTCGCTTTCGTCAGGGTGGACGGCGCGACTAAACCCGACTTCCGGATCTCCCTGGTGTCGCCGGTGACGGTCCGCGAGGGCTGTGGCTACGAATTCCGGCTCGAGACCTCCTGCTACAACCCCTCATTCGGCAAGGACCGGCAGTCGCGGGTCTTCATCAACGAGGCGCGCTGGGTGCGTGGGGCGGTCCCGTTCGAGGGGGACATCGGCTCCTATCGCCAATACGTGATCAACCACGAGGTCGGCCACGCCATCGGCTACGTCCGCCACGAGCCGTGTGAGCAACAGGGCGCTCTGGCGCCGGTGATGATGCAGCAGACGTTCTCCACGTCGAACAACGACGCCGCCCAGTTCGACCCGGACTTCGTCAAGGCCGACGGGAAGACCTGCCGCTTCAACCCCTGGCCGTTCCCGATCGCCTAGCCGCTCGGCACGTTGAATTCATTGCCGTCCACTTCGGCGGCTGCTGGGATGATGGTGGTGGACAACCGCGACGCGAGACCGAGGAGGAGCGGGTGCCGACACCGCAGACAGCACTGCCGCCTCTCGTCGAGCCGGCAGACCAGCTGACCCGCGATGAGGTGGCCCGTTACAGCCGGCACCTGATCATCCCCGACCTGGGAGTGGACGGGCAGAAGCGGCTCAAGAACGCGAAGGTGCTGGTGATCGGCGCGGGCGGGCTCGGCGCGCCGGCGCTGCTGTACCTGGCCGCTGCCGGCGTCGGCACGATCGGCATCGTCGACTTCGACGTCGTCGACGACTCCAACCTGCAGCGCCAGATCATCCACGGCGTGGCCGACGTCGGGCGCTCCAAGGCGCAGTCGGCGAGCGAGTCGATCGCCGCGATCAACCCGTTGGTCCGGGTGCGCCTGCACGAGTTCCGGCTGGACTCGAGCAACGCCGTCGACCTGTTCTCGCAGTACGACCTGATCCTGGACGGCACCGACAACTTCGCCACCCGGTATCTGGTCAACGACGCCGCCGTGCTGGCCGGCAAGCCGTACGTGTGGGGATCGATCTACCGATTCGAGGGCCAGGTCTCGGTCTTCTGGGAGGACGCGCCGGGCGGGCGGGGCCTCAACTACCGCGACCTCTACCCGGAGCCGCCGCCACCCGGCACGGTGCCGTCGTGCGCCGAAGGCGGCGTGCTGGGCATCGTCTGCGCCTCCATCGCGTCGGTGATGGGCACCGAGGCGATCAAACTCATCACCGGGATCGGCGAATCGCTGCTGGGCCGGTTGATGATCTACGACGCCCTGGAGATGTCCTACCGCACCATCACGATCCGCCGGGACCCCGACGACGCCTTCCGCCCGAAGATCACCGAGCTGATCGACTACGAGCAGTATTGCGGTGCGGCCCCCGACGACGCCGGTGCAGTTGTCACCGGCTCCGCGATCACCCCGCGGGAATTGCGCGAATTACTGGATTCGGGAAAGAAACTGGCGTTGATCGACGTTCGTGAGCCCGTCGAGTGGGAGATAAACCACATCGATGGGGCCCAGCTGATCCCGCAGTCGTCGATCAACTCTGGTGAGGGTCTGGCAAAGCTGCCGCAGGACCGCATGCCGGTGCTGTACTGCAAGACGGGGGTGCGCTCGGCCGAGGCGCTGGTGGCGGTGCAAAAGGCCGGATTCCCCGACGCGGTGCACCTGCAGGGCGGCATCGTGGCGTGGGCGCAGCAGATGCAACCCGACATGGTGATGTACTGACCCGATAGGGCACGTGACCTCGTCTAGGCTACCCGTGTGACTGTCGAACCACCGCCGGAGCATGTGCTGGCGGCGTTTGGTTTGACCGGCGTCAAGCCCGTCTATCTGGGCGCTAGCTGGGAAGGCGGCTGGCGCTGCGGTGAGGTCGTCCTGTCGCTGGTGGCCGATCACGCCCGGGCGGCCTGGTCGGCCCGCGTGCGGGAGACCCTGTTCGTCGACGGTGTTCGGCTGGCCCGCCCGGTCCGCTCGACGGACGGGCGTTACGTGGTTTCCGGATGGCGGGCGGATACCTTCGTCGCCGGCACACCCGAACCGCGGCACGACGAAGTCGTCTCGGCGGCGGTGCGCCTGCACGAGGCGACCGGCAAACTGGAACGCCCCCGATTTCTCACCCAGGGCCCCACCGCGCCGTGGGGCGACGTGGACATCTTCATCGCCGCCGACCGTGCCGCCTGGGAGGAGCGGCCGTTGGCCTCCGTGCCCCCGGGCGCCCGCACCGCGCCGCCTACGGCCGACGCGGAGCGGTCGGTGGAGCTGATCAACCAGCTGGCCACCTTGCGCCGTCCGACCAAGAGCCCGAACCAGCTGGTGCACGGAGACCTTTACGGGACAGTGCTTTTCATCGGCACCGCCGCCCCGGGAATCACCGACATCACCCCGTACTGGCGGCCCGCGTCGTGGGCGGCGGGCGTCGTCGTCGTCGACGCCCTGTCCTGGGGCGAGGCCGACGACGGACTCATCGAACGTTGGAACGCGCTGCCGGAGTGGCCGCAGATGTTGTTGCGCGCCTTGATGTTTCGCCTGGCGGTCCATGCGTTGCATCCGCGATCCACCGCCGAGGCATTCCCCGGGCTGGCCCGCACCGCGGCGCTGGTGCGGCTGGTGCTCTAGCGCCCGAAGTCGTAACGCACCTCGCGCAACGCGATCCGGCCATCGGTGGCCAGGACCCCTTCGGCCCGCAGCAGCTCGAGCTGCCGGGTGCTCAGATGAGGCGCCGGGCGACCCGATGCGGTGATCACCCGGTGCCACGGCAGGTCCGAGGAGTCGGTCCGCATGATCCAGCCGACGATGCGCGGGCTGGAAAGCCCTGCGACGCTGGCGATGTCGCCGTAGGTGGCGACCCTGCCCGGTGGAATCGCCGCGACCAGCGCGCGCACCCGCTCGACCTGCTCATCGGTGACCGCCGCCACGATCAGCGGGCTTCCAGCAGCTCGCGCGTCAGCGCCGCCACCTCCGCGGGCGCGGCGTAGGGCACCATGTGGTTGCAATCGAAATCCAGCAGCCGGAAATCCGATCCCAACCGGTCCTGCAGCCCGGCGATGAGGTGGTCGCCGACGTACGGCGGCGAGGTGCGCTTGGCCCGCACCAGGACCGTCGGCGTCCCGGCCGGCGGGAACACGACTTCGCGGGCCAACTCGCTCCAGTACGACATCATCGCCGGCAGGCTCACCCGCCAGCCGTACCGGCCGCCCGGCAGCTCGATCAGATGCTCGTCGATCTCGGCGTCGAGCAGCGCGGGGTCGACGTCCGACCAGGAGCCGTGCAGCTTTTCCAGGCGCGCTTCCTCGGCGTCGGGGTAGTCGGGCGAGGCCAGCATCGCGTCGGCGATCTGCCGCATCCACGCGCCGTCCAATCCGACCGCCGGGTCCAGCAGCAGCAGCGCCGCCACCCGGTCCGGCCGCATCGCGGCCAGCTGCATGGCGAGTGCGCCGCCGAAGGAGTGCCCCACCACCAGCACCGGCGCCTCGGCGTCGTCGTCGAGCAGCGCGGCCATCGCCGCAACGTTAGCGTCGATGGTCCACGGCGCCGCCCATGACGACCGGCCGTGACCGATCAGATCCGGTGCGGCGAAGGTGATTTCGGGTAGGAGGCCGGCCAGCTGCTGCCACCGCTGCCCGTGGCCGGTCAAGCCGTGCAGCGCCAGCACTCGCACCGGCCCCGGCGGGCCGTAGCGGTGCACATGGAGATCCGCGGTCACCCGTCGATCGTGCCAGTCACCGCCACGTCCACCCGCGCGCGGGCGCGTCAGCGTTCGTCCCACTCGTCCTCGGTGGGGACGACGTAGGCCTGCTCGATCACGTCGGCCTCGTTGGCCTCGCGGTCGGCAGCGGTCAGATACTCGGTGTCCAAGCCGACTTCGTCGTCGAAGTCGACGGGCTGCAATTGTTCCGCGGCGTCACCTTCGGGCGCTTCGTCGCTGGGAAAACCGGGTTCGACGTTCGTCACGATCACCTACCTCCTCACCGTTCGTCGGGCTGCGTGCGGTCTCCAGCCTAGGGGTCGGCGGCGACGCGGGCCGGGCGGCTTGTCAGACCCTGGTGATTGCATGCAGCCATGTCGTACACCTGGGACACCGAGGCGCGGGCTCTGCTGGCGCCCGGCGTGCGCGGGCCGGTCCGAGTGTTGGGCGGGCCGGGCACCGGTAAGAGCAGCCTGCTGGTCGACGCCGCGGTCGCCCAGATCGACGCGGGTCTCAACCCGGAATCGGTTCTGCTGCTTACCGGTTCCGGCCGGCTGGGCATGAAGGCGCGCAGCACCTTGACGACGGCGTTGTTGCGGGCGCGCTCGACCGGGCCCTGCCGGGCCGCAGTCCGCGAACCGTTGGTGCGCACCGTGCACGGTTACGCCTACGCGGTGCTGCGGCGGGCCGCCGAGCGCGCCGGTGACGCGCCCCCGCGGCTGGTCACCAGCGCCGAACAGGACGCGATCATCCGGGAGCTGCTGGCCGGTGACCTCGAGGACGGGCCGCGCGCGGCGACGGCGTGGCCCACCCACCTGAAACCCGCGCTGGCCACCGCGGGCTTCGCCACCGAGCTGCGAAACATGCTGGCGCGCTGCGCAGAACGCGGTGTTGATCCGCAGGAACTCGAGCGCCTGGGCCGCCGGTGCCGGCGCCCGGAATGGACGGCCGCCGGCCAGTTCGCCCGGCAGTACGAGCAGGTGATGCTGCTGCGGGCGGCGGTCGGGACGGCTGCGCCACAGGCGACGACGCCCGCGCTGGGCGCCGCGGAACTGGTGGGGGCCGCCCTGGAGGCCTTCGCGGTCGATCCCGAGCTGCTGGCCGCCGAGCGGGGCCGGGTGCGGCTCTTGTTGGTCGATGACGCTCAGCAGCTCGACCCGCAGGCGGCCCACCTGGTCCGGGTGCTCGCGGCGGGCGCCGAGCTGGCCGTGATCGCCGGCGATCCCAATCAGGCGGTGTTCGGCTTCCGGGGCGGCGAATCCGCCGGCCTGCTCCACGGGGATTCGCCTGCGGTGACGTTGACGGTCTCGCATCGCTGCGCCCCGGCGGTGGCGCGCGCCGTCAGCGGCATCGCGCAGCGACTGCCCGGCGGCAGCGACGGCAAGCGGATCGAGGGTAGCGGGCCCGACGAGGGCTCGGTCACGGTGCGCCTGGCGGCGTCGGCGCACGCGGAGGCGGCGATGATCGCCGACGCGCTCCGGCGTGCGCACCTGGTCGACGGGGTGCCGTGGTCGCAGATGGCGGTCGTCGTCCGATCGGTGCCACGGGCCGGCGCGTTGTTGCCCCGCGCGCTGGCCGCCGCCGGGGTGCCGGTGGCCGCGCCCGCGACCAGCGGACCGCTGTCCGGCGAGCCCGCGGCCCGGGCGCTGCTCACCGTCCTGGCCGCCACCGCCGACGGGCTCGACGGCGAACGGGCCCTGGCGTTGCTGACCGGTCCCATCGGTCGGGTCGACCCGGTTTCGCTGCGCCAGCTGCGCCGAACGCTGCAGCGCGCCAACCCCGGTCGCGCGCCGGGCGATGTCGCGGACCTGCTGGCCGAGGCGCTGTTCGCTGACCCGCCGCCATCGGGCCCGCAGTTCCGCCCGGTGCAGCGGGTGCGTGCGGTGCTGGACGCGGCGGCGCGCTGCCATCGTGCGGGACAAGACCCGCGCTACACGCTGTGGGCCGCCTGGAACCGGTCCGGCCTGCAGCGTCGCTGGCTGTCGGCCGCCGAGCGCGGCGGCACCGCCGGCGCCCAGGCCACCCGGGACCTGGAGGCGGTGACCGCGCTGTTCGACATCACCGATCAGTACGTGTCCCGCACGTCGGGTGCGTCGCTGCGCGGCCTTGTCGAGCACATCGCCGCGCTGCACCTGCCGAGCGTGAACCGGGAGCCGGTGTCACCCGTGGAGCGGGTGCGGGTGCTCAGCGCGCACGCCGCGCTGGGACACGAATGGGACCTGGTGGTCATCGCCGGGCTGCAAGAGGGATTGTGGCCCAACACGGTTCCGCGCGGCGGTGTGCTGGGCACCCAGCGGTTGCTGGACGTGCTCGACGGCGTCACCGAGGACGCGTCGGTGCGGGCGCCGCTGCTGGCCGAGGAACGCCGGCTGCTGGTGGCGGCGATGGGCCGGGCCCGCCGCCGGTTGCTGGTCACCGCCGTAGACGGCGACTCGGACCGCGGGGACAACGAGGCCGCGCTGCCGTCGTCGTTCTGCTACGAGCTCGCACCGTGGACCGATGGCGACTGCGATCCCGCTGCCGCGCAACCCATCTCAGCGCCCCGGGTGCTGTCCGCTGCCGCGCTGGTCGGCCGGCTGCGCGGCGTCGCGTGCGCGCCCGACGGCACGATCGACGACGCCGCCCGCGCTTGTGCCGCAACGCAATTGGCGCGCCTCGCCCGCGCCGGCGTCCCGGGCGCCGACCCGGCCGGCTGGCACGGCCTGATCCCCGTCAGCACCAGCGAACCCCTGCATGGCGACGACGATGCCGTCACCTTGACCCCGTCGACCCTGCAGATGCTCAACGACTGCCCGCTGCGCTGGCTGGCCGAACGGCACGGCGGCACCAACCCGCGCGATCTGCGTTCCACCATCGGCTCGGTGCTGCACGCCCTGGTCGCCGAACCGCAGCGGAGCGAATCGGAATTGCTGGCCGAGCTGGACCGGGCCTGGCGCCATCTGCCCTTCGAGGCCGAGTGGCATTCGGCCAACGAACTGGCCCGCCACCGCGCGATGATCGAGGCCTTCGTCGAGTGGCGGGCGCAGACCCGGGGCGTGCTGACCGAGGTGGGCGTCGAGGTCGAGATCGACGGCACCCTGGCAACATCCGACGACGGCGATGGCGGCGACGTCCGGCTGTGCGGCCGGGTCGACCGGCTGGAGCGCGATGCAGCCGGCCGGCTGGTGATCGTGGACATCAAGACCGGCAAAACGCCGGTCAGCAAGGACGACGCCCAACAGCACGCCCAGCTGGCGATGTATCAGCTGGCCGTGGCCGAGGGCATGGTGGCCGCGGGTTCGGAGCCCGGTGGGGCGCGGCTGGTCTACCTGGGCAAGCCCGGGGCGTCGGGCGCCACCGAGCGCGAGCAGGATCCGCTGACACCGGCCGCCCGCGACGAGTGGCGCCGGCTGGTTCGGCGCGCCGCCGGGGTGACCGCCGGGCCGCGGTTCATCGCCCGGCGCAACGACGGCTGCTCGCACTGTCCGCTGCGGCCTTCATGTCCGGCCCACGCCGACGGGGCGGCGCAGTGAACCCGCGCTACAGTCCGGCCGAATTGGCCGGTGCGCTCGGGCTTTTCCCGCCCACCGAGGAGCAGTCCGCCGTGATCGCGGCACCGCCCGGGCCGCTGGTCGTCATCGCCGGTGCCGGTGCGGGCAAAACCGAGACCATGGCCGCGCGGGTGGTGTGGCTCGTCGCCAACGGCTACGCCGAACCCGGCCAGGTGCTCGGATTGACGTTCACCCGCAAGGCCGCCGGCCAGCTGTTGCGCCGGGTCCGGTCCCGGCTGGCCCGGCTGGCCGGCGTCGGCTTGGGTCCCGACGGCGCGGCCCCCGCGGAGCCGGCGGGCGCGCCGACGGTCAGCACCTACCACGCGTTCGCCGGTTCGTTGATCCGCGACTACGGTCTGCTGCTGCCCATCGAGCCCGACACCCGGCTGCTCGGCGAGACCGAGCTGTGGCAGCTGGCGTTCGACGTGGTCAGCGGGTACCGGGGCGAGCTGCGCACCGACAAGACCCCCGCCGCGGTCACGTCAATCGTGCTGCGGTTGTGGGGTCAGCTAGCCGAACACCTGGTGGACACCCGCCAGCTCGGCGATACCCACGTGGAGCTGGAGCGGCTGATCCACGCGCTGCCGCCGGGCCCCTATCAGCGCGACCGCGGCCCCAGCCAGTGGTTGCTGCGGCTGCTGGACACCCAGACCCAGCGGGCCGAGCTGGTGCCGCTGCTCGACGCGCTGAACGAGCGCATGCGTGCCGCGAAGACGATGGACTTCGGCGTGCAGATGGCCTGCGCGGCGCGGCTGGCGGCGAACTTCCCGCAGGTCGGTGCCGACCTGCGCGGCCGCTACCGGGTGGTGCTGCTCGACGAATACCAGGACACCGGCCACGCCCAGCGGGTCGCCCTGTCGGCTCTGTTCGGCGGTGGCGTCGACGACGGGTTGGCCCTGACCGCCGTCGGCGATCCGATCCAGTCGATCTACGGCTGGCGCGGCGCCTCGGCGACCAATCTCCCGCGCTTCACCACCGACTTCCCCCTCTCCGACGGCGCCCCGGCGCCGGTCCTGGAGCTGCGGACCAGCTGGCGCAACCCGCCGCGGACCCTGCAACTGGCCAACGCGATCTCGGCGGAGGCGCGCCGCCGGTCGGTCGCGGTACACGCGCTGCGGCCGCGCCCGGACGCCCCGCCCGGAACCGTCCGCTGCGCGTTGCTTCCCGATGTGCACGCCGAGCGCGAGTGGATCGCCGACGAGCTCGCCGCGCGGTACCGGGGCGCCCGGGCCGACGGAGTGAGCCCGCCGACCGCCGCGGTTCTGGTGCGCCGCAACGCCGACGCCGCCCCCATCGCCGACGCCCTGCGCGCCCGCGGAGTCCCGGTCGAGGTCATCGGATTGGCGGGGCTGCTGTCCATCCCCGAGGTCGCCGACGTTGTGGCCATGCTGCGGCTCGTCGCCGACCCGACGGCCGGCGCGGCGGCGATGCGGGTACTCACGGGTCCGCGCTGGCGCCTCGGTGGTCGGGACATCGCCGCGCTCTGGCGGCGCGCCCGAAAGCTCGGCGAAGGGCTGGGCGCGGGCGGTTCATCCGCGCCGGAGGCGATCGCGATGTCCGCCGGCCCGGACGCCGACACGGCGTGCCTGGCCGACGCCATCGCCGATCCCGGCCCGCCCGAAGGGTATTCGGCCGCGGGGTATCAGCGTCTCACGGCGCTGGCCGGCGAACTGCGCGCCCTGCGCGGCCATCTGGACCATTCGCTGCCGGACCTGGTCGCCGAGGCGCCGCGCCAGCCGTAGATCGACTGGATCGGATCGCCGACGGCGGTCAGGGCCAACCCGTCGTCGACGCCACCGCCGAACAGAGCCGACAGGGCGACCCGCTGGGCGTGGCCGGTGTCCTGGTATTCGTCGAGCAGCACCACCCGGTAGCGGCCGCGC
>NZ_LZJF01000199.1 GCF_001666835.1 Mycobacterium sp. E3251 | reverse complement strand
GTCGTACACCGCCATTCCGGTGCGAACCATCGGCCCCGGCAGCATCGGAATCAGCTGCCCGTTCGGCCGCATCGGGATGTAATGCAGCGTGGCCATCGGAATGCCGTAGTAATCCGCCACGTTGATCGCCAGGTCCTGGTAGAGCTGGCCCGTGAAGAGCAAATCGGCCCCGGCCCCAACCGAGATCAGGGACGAGCTCATTTCCTGCCAGTTCCGCGACGTTGGCGGCGGCCTGCTCGAAATTCAGGCCGGTGCACAATAGGTCAGCGTCGGCGGCGAGGGACGTCAGCGCCGCGCTGACCTCGCCCCAATGCCGGATGAGGGGCTCCCAGACCTTGCGCATCAACCTGATCGGGCTGCGGATCGTCCAGATGTTCCGGAAGAACTCAGCCCACATGTTGCGGAGGAACTCCTCGTCCAGGAAGTCGTGCAGTTCCGGGCCGTACGGGACCGCCGCGAGCCCGGTGGACTCGGCGAAACCCATCAATTCCGGTGGGACGGCCACGGCCACGTCGTGCCCTCGGCGCAGCAGCTCGCGGCCGACCGCTGCCAATGGCTCGATGTCGCCGCGCGTTCCGTAGCCGGCGAGGGCGAATTTCGTCACGGGTCCTAGCCTTGCAGTTGCCGTGCGCCGGCGACGTCAGGGGTGCCGTTCGTCACCCAACCCGTCCCGCGCGCGCGAAGTTTTCCAGAAGGTCGGCGCTCTTGGTGATGCTGTCTGCGGGCTTCGTCATCCGAGCGGCCAGCTCGCGGGCGCGCGAGAGGTAGTCGGGGGAGAGGATCTGGCGCA
>NZ_LZJF01000198.1 GCF_001666835.1 Mycobacterium sp. E3251 | reverse complement strand
ATCGACACCTGAGCGCGACTGTGTTTCGTCGGGATCGGTGACGTCCGCCGGGTCATCGAACTGGTCGGCGTCGGGCCCCTCCGGATCGTGCACGGAGAAGCAGCTTATCACTTCGGCCCGGCCTCAACCGTGGCATCGGCCGCCGCCTTGGTGCCCCCCACATGCGGAAATGCGCGGTCGTCGCGGGGCGGGACGGCACCCCGCCGCGGTGGCCCGGCGCCGACGCCGTTCGGTCCGGGTGATCTTCTCCAAGGAGGAGAATTTTCTTTTCAGGTGTGGCAAAGTAATCGGGTGCGATTCATCGTGGCGATGGCTGCCGCGTTGCTCGGCGCCGGTGTGCTGGCGGCGCCGTCGTCGGCCGGGCCGACCGTTTGTGACTACCCCGCCTGCACCCCGGGCATCATGCCGCATCAGGTTTTGGGCGCGCCCTGTGACAACACCACCTACTACGCGTTCGGTGTAACCGACGGTTACGTTTCGTTCGCCTCGGAGCCCGGACGTCTGATGTTCTGCGGCTCGCCGAGGAGATACCAGCCGCGTTGGTTCCGGTCACCTCCGATGGCGGGAGTCAAGGACGAAGGCGCCGACTGCCAGAATTACCAGAACTACGTCGCGCAAGCGCCCGATGGCCTGTTCCTGATCTGTTTTGCCCACGACGGCGTTATGACCTGGGTCCGCGCCGACACCTAGCCGCTCTGGTCAGCCTTGGGGTCCCCGGGGCAGACCTAGCAGGCGCCGGCTCAAGTCGGTAACCCTGGCGAGCAAAGTGCCGTCGTCGATGTCTTCCACCAGCGGATGCATGACGGCGGTGGCGAGCGCGCCGGAGAACATGGCGGCCTCGATCCGCCCGTCCAGGCCCGCATCGCTCAGCAGCACCCGGTACAGGCGATTCATGAAAAATTGAAACGGCTTGTGCTCGGCCAGCAATCGAACGACCACAGGATCGAATTGCAGCGTGCGCACCAACCGGCGATCGCGAACGGCCATCTCAATCACGCGTACCAACAACGCATCTCGTGCTTGAGGCCCGTCGCCGTATGCCTCGGCCTCCTCGAGTGCCGGCTCGAGCCGGCCGAGCTCGCGCTCGGTCACGGCGATGACGATTTGCTCTTTGGTCCGGAATTGGTGGTAGACAGCGGCTTTCGTTATACCGACGGAGTCCGCGATCATCTGTAACGACGTACCGCTGACACCGTGCGTGGCGAACAGATCCAACGCGGCGTCGAGTACTCGCGTCCGGGCCGCGCTGTGCTCGATCAGCCCGAATTGTCCACCGGTGACCGGTTGGCGTGCTGTTCCCACCCACTGAGACTAGACGACGATATTGACTCCAAGCTAGCCGATCGGCTAGCTTCGGCTGACTAGCCGGGTGGTGACGGATCTCGTGCGGGAGGGAGCGCTGATGTCCGACGTCGACGGTGGCGATGCACGAGGCCAGGGGCTGACGCGGCCCGCGCCGCGCCGGACCGACGGCGAGCTGATCCTGCTCTGGACGCTGCCGATGGCGCTGCTGCTATGGGTCGCCTCGTTCCTTCTGTTTCCGGGCTTCAACCCGCCGATGTCGCCCACGATGCCGGCGGACCAGGTTGCCGCTTTCTATCGCGATCCGGCACACCTCCCGGAGATCCGGTACAGCATGATTCTGTTCAACTGGTTTGGCGTGTGCCTGGTGCCGATTCTGGCTCTCATCGTCTTGCAGATCCGCCGAATGGCTCATCGCACACCGATCTTCTCCTACGCGATGCTGGGCTGCGTGGCAGGCGGCCCGACTCTTTTCCTCGTTGCGAACGTCTGCTGGTTGCTGGCCGCCTTCCGCCCGGAACGCAGCCCGGAGCTGACCCAGCTGCTCAACGATTTCGGTTGGATGACCTTCACCATCCTGGTCCCGTTCTTGATCGGGCAAAGCGTAATCCTGTCCCTCGCAATCTATTTCGACGATCAACCGCGCCCGGTCTTCAACCGTTGGGTGGCCCATTTCAACCTCCTGGTGGCGGTCGCACTGGTGCCCGCGGCCTTCGTCGGTATCTCACTGACCGGCCCGCTGGCCTGGGACGGCTTCCTGTCCTTCTGGGTGAAAAACGTTGCCATTGCCGTCTGGATCGTCGTGATGGGCGTGGTGTTGGGACAAGCCATCTATCGGGAACGCGCCGAGAACCGAGGGCAGCCGGGCGAACTGGTCACCGCGTGAGCGGCGTGACCGCGGCGCCGAAGTCCCTGGCGACGCCGCCCCAGGGCCCACCGCATCAACGAATCGCATGGCATCTGCGGCACAATCCCAAGCGCGAGCTCTGGTTGGCGTGGTGGACGATGATCGTGTTCTACAACGTCTTCTTCCCGATGTTCTTCGTCGTGGCGCAAGTCCAGCCGCCGCCGCAGCCCACCTGGGACCTCGCGACGCAGGTCCACTGGTTCTCTGAACGCCACTTAGGCATACCTTTTGGCTTCGGTGTCATCTTCGCCATCAGCGGGATGATCGCGATCAACAATGCCCTCATCGCGTACTCGATGCGACGCATGTCCGTCAGCCGCGCGTTCGGCTATTCGTATCTGATCATCTATTCGCTCAGTGCGGTTCCCGGGATGCTGCTGCTCTGCATCGCGCTGATCGTCGGGACCCTGCGACCGGAACGTGACCCCGAAGCGATCGGATGGCTCTACGACTTCGCCTTCTTGTCGTTCGACGGGACGATGGGAGTGTTCCTGATCGGCTCGCTGATCTGGATGGTCGCGATTCTGCTCGACAAGAATCGGGTGTTCCCTAAGTGGTTTGGCTATCTCAATCTGTGCAACGCCCTGACCGAGGTTGTCGTGTCACCGTGCTGGATCTTCCAGCGGGGGGTGTTGGCCTGGAACGGTCAGATCGCTTGGTGGTTGGACATGGTCGTGTTCGGCGTCTACCAGGTGACTTTCATCGTCATGCTCTTTCAAATGATTCGCCGTGAGGACTTCGGCACCGGGCCGCTGCCCGAGCTGCCGCGTAAATGGAAAGCCGGGCACGCCGATGTCAGGGCCGCGGCCTGATGGCTGAGCTCAGCGAAGCGCCCCAAAGTGCCCGATTCGTGCCGGGGCAACCCGACATGTGGGCGTTCGTGTTGTTCGAGACGCTGGTTTTCACAGGGTATTTCGGCTTTTACCTGTTCTACCGCGCCCGAAGTCCCGAGCTCTTCCTGCACGCGCAGGCCCACCTCGACCTACGTGTCGGGGTTGTCAACACCCTGGTTCTGCTGCTGAGCTCCTGGTCGGTGGCGCGTTGTGTCCAGTCGGCGCGGGCCGGTGCCTACCGCGCGGCGCTGCGCGAGGTGTTCATCACGGCCGCATTCGCAGCGATTTTCCTCTTCTTCAAGGTCTTCGAGTGGGCCCGCTTGGTGCGCACGGGAAATGGATTGAACAGCAACGACTTCTTCACCTACTACTTCTTTCTCACCGGCATCCACTTCGTGCACCTGCTGATCGGCTTCGTCGCCCTCGGCGTCATCGTCTACCAACTTCGCGAAAAGACCCGAAAGGCGCACGAAGCAAACGAATCGCAGCAGCTCGTCGAAACCTGCGCGACCTATTGGCACACCGTTGATTTCCTCTGGGTGCTGATTTTTGCGCTGCTCTACGTGGTGAGGTGATCGGAATCAAGTTCAACAAACGACTGCTGATGGTATGGACGATCCTGGCGGCCCTCACCCTTGGCTACCTGTGGATAGACCACTCCGCGGGAGGCCGGGCCGGCACGCTGAAGTCAAGTGCAATGGTCACGTCGAGCGTCATAGTGATCGCACTTGTCAAGGTGCGCATCATCTTTCGTGAGTTCATGGAGGTCCGAAACGCTCCGGTGCTGCTGTGCCGGCTTACCGACGCGTGGGTGGTGCTGATGGCCGCCGCCCTGCTCGGCTGCTACTTCGTCGGCATGACGCTTTGACTCAGCCCACGGACGCGATCGCGTCCGCGGTGGTGAATTTCAGGTGCAGGTCGCTCAGGCCCCGCAAGATGTAGGTCGGCTCGTAGGTGTAGCGACGATCGGCGGCCGGCCCGTGATGGACCTCGTTGATTTCGATGTGCGGCATCCGGTCCAGGATCCGTTCGATCGAGACACGCCCCTCCACGCGGGCGAGCGGCCCACCGGGACACGAGTGCACGCCCCGCGCAAACGCCATGTGTTCGCGAACGTTCTTGCGGCGCAAGTCGAACTCGTGCGGGTTGTCGAACCGGCGGGGGTCGCGGTTGGCGGCGCCCGGTAGCACCATCACCACGGTGCCGGCGGGGATCTCGACACCGCCGACGCTCGTTGCCCGGCGGGCCAGACGCGAATCGCTCTTGACGGGGCTGTCCATGCGCAGCGATTCCTCGATGAACGCGGGGATCAGGCTGCGGTCCTCGCGCACCTGTTGCTGGATGTCGGGGCGATCGCCGAGCACCTGCAGGGCGGCGCTGAGCAGCTTGGCGGTGGTCTCCTGTCCGGCGGCGAAGAGGAACGTTGCCGAGCGGACCACCTCGATCACCGGTGGCGTCGAGCCGTCCGGATACTTCGCTTCCGCCAGGAAGGTCAGCACGTCGCCGCGGGGCGAGCGCCGCCGATCCTCGATGTAGTTGCAGAACTTGTCGTCGAGCCACTCCAGTGGGTTGATACCGACCGACTCGTGATCCAACGCGCCCACCCGCGCTTCGGGGCGATCGGCGCCCAGGACCTTGCGAAACTCCTTGTGATCCTCTTCCGGCACGCCAAGTAGGTCGGCAATCACCAAGGTGGCGAAGGGCTTTGAGTACTCGGCGATGAACTCGCACTCGCCGTTGCGCAGGAACTCGTCTAGCTGGCGGTCGGCGAGCCGCCACATGAACTCCTCGTTTTGCTTCAGCCGGCTTGGAGTCAGCAGCTTGGCCAGCACGGAGCGGGCCTTGGTGTGCTCCGGCGGATCCATGGTGACCATGTGCTCGAACATCGGAAAAGAGCTGCGGTGCGCATCGATCTGGGGACCGATGTCGTCGCCTTCGGGCGTGAAGGGCAGCGGCGGGAACGGTCCGCCGAGGGCGACGATGTTGGAGAACGTCTCCGGATCCTTGTAAACCTCGCAGGCTTCGTCGTAACCGGTGACCGCGACGACGCCGTAGTGCGGCAGCCGCAGCACCGGGTTCTGACCGCGCAGGTAGTCGAAGTAAGGGTGCGGATCTGGGACCAGGGACGGATCGGTGAAGAAGTCGATCGACTCATAGTCACTCATCGGATTGCGTCTCCCCTGGGCTGGATTACCGGCGGTGTACGGCGGCAGGTTTGGCGCCGCCCGATTTCGAGAACCGAAATTGTGCTGAGCACCTGCTTAGCATGACGGTAATGTCAGGGTCAAGATCGAGGGCGCCGCACCGCGATACGATCCGTGGGGTCGATACGGGGATGGCACACACTACGGAGCGGGGACATGACATCGGCTCGCAGGATTGGAGCGCCGGACGCGAAGAATCGCGGCCTGCTGCTCGACGCGGCCGAACAGCTGATGCTGGAAGAGGGCTACGCCGCCGTCACGTCGCGTCGCCTCGCCGGCAAGGCCGGGCTGAAGCCCCAGTTGGTGCACTACTACTTCCGCACCATGGAGGACCTGTTCCTCGAAGTCTTCCGGCGCCGCGCCGAGGAAGGCCTGCGGTTTCAGGCCGCAGCGCTGCAGTCGCCGCAGCCGTTGTGGGCGCTGTGGAGATTCGGCACCGATCCGGGGTTCACCCGCATCTCCATGGAATTCATGGCGCTGGCGAACCATCGCAAGGAGATGCGAGCCGAAATCGCTTACTACGCCGAGCGTTTCCGTGACGAACAGCGCGAAGCGGTGGCGGCCGCGCTGCAACGCTACGGCGAGGACACCTCCGAGATGCCGCCGGTGGTCTGGACGGTGCTGATGACCAGCCTGTCGCGGATGCTGGTGCTCGAGCAGGCGATCGGCATGTCCGGCGGGCACGCCGAAACCATGGCGCTGGTCGAGAGCCACCTGCGCCGCCTGGAAGGCGAGCCGCAACCCATCCCCGGTATGCCGCGTGCCTGGGTGGTTCACCAGTTGCGCAGCGAACAGAGCACGCCCTTGGGGCCGTCCTTGGATACCACGACGGACCCGTCGACCGCCAAGTCGCAGTGAAGCCCAGGCGTGCCGGGCTCGGTGCCCGTGCTCGCCACGACCATCGCGTAATCATTGGGGTCCGACATGTCCAGATCGAAGCTCCACGGTTTGCCCGGGGCCAGGTCGACATCGACATGCGGTGTGAACGAGTAGGGGTTGTGGCTGTAATCGGAGAACTTCTCCGGCTGGTGGTCCAGGTAGTAAATGTCGGTGTAGATGGGATTCTGCGCGGTGACCGTGTAGGTGACGTGATGCATGACCGGGTCGGCATGGGCGTGGCCGGCGCTCACGAGTGAACCGGTCGCACCCGCCAGCGCTGCCGACAAAGACAGTGCGCACACGCCCAACCGTCTGACCGTCATTTCGCTCCTCCGGCCGCCCGTCGCGCACTCGTCGTGCGGTTCATCACCCGCTCTGCGGCCCGCCAGTGTGCGTCGGCAACCCACAGCCGTGCGAAGGATGCTATCGCTTCGTCCGCCGAAACTCCGCTGATCACGCGCTTTATCTCGGTTGCGGGGTGGCGGGCCAGCGACCTCGCGATGGACTGCCATCCTTCGTCGAAGGACGCGCGGGGGAACACCCGGTCCACCAAGCCGATTCGCTCGGCCTCGTCCGCGGTGAGGGCGGTGCCGGTGCCGGCCAACAACAGCGCCCGGCTCTTTCCGACCAGCTCCGCCAGCCGCTCGGCGCCGCCCCAGGCCGGCATGATCTCGAGGTCCACCTGATTGAAGGCGATCTTGATGTCGTCGGCCGCCAGCCGGATGTCGGCGGCGACGGCAACCTCGGCGCCGCCGCCGAAGGCGTGGCCGTTCAGCGCGGCGATCACCGGGGCCGGGAAGCTGGCCAGTTGGTCACAAATCGCGCGCATCCGCTTGGCCATTGCCGCGGCATCCTCTTCGGTCCGCAGAGCGCGCAGCTCTTTGAGGTCGCCGCCGGATACAAAAGCCCGATCACCGGCCCCCTTGATCACCAGGGTCTTGGCGCCCGCCGCGGCGTCGAGCGCCTTCTCCAGCTGCTGCATGGTGTCCAGCGCGATGGCATTGCGCGCGTGCGGGCGATCGATGGTCAGCACCGCTAACCCGTCATCGATCTCCAGGTCCACCATGCGTGATCGCTCCTTGGAAAGACAGACGGGATTGGCATTCTCTCGGTGCGAGAATAACATCGTCGCCGCAGGCCGAAGAGCTATCGTCAGCGAAGACAGGGGCGCCCATGCGGGATCGAATTGCGGCAATGCTCGCGGCGTCACTGGGGGTCACCATGCTCGGCGCATGCACCCCGCGGCCGCCGACCCAAATCTCCAGCACCGCCTCCGTGACCGTCAATGGGACCGACACGAAGTTCAACGTCGTCAAATGCGGTCAGCGGGAGTGGACCCGGACGATCGACATCGGCGGCGACTTCTCCGGAGCAAATGTCGTGATCGACGAGCGAGCCGACCCGGTTTCCGCCGAGTCGGTCCACATCCGCAATCTGGGCAACTTCACCGGCATGTACTCGCGCGGGGGCGAAGGTGACGCGGACATGAGTCTGAACGGCGGCAGGTTCACCATCACCGGCACCGCACACGGCTCCAAGGCCGACAAACCCAGCGAACCCACCACGGCCACCTTCAAAATCGTCATCGCTTGCTGATCCGCCCCTGGCGATCCACGGGGTGCGTTGCGGTTCGACACCTGCAGAGAATACAATTCTCAAAAATTGCGAAGGAGGATTTCATGGGCCAGTTGTCGCACAGGGTGGACGTCCCGTTCCCGATCTTTGACGCCGATAACCATCTCTACGAGCCGCCGGAGGCGCTGACCAAGTTCCTGCCCAAGGAGTACAAGGACTACGTCCAGTACGTGCAGATCAACGGTCGCACCAAGATCGCCATCCGCGGCCAGATCAGCAACTACATTCCCAACCCGACCTTCGAGGTCGTCGCCAGGCCCGGGGCCTGGGAGGAGTACTTCAAGTACGGCAACCCCGAGGGCAAGAGCAAGCGCGAGCTGTTCGGCGAGCCGATGCGCGCGATCCCGGCGTTCTTCGAACCCGGCCCACGCCTGGAGACGATGAACGAGCTGGGCCTGGACAAGACCCTGATGTTCCCGACCTTGGCCAGCCTCCTGGAGGAGCGGCTGCGTGACGACCCGGTAGCCATCCACGTCCTGATCCATGCGCTGAACGAGTGGCTGGACGAGGTCTGGGGCTTCAACTACCAGAACCGCATCTTCACCACCCCGGTCATCACCCTGCCCATCGTCGAAAAGGCGATCGAGGAGCTGGAGTGGGCGGTCAAGCGTGGCGCCCGCGCCATCCTGGTCCGCCCGGCGCCGGTCCCCGGTTTCCGCGGTCCGCGGTCGTTCGCGGTACCCGAGTTCGACCCGTTCTGGGAGCGGGTCGTCGAGCACGACGTGCTGGTGGGCATGCACTCCAGCGACAGCGGCTACTCGCGGTACACCTCCGAGTGGGACGGCGCCGAGCAGGAGATGCTGCCGTTCCAGACCAACGCGATGGGCATCCTCAACGAGTGGCGGCCCATCCAGGACGCGGTGGGCTCGTGGGTCATCCACGGCGCGCTGTATCGCCACCCGAAGCTGAAGGTCGCGATCGTCGAGGCCGGTTCGAAGTGGATGACCCCGCTGCTGGACGGCCTCGCCGAGGTCTTCCGCAAGGCCCCGGAAGCGTTCCCCAGCGACCCGGTCGAGATGGTGAAGAGTCGGATTCACGTCAGCCCGTTCTTCGAGGACGGCATCGACGACCTGGTCAACCTCGTCGGTGTGGATCAGGTGCTCTACGGCTCGGACTGGCCGCACCCGGAGGGGCTGGCGGAGCCGACCTATTACATCGAGGCGTTGTCGCACCTGTCGACCGACGACCAGGCGAAGATCATGGGCGGCAACCTCGCTCGGCTCGTCACGGTGTGACAGACCGGCCAATCGGACCTGACTGGCAGACCATCCCCGAGATGGTCTTGAGCGCGGCGGACCGCTTCGGCGACGCGGAAGCGATCGTGGACGGTCCGCTGCGCTTCACCTTCTCCGAAGTGGTGGCGCGAATCCGTTGCGCCGCAGGTGCCTTCGCTGAGCTCGGGATCGGAAAGGGTGATCGGGTCGCCATCTGGGCGCCCAACTCGGCGGAGTGGATAATCGCGGCCTTCGGACTGCTCACCGCAGGCGGCGTGCTGGTTCCGGTCAACACCCGGTTCAAGGCCGACGAAGCCGGCGACATCATCACCCGCAGCAAGGCAAAGGCCGTCCTGGTCCAGAAGGGCTTTCTCGGGCAGGATTACACCGCGCCCGCCGGGATACCGGCCATCGATCTGAAATCCGGCTTTCTCTCCGGCGGCTCCCCGTTCGAATGCGCGGTGGGTGGCACCGACATTGCCGACGTCATCTTCACCTCGGGCACGACCGGCCGCCCGAAGGGCGCGATGATGAACCATCGCCAGACGCTGCGGATGTACGAGGAGTGGGCGACGCTCGCGGATCTGCGCCCGGGTGACCGCTATTTGCAGATCAACCCGTATTTCCACACGTTCGGCCTGAAAGCGGGGCTGATCACGTCGTTTCTCCGCGGTGCGACCATGCTGCCCGTCGCGGTTTTCGACGTCGACACGGTGGTGAATCTCGTTGAGCGCGAACGTGTCACGATGCTGCCCGGTCCGCCGACGCTGTACCACTCGTTGCTGACGGTCGGCGACAAGTCCAAGCTCTCGACGCTGCGGGCGGGCGTGACCGGCGCGGCCGACATCCCCGTGGAACTGGTCCGTCGCATCCACGGCGAATTGCCCTTCCAGACGTTGATGACCGGGTACGGACTGACCGAGGCGGGCAACGTCACCCTGTCTAGGCCCGGCGATTCGTTCGAGGACGTGGCCACCACCGCGGGGCTGCCGTGCGAGGGGGTAGAGGTGCGCATCGCCGGGGACGGCGAAGTGCTGGTCCGCGGCTACGGCGTCATGCAGGGATACCTGGACGACCCGGAGGGCACCGCCGCGGCGATCGACACGGACGGTTGGTTGCACACGGGCGATCTGGGCCGCCTCGACGCGTCGGGCCGGCTCCGGATCAATGGCCGCAAGAAGGACATGTTCATCGTGGGCGGGTTCAACGCCTACCCGGCGGAGATCGAGGGCTACCTACTGGAGCATCCGGCGGTGGCGCAAGCCGCGGTCGTCGGTGTCCCCGATGACCGGCTCGGCCAGGTGGGCAAGGCCTTCGTGGTAACGAAAACGCAGGTGTCCGAGGATGACCTGCTGATATGGTGCCGAGAGCGGATGGCTGGATTCAAAGCGCCGAGATCCATCCAGTTTCTCGACGAGCTGCCGCTCAATGCCACCGGGAAAGTGATGAAGGATCAACTCCGTTGAGTGACGGCGACATTCATTCGATGGTGATCGCGTCGGACTACCGCGTTCCGGATCCCAGCCGGGTATGGCCTCTGCTCGAGCGCAGGAAAGCCGCCCTGGCCGACATCGGCGCCCACCACGTCCTGGTCTACACCTCGACGCACGACTACGGCCGCGTGCTGGTGATGATCGGAGTCCACAGCCGCGAGCCGATTGTGGAGCTGCTGCGCTCGCGGGTCTTCTTCGACTGGTTCGACGCGGCAGGCGTCGACGACATCCCGGCGGTCTTCGCCGGCGAGATCGTCGACAGGTTCGTCCGGGCGCCGGCCGCGACGCCCGAGGCACCCGGCGTCGTGGTCGCCACCATCGCCTCCGTGCACGACGTGTCCGCGCTGGCCGCCGAAGTCGCTTCGGCCACCGACAGATTCGTCGCGGCCGGCATCCGCAAGACCTGGATCTTCCAGGCCTTCGACGATGAGCACGAGGTGCTGATCATGTCGGAGC
>NZ_LZJF01000197.1 GCF_001666835.1 Mycobacterium sp. E3251 | reverse complement strand
TTCCACGCTGCCCGCGTCATCATGTGGTTACGCGAGCGGCGGAACTCCTCATCGTCGGGAGCCGTGTGTGCCGCGGCAGTGACGAACGCGCCGTGGCGGTCCATGTAGTCGAAATACTCACCGACCCAACGGCGCACGGCATCAGGATCCGGTGACTGCATCGCCGCGGCACAGTCGGCGATCACCGCGAGCACATCGTGATACGCGGTCTTGCCGAGCACATTGAATATCTCGCGCTTGTCCTTGAAGTACGTGTAGAAACCCGCGCGTGAGATCCCGCACGCTTCGGTGATCGCGTTGATCGGCGTGCCCCGGAAGCCACGCTCCAGGAACAACCGCCTGCTGGCGTCGAGGATCGCCAAGCGTGTGCGTTCGCCACGACTCATGTCGAGCAGGTCCACGGCGCGGGCACCTTCGGAGACGGTCATGTTCGCAACTTACATGACAGTTGCGTCGGATACTAATTAATGCGCTTGAAAAGACAATACTCATCGTTCTGGGTAGAAACTTGACACTTTCGTCAAGTTGCGGAAAGCTCGGATACGAGCCCAACGAGAATGGAGGCGCGGCCCGATGACGCAGTTCACCGATGCACCGATCTTCGATGCCGACCAGCACATGTATGAGACGCCCGACGCACTGCTCAAGTACCTGCCGGAGCAGTACAAGTCGAAGGTGCAGTTCGTCCAGATCGGCAAGCACGCCCGGATTGCGATCCTGAACAAGATCACGGACTACATGCCCAACCCCACGTTTGAGCGGGTCGCCGCTCCCGGCGCGCACGAGAAGTTCTACTCCGGCCAGAACCCAGAGGGCTTGACAATGCGGGAAATGTCGGGGCGAGGCATCGACTGTCCGCCCGCAGCGCGCAACCCGGAGGACCGGATCGAAGAACTCGACCGCCAAGGCGTCGACGCGTGCCTGAATTACCCCACGCTGGCCAACCTGGTCGAGCATTCCTCGGCCGAGGATCCCGAGTTGACCGCGGCCATCATCCACGCCTTGAACCAGTGGATGCTCGAACACTGGGGCTTCACCCACGCCGACCGCATCTACTCCACGCCGGTCATCAACCTCGGCCTCGTCGACGAAGGGCGCCGCGAACTCGAGTTCATCCTCGACAACGGCGCCAAGGTCGCTCTGATCAAGCCTGCACCGGTCAAGGGTTACAAGGGTTGGCGCTCCCCCGCGCTGCCGGAGTTCGACCCGTTCTGGCGTGATGTCGAGTCCGCAGGCCTTCCTATCGTTCTGCATGCGAGCCAGCCGCCCTTGCAGGAGTACATCGAGAAGTGGGAGCCTGCCGACACCAGCAACGCCTTCGAGATGTCGGCGTTCAAGTGGACCGCGCTCGGCCACCGCGAGATCGCCGACATGCTGACCAGCTTGATCTGCCACGGCACGCTGTCCCGCTTCCCGAAGCTGCGCATCGCCAGCGTCGAGAACGGAAGTTCTTGGATCAAGCCACTTTTCGATGATTTGCAGTCCACGTATGGCAAGATGCCGCAGAACTTCCCAGAACACCCGCACGACGTGTTCCGCCGCAATATCTGGGTCAGCCCGTTCTGGGAGGGCTCGGTTGCAGACGTGGTCCAGACGGTGGGTTGGGACAAGGTGTTGTTCGGCTCGGACTGGCCACACCCCGAGGGCCTGGAGACGCCGCGCGGCTACTTCAAGTACGCCGAGGGCATGGACCGGCGACGCACGTATGACTTCATGGGAGACAACGCCCGTCGGTTCATGGGCCTGCCGATTGCCAATCCCGATCCCGATGCCGTCAAGCCGCCGGTGTTGGAGACCGCGAGCGCTTGACCCATCGGGCAGTGTCGTTCGCTGACGCCGAGTGTGAACTACTGCGAAATTCGGACAAGTCTTCGCAGTACGTTCACACTCGGCGCGGCCAAATTTGCTTGCTGGGAGAGTTAGTCCGCACGGCGCGATTGATCAGTCGCTGGCGGGCAGCGGTTTTGCCTCTTTGAGCGCCAGCGGGGTGTTGCCGACACTCAGTGCTCCAAGTCCAGACTTGGTCACCAGTACTTCGGCGCCGGCGTTGTCGACGTAGCGCTTGCCCATCGTGCTGCCACCGGCGAAAGCCGGGTCCAGGTCGGCGTGGGGTGACTTCTCGGCCTCGAGGGGCACCATCGGCTCTCCCCCGCACCGCAAGTCATCCAAACTGTCGGCGGACCGCACGACGATGACCTGCGTATCACATACCTGGCTCTGCAGCCGCGCCCCGTTCTTGATCATGTTCAACTCCTTGACTTTCGTTGCTCGCTAATGCAGTCCGGCCGTAGTTTGCAGAGTTTCAACGATTGCGCGGCGGAGCACCTTGCCCGTCACGGTTGTCGGCAAGTGATCGCGGAACACTATGCGGTCAGGGGTGCGTGAGCCCCGAAGTGTTTTGCGAACGAACTCGCGCAGTTCTTCGACCTCCGGCTCGGCGCCCGGCTCGGGTACCACGATCGCGACTATGATCTGCCCCCACTGCGGGTCGTCGACACCGACCACGACCACCTCGTGGACGTCGGGATGCTCGACAAGCACGTCCTCCACCTCCGCAGGGGCGATGTTCTCGCCACCGCGAATGATCGTGTCGTCGGCTCGGCCACCGATGAACAGGTAGCCGTCCTCATCGAGCATCGCGGTGTCCCTGGTGGGAAACCAGCCGTCGGCGTCGAGCACCGAACCGATTCCGGTGTATCGGCCTGATACCTGGGGCCCCCGCACGAACAGCTCACCCATCTGCCCGGGCGGGAGCACCACGCCGTTCTCGTCACGGATCTGGACCTCAATCCCTGGCACCGGCCTGCCGACCGAGCCCAGCCGTCGCGCCACGGACTCCTCGGTTGCGCCGTGCGCCGTGCGGTGGTCCTCCGGGGTGAGAACAGCGATGGTAGAGCTCGTTTCGGTGAGCCCGTACGCGTTGACGAGGCCCACGTGAGGCAGCTGTTCAATCGTCCTGCGGACCAAGGGTAGAGCCACTTTCGAGCCGCCGTACGCCAGAGTGCGCAGCGTTGGGAGATCAGTGGGGCTGGCCTCCAACGCGGTGATGATGCGGTCGAGCATCGTGGGCACCACCGTCGCTGTGGTCACGCGCTCGTCGCGGACCAATTGCGCCCACTCCCGCGGACCGAACTTGCACAGGTAGACGATCCGTCGGCCTGCATAGAGATTCGAGAGCGCCGCACCAACGCCTGCGACGTGATAGGGCGGCACGCACACCAGCGCCGCATCGTCGGCGTCGGCGGACCCGAATTCGACTGTCCCCGTGACGTAACCGGTCAGATTATTGTGCGTCAGCTCCACTGCCTTCGGCAGAGAAGTCGTCCCTGACGTGAACAACACGATGGCCACATCATCGGGTTCGGCGAACTCCTCGACCGGTTCGCCGGCACGAGCGGCTTCCGTGAACTCCTCGGACGTCATCACGCGCTTGCCCTTGCCTGCTACCAGTTCCACGTACTCGGGGTCCGCGACGACCAGCGGCGCAGGCAGGCGCTCGATCAACTGTTGCAAACCCTCCGCACTCAGACGGTAGTTCAATGGTGTGAACGGAATTGCGGCCCGCGCGGACGAGAAGATCAGCAACGGCAGCAGGACCCCGCCGGTGCCGACATAGGCCACGTGCTGAACACCGGAAGCGCAGATCACGCCGGCGCCCCCACTGGCAAGCTGGTTCAACTCCGACGTGGTGAGCCGTATGCCACGGTCGACCACGGCAAGGCGGTCGGGATCGCTGGAGACGGCCATCTCCAGCAGCAGTGCAACGCTCAATACCCTACCCTCCTTGAATCCGATATATAGTTATAGACTTAGTGTCTGCCGGAGTCCAACCAGCCACCCGCCGAAGGAGCACCATGAGCAGCACGCCAGACATCGCGATCATCGGCGTTGGGCTCCATCCATTCGGGCGTTACGAGGACCGATCCGCGCTGGAGATGGGTGCTGTCGCGATCGGACATGCGCTTCGCGATGCGGGTGTGGAGTGGTCGGATGTCGGCAGCCTGTACGCCGGCAGCCTCGAAGTCGCCAATCCCGAGGCGGTCACCGGACTGGTCGGAATGACCGGGTTGCCTGCGCGCGCGACCCTGAGCGGCTGTGCCACGGGCAACTCTCTGCTCACCCTGGCCGCGCGTGACGTCCAACTCGGCGAAGCCGAGATCGCCGTCGGTGTCGGTCTCGACAAACATCCGCGCGGCGCCTTCGGAGCCGATCCCGCCGTCGCCGGACTGCCGCAGTGGTACGGCGACCAAGGCATGTTCCTGACCACCCACTACTTCAGCACAAAGATCATGCGTTACATGCATGACCACGGCATCAGCGAACAGACCCTGGCACGCGTCTCTGCCAAGAATTTGGCGAACGGCGCGATTGCGCCGCATGCGTGGCGGCGGAAAGCCATGAGCCCGGAAGCGATACTGGCCTCGCCGGTCGTCAACGCTCCGCTGCGCCAATACATGTACTGCAATCCCAACGAGGGCGCAGCGGCCGTCGTGGTTTGCCGTGCCGACGTTGCCAAGCGCTACACCGACACTCCCATTTATCTACGTTCCACGGCGCTTCGCAGTCGTCGCGAAGGCGCCTACGAACTGCTGCGCACCTCGATCGAACTTCCTGTCGTGCCGGGCACCACCGCGGAAGCGGCGAAGGCCGCCTACGAACAGGCCGGCATCGGCCCGGAGGACATCGACGTCGCGCAGCTGCAGGACACCGACTCGGGCTCCGAGATCATTCACATGGCCGAAACCGGGCTCTGCAAGGACGGCGAGCAAGAGGCGCTGATGTACGACGGTGCCACAGAGATCGGTGGCCGCTTGCCGATCAACACCGACGGCGGTCTGCTGGCCAACGGAGAACCGGTGGGCGCCTCCGGGCTCCGGCAGGTATACGAACTGGTCCATCAGTTGCGGGGAACCGCCGGCGAGCGCCAGGTGCCCAACGATCCGCGCGTCGCGCTGGCTCAGCTCTACGGATCCCCGGGCACCGCCGCGGTCGCCATCCTGTCGAGATGAGCGCACCTGCGGACGATCGCGCGCGAGGAGCGAATCGGCAAAAGGCCGGGCAGTGACGGGTGACACCATCGCGGGGCTGCTCGACGAATGTGCGAGTGCCCGACCAAACCAGCCGTTGCTGCGGGAGGAATCGGGAGCGACGCTCACTGTCGCGGATGTGGCGTCGCTCTCCGCGGCGGGCACCCGCTGGCTCGCACGGGCGGGTGTCCGACCCGAGATGACGGTGGCGTGGCAATTACCGTCGTACACCTACGCGGCGGTCCTGATGCTCGCGCTGGCTCGAACCCAGGTGACGCAGGCGCCCGTCCTCCACCTGTATCGGCAGCGCGAGGTACGCGCCGCCCACGATGTCGCGAATGCCGACATCTTGGTCGTCGACGGAACGACCGCAGCCAACGCCCCGCCCGACGTTCCCGTCGTCAGGTTGCCCGACGACTTCCTCAATGTGCTGCGCGACATGCCCGAAGGTCTGGACCCCATGCTCGTCGGCACGCGCTCAGCCGACGACGCCAGGTGGATCTACTTCACCTCCGGCTCGACCGGCCGCCCCAAGGGCGTCACGCACACGGACACCACACTGTTGGCGTCGGCACGTGGCTTTGCAGCGCACCTCGGCCTTGGCGAGCACGAAAACGAAATCGGGACGATCGCGTTTCCGATAGCCCATGTCGGCGGAATCCTCTATGTCGCAGCCGGTTTGATCGGGGCGTTCTCGGCGCTCATGCTGCCCAAGGTCGATGCCGCCCAGCTCCCTGGCATCCTGGCGGCCCACCGGGTCACGGTGTCCGGTTCCAGCACCGCCTTCTATCAGATGCTGCTGTCGGAGCAGCTCGCATCCGGCAGCGACGAGCCTCTGATTCCGTCGCTGCGGATGTTGATCGGCGGCGGCGCGCCCTGCCCGCCCGAGCTGCACCGAAAGGTGCGGCGGCACATGGGGGTACCGATCCTGCACGCCTACGGCATGACCGAGGCGCCGATGATTTGCGTCAGCGAGGCCACCGATACCGAGGAGCAGCAGTCCAATACCTCCGGTCGGCCGATTCCCGGGGCCGACATTCGGATCGGCGGGACCGGTGAGATCGAGTTGCGCGGCGCCAATGTGACACCGGGCTATATCGATGCCGAGCAGTGGTCACGTGCGGTGACACCGGACGGCTGGTTCCGCACCGGCGACCGGGGCCACCTGCGCCCCGACGGACGTGTCGTGATCACCGGCCGAATCAAAGACCTGATTATCCGTAAGGGTGAGAACATCTCCCCCGACGAGATTGAAAACGAACTGCTTGCGCACCCGCTCATCGACGCGGTCGCGGTGGTGGGCCAGCCCGATGAACTGCGCGGGGAAGCGGTCTGCGCGGTCGTCCGACGCTCGCCCGGCCAACCCGACCTCACCCTCGACCAGCTGTGCGCCTTTCTGGACCAACGCGGCCTGATGAAACAGAAGTGGCCCGAGCGCCTGGTCATCGTCGACGAGTTTCCGCTCACAGGACTGGGCAAGATCGCGAAATCCGAGCTAGCCCAACAGATCGCAGGAGGAAGTCGATGACGGAGTTGGACGTCGACGAACGTCAACAGCTCGCGTATTCCGTTCGCTCCGCCTGTGAGCGACTGGCACCCGAAGACCGAGTACGCGCGGTGGCATACGACGGTGAAACCAACGAGCGCGGCATCGACACCGAATTGTGGAAGGTGCTCTGCAATCAGGTGGGCGTGACCGCGATCGCGCTGCCGGATCACCTCGGCGGTGCCGGCTTCGGCGCGAAGGCTTTGGGAGTGGTCGCCCACGAGTTGGGCCGGGCGCTGGCGCCCGTGCCGTTCCTCGCGTCGGCGGTACTCGCCACCGGACTGTTGATTGAACTGCGAGCACAAGATCCGAACTCAGAAGATCGACTGGCGGAGCTGGTTGAGGGTAACCGCACCGCTGCAGCGGTGCTCACCGGCGACGGCGGGCTGTGGCGGCGTGGCGCCGTCACTCTCAACGCCGAGCCCACCGCCAACGGCTGGAGCGTCACCGGGGTGGCGCGGCACGTGCTGAACGGCCATGCCGCAGATGATTTGGTGGTCGCCGCGATCGCCGACGGGCAACCTGCGTTGTTCGTCGTCGACGCCACCGCCTGCGGCGTCAGCGCCGAGCGCGAGCGCGTGCTCGACGGCACCCGTCCGATGGCGACGCTAGCCTTCACCGGCTCACCGGCGGTGCGACTGTCCTGCAGCGATCCCGTCGATGATGTCGTAGGGCGCGCGGTCGACCTCGCCATGGCGGTGCTGAGCGCCGAGCAGGTCGGTGCCTGCGAGCGCGTGCTCCAGATCTCGACCGAATACGCCCGCACACGTGTGCAATTCAATCGGCCGATCGGCAGCTTCCAGGCAATCAAACACAAGTGCGCGGACATGCTCATCGACCTCGAGTGGGCGCGCTCGGCTTCTCAGGCGGCGTTGCAGGCCGCGGACGGCGACATGCCGGGCGAGCTGGGCTGGCGTGCGAGCATGGCAAAAGCGGTGTGTTCGGAAGCCCTGCGCAGAATGGCGAACGCCAACGTGCAGATCCACGGCGGCATCGGCTTCACATGGGAGGACTCCGCACACCTGTTTGTCCGCCGGGCCTGCACCGATGAGGTGCTGTTCGGCCGGCCCGACGACCACTGGGACCGACTGGCCGTCGAAGCAAAGATTCTGTGACGGCGGGAGCGCGCCCGCCTACGCAGCCATGCCGAAATGCTCAGCGAAGCGGGTGAGGTAGGTTTCGGCCACCGTTGCCGAGGAGGCGTCGGCGTGGGCGAGGATGTGCGTCGCCCCTGCGCGGGTCATGGCGGAAACGTATTCGTCGAGTCCGGATACCGCAGCGGCATCGTCGAAATCGACCGAGGGAGCGGCGACCTGGATTTGAACGCTGTTCAGGTCGCGGCCGGATGCCGCGAGCATCTCTCGCAGTCTGTCGACCGCTCGTGAAAAGTCCTCCGCCCCGACGATAGCGGTGGTCCGGACCGACGACGCCATGGATGCCGGGGCGACCACCGCACTCCAGCCGCTGCCGTGCTCAACGACGCGTCGCAGGGTCGCGACGCTGTTGCCGCCGATCCACAGCGGTGGATGGGGCTTTTGGATCGGCACGTCGAGGTTCATTTCCCCGGTGGCGGCAAAATTCGATCCGGAGACCGGCTCTTCGGGGTGGGTCCAGATTCGTCGCAGCGCAGTCAGCGATTCGTCGAAGAGCCCGACTCGGGCGTCGAAGTCGACTCCCAGAGCAGCGAACTCGGAACGGAGATAACCGGCTCCCACGCCGGCGATCAACCGCCCACCGGACACGATGTCCAACGACGTAAGAGTTTTCGCGACCAGGTACGGATTCCGAAATGGCAACACATACAGGTGCGTCATCAACCGGATCGTGGTGGTGGCTGCCGCGAAAAAGGCCAAAGCGACGGCGGGCTCGAAGGTGTTATGGCCGCCGGCCCGTCGCCACTTCGCCGACGGTGCCGGATGGTCGGCCAGCGCTATCGCATCGAAGCCGAGCGCTTCGGCCTGACTGGCGATCACGCGCATGACCGTCGGGTCACGGAACTCGGGGCCTGCAGTCGGAACGTCACTCGGATATTCGAGGGTGAATTTGAGAGTCAATAGATCGATCCCGTCGCTCCGCCGTCGATGTGAAGGTTCATCCCGTTGAAGAACTCGGCTTTCGGGCTGGCGAGCATCGTGACGGCATAGGCGACGTCACTGACTTGGCCGATTCGATGGACGGTCTGCCCAGTACCTTTCAGCACATATTCCGCGGCGCGGTCCAGATCGTCACCCCAGCCGCGGCGCTCGGCGAAGATGCGTAAAAAGTCACGGAGCCCGCTGGTCATGATCATGCCCGGCATCACCGTGTTGACCGTTACACCGCTGCCGGCCAACGCCTTTGATAGGCCCATGGACATGTTGATCATCGCCGCCTTGGACGGTCCATAATCCGGCTGGCCCGACGTCGGGATGATTCCCGCAGCGGAGGCGATCTGGATGATCCTGCCCCAGCCCTTCTCCTTCATCGCCGGCGCCAGCGCGTGAACCAGATAGCCCGCCGAAAGCACGTTGCGCCGATAGGTGGCCCCCCACTCCGACACGGGCAGATCGAACCACGACTGCACTCCCGTCTCCGACGCTCCGCCGGCGTTGTTGACGAGGATGTCTATCCCGCCGAAGGCAGCGACTGCCATTCTCGCAACGTCCGCGGCGCCATCCTCGCTAGCCAAGTCGCCTACCGCGGCGGCGACTCGCGCGCCACTTTGTCGAATCTCGTTGGCAACCAGGTTTACTCGATCTGCGTTGCGGCCATGGATGACCACGGATACCCCCTCGGCGGCGAGCGCCGTAGCGATGCCCGCGCCGATTCCCGAACTGCTGCCAGTGACGAGGGCCCGTTTGCCCTCGAGGTCGAAGTTCACGACTAACCTCCGATTACAGTCCTGTGGCAGCGGTGCCACGGCCGACTCCACTGCCGACTCAGCGCACCCAACGACGTCAGCGGGTCGACCCGGGCACACAAAGGGAACATGCTGGCCAGACCCGCTTGCCGCATCGTCCGGCGAGCTACTACACTACCTCAGAAATAACTAAATGTTTTTCTGTTTTGCACGTCCCTCGAACCACAAGGAAGCACCGATGCCCCTGCAGCCCTGGATGCAGCTGATCTCCGTAGACGACCACTTGATCGAGCATCCCAAGGTCTGGAGCGACCGCCTGCCCCAGAAATACCTGGGAGCGGGACCCAAGATCATCGAGTGGGAGCGGCCCGACACCGGCCAGATGTGTCAGGTGTGGGAGTACGAAGGTCGCATCTACCCCTACATCGGACTCAACGCTGTGGCGGGCAAAAAGCCGGAGGAATACGGCATCGAACCGGTCCGCTACGACGACATGATTCCGGGCTGCTACGACCCCAAGGCGCGGGTGGCTGACATGGACATCGATGGCGTGCAGGCGATGACCTGTTTTCCGTCCTTCCCGCGGTTCGCGGGCGCGGTCTTCGCAGAGGGTGAGGACAAAGATCTCGCGCTGCTGTGCTCCCAGGCCTGGAACGACTTTCACATCGACGAGTGGGCGGCGACCGCGCCGGACCGGTTCGTGCCCGTCGCGATCCTGCCGTTCTGGGACCTCGACGCGAGCATCAAGGAACTCCACCGGATGGCCGCCAAGGGCGCCAAGTGCGTCAGTTTCCCCGACCTGCCGGATCGGCTCGGGCTGCCGTCGCTGCACAGCGATCACTGGGACCCACTGTGGTCGGCGTTCGAGGAGACCGACTTAGTGCTGGCGCAGCACTTCGGTTCCGGCGGCTTCCCCCCGCCGATCGCTTCGGACGCGCCGTTTGCGGTCTTCATCGTGCTGATGGGGACCATCAGCATGGGCGCGTTGACGGACTGGCTGTTCTCCCATGCGCTGCACAAGCATCCGAAGCTCAAGGTCGGGCTATCCGAGGGCGGCATCGGCTGGATCCCCTATATCCTTGAACGCTGCGACAGCGTGTGGCGCAAACACCGCCACTACCAGAACATCAACCAAGAGGTGCTGCCCAGCGATTTGTTCCGGCGCCACTTCCACGGCTGCTTCATCGAAGATGACTTCGGCGTGGAGTCGCGGCACAAGATCGGAATGGACAACATCACCTGGGAGTGCGACTACCCGCATTCGGACTCATTCTGGCCGCAGAGCCGGGAGCGCGCAGCCCAGGCGTTCAAGGATGTTCCCGACGACGAGGTGCACCAGATGGTGGAGCTCAACACGCGCAAGCTGTACAACTTTCCACGATCTGCATGACCGCCGACGGCGTCGAGCCGGTCGAACAGCTGCCGCTATCCGACTGGACCGACCAGGACCTGCTGACCAAGGACGAGGCACGAGAACGTCTCGTCGAGGAGATCGGCCGCACGCAGGTGCGGCTGAGCCAGCTCGACGCCGCCGACTCCGATGACGAGGCCGAGATCGCGCTGTTGACACGCCGCCTCAACGCAATGGAATCCATCAGGGATGAATACAGCACTCACCTCGACCAGCAGCGACCTGGCCACCCGGCGTGAACTCCATTCAGCCATAACCGAATTGCGATCAATAGCTGTTTCACCAGCACGTCGTCGTCCAGCGACGAGCCGTTGACGTCACAACCGAGAATGGAGCGTTGCCTGTGCCGCTGGCGATTACAGAAGACCATCGCGACCTTGCCGAGGTGGCGAGTGCCATGGTGTCCGGGCGCGGAGGTATCGCCTCCGCACGCCGGATCCTGCTCGACCCGGATGTCCCCGACCGTTGGTGGTCGACCGATCCCCTCTGGAAGGAGATCGTGTCGACCGGGTGGCTCGGAATGCACGTCGACGAGAAGTACGGCGGCCAGGGCTATGGCCTGCCCGAGCTGGCCATCGTGCTCGAACAGCTCGGCCGTGCCGCGCTCGGCGGCCCCTTCCTGCCGACGGCCGCGGCGTCATCGGTGATTGCCCAGTTCGGCACCGATGAACAGTGCGAGCGTTGGTTACCGGGGTTGGTGTCCGGCGATGTCATTGCCGGCATAACCTTCGCCGGCGATGCAATCGCGACCGGGTCGCGCATGTCGGTTGACGCCGTCCCTGCGCTCTCCGAGCCCGGAGCCGACCTGTATCTGGTGTGGGCCGGACAAGACGTGCTGATCGTTCCCGCGGGCGACGCTGTCGAGGCTCGACGCACCGACAGCATCGATCGGCTGATGAGACCCATTGCAGCTGTTGCGATGTCGTCGGCGCCGATAGCCGATACGCTCGTCGGAGCGGCGTTGCCGGCTATGAAGATCTTGCGTCTATTCGCGGCCGCCGAGGCCGCCGGTGGTCTTGCCGCGTGCACCGAAATGGCCACGGCCTACGCGGCCACCCGCGAGCAGTTCGGCAGGCCGATCGGGTCATTTCAAGCCGTAAAGCACCACTGCGCCAACATGCTCTTTGACACCGAACTGGCAACGGGTGTGGTCTGGGATGCGGCACGCGCCAACGGCAGTGAGGCTGATTTGGCGGCCGCAATGGCCGCGGGCCATGCGCTGCCGGCGTACCAACGAGTGTCATTGAAGACCATTCAGATACTCGGCGGCATCGGCTACACCTGGGAGCACGATGCCCACCTGTACGTCCGGCGCGCGACGGTGTTGCATGCATTCTTCGGCGATCAATCAGTGCTTCGTGACGCGGTGTACGACATGCAACGCGACGGGTTGCGCCGGCACAATTCCGTCGACCTGCCGCCCGAGGCCGCGCAATACCGGCAGTCAGCGGAGCAGTTTCGCGCCGACCTCGCCACGACGAAAGATCAAGACCGCCAGAAACTCTGGGCGCGAAGCGGCTATCTGCAGCCGCACTGGCCGAAGCCTTACGGTCGCGCCGCCGACTCCGCCGAACAGCTGGTGATCGAGGAGGTGCTCGCCGGGCTGGACAAGCCGAGCCTCGGCCTGGGCGAATGGGTGGTCCCGACCCTGCTGCAACACGGCACCCCCGAACAGATCGAGCGGTTGATGTGGCCGAGCCTTGAAGGCGAGGTGCGATGGTGCCAGCTGTTCAGTGAGCCCGGTGCAGGATCTGACGCTGCGGCGGTCTCTACCCGCGCCAAGCGGATTGACGGCGGCTGGCTGGTCACCGGGCAGAAGGTGTGGACCAGCGACGCAATGAACTGTCAGCGCGGCCTGGCCACCGTCCGGACTGACCCCGACGCGGCCAAACACAAAGGCATCACGGCGATGATCATCGATCTTGCCGCCCCCGGGGTGACCATTCGCCCGCTCACCGAGATCACCGGCGAGACACTGTTCAATGAAGTGTTCTTCGACGATGTTCTTGTCACCGACCGCGATGTCGTCGGAGCCGTCAACGCAGGCTGGGCGGTCGCCATGGCGACGCTGGGCAACGAGCGGGTTTCGATCGGAGGCGGTTCGGTCACGATGGAGGCCGAATCCTTACTCGATCTGATGAGACGTCATGGCGGAAATGATCGCGGACTTGCGCGTGAGGTCGGGGCCCTGCTCGTTGAGGCCTATGGCATCGCTGCGCTCAACATGCGCCAAGCCGCCCGCGCCGTGTTCGAATCGGGCCCGGGCGTTGAAGGCAACATCGTCAAAATCGTTGGCGCCGAACATGCTCAGCGCGTGGCCGAGCTAGCGCTGAGCATCGCCAGGACCGCTCTGCTCATCGGCGGCGCACCCGAGGTCACGCATGATTACCTGTTCAGCCGGTGCTTGACTATCGCCGGTGGGACATCGGAGATCATCAGAAACCTTGTTGCCGAGCGTCTTCTGGGACTGCCACGTGAGCCATCAACAAGGTAGAGCGAACGGCCGTGATTGACACAGTCCGCGAGGAGGCTTGAGAAGACCGTGACCGTCGAGCGACTACTGCCGACACCGGAAGCGCGCGACCTCATCGACCTGGTGCGGCAGGTGGCCGACAAAGCTCTTGATCCCATCGTCGATCACCATGAACGTGAACACACCTATCCCGAAGGGGTTTTCAAGACACTGGGCGACGCGGGGCTGCTGAGCCTGTCGCAACCCGACGATTGGGGCGGCGGCGGCCAACCGTTTGAGGTGTACCTCCAGGTGTTGGAAGAGTTGGCGGCACGCTGGGCGGCGGTGGCGGTGGCGGTCAGCGTGCACAGCCTCGCATGCCATCCGTTGCTGGCATTCGGTTCCGAAGACCAGCGGCGGCGGTGGCTCCCGGACATGCTCGGTGGCGCCACGATCGGCGCCTACAGCCTGTCCGAACCCGACGCGGGATCCGACGCCGCCGCCCTCCGGTGCCAAGCGGTGCGAACGGTCGACGGATACCAGATCACCGGCACCAAAGCGTGGATCACACATGGCGGTGTGGCCGACTTCTATACGCTGTTTGCGCGCACCGCTGAAGGGTCGCGCGGCATCAGTTGTTTCCTCGTACCGGGTGACGCGGCGGGGCTCACATTCGGTCCGCCCGAAGACAAGATGGGGCTCAACGGAGTGCCCACCACGTCGGCCTTCTACGACGCAGTCGAACTGGCCGTGGAGCGGCGAATCGGCGAGGAAGGCCAAGGCCTCTCCATCGCATTCAGCGCGCTCGACAGTGGACGGCTCGGCATCGCGGCGGTCGCCGTCGGCATCGCCCAAGCGGCGTTGGACGAGGCCGTGTCCTATGCGCGGCAGCGAACCGCGTTCGGCCGACGCATCATCGACCACCAGGGTCTCGGATTCGTCCTGGCGGATATGGCCGCCGCCGTTGACTCGGCGCGCGCGGCCTACCTCGACGCCGCGCGGCGACGCGACGCCGGCATGCCGTATTCGCGTAGTGCATCGGTCGCCAAGCTGGTGGCCACGGACGCCGCGATGAAGGTGACCACCGATGCCGTTCAGGTGCTCGGCGGCTATGGCTATACGCGTGATTACCGAGTCGAGCGGTACATGCGCGAAGCGAAGATCACGCAGATCTTCGAGGGCACCAACCAAATTCAGCGTTTGGTGATCAGCCGTCAGCTGAGCGCGGCCGCGGGCGGCTAGGACCGTCCGTCGTGCGGCCATATGAGCGAAGGAGAACCCAATGAGCGATCCCGTTCCCGCATCGACGGCCGAGCAGGCGACTCACCTGCACCGTGGCCGGACCTGGGATGAGCTTCCAGTGGGCTTGTCCTTCCGCACCGGCAGCCGCACGGTGACCGAAGCCGATTTCGTCCAGTTCGTCACCTGGGCCGGGTTCACCGAACCACTCTTCATGGACGCGTCAGATGTCCTCGAGAGCAACGGCCGTCGACTAGTACCGGCTGCCCTGACCTATAGCGTCGCGGAGGGATTGTTGATACAGACCCTGGCATTCGCCGGAACCGGGATCGCTTTCCTGGGGATGACTTTGACGGCGCGGCGGCCCGTGTACGTCGGCGACACGTTGCACGCTGTGGTCACCATCACCGAATCCCGTGCGACGAAAAAGCCCGACCGCGGCATGGTGGCAAGCACCGTCAGCGTCCGCAACCAACACGGCGAGGAAGTGCTCGAGTACACCCCCACACGGTTAGTCCGGGGTTGAACGCTCGATGACGGTGATGGCTCGCTCGGGGCAGGCGTCGGCCCCTCGGTGGGCCTGGTCGATGAACGCGGCAGCGACCTCCCCTTCGGGCGGGATGCAGTAGCCGGTGTCGTCGAGGTGGTAGACGTCTGGTCCAGCGGCCGCGCACAGCGCGTGACCGACGCAATGTGCGGCATCGAATTCGATGCGAATGGTCACTGCTCTCCTCCGGTGTCAATCTGTGGCCCCGGAGTGAAGGCGATGGGCAGTTCACGCATGGCCCAGACCTCACCGGCGTCTTCGAAACGCTTGGGTGTGCCGTCGAGGCGGTAATCCGGCAGTCTCTCGAGGACTTCGCTGAGCATCTCCTGGAACATCACGCGAGCCAGGTGAGATCCGAGGCAACGGTGTATTCCGACACCGAAAGCCATGTGTTTCTGGCTGTTCGCGCGGTCCAGGCGGATCGTATGGGGGTCTTCGAAGACGGCCGGGTCACGGTTGGCGGCCGCCCACATCAGGATTGCCCGGTCCCCCGCTTCCAGTTGGCTGCCGTGGAACTCCGCGTCACGTGACACGGTGCGTGCCAACCCCAAAGTTGGTGTGCAGTGCCGCAGAAACTCATCCGTCGCCGTCGTGATCCGGCCCGGGTCGTCGATCAACTGCTGTCTCAGCTCCGGGCGCTGGCTCAGTTCGAACAGCACGTTGCCGGTGAGCCCGCTGGTGGTGTCCATGCCGCCCAACATCATCAGCACCGTGTACATGAGGATCTGGGTGTCGTCCATGGGGACTCCATCGATCTGCCCGCCCAGAATGCGGCCAAAGACGTCGTCGCCAATGTCACCGCTCTCCCGACGCTCGGTCATGTTCTTGTAGATCTCACCGAACATCTCCATAACCGCAGCACCGGCCTTCTCCTCGTCGTGCGTGCGGTCGTGCACCATCGAATGCACCCAGTGCACCCATTGCAAATACTTTGATTCGTCGAAACCGAGCATGAGCAGAATCAGCTTGGCCGGCATAGGCGTCGTCAGTTCGCCGACGATATCGCAGTGTCCGCGCTCGATGAATCCGTTGACCATCTCTCTGGCCATCCGGCGAGCGCGCGACCGCAGCGCCTCGGCCTGTCCCGGCGAGAATGCCTTGACCGTAACCTGACGGAGCTTTTGCGTCAGTGGCGGATCCGATTCGATCGGAAGGATGGGGAACGGCGCACCGCTCGCGGGCACTCCCACCGAGGGATACGAGTTGAACAGATCATCGTCGCGCGCGGCCTCGAACACCGACTCGTAGTCGAGCAACGTCCAGAACCCGCCATGTTGCTCGGAATGTGCCACCGGGCAACGCGATCGCATTGCGGCCAGCGTTTCGTGCGCCGATTCCCGGAATTCCGGCGAGTGGTGGTCGAAATTCTCGGCAACCGAAGTCGTTGTTGGCATCGACACGAGTGCGTCCTCCTCGATGAGTCCTGCCGGTCTCCGCGGCGATTCGCGCGGGCTGGCGGAAAGCCGGTGCGATACCGACTGCGACTACACTTTTGAATACTCTGTAGTTCACTCAGCACACTAGCGAGTGATGTAGCCTACGGTCAACCTAAGGGTGAAAGCTTGGAGGGCGATGAACACGCTCGACTCGGCAGCGGGGACGGACAGGCACCGCGCCCCGGCATGGGGCGCGGACCTCCCCCTCACGGAAGACGACGCGCGAGAACGGCTCATCCAAGCGGCCGAAGCCTGTTTCGCTGAGCGCGGACCGAGCCGAACCAAGGTGACACACGTGGCGGCGAAGGCGGGCGTCCACCGCACGACCGTCTATTCGTATTTCCCCAACATGGACGCCATCCTCGCGGCGTGCTTCGTCAAGGCGACCAATCTCGTCGTCGAGGCCGCTGATCCCTATTTCGGCGAGGATGGTCCCTTCATCGACCGATTGATCAACGCAGTGATGGCCGGGCTTCGCGCAGCGCGGAGCAACCCGACCATGCTGTCGATGACAGCACCCCACGACTTGGCCCGAACACATCGCGCGGCGGAAAGGTCCGAGGCATGGCGCACGGGAATCGTCGAAGGGTTGGCTGCTCGATTCGCCAGCGCGGTGCCCGGTGAGGTGCGCACCGACATCTCGCCGTATCACATGGCTCACTGGATAGTTCGGATCGCGTTCAGTCTCATCGAGGATCCGGGTGGTGACGAGGTCGGCGGTGATGAGGGCCTACTGCGTGCGTTCCTCCCAGGCGCGATCGCACCACAGCCTCGCCCCAATCACACTCGCCGATCGCGCTAACCAGTCGCGGGTTCTAGAGAGGATGTGCCGTTCGGCATCAGTGAACCGTTGCGAGCGGTCGGTAAGGCCGGCGAACAGTTGCTGCGCCCAGTCGGCGGCTTCGACCAATTGGCCTATGCTCACGTCAGTGATGATCACCACGACCACTCCCCCTACGTCCCGGGACGGTCTACCGGCGCAGGCTGGCACGTAATCTGCTGCCGTCAAAGGTATTCCAGGCCTGCGGCCGTAATTCGATGATTGCCCGATCCTGCTTGGCAAGCAGGATTGCCATTTCCTCGGGCATCTCAGGGAAAGCGCGTTCACAAAACGCCGGGTAAAACCAGCTCCCGGTGCTGTCGTCGGTATGTACGACGGCCAGCGTGCGGGCGCTGGCCATCTGCTGGAGAGGCAATTCAGTACCCGCACTCGACAGGCAGACTGCGCTGTGCGGGTTAACTTTCAGCGCCTTTACCCGAGGCCGGTCGCGATACGAGGTCACCCAAAGCGCATCCTGTCTCCACAGGTATGTCTGCACCGCGGAAACCGGTCGGCCCTTGCCGTCAATCCAGCTGACGACACACTCGGTCTGGGCTTCCAGCAGTCGTGCGAATGCGTCTCCGGTCAGTCGCGCTTGCGAAAACTCATCCATGGCATCTCTTCCCCGCCGGCGTCACTAACCTGTTCGCTGGTCATCGCTGACGCCAGAACTGCTGCGCGACAACGTCGCTGCTGTGACGGCCGTGGAGTCGCTGGACATTCCTGCGGCGGGCTCGATGGACAGGCCGCTCAGTCGGGTGGTCATGAATCTCGCCAACGCAGATTCTCATTCTTCTTAGCCGGTTCCTACCCAACCGGATCTCACGCAGCGATGACCTCGCGCTCTGCGGTCTGCTGCGCTGAGATCGATCGCAACATAACGGCAACCAGGGCGACAATCCACACGCTGAACGCGACTAACGGAATCCAGAACGCGAATACCCCGTTCCAAGCAAGCGGTCCGTCATTGAAGAGCATGACCGCGCCCCCGGGAGTCGCCAGAACCAGATACCAGATGTTGAGGTATCCGAACCAGCGCGGAAACACGGGCGGGTTCTGCTGGTCGATAAACGCTGCGATTGCCAACACCGCCGCCTGCACGACCAATGTTCCAACGATGCCCACGAACATCAACCAGAAGACGTCATCGAGGGTCTGGGTGATCTCGACCGGCCGTTGTCCGGGACGGAACGTCGCCGTCGCGAGAATCATCATCGGGAAGATGAAACCCGGCACGACGACGACGCCGGAGAAAATCTGCGTGATGGACAGCACACCCCACTTGCCCTCCATCTGCCGCAGCCGCAGGCAGATCGCGGCAAGGAATGGCATGAACCACGCGACGAAGTACATACAGAATGCAAGCCCGATGCGGATGCGCAGCTTGTTCGCGACCAGTGTCGACGCGATGTGTTCAGCACTCGATGTCGGTGACAACGGTGGAATCAAACCTGCGATCAAACAGAAGAACAATCCGAAGGATGCCAGTGCCACGACTCCGCACCACACCGCCGCCCGTTGCAGTTTAAGGTCCATCTCCTCCGCCTGTCTTCTCGGATCGCTGCGCAATCGCCTTGCCCAAGCAACGCGCCGGTGGCTACACTACTAGAAATAACTAAATGTTTGTCGATTTTGGTTCAGGTCTCGGATGCTCCGATATCCGGGATCATCCTCCTCAACGCGATGGAATCGGTCCTTGACGAATACGGCATCTAACTCGACGTCAGCTGAGACGTCGAGGGGTCGCGGGGCGACCGAGGACGTCGCGGCGCTCCGGTCGCAGTTCCGTGCTTTCTTGGAGGGTGCGCCGAAACCGCCGGGACTTCGGAACTACGGCCCCACGCCGACCGCTGAGGACATCGAGCCCGGCCGCGCCTGGCACAAGTACCTCGCTCGGCACGGCTACGTGTGCTTGCATTGGCCGGTCGACTTCGGCGGTACCGATGCGTCGGTTGCCTATCAGGCGCTGTTCGCCGAGGAGTGCGCTCGCGCCGGGGTGCCTCGCCAGCTTGCGATCACCGCCATCGACCTAGTCGGACCGGTCCTTATCAAGTTCGGCTCCGAGCAGCAGCGATCGCGCTACCTCGAGCCCATCCGACTGGGAGACCATGTCTGGACACAGCTGTTCTCCGAGCCCGGTGCGGGGTCCGACCTGGCCGGTGTGCGGACCAAGGCGCAGAAGACCGCCTCGGGGTGGCGCATAGATGGGCAGAAGGTCTGGAGTTCGGCCGCGAATTCGGCGCAATTCGGTTTGCTGCTCGCCCGCACCGGACCGGATTCACATCGTGGGTTGAGCATGTTCATCGTTCCGATGGATGCTGCCGGCGTCTCGGTGCGGCCGCTTCGGCAGATGGACGGCGAGAGCAAGTTCAACGAGGTCTTCTTAGACGGTGTCGAGTTGAGCGAAGACAACTTGATCGGCGAGGAGGGCCAAGGGTGGACGATCGCCCTGGTCACGCTGGGCCGCGAGCGGCTGACGCTGGGTTCGAATGCCGTGGGGATGTTCAAGCTGCTCGACCGAATGATGCAGGCGGCACGTGACCGCGATCAGCTGAATCCCATTCTGGCCCAATCGATGACGAAGCTGTGGGCGCGAATGTGGCTGTTGCGGTTCACCTGGGAGCGCGCGATCGAGGAAGGGGATACGTCGTCGTCGGCCTTCTCTGTTCTCAAGCTGATGACGTCGGAGACCGACCGCGACCTCGGTGACCTCGCCACCGAAGTGCTCGGCACAGATGTCTGCGTCGACCCCTCCGACGACTCAGACGACGCTGAGTTGGTCCGCGCGATGTTGGTTGCGCGCGCACAGACGATTCTCGGCGGCACCAGCGAAATTCAGCGCAACATCCTCGGAGAGCGGATATTGGGTCTGCCAAAAGAGCCGCGGTGACTGTCGACCCAATACAGACGGAATTCTCTGCCGCACTGCGAAACAAGCTGCGCCCAGGCATGACCGTCGCGCTCGGCGACGGTGTGGGCGCGCCGCGGTGTACCGGCGACGGCGCTTCGGTGTGCGCCACGCTCAGCGCGGTGGCACGAGAGATCGGTGGGGTTCGACTTGTCGTCGGCTGGTTGCCCTCGCCCATGCAGGGGTTCGAGCCCGACGCCTTCGCCGAAGTCGTCGCGATTATGCCCGGCTGGGGCGTGCGGAACGTACTGGGTTCGCCGACAGCGCGTTTCGTCCCGACCCGGCTCAGTTCAGTTGTCTCGCTGATGAGAGGCGTGCTCCGCCCCGACATACTCATCACCCGCCTGGTGGACAGGGCGGGCCGCTTCCATTTCAGCACCGAGGTGTCCTGGCAACGCGAGATCGTCGACGCCGGTACGGCCGTTTTCGCCATCGCCGACACGGAAGCCCCGCTCGCCGACGCCGGCCCGCCCCTGGCCGCCGAGGCGATCGAGTTCATCGGCCATACCTCAGAGGGCCCCGTCGAGATGCCCAGCGTCTTTCCCGACGCGGTTCACGAAGCCCTGGCCGACGCGGTGCTGCGATTCGTACCCGAAGGCGCACGGTTGCAGTACGGCCCCGGCAAGCTGGGCACCGCGTTGCTCAACCGCACGCGACGGCCGCTCCACATCGACACCGGCCTGTTGACCGACGCCGTCGTGGACCTCGACTCTCGCGGACTGCTCATCAGAATGCCCAGTGCCACATACCTGTTCGGGACCCAAACGCTCTACCGCTGGGTCGACGGCAAGCCGATCCTGCACGGCATCGACTACACCCACGACCTCACCCGGCTGTCTCGAGGCATTCCGTTGGTCGCGGTCAACACCGCCCTCGAAATCGATCCGTTCGGTCAGATCAACGTCGAGGGAGTCGGGGAGAAAATCGTCGGCGGCATCGGTGGACATCCGGACTACTGCGCGGCGGCCAGCATGAGCCGGGGCGGCCTGTCCATCATCGCTGTTCCTTCCACGGTGAACGGCCACTCCCCTTTCGTCGAGCAGTTGAGCAGGCCGGCATCGACACCCGCGCACGACGTCGACCTCATCGTCACCGAATCGGGCCACGCGGACTTGCGTGGCGCCGACTGGAACCAGCGCAGGCGACTCATCGGTGCACTGTTCGAACGAAAGGACCACCAATGACTGAAGGAGCATTATCGGGGCGAGTCGTCCTGGTCACGGGCGGCGGACGCGGCATCGGACGCGGCCACTGCCTCGCGCTGGCCTCGCATGGCGCCGCGGTCGTTGTCAACGACCCGGGTGTCAGCCGCGACGGCTCCGCGGGTGACACGGGTCCCGCCGCCCAGGTCGTCGCCGAAATCGAAGCCGCCGGCGGCAAGGCGATAGCGCATACCGGGTCGGTGGCCTCGTGGAGCGACGTCGCCGACATGATCGCCGCAGCCGTTTCCACCTTCGGCACCCTGACCGGCGTGGTGAACAACGCAGGCATCGTGCGAGACGCGACGGTGGTCAACGCGACCGAGGACGACTGGGATGCGGTGATCGCCGTACACCTCAAGGGCACCTTCGCAGTCACCAAACACGCTTGCGAGTACTGGCGGGCGCAGTCCAAGGGGGGCCACCAGATCGACGCGCGGATCGTCAATACGGTGTCCGGCGCCGGTCTGTGGGGCAACGTCGGACAAAGTGCCTACGGTGCCGCCAAGGCCGCGATCGCGAATCTCACCGTCGTCACGGCGATGGAGGCGCGCCGGTACGGCGTTGCGGTGAACGCGATCTCGCCGCTGGCCGTTACCCGGATCAGCGAAGATTTTTTCAAGGGAGACCGGGCCGCCGACCCGGCACTGGACCCGGCGCGCAGTTCCGAGGTGGTGGCGTGGCTGCAGGGTCCGGAGTCGGGCTGGTTGACGGGCCAGATTCTGCGCATCAATGGCCACAAGCTCAGTCGCGTAGCAGGTTTCGCGGAGGCGCCTGGACGTTACGCCGCCAAAGACGGGACGTCGCTGGCATTCGACGAGATCGGCCAGGCGGTGAGTTGGCTGTACGGCACATCACCGCGCGGACTGGCCGGGCCGCTGCCGGCGACCTGAGGTAACACTCGTGGAGGAGCACTGCGCTGGTTGTGGATTCGACCAGGTGGCAGCACCCGCAGGCGAGATCGCCGCTGCACTGCCCGCAGTTGCCTCTGCCGTAGCCGAATCGATGCGACCGCTCGCCTCTGAGGCCACCTACCGTAGGCCGGCGCCAGATGTATGGGCGCCGGCGGCTTGAGCCGCAACAGCGACGCGACGGTTGCTCGACGTCGGGGCCGCGATGTTCGCGCAGAAGCCGGTATGGAGATGTTTTTGTCGAGGACATCGTCGGGCGCGCTGACGTGTCGAGAGCCTTTGCCTGCGCCAGAGGAAAACACAGACGGGCAGGACGACCGAGACGCGGTGTCCGAAGCTAGCGTGCGGCGTCTATCGTGCTACCGCCGTCAACCATGTAGGTCATACCGGTGATGTACTTCGAGTCATCGCAGGCAAGGAAGAGGGCGACCGGTGCAACGCTCTCCTCTGGCGGCGAGGGCATTCCCAAGGTGACGTTGGAAACCATCTTTGCCACACGCTCATCTTGCACTGCCTCCGCGAGCGCTTCTGTCAGAGTCGTCGGGCAGATGACGTTTACACGAATTCCGTCCGCTCCCCACTCCCGAGCGGCGGTGCGGCTCAGGGCCCGAATGGCCTCCTTGGCGGCAGAGTACGCCCCGTAACCCGCTGGCGATGAAATCCCTGCTGGCGAGCCAAAATTGATTACCACCCCGCGCCGTTCCTTCAGATGCCCATGACTCGCTTGCATGAAGTGCAGAGTAGCGATCGGGCCCGACGAAAATTGCATCTGCAGTTGATTATCGTCAATGTCTACTAGTGCGTTGGTAACACCGGTGGTGTGGTGTGCGTTATTGACGAGGATGTCGATCCCGCCGAATTGTGAGGCCGTGGAGTGCACCGCCGCATGCACCTGCGCCTTGTCGGTGACATCACATTGCAATCCGATCGCGGATCCTCCGCCTTGGGTGATGGTGTCGACGACCTCGTCCACCGTCGATCCCGTTCTGGAGACGACCGCTACCAACGCGCCCTCTCGCGCGAAGCGAAGGGCAATGCTGCGACCGATTCCGCGGCCCGCACCGGTTACCAGGGCCACCTTGCCAGACAACCGATCTGCCGGTTCACTCATTTCCATCTCCTCAAACATCTCTCTAACGGGCCAGTACCGGAACGAAGTTCGATTTATTCGAACCCGGAAGGGCGTGGGATGCCTACACGTCAGCCACGTTGCGCGACCAGTAACGCGGAACCCTCCGGGCACTCCGCAGCCGATCAAGTTATATCATTAACTAATTATCTATAACGTTAGACCTCCAGCTGGCCTCCCCTCTTCGCGGGGCCGTGGGTCCGGGCGATTGTTCTATACGGCATCGTGGATTTGACCGACATTTTCAACACATGTGTTGAAACTGCGGTATGCTCCACTGACAGTGAATGTTCCGGCGAAGGAGCGCATCGATGCAGAACTGGCCCACGATGCAACCCACAGGCTGGTTCCAGGTGGCGTGGAGCGCCGAGCTGGAACTCGGTGAAGTGAAGGCCCTGCACTACTTCGGCCGTGACCTCGTGGCCTTCCGGGCCCACAACGGGCAAGTGTGCGTGATGGATGCTCACTGTCGGCACCTCGGCGCCAACCTCGCTTTCGGCGGCTGCGTGGTCGAGGACGGCATTCAATGCCCTTTTCATGGCTGGGTGTGGAACGGCCAGGGTCGCAACGTCCGTATCCCCTACCAGGACCGTCCCAACAGAGGCCGACGGATCCGCTCCTATCCCGTGACCGAAGTTAACGAATCGATATACATCTGGCATGACACTGCTGGCCGAAATCCTTTGTGGCAGCTGCCCACCGGTTTCGAGATGCTGGGAGATCACGTCGCCTCGCGCAGCTACCACCCGCTCAATGCGGACTGCCGCACGCGATTCACCAACATCCACGTACATCCGCAGGTGATCGCCGAGAACGCGGTTGACCCGCACCACTTCCGATTTGTGCATCACACCCCAATCAGCCCAGTGGTGCTGCGCGAGTCCACCGATAGGTCGACCTGGTCGTCAAAGGTCGGGTTCGGCCGACGGTGGGTAGATGGTGTGGATCGTCGCGACGACACCCTCAACACGATCGAGATCTATTGGTCGGGCGTCGGGGTGAGTTTCAACGGAGAACACACTCGAGAGGGAATTCGGGTCATCTCCATCTGCGCTACGCCGGTCGACGAAGAGACCTCGGATATCTTCGCCGGCTACTGGATTGATGCCGAAAGTGCTGATTTCGCCGAGCGGCTCGCATTAGCCAAACGCGCGCTGCCCCAGGATATTCAGATCTGGGATCATCAGCAATATATGGATCCGCCGGCGCTCGCGACCAGTGAGGCGGCCGGCTTCAAGAAGCTTCGTGCGTGGTGTTCCAGCTTCTATCCTGAGCCCCAGGCTGCGGGGGACCGACTTGTCGGCCACAGCGTCTGGTAGCCCCGCAGGGCGCCGCAAGTCCGATCGCACGCGCGAGTCGATACTTGACGCCGCGCGGATAGCGTTTGCCCGCAAGGGGTTCTCAGCTGTCACCATTCGTGACATCACCAATCTGGCCCAGATCAACCGCGCCAGCTTCTACTACTACTTTCCCGACAAAACCGAACTGTTCATAGAGCTGGGTACGGCGACCTACCGCGAAGCTCTGCACGTCGTAAAGTCTTTCGGTGAGCTGGACCACCCGCCGACCCAGTCCGCCGTCCGAGGATGGGTGAACAGCTATTACTCCTATTTGGACCGCAACGGCGCCTTCGTCATCCGCTCTGCCGACGACGCACCCCAGGATGCGAAGTTCCGTTCGGCGGTAACTCGCGCCCACGGCCGAACGGCCGCGGCTCTCGGCGAGCGCATGGCCAAGCTGGCGGCCCGCCCGCCCGACGCCGAGCCCCCCGCGTTAGGGCTATCGGTGATGGCGATGCTCGACCGTAGCTGGTTGATGGTCCAACACAATGAGATTCCATCCGCGTCGCGAGACAGTGTCATCCTCGCGTTGTCTGAAATGATCACACGCCTACTGATCGGTTGATCGTCCGAGCAGCTACAGCCGGCCCGCAACCCGCAATTCTGGATGCACCCAGTCCGGTGATCGCTTCTCCTTGAAGGCGGTGAAACCTTCGCGAGCCTCGGGACCATCGAGGCTCACCTTCATCCCGATGCGATCGTAAAGGCCCATGTAGTTGTCGAGACTGGACTTGATGAGGGCACGCGCGTGTGGCGCGGTGCGGCAGCACTGGGCCAGAACTTCACGCGCGGCTGCCATCAGGTCGTCATGAGGGACCACCCGGGCGACCAGACCCCAGTCAACCGCCTCCTGGGCGGACAACACCCGGCCGGTGAACATCAGGTCTCGCGCGCGAACCGGTCCGATCACCCTGGCGAGCATCTGGCTGTAATAGGTGTCAGCAATTCCCCGGTACAGCTCCGGCACTCGGAAAGTCGCACGGTCGCTGACCACAGCCATGTCACTGCACAGGGCGATCTGGAGTCCGCCGCCCTGGGCGAGACCGTTCACGGCGGCGACGACGGGTTTGGCCGACTGGCGCAGACTGTCGAACGGCGTGACGTCCATGCCCATCGTCGCGGCGAAGTCCATCCAATTGTCCTCAGCGCCTTGGGCGAGATCGCCGCCAGGCGCGAATACATCGCCTGTGCCGGTGATCAGCAGCCCGGCCAGGTTGTCGTCGGAATTGACGCGCGAGATGGCGTAGCGAATACCGAAGTACATCGCGGGGGTCATCGCGTTGCGCGCCATGGGGCGGTCGAGCGTCAGGACGGCGAAGCCGCCTTCGCGTTCGAATCGCAGGAAGGGCGTGCCCAGCCAGTCACCGTCGGGCGGGCGGGGGCTCAGCTCGTTGGGCTCGGCGGACATATCACTCCTCGAAGGTTGAATGGCGCGGTCCGTCACTTGCTGAAGAACTTCAACGGGCGCTCGACGAACTCGAACACCACACCGTCGGGTGAGCGCAGAAACGCGATGAACAATCCGTCGATCTTGGTTCCCGGTAGCGGGCACCACACTGGATCACCCTTCCGCTCAACCGAATTCGGCATAGCCGCCAGCGCCTTCTCTACGCTCTCGACGCGGAGCGCGCAGCGGTAGAGTCCCTGGCGGTTGCCGCCCCACGGCACCGGCCCGCCAGTCGTCGCATCCGGGTGCTGGACCACCGTGACGGTGAACCGTTGTCCATCCTCCGGAAGCGCGAAGCGCGCGACGACGCATTCGACGGAATCGGCGGAGCCGCCGGGCGCCAACTGGTTGCCCGAAACCGCCACTGCTGTCGGCGCTTCGATTTCGATGAAACCGATCGCGGTCAGGAACTGCGCGGTGGCGAGGATGTCGATGGCCGCAATGCGGATCCCGGAAAACAGTGTGCCGGCCGAGGCGTCTAGATCGCTTGGGGCCTGCGCCAACTCGATGACGACACCGTCGGGGTCGAGCGCGAGCACCGATTTCGCGCCCGAGATGAGCCCCTCAACCGGCTCCCCGACCGGCACACCCGCCTCCCCCAAGGCCACGGCGGCATGGTCCAGATCCGCTACCCACATGAGCGCCGCGCGGATGCCCGGTCTGGTCGGTTCGGTTCGCTCATCGCGGGTCAGAGGCGGGGATTCATAGGCGATCGCCTCGAGCGCACAGCCGTTGCGACCTCCCCGGGTGTCGTAGAGAAAAGCAGTGGAACAGTAGGTTTCGTCGTCGATGCCGAGGATGGCACCGTTGGTCGGGACCGTCGGGTCGGTGCGCATCCTGGCCGACAGGCCCAGGACGCCCGAGTAGAGCCGCTCGGTCGCTTCCAGGGACTCACAGTTCAGGTTGACGTGCAGGAACCGGCGGGCCAGGTAATCGGATACCACTACAGAACAACCGATTTGACTTTGAGATCGATGATGTCATCCTCGCTGAATCCCAGTTCGGCCAGCAGTGCATCGGTGTGCTCACCGTGTCCCGGCGCGCCTCTCAATTCCAGTGGTGTCTCATCGAACTGCACAGGGCTACCCGCGAGGGCGAATTCATTGCCGTTGGCGTCGGTGGTGCGGGGCAGGTAGCCGTTGGCCAGCACCTGTGGGTCGTCGTGGATTTCGCGGGCGGTGCGCATCACGTCCCACACCCCGTCGAAGCCTTTGAACGCGCCCTCCCAGTGCGCCAGGTCATGCTGACCGATCGTCTTGCGCAGTTCGACGACGCACTCGGCACGATTTTGGAACCGCACCATGGCGTTGGCGAACCGCTCATCGGCGATCAAATCGGACCGCCCGAGACGCGTGCAGAAATCGGCCCAGAATCGATCCGCCTGCAGCAGCACGAAGGCGATATGGCGCCCGTCGCGCGTCTGGTAGATGCTGGCCACCGGGTTGGGCATCTCTGCCAACTGGAACTTCGGGATGTCCTGCCCAGTGATACCCGCGCCGACAATGTCGGGGCCCAGCTGCCAGATCGCCGAGCTGAGGAGGGACACGTCCACCACCGACGGTTCCCCCGTGCGTTCGCGTTTATACAGTGCTCCAACGATGCCCGAGGCGATGGCAAAGCCGCCGTACACGTCACCGAATGCGGGCCGCTGCACCGGCGGGTACGAACCGTCGCCGGCGGCGTAGGCCTCGCCAATCCCACCGCGTGCCCAATACGCGGCCAGGTCGAAACCGCCCTGCGTAGCGAGATCGCCCTTGGTTCCGTAGCCGTGGCCGCGGGCATAGACGATTTTCGGGTTGCGGGCGCGTACTTGCTCGACGTCGATGCCCATGCGCCGGCGCGAGTCCGGCAGCAGATTCGTCAAGAAAACGTCAGCGGTTTCAACGAGTTTCATCAACAGTTCGAGACCCGCGGGCGTCGACGAATCGAGGCCGATGCTGCGCTTCCCGCGGTTCGGCTGTTCGATGAAGTGATTGACGCCCCCCGCGCCCGTGACGATCCCGGAGCTGATCAGCCCGCGCTGCGGATCACCGGTCTCGGGATGCTCGACCTTGATAACGTCGGCGCCCCAGTCAGCGAGCACGGCACCCGCTGCCGGGACGAAGCTCCAAGCTGCGAGCTCGACAACGCGAACCCCACTGAGAATGTCGGTCATGCGATGGGATATCCGATCGTCTTGGTCTGCAGGTACTGTTCGAAGCCCTCGTGGCCGTTCTGGCGCCCGATGCCGCTCATCTTGTAGCCGCCGAACGGTGCGTCGGCACCGTAATACATGGCGCTGTTGATCATCAGCGAACCGGTCCGGATGCGGCGCGCGACGGCCATGGCCCGCTCGGTGGAGCCCATGATGGCGCCGGCCAGACCGTAGCGGGAGTCGTTCGCCAACTCGACGGCGGCGTCGTCACCACCCTCGTACGGCGTGATCGACAGCACCGGCCCGAAGACCTCCTCCTGGAAGATCGTGTGAGCCGGTTCGACGTCAGCAACGACCGTCGGCGCCACGAAGTAGCCGCGGTCCAGTCCCTCCGGTACGCCCCCACCGACTGTGACGCGACCACCTTCGCGCTTAGCGATTTCGATGTAGTCAAGCACTCGGCCCCGCTGCTTGGCCGAGACCAGCGGCCCGCAGAAGGTGTTCGGGTCCGACGGATCGCCGACGCTGAGCGCACCGAAAATGGCGGTGGCCACCTCGACGGCTTGCCCGTAGATCGAGCGCGGCACCAGCATGCGGGTGGCGAGCGCACACCCCTGGCCGGAATGCATCAGCGCGCCAATGCATCCAGGCAACGCCGTATCCAGATCGGCGTCGTCGAGCACCAGATACGCCGACTTCCCGCCGAGCTCGAGCATGTTGCGCTTCATCGTGTCCCCGGACAGGCGCTGGATGAGCTTGCCCACCGCCGTCGAACCGGTGAAGGACACCATGTCGATGCGCGGATCGGTGGCAAGTACCTGCGCGACGTTATTGTCAGACGCCGGAACGATGTTGACCACACCGGGCGGGATGTCGGTCTTCTCGGCGATGATCCGGCCCCACCGCAACGCGCTCCACGGCGTCTCGATCGCGGGCTTGAGCACCATGGTGTTTCCGGTCGCCAGAATCTGGCCCACCTTGTTGCTGATGATCTCGAACGGAAAATTCCACGGGGTGATGGCTCCGACCACCCCCATCGCCTCCTTGACAACGACGCGGTTGTACGGAACCCCCATCTTGGCGTCCTGGTCGAGCATCCGCTCCCAAGCGAATTTCGAGATGTATTCCGCCGGCCACTTCACCGCGTCGGCCGACGGCCACTCCAATTGCGCGATATAGGTCATCCCCACCGTCGACCCGACCTCGGCGATCAGTTCGGCGCGGATGTCCTCCTTCTCCTCCTGCAACGCATTGTGCAGCTGCAGCAGGCAATGCTTGCGGAACTCGTGGTCGGTCGACCAGTCGGTGGTGTCGAACGTGCGCCGCGCAGCGGCGATCGCCTGTTCCATGTCCTCGGCGCTCGCATCTGTACAGGTCCCGAGCACCTCCTCGGTCGCCGGGTTGACGTTGTCGACGGTCCTGCCCGTGGACGAATCCCGCAGCCTGCCGTCAATATAGAGACGAGTTTCAGGGTTGAACTGGACGGTTGTTGCGTCTACCGGCGATGCCGTCATTGGCACTCCTCCTGCTGGACTGTGGGCGCGGCCTAGTGTACCTGTTATAGATAACTGTTTAGCTGATTCGAGCGTAGGCCGGATCCCAATACTGGACAAGGGGTGCGCAGTGCTTGACGCCGTCGACGACACCGCGAGCAGGGTCGACTACGTTTCGCGGGTCGCGGCCTTCCGCCAGGATCTACGGCAGTATCTGCGCAATCTAGACTGCGCCGACGAATGGCGCGCCGCCGCGTCCACGACCGCCGAGGCCGGGCTCAAGCACGACGCGGCGGTGATGACACGGTTGCACGCCGACGGCTGGAACCGCTATGGCTGGCCCGAGGCGGCCGGCGGCTTGGGCGGCAACGAGATTCACCGTGCCGTCCTCTACGAGGAGCTTGCGAACGCGATGCTGCCCATCCCGGCGCAGGCGTGGACCTTGGAGGTGATGGGCCCGGCGATCCTGAAGTTCGCCCCTCACCTGGCTGGTGGGTACCTTCCCCGCTACCTCGACGGCACCGAATGGTGGGGACAGGGCTTTTCCGAGCCGGAGTCCGGCAGCGACCTGGCCTCGCTGCGCACCCGTGCAACCGAAGACGGCGCGGGCGGATTCGTCGTCAACGGCCAAAAAATCTGGACCAGTCAAGGTGGCACGGCCAAGCGGCTCTGCGTGCTCGTGCGCACCGGGTCGCCGGAGAGCAGGCACCGGGGCTTGACGATGATGCTGATCGACACGGACGCACCCGGCGTGACGGTGCGGCCGATCGCGTTGGCCAGCGGGCGGCGCGAGCTCGCCGAGGTGTTCTTCGACGACGTCCGGGTGCCACCGGAACGTCTGGTGGGCGAGGTCGGCGGCGGATGGGCCGTGACGATGTTCTTGATGCAGTACGAGCGCGGCATGTACGGCTATGCGGCGCTGAACAAGGTGCTCATGGAGTTGGGACGGCTGCGCGAGTACATGGTGACGCGCGGAGCGGCTTCGGCCGAGCGAGAGCGCTTCGCGCGCGTCTATGTCGACGTCATCACGGCGCAGGCCCGTGCCGCCACCACTGTGCGCAACCTGGCCGCCGGCGAGTCCGTTGGCCCCGAAAGCAGCATCGACAAGCTGCTCTGCAGCGAGGCCGAGCGCGCGGTCAACGACCTGATCCTCGACGTCGCGCGAGACCACATGATGGTCGGCACCGGGGGCGGTCCTGCCGAGCTCGACACCGCACGCGCGGAGTGGTGGTACTCGCGGGCCGCCACAATCATGGGCGGCACCGCCGAGGTTCAGCGCGGGATCATCGCCGACCACATTCTCGGGCTGCCGAAGGAAAGGCGCGCATCGTGACGATGCGCACGCGAGGGGCAGATCCAACCGACGAATCGTGGCCGATGATCGAAGAGGCGGTGTTCCGCCTGTTCGAGGAAGTCGCGGCCAAGCAAGACCATGTCGCCATCGGTCCACTGCTGGCCGAGCTCGGCTGGTCGGACATTGAATCCGAATACCCGGTGGACGCGTGTGCGTTGTTATTCCGGGCGCAGGGGCGAACCCTGGCCCTGACCGACGCGCTGGACCGCGTCATGCTGGCTGAACTGGCGTCGTTGGTGGATTCGCCGGTTGATGCCGTCGTGCTGCCCACGCTGTCCCACGGGTCCACGCCCAGTTCGACCGAGGGCCACGTCAAAGGCATCCTGCTCGGTCCGCCACGCGGCCGCGTCCTGGTTCCGATCTCTGGCGCCATGGGAACGGTCGCCGTCGCCGTCGTCGACGCCGGTCAGCTGCGGAGCGAACCCCTCGACACATTCGACGCAAGTGTGATCTGGTGTCGCGTCGAGGGGGTCGCCGACGGCGACCTCATCGACGCGTCAACGGAGTGGGGCCGCGCGATCGCGGCGGCGCACCGCTCGCTGGCCACCGAACTCGTGGCGTTGGCGGACCAGGCGCTGCACATCGCCGTCGAACACGTCAGCGTCCGCGTCCAGTTCGGTTCGCCGATCGGCTCGCTGCAGTCCCCGCGCCATGCCCTAGCGGCTGCCGCGGCCAAATTGGAGGGCGCGCGCGCACTTCTCGAGGACTCGTGGCGCTACGGCGGGGTGTTGTCGGCCCAAGCCGCGAAGGTGGCGGCGGGTCGGGCACACCGCGGCGTCGCCGACGCCGTCTTGCAGGTGTGCGGGGCGGTCGGGTTGACCGCCGAACACGACCTCCATCGATACGTAAAGCGAGGCTTTCAGATCGATGCGCTGTGCGGCTCCTACTCGCAGCTGGAGTCGCTGCTAGCCGACCGCCTGTTCGACACCTTTGCGCCCGGACGCGCACTTCCCGCGATCATCAACCTGGACTGAGGAATCATGCGCCGCAACATTTTCGACGAGGTACACGACGACTTCCGCGCCACCGCGCGGGAGTTCTTCGAGCGGGAGTGCGTTCCCAACGTGGAGAAGTGGGAACGCGACGGCAAGGTCAGCCGTGAAGCGTGGCTGGCCGCGGGCGAGCACGGTCTGATCGGTTGGGAGTTCGACGAGAAGTACGGCGGGCTTGGTGTCAAGGACTTCCGGTTCAACCAGATCATCTCCGAAGAGATGTTCATGACCGGCTCGGTCGGCATCGGCCTCGGCGTCCAAAACGACATCCTGATGCCTTATCTCAACAGCTTGACCACCGATGAACAGAAGGCGCGTTGGCTGCCGAAATTCATCTCCGGGGAGTACATCGGTTCGATTGCGATGTCCGAGCCGGCGGCGGGATCCGACTTGGCCGGCATCAAGACCACCGCCCGAGACGAGGGCGATCACTGGGTAGTCAACGGGCAGAAAACGTTCATCAGCAACGGGCTGCTGTCGAAGCTCGTGCTCGCGGCGGTGAAGACCGATCCGGCGGCGGGGCGCAAAGGCATCAGCCTGGTGATGATCGAAGACGGTATGGAGGGATTCACCCGCGGACGCAAACTCGACAAGATCGGGCAGTTCTCCGCGGACACCGCAGAGTTGTTCTTCGACAACGTCAGGGTTCCCAAGGAGAACCTCGTCGGGGAGCTGAACCGCGGCTTCTATCACCTGGTGTCCAATCTGCCCTTCGAGCGGGTCGGCGTGGCCTGCTATGCGTTACCCGCAGCCCGGCGAGCGCTCGATCTCACCAAGGCTTATGCACTGGAGCGCACGGCCTTCGGCCAGCCGATCGGTACATTCCAAGTCAACCGGCACTTCATCGCCGAGATGCAGGTGAAACTCGACGCTGCACAGACGTATCTCGACCAGTGCGTGCTTGCGGTCAACGAGGGCACCCTGTCCGACGCCGACGCGGCGGGCCTCAAATGGTGGACCTCCGAGGTGCAGTGGGAGATCCTCGACCGGTGCCTGCAGCTGCACGGCGGCTACGGCTACATCAACGAGTACGAGGTGGCTCGACTGTGGCGCGACTCGCGGGTGCAGCGACTTTATGCGGGCACCACCGAGATCATGAAGGATCTGATGGGCCGCGCGATGGGCTTTTGACGATGAGCTTGCTCACTGAGCGGGTGCGTTAGCGATTTGCGCAGGGCCGTTCGGCTAACCTACAAACAGTTAGTTGATTACGACTACGGTGGAGGGTCGATATGGAGGTCACCAGCCTTCGCGAGCCGAAGATGGCCGATCGCGTGGCCACCGTCCTGCGCAGGATGTTCATCCGCGGCGAGATCGCCGAAGGGACGATGCTGCCCCCCGAGTCAGAACTGATGGAGCGGTTCGGTGTGTCGCGGCCGACGCTGCGGGAGGCATTCCGCGTTCTCGAATCGGAATCGCTGATCGTCGTGCAGCGTGGCGTACGAGGTGGCGCCAAGGTCACCCGACCGCGACGCGAAACGCTTGCCCGTTATGCCGGAGTGATTCTCGAGTATGAAGGCGTGACGCTCAAAGACGTCTACGACGCGCGAATGGCTCTCGAGACGCCGATGGTCGTACGGCTGGCCAAAGAGCGCAACGCAAAGGTGATCGCGGAGTTGGAGCAGATCGTCGAAGCCGAGGAGCAGTTGAAACCGGGCAGCGATGCCGTGGTCCAACTGACGGACTTCCACGCCGCCATCGCACGGCTGTCGGGCAACAAGACCCTGCAGATCGTCAGCGACATGCTGCATCACATCGTCGAGAAGGCGAATCGCTCGCTGCAGCCCACCGAAGGTGCTCGCGCGGAACAGGCGGTCCGCCGGTCCGCGAAGACACACCGCATGGTGCTGGATCTGATCAAGGCGGGGGACGCCGAGAAGGCCGGCGAGCTGTGGAAAAAGCACCTACAGAAGGCGGAGGAATTCGTGCTGTCGGGTTCCGAATTATCCACTGTCGTCGACCTTCTCGAATGACAGATGTCAGCCGGGACACCGGCCACGACATCGAGACGCCGATTCATCTGCTCCGGCGGTTTGGGATCGAGGTATTGATCGCGGATCAGGAGTCCGCCGTCGTAGAGATGTCGATGCCGCTCGCGGGCATGCGCAATCCCTTCACCAACCTGCCGACCATCGGCCCACTCGGCGTGCTCATCGATGCCGTCAGCGGATTATCCAACCACTTCCGGCATCGCGACGCCGAGTGGACGGTGTCCACCGAATTGGCCATCGAGCTAAGCCCCGAAGGGAGCGAGCGGGCGACCGCAATCGGCGCCTCCCCCGTTGTCGCATCTGGGCGACCGCTGGGCCCTCGCGACAGCGGGTCAGCGCTTTCGGTGTGCACCCTGACTTGCGACGGCGTCGTCATCGGCGGGGGTACCGTGCGGTCGTACTACGTCACACCCGACGCCCTCGACCTGAGCGAGCCCGCCGAGACGGTGGCCAAGAATTTCAATACCTCCCTGGCGGAGCTGATGGCCGTGGAACCCATGCCGCCTGCCGACGCGGTGCACGTCCTGCGCCAGCACGTAGACCCGTTCCTCAACAACGCCGTTGGGGTCATCAACGGCGGAGTCGCCTCGGCGGGACTCGAATTGGCCGCGTCCGCGACGGTGAACACGGGTGGCGCGCCGATGCGAACCGCATCGGTCCGGGTGAACTTTCTGCGTCCCTTCTACGGCGGCGACCGGTCTCGCTACGAAGCGGCGCCGCTGCGCATCGGACGCGGCACTGCCGTCGCCGACGCGCGTGCGATCGGCGACGACGGCAAGCCCGCGGTGACGGCGCGCGTCACCGCCTACCGCTAGCAAGGGGCTACTTCTTGGATCGAGCGCGGAACGCGGCGACTCGCTCCTTGAACTCCGGCGTCGAGAACGACGTCAGTTCCTCGGCGAGCGCGTACTCCAGAACACCTTGAGCAGCCCGGGCCAGGTGCATGTTCAGCGCGACCTTCGACGACCGCAGAGCCTGCGGCGGCAGTGCGGCGAACCGCTCGCCGAGTGCCAGCGCCTCCTCGAGCACCGCGTCGTCGGGGACGACCTTGGTGACCAGATTCAGCTTCTCCGCGATCGGCGCGGTGATCCGATCACCAAGCAACACATACTCCTTGGCTTTCATCATGCCGATCAGCAAGGGCAACATGGCAGCACCGCCGTCCCCGGCAGTGAGCCCAACGGCCACGTGCGGGTCGGCCAAGTAGCTGTTCTCCCCCATCACCAGCAGGTCGGACAACAGGGCGATCGAGCAGCCCAGCCCCACCGCCGGCCCGTTGACCGCGGACACCAGGGGCTTCGGGAAGTTGATCACCTCGAGGAAGACGGTGCGGGCCTCGTGGATCTGAAATGCGCGCGCCACCTCGTCCTCGATGAGGCGGCCGAACATCACCATGTCCCCGCCGGCCGAGAACGCCTTACCGACACCGGTAGTCACGACCGCCTTGACGTCATCGTCGGCGTCGAGCACCTTCCAGATGGTGGCGAATGCGTGGTGCACCTCCTCGGTGACGGCGTTGAGCGCCTCCGGTCGGTTGATGCTCACCACGTGGACGTTGCCGCGCTTCTCCACCAACAGCCATGGGGCGAACTGCTCGTAGCCGGGGAGGGTGGCGATATCGGAAGTCGTCATGTGATGTCCCGTCAGTCTTTCTGGTTGGAAAGGATGGTCACCGCGGAGACCGCGGTTGGACCACCGATGTTGTGCGCCAAGGCAAACCGCGCGCCGTCGACTTGGTTCTCCGCCTGGCCGCGGAGCTGGTTAAACAGTTCATAGCACTGCGCCACGCCGGTGGCGCCCGGCGGGTGTCCCTTGGCCTTCAGGCCCCCGCTGGGGTTGATCGGGATCGAGCCGCCCACGTAGTTCTCGCGCGCTTCCACCAGCTTGTATGCCTCGAACCTGCTGGCGAAGCCGAGGTCCTCGTAGCTGATCAGTTCCACCCCGGTGAAGCAGTCGTGCACCTCGGCCACATCGATGTCACTCGGTGTCAGCCCCGCCATCCGCATGGCCGACTTGGCCGCCCGCACGGTCGGCGGAAACGTGGTCATGTCCTGCTTGTGCTGATGCATCACCCGATCCATCCCGATGCCGACCCCGCGCACCCAGACCGGGCGGTCCGTGTAGCGGTCGACTACGTCCTCGGCTGCCAAGATAACCGCAGCCGCTCCGTCGCTTTGCGGTGTGCAGTCGTAGAGGCCGAACGGTTCCACAACGATGGGTGCGGCGAGCGCCTTCTCAACGCTGATCTCGTAGCGCAGTTGCGCTTTGGGGTTCTTCAGCGCATGGAAGTGGTTTTTCACCGCGACCATGGCCATGTGTTCCTTGGTCGCCGGCGACTCGTGCAGGTAGCGGTTGACGTGCAACGCGAAGTTCGCAGGAGCCACCAGACCGAGGGGGTAATCCCAGGCGTTGTCGCGGGTCATCGCCGCCCAGTCCCAGAAGGTGGTGTTGGAAGCGGTCTCGCGCACCTTGTCCGCCCCCACCACCAGGACCACGTCGTAGAAGCCCGACGCGATAGCCATGGTGCCGTTGCGGATCGCGTCATTGCCTGTGGCACAGGCATTCTCGACGCGAGTAACGGGTATGTCGGTGAGGTCGAGGGTATCGGCGAGGATGCCCGACGGGAAGCCGTCGGTGGTCGACAGCTCTCCGAACCACGCCGCCTCGATCTCGGACTTCTCGATGCCCTTGTCGACGTTGCCGACGGCTTCGGCGTACGCCATCGGCACCAGGTCCTTGATGCCCAGTTCGAAATGTTCGGCGAACGGGGTCATTCCGGCACCCACGATGGCGACGTTCCTCATGCCAGAGCTCCTTCCTTGCCACGGCCGGGCCAGAACGCGTAGCCGTAATCGGGTATGCCTGCGCGGGTGGCGATTCGCCGCAACACCACCGCACCGGACTGCCCGATCGTCGCCTCGCCCGCGGGAACCCCGGTCACCTTCATCAGCACCCGAACCGGGCTGCCGTCGAGTTGCACGACGGCAAGCGAGTACGGGCCGGGGAGATCCGGTACCGGTATCCGAATGGTCGTGTGGGTGTAGACGGTGCCCGTTCGCGGCAACGGCTCCAGCCGGTATTCGGTGGCGAGGGCACCGGAGTTGTCGACGCGGACTCGGGGTGGAAACTGCGGCGCGGAATCGATACCGGGCCGCTCGTCGAATACGGCTGCCTCCCAACGAATCTTGGGCTCGAATGCACGGCTGTATGCCGGCAGCGAGATGGGAATGCCGACCCCCTCGGCGACCCGGCTGGCGGGAAGCTCGCGAGCGGGCGCCTCATCGCGGGCAACGCGCGGGCCGGTCGCGGTGCTGAGCTCCGCCACGCTCATCGTCGACTGTTCCGCCGCGAATACCAGGCCGTGCGTGCCGCTCTCGATCGCCTCGGCGATCACCCTGATGACCGCGGCGGCGGACACCCGAGGGTCCTCGACGGCCGTTTTCGTGTTTACATCACCGCCGAGTTGTGCGGCGGCAACGCCCGCCACCGCGGCCACCACGGGGCCACCGGTCAGCTCGAGCCGGCTCATGGTGCCCCGGATCCCGACCTCACGCTGCAGGCGCGGGTCGGCATAGGAATGACACTTGCCGTCGCCGCTCCGCGCCACCAGCGGCAGGCTCCTCGTCTGACGTCCGACCGCGGTCAACGTGGGTTCGCCGTCGCCGATCAACACGGCAGCCGCACCCACCGCCCCGCCGTTGTCGTCGGCCGCAATCACCAGCGTGCCGGGCGACGCCGTCAGGAGCTGGTCCAGGACGGCGGGCGCGCCGCCGAGCACCTCCGTGATCGGCGTGTCGGCCGGCAGGGACAGCGCAGCCAGCAGGACTGCGCCGTTGCCGCCTTCGATGAGCGGAAAGTCGCGGGAGACCAGGATTACGCGACGGGCAATAGCATCAGCGTCGGAAGCCCGGCCGGCCGCCACAGCCATGGTGAGCGCGTCCTCGTCGGGTCCTTTGACCCGCCGGTCGCCCTCGCACCACGGCGGCGCATAAGTGCCGATCGAGATGAAGTGGGTCATCGTGCCTCGCTCCTGCGCGACGGAGCCCGCCGCGGTCGTAGATCAAATGAGATATATAGTTATAGCATTCAACCCGAATACGTTCGCGGCCGCGGCCGAGAGGAGCCCCAAGACGGTGGACAGGTCTCGCACCCTCAACAACCGCGTACTGGTGGTGACCGGTGCAAGCCGTGGCATCGGCCGCGCAATAGCGGTGCGCGCCGCTGCCGACGGCGCAGCCGTTGCTCTACTGGCGAAGACCAACGCCCCGAACGCCAAACTGCCCGGCACCCTCGGCGAGTCGGCGGACGCCGTTCGCGAGGCAGGTGGCCGGCCACTGCCGGTGGTGTGTGACGTTCGCGATCCGGAGGCGGTTGTATCGGCCGTGGCAGAGGTGGCAGAGGCGTTCGGCGGCATCGACGCCGTGGTCAACAATGCCGGCGCACTGGATCTGCGCCCCACGTCCAAGTTGCCTCCCAAGAATTTCCGCCGTCTGCTGGAGATCAACGTCGAAGGGCCCTTCGCGGTAGTGCAAGCGGCGCTGCCATACCTGCTGCGGTCCGACAACGCGCACATCGTCAACGTCTCGCCTCCGGTGAATCTGGAGCCACGCTGGGTCGGCTCACACGTCGGCCACGCGGTGGGCAAGTACGCCGAAAGCCTGTTGACGCTGGGCTGGGCAGCGGAATTCGCGTCGGTACCCATCGCGGTGAATTCGCTGTGGCCCGCCGTAACTGTGGCCAGCACGGGGATGATCGTCGCGATGGGCGACGGAGTGCGCGCGCAAGCGCGAGACCCACGAATCATGGCCGACGCGCTGCACGCATTGATCACCCGGCCCGCCGATTGCACCGGCCACTTCTACACCGACGAGGAGGTGCTGCGCGAGGAAGGCATCGACGACTTCGCCGGCTATCGACTCGCCGCCCACGAGGATGACCTGACGCCGAACTTCTATCTGCCGTCCACGCCGGTACCGGCCTTATAGGTTGATCCGTGAGTCAATTCGACGCGCTACGCGCCAACGAAGCAGAACTCGCCGAGCTGCGTGCATCGGTACGGGGGTTCCTGCAGGCTGACCGGGCAGAATACGGCTGGGCGCCCGACGTCGACTCCTGGCTCGGACAGTGGGACGAGGGATTCAGCGCGCGCCTCGGCGCGGCCGGTCTTGTCGGGCTGATCATTCCCGAGAAGTACGGCGGACGGGGGTTGACGCACCTCCATCGCTACGTGGTGACCGAGGAATTGCTGGCGGCGGGCGCCCCGATCGCGGCGCACTGGGTCGCCGACCGACAGGTCGTTCCCGGCCTGTTGGCCTATGGCAGCGAGGAACAGTGCGAGCGGCTGCTGCCACGCATCGCTGCCGGAACCTTCTACTCCTCCATCGGCATGAGCGAACACGGCGCCGGCTCCGACCTCGCGGCCGTACGGACCAAGGCGACCAGAACCGACGGCGGCTGGCTGCTCACGGGTACCAAGGTCTGGACTAGTGGGGCACACCACGCCCATCAGGTTGTGGTGCTCGCCAGGACGAGTCCACCGGACCCGCAACGACGGCACGACGGCTTCAGTCAGTTCCTCGTTCCCTGCGACGCCAAAGGCGTGCGGATCGAACCGATCCTGCTGATGAACGGCGACCATCATTTCAACGAAGTCGCCTTCGAGGAGGTCTTCGTGCCGGACGGCGACGTGCTAGGCGAGGTCGGCCAAGGATGGCACCAGGTGACCGCTGAACTGTCCTTCGAGCGCAGCGGGCCCGAAAGGATCTTATCGACCGCACCGCTGATCATGGCGGCGATCCGGCTGTTGAGCAGCTCTGGCGACACCGATGACACCACCGCCGGGGTCGTCGGAAACCTTGTGGGACGGCTGATCTCGTTGCGACAGCTGTCGGTCTGGGTGGCACGCACGCTCAGTGAGAACAAGGACGCGGCGAATCAGGCGGCACTGGTCAAGGATCTCGGCACCCGGTTCGAGCAGGAATCGATCGACGTGATCAGCGACATGCTCGACCAGGTGGCACCGACACCGGGGCTGGCGGCGCTGGCGGCCACCGCTGCGCTGCACAGGCCCCTGTTCACCTTGCGCGGTGGCACCAACGAGGTGTTGCGCGGTGTTGTCGCACGCGGAATGGGGCTGCGGTGACGGCCTTTTCGAAGGGCGCGTTCGCGACCGACACCGCCGATGACGAACATGCCGAGCTGCGGCAGCTGGTCGACGATATCGGGCGGCGATCGTTCGATGCCCGGATCGGCCAGCGCAGAATTCCCGAGCAATTCGACGCGGAGTTGTGGCACAGCCTCGAGGACACGGGGCTGGCCCGGTTGACGAGCACCGCGGATCTGGGCGCGGGGCCGCGTGAGCTTGCCATTGCGCTCTCCGGCATCGCCCGGCACGCGGGCGCGGTCCCGTTGGCCGAAACCGACGCTCTGGCAGGCTGGCTCGGAAACCGGGCGGGCATCGAACTGCCGGAAGGACCACTCACCGTCGCAATCGCTGACGCGGACGCTTATGGGGGGCGCATCCTCGGGACGGCAAGTGACATTCCGTGGACGCGCGCATGCTCCGCCGTGCTGCTTCTCGCGCGAGGCCACGACGAAACACGCGTGGGCATCGTCGACATCGACCGCGCCCAGCTGGAGGAGAGCTACAACCTGGCCGGTGAGCCACGCGATCGACTGGCTTTCGACCTGGCCGCCGACGAGCTCGCCATCGTCGAACCGGCCGTCGCCACCGAGTTGTCGCTCCGCGGCTCATGGTGTCGCTGCGTACAGGTCGTCGGGGCGCTCGATGCGGCAGCAGCGATGTCGGTGACGCACACGAGGGAACGAATGCAATTCGGCCGGCCGCTGAGCAAGTTTCAGTCCGTCCAGCATGCTCTTGCCGCGATGGCCGGTGAGATCGAACGCGCTCGAGCCGCCGCCACGCTTGCCGTCGTGGCTGCCGCTGAATATGGGTTCGGTTGTCGCGAGACGGAGTTCGCGGTCGCCGTCGCACGGGTCGCTGTAGGTCGGGCTGTCCCACCGGTCACGACCATCGCCCACCAACTTCACGGTGCGATCGGCGTGACCGCCGAACATCCGTTGTCATCGGTAACACTGCGCGCGCAGAGCTGGAGCAACGATTACGGCACGACGTCCGGCTACGCGCGTCGGCTCGGACGAATGGCCCTGAGCGCCACCGATCCGTGGGACCTGGTAATCGGCAATGTGTGACCGGTGCAGTCAACTCAGAAGGAGTAACAGTGACAGTCGAGAAATTCAACGGTGCGTCCGCGATCGTCAGCGGAGGCGCGGGGGGCCTCGGTGAGGCCACCGTGCGGCGATTGCATGCCGAAGGCCTCGGCGTGGTGATCGCCGATCTGGCAACCGACAAGGGCAAGGCGCTCGCTGACGAGTTGGGCAGCCGCGCGGCTTTCGTGAGTACGGACGTGACGAGCGAAGACTCGGTCAGCGAAGCGATCGAACAGGCGAACCAACTCGGCCAGCTGCGGTATGCCGTCGTCGCACACGGTGGATTCGGCGTCGCGCAACGCATTGTGCAACGCGACGGCAGCCCGGCCGATTTTGCCGGCTTCACCAAAACCATCGATCTCTATCTCAACGGGACCTACAACGTCGCTCGGCTCGTCGCCGCTTCCGTCGCGGCCGCGGAGCCGCAAGCCGACGGCGAGCGAGGCGCGTTGGTCCTCACGGCGTCCATCGCCGGATACGAGGGCCAGATCGGTCAAACCGCTTACGCCGCAGCGAAAGCCGGTGTGATCGGATTGACGATCGCCGCTGCGCGCGACCTCAGCTCCGCTGCCATTCGGGTGAACACGATCGCCCCCGGGACGATGAAGACGCCGATCATGGAGTCGGTCGGAGAAGAGGCGATCGCGAAGTTCGCCGCGAACGTGCCCTTCCCCAAACGCCTCGGGGCTCCTGCCGAGTTCGCTGACGCTGCGGTCTTCCTGCTAACGAACGGGTACGTCAACGGTGAAGTGATGCGTCTTGACGGCGCACAACGTTTTACTCCGCGTTGACTTCTCGCGGCCGGCGCCTCCCCCAGGTGCGCCGACTTGAATTATCAAAATAGTTGTATATTTCGGACCGAGACGCGTAGCATGCTTTCGTGGCGCGGGTCACACCGTGTAGGACTGTGCGGCACATTCAGGGCAATCGATGGTAACGAGGGGAGCACTTCATGGCCTTGCTCGACGGTCGGGTCGTCTTCATCACCGGTGCGGCCCGTGGACAGGGACGGTCACATGCCGTCATGTGCGCGGAGGAGGGCGCGAACATCGTCGGTGTGGACATTTGCCACGACCTCGACGTCGTGCCCTACCAGCTCGGCACTCTCGAGGACCTGGAGGAAACGGGCCGCCTGGTCGAAAAGACCGGCCAGCAGATGCTTACAGCGCAGGCCGACGTGCGGGACAAAGCCGCGCTGCAGGCCGCCTTCGACACGGGCGTCCAACAGTTCGGCCACATCGATACGGTGATCGCCAACGCGGGCGTCATCCTCACCAATGTCGATGAGGTGGACGCCTCCGAGGCGCTGCGGGTCGGAATCGACATCATGCAGATCGGCGTGTGGAACACTTTCCAGGTCGCCATCCCCCACATGAGGGAACGTGGCGAGGGAGGCAACCTCGTCGCGACCAGTTCGATGGCGGCGTTACTGGACATGACCGACGGTCGAGGCGGCTCCGACGCCTACACCATGGCAAAGCTGGCGATCACCGGCCTGGTGCGCGCGTATGCGAATTTGCTCGCAGCCGACCGGATCCGGGTCAACGCCGTCGCCCCGACCAACTGCATGACGCCGATGGTGACCGAGAACCCCGCACTGTTCAAGGTCATTGAAGCGAATCCGCACCTGGCAAATGCGATGCAGACGGCGCTGCCCGACTTTCCGATGATCGAGCCCAAAGACGTCAGCAACGCCATTCTGTTCCTGATCTCCGATCTGGGTCGGTCGTTCACCGGAAGCCTGCTCAAGGTCGACGCCGGCATGGACGTCCGCCGATAGGGGACGACGTTCGTGGACTACGGGATACGGGGCAAGTCGGCGCTGGTCGTCGGCGGGAGCAAGGGCATCGGTTTCGAGGTCGCGCGGATGCTTGCGGCCGAGGGGTGTCGAGTTTCGGTGCTGGCAAGAACAAAGGCCGACGTCGATGCCGCCGTGCAGGAGATCCGGCGCGAGAAGGGCATGGCCGTCGGTGTGTGCGCCGACGTCAGTGAGCCCGAGGCGCTCGGCGACGCGATCCGCCAGGTCGGCAACGAGTTCGGGCCACCACTGATCGTCATCGGACAAGCCATCTACCAGCATCCCGGCGACTTCGCCGACATCGAAGATCTGAACGCCTATCGAGAGTCGTTCGAGGCGTACACAATGAGCCAGATCTTCCTGCTCCGTGCGGTCCTTCCCGCGATGCGGGAAGCGGGCTGGGGCCGCTTTGTGCACATCGGATCGGCTACTGCCAAGGAGCCGACGGGGAACATCCACCATGTGGTCGCCAACGCCACCAGGCCATCCACGACCGGATTGCTCAAAACGGTTTCCGACGAGTACGCCCGTTACGGCATCACGGTCAATACCGTCGCCCCGGGCTGGATCGAGACCGACAACGCGATCGCCTATCTCGAGAAGAACCTGGGCACCGCCGATGAGCAGCAGCGCCGTGACTTCATGCTGACGCAGGCCCGCGTCCCCGCGGCACGGATGGGCCAACCTCGCGAAATCGCGTCGCTCATCACGTATTTGTGTTCGGAGACCGCGGGATACATCACAGGGGCGTGGATTGAGGTCGACGGTGGACTGCACCGATCGGCGTTCTGAGGGGATAGGACAACTATGAGCACCGACCAGAAGGCACGAACGATCGCAGGCGTGGCCGAACTCGAATGGGCGAAATTGCCGATGGCCGCCGACCGGGGAGTCGGCTGGGAGGTGGTGCGCGACGCCGGCCCCGTGGTGTACATGGACGGGTGGTACTACCTGACCCGACGGGAGGATGTCCTCACGGCGTTGCGCGATCCAAGCACGTTCTCGTCGAAGAAGGCATTCGACGAGCTCGGCAGTCCCCTGCCGCTGGTCCCAATCTCATTCGACCCACCCGAACACACACGATTCCGGAAGATCCTGCAGCCGTTCTTCAGCCCGCACACGCTTAAGGACATGCTGCCCTCGCTGCAGGAACAGGCGATCTCCATCGTCGAGGCGGCCGCCGCGAAGCACGAGTGCGACGTCATGGCCGACATCGCGATCCCCTACCCGTCGCAGGTGTTCCTCACGTTGTTCGGCCTGCCGCTGAAGGACCGCGACCGCCTGATCGCGTGGAAGGACAACGTGATCGCGCTGTCGGAGTTGCCCTCAATGGAGGGCGCCGACCTAACGCCCGCACTCGAACTGGTCACCTACGTCTCGGAGGCGATCAATGAGCGCCGCCAAAATCCGGGGAACGACCTGCTGTCTCATGTGCTCAGCGGAGATGACCCGCTCGACGACGCCGAAGCGATCGGACTGAGCTTCCTCTTCGTCCTGGCGGGCCTCGACACGGTCACCGCTTCGATGGGCTTCGCCTTGTTGGAACTGGCCCGCAACCCTGAACTTCGGCGGGCGTTGCGGGAAAACCCTGAAGAGATCCGAGTTTTCGTCGAGGAGATGGTCAGGCTGGAGCCGCCCGCCCCGATCGTGCCGCGAGTGACCACTCGGGAGGTGACCATCGGCGGCGTGGCGCTTCCGGCTGACACAAAGCTACGCCTGTGTCTGGCGGCGATCAATCGCGACGACAGTGACGAGATCTCAGCTAACCAGGTGGTCATGGACGGAAAGATCCATCCGCACTGGGGATTCGGCGGCGGACCGCACCGCTGTCTCGGCTCCCATCTGGCACGACTGGAGCTGAGCCTGATCATCGAGGAGTGGCTGAAGCGCGTGCCCGAATTCGAGGTGGCCCGGGGCTGCGAGCCCGAGATCGACTTTCCGGCGAACACTTTCGCCCTTGGCTCGCTAATGCTGAGATATTGACCGGTGGCCCCCTCGAGCACGCTCCCCACCGTTGCAGTGGTATGTGTCGAGTGCCAGAACGGCGTGCTAGGGCCCGAATCGGTACTCCCACAGCTCGCCTCGGACAGCGCGGGACTCGTCGGAAACCTCCGCCGGCTCCTCGACGCGGCGCGGATCTCCGGCGTGAGGGTGGTCCATGCCACCTATGAAGGCACCCTGGGCGGTGGGCACACGGGCACCGCACGCATTTGGCGGGTACTGGGACCAGCCACTGCGGCATGGGCGCCCGGTTCGCCTGAAACTCAGGTGCTTTCCGAGCTGTTCGCGCCGACCGACCTGGTGCTACCGCGCCACCACGGTTTGTTCCCCACCATGGATTCCGAGCTGTTGCCAGTCCTCAGGGGTCTCGGGGTGCGGACGATCGTGCTCACCGGTGTCTCGTTGAACCTCGCACTTCCGATCTCCGCGGGACATATCACTCAGGCTGGCTTCGCACTCGTTGTCCCGCGCGACGCCGTTTCGGGTACGCCGGCCGAGTATGGAGACCAGGTGCTGGACAACACTATTGCCGTACTCGGCCGGTTAACCACCGTCGATGACCTCATCGGAGAATGGACGTCATAAGCCTTTGACTTAGATGGGATCGAAGGCGGAGATCAGCCAGCGCGCGCCGCTCTTGTCGAGAGTCACTCGCACCGCGGACGCCGTATCGGTAGGAGCATCATTGCCAACGGTCACGGCCTGATTGACGAACACCAGGGCAACCGCGTGGTTAGGAGTTGCTGACACCGAGGCAGCGGCGGGAACGGTCGCGATCGACGCAATGCGGTCCTTCTTGGCGCCGGGTATCACCACATCGTGAATCAGTTGGCTGTAGGAGTCCTTGAATTGACCAGTCAGCCGGTCACGGGCGACTCCCAGATCCTTCTCGACGCTGTCAGGCTGGTATGAGAGTATCGCTACAGTGGAATCCTTAGCGGCGGCAACGGACTCGATGCCGGCGACGCCTGATCCGCGGACCCAGGCGTCTTGCCACTTGAGGTAGCCGGCAGCACCTGCAATCACCAGAGGCAAGATGGGTAACACGCTGAAGGCCACCACACGCGACCACTTGATTCGCTTACCTGCCGGTGGCTGATCGCCTTCCGAGTGCTGGGCATCGTCCCCCTCGGGGGATTTATCCTCTGGTGCCTCAGTGTCTTCGAGGTCGAGGGCGTCCTCACCGCCACCGGTCTCCTCAGCGTCACTGCTTTCAGCAGCGACCTGACCAGCGTTCTCCTGGGCAACGTCCGCTTCGTCCTGCTCGACGGCGGAACGACTTTTAACTCGCACTGCGCTTCTTTCCTTCCCGATTCATGGCCATGGTCATCGCCGCTTCACCCGTCCGCGCAACTGTCATGGCACGAAAGCGACGTTGGAAACCTTGGCCTCGCCGCCAAGCTTCTGTACGGTAATTCGCATCCGCCAGTGCCTCGGATCCTGTTCGGATGCACCGCGATTGGACGTCTTTACCGAAACAGCAACCAGCACTTGAGCTTCGTCCCCCGACTCTGATTCCAGACCGGCCTCGGTGATCGTTCCCACCGACGTCGACTGCGCCTTCTTCACGACATCCATGAAAGGCTGAGATCGATGCGAGAAATCTTCGTAGAAAGTGCCGGTCGCACTGTCGAGAATGCGCTTGACATCGGTGTCGGCATGCTGCCAATCGATAGTGGTCAAATTCAGTGCGCCTTGCCTCGCCACTCGAACCAGCAACTCACGCTGCTGCTGAGCCTGGCGGGCCTTGTGTTCCTGGAACCCGAACCAACCGGCCAGGGCTCCCAAACCGACAACTGTGACCAACACCAGGATGACCGCTAAGCGGACCGGCGATCTAGGCTTCTTGATCGACGCGTCGCCTTCTTCATCGCGGTCGGCACCGCCGTCCTCGGCACGAGACTCGTTGTGAGACGGGATTTCCCCGCTTCGCCCCTTTCCCGGAGCAGTCTTGGAGACCGGTGGCGCCTCCGCGCCTTCGTGGTTGTCCGCGGCGTCATCGAGTGGTGGTGACGAGCTCTCGTCAGTGCTGTTGGACGAGTCGGACGCGGCTCCAAGCATTTCCACGTAACTCAGTTCCTCTTGGGTGGCACCAGCATGCTTTGCCATGTTTGCTCCTTTCTGCTGCCGCGGGCGAGGTCGCTCTGGGTGTACATGCGCCCATCTGGCCCCATGTACATGCCTGTGGCTGGGTCGTATTGAACTGCGGCAATTGGTGGCGGCAACGGTCCCGGGGGTGATTGCGGCGGTGCCTGCCCGGGTGGTTCCTCACCGGGCGCGAACTGCGGGACGCCTTGACCGGTATATGTCGCGTTGGGATCCCCCTTCCAGTTGAAGCCGTCGTTGAGGGGGACGTAGGTCTGGTCGCTTTCGCACAGTTTCACCGTCGGGGCCCGCTTACCGGGGCGGGTTTCGCACGGATAGTTGTGGGCGCCACGCACATTGAGCATGGAGTCTTGGGGCACCCGACAGTAAAAGTCTCCCTTCGGAGGATCCGGATAGTCCTCGTAGCTGGGCGACCGCTGTTGCTGGGCCGGCAGGAATCCGGTGCTACATACCGGTGGCCAGTTGAGGTTGAGGTTGAAGCTCAGGAATCCCCCGTTGTAAGCCTGTTTGGTGTTCTTGTTGGGCACGGCGATGGACAAGATGTCAGCCGCCCCCTGTGGCAACTCGACCAGGATTGATTCCAAATTGTCCCGGTAGGTGACGCCCACCTGCCCGACACTGACCAGATTGGCCAACACAATAGGCAGCGTGGGGTTGAGCCGGTCGAACAACGCCCGGCCCTCCGCGGCCGCTGGACTACCCTTTTGGAGAAGGCCACGCACCGAAGAATCGTTGTCGCGCAACTCACCTGTGATGGTCGCGAGGTGTGCGGCCCATGCTTGAACCGCATCCGCCGAGTCGGTTTGGCTGTCGAGCACCGGCTTGGACTTGTCGATCAAGTCGACGATGGCGTCCAGATTCTTGCGGGCATCGATCGACAGGTTCGCCGTCCCGCTCACCAACCGAGACAGTTCGGGACCGAGGCCGCCGACGGCCACATAGGATTCGTCGACCACGGTTTTCAAGTTGTCGCGCGGGATCGCCGTCAAGCCCCGATTAGTTGCGCCCAACAGTGAGTTGATGTCTGGCGGTACATAGGTCCGGTCGGCCGAGATCATGTCGCCGTTCTTCAATGACGGCCCTTTGCCGCTGCGCGGTAGCAACTCCACATATTGTTCACCGACGGCCGACACGCTGTGCACTTCAGCATTGAGGTCGGCGGGGACCTTGATGTCCGAATTCAGTTGCAGCACAGCCTGGGCGCCGCTATCGGTCAGCCGCACAGCCTGCACCCGACCGATCTCGACACCGCGGTAGGTGACGTTGCCGCCCTCATAGAGACCACCCGCTTGGGGCAGCTGGAGCGTCACGGTGTAGCGGTCCACTCCGAAAAACACGGTAGGTACTTGGATGAAGCCGAAGAACATGATGGTGGCGGCGGTCAGGCTCAGCGCCGCGAAGACCACCAGCTGTATCTTGACCCGTCTAGTCAGCACGATGTCACGGCCCTTGGTTGAAGTGGTAGGGAACAACCAGCGGGTTGCCGGGGTTGTAGGGCCCACCTCCGGTACAGGGGCTGGGCATCTGGCCGATGGTGCGGCCCCACTGCAGCTCTAGCTCGGTCAGGTTGCACTCAAAGCGTGTTCCGGTGAAAAACGAGGCGTCGAGCCGACTCAGGGTCAGGTCGATCACCGCGGTCAAGTTGGCGTAGTCCCCACGCAGCCATTTGCTCATGGTGTCCCGTGGCCACGGGAAGGTTCCGTAGAAACCGAGTGCGCGAGTCAGGGCCGGCCCAGCGTCGGCCAACGACTGCAGCACCGGGCCGAGGTCCTTGAGCTCCTTGATCAGGTTCTCCTTGGTTTTGTTCACCGAGTCAGCGGCAAGCGCGCCGAATTTGCCTACGTCGCCCAGCGCTTGGGCGAGGTTGTCCCGCTCATGAGCCAACACAGCCAAGGCGTCCGGCACGGTCTTGAGCGCCTTGTCGATCACAGGCCTTTGGTCGGCGAATTGCCCGACAAGGTTGTTGAGGCTGTCGGTTGCGGCGATGATGTCCGCTTTTTGATCGTTGAGGTAGCCGACGAACTTATCAAGCTGCCCGAGCAGGCTTCGCAAGTCTTGCTCGCGACCGGTAAATGCGGTGCCCAATGATTTCGTAATGTCTTGGAGCTGACCGAGACCGCCGCCGTTAAGCAGCAGTGAAACCCCGGCCAGTGTCCGTTCGGTCGAGGGATAGCTGTTGGCCGACGTCAACCGAATGAGTGATCCATTCCTGAGCTTCCCTTGGGGTGGCACACCTCTCGGTGGCGCCAGTTCGACGTGCACTGACCCGAGCAAGCTGGTTTGACCGATGGTGGCGCTCGCGTTGGCCGGCAGGTCAACGTCGCCGTCTATGGTCATAGTGACCAGGGCATGCCAGCCCTGAAGCTCGATCTTGGTGACATTACCGACGGTGACATCGTTGACCCGGACACGCGAATTCCGCTGCAAATTCTGGACATCGGGCATCTGCGCTTGAATCGTGTAGGCGCCGGGGCCCTGGCCTTTGGTTCCTGGAAGGGTAAACGAGTTTGCGCCACGGAAGTCGCAGCCAGCGAGCGCGGCCAACGCCAGTGTCGCCACGAGCGCCGTCGCGACACGCCGGCAGATCTGTGCTCGACTCACTGTCCACCTCCGGGTGGCGTCATCATTCCTCGCAGGCCATCGGCCGGATTGGTAGGAACGGATTGATTGATCGGCGGCGCGGCCGGTCCCTCTGGCGCCGGTGGAGCGACAGCCGGGGCTGCGGGGTTGGCCGGATCGGCAGCCTCAGGCGAGTTGGCCGAGGCCGGTGGTCGCGGGGGAACGTAGTCCGGCCGCAGCCAATCCTCGCTATATGTGATTTCGTTGGGGCGCGCCGAGGCGCCGACGAACAGGTTTTCTCCTAGGGGCGGGAAGTTGTACTGGCGGTTTTTGATGATGGGCGCCAGATACTGCACACACAATTTGGCTGACTGCTTGCTGCCCAGGCGCGACGCCGCCTGGACTGCTGAGCATAGGAATTGAATCGGATTAGCGAAGTTGTTGAGCGCAAGCGCGCCGGTCAGTGTCCCCTGTGCGGGTTGGTAGATGTTCAAGAAGTTTTGGAACGCTGTCGGGGCGGTGTGCAGAACTTGTTTGACATCGTCAAGGCTGTCGTTGAGCGCTGCAGATACCGAGGCCAGCTTGTCCGAGGTCGTACCCAACGCCTCTCGGTTATCGGCCACAAAGTTTCGGACGTCGTCGGCGATGTCATCGAGATCGTGAATCGCATTGCCGACTTGGTTGGGATCTTCGGCCAGCAGGCCGGTTGTCGCAGCCAGATTCTGGTTCAACTGCCCTAACAGGTCGCTGCTGTCATGTAACGCGGAGACCAGGATCGACAGATTCTTCACGGTGCTGAACAGATCGTTGCTGTGGTCGCCGAGAGCGGAAATCGCTTGCGACAGCTTGATAATCGTGTCACGGATATCGGGTCCCTGACCACGCAGGTTGTCGGCCGCGGTATTGATGAACGCCCCAAGAGTGCTGGTACCACCCGGTTGGGTGGGCTGCAGGGTCTCGGTCAGCTTTTCCAGTTGTCGGCGAAAGTCGTCGTATTCCACCGGCACAGCTGTCCGCTGCTGAGGAATGACCGCATGATCGGGCAGAACCGCACCTCCGGTGTAGGCCGGCGTCAATTGGATGGAGCGCGGCGTCACCAGTGATGGCGACAAAATTACCGCCTTCGCGTCGGCGGGCACCTTGTATTTGTCGTCGTACCAGAAGCTGATCTTGACACCGTCGGGCAAAGGTTCGATCTTGTCGACCTTGCCGACGCGCACCCCAAGGATGACGACGTCGTCGCCGCCGTAGAGGCCGGTGCTGTTGGCGAAGTATCCGGTGACGTAAGTGCGCCCGATGCCGACGGAGCGGACCACCGTGATAACTCCGCCAACCAGCACCGCCGCCAAGGTGACGGCTACGACGAGTCTGGCCCTAGGTGCCCTCACTGTCCACCAACTTCGAATGAGGTCGGCGGGGCCGGAGTCGCAGTTGACTGTCCTTCGCCGGGACCCGGCAGCGCGGGAGGTCCTGGCGGGGGACCGCCGGGTGGGGGCGCTGCGGGCGGCTCCCGATACGGATAGCAGCCAGGCCCGGGTAACGGCGCACCGGGCGGACCGCACGAATGATCGCCGGGGTTGCCGGTGATGGCGTCTGGGATGGTCATGCGCGGGTCGCCGCCCTGGCCGGTCCGCGGGAACGGAATCGGCAGTGGAGGAGTGGCCGGCTGCCCGGTCTGGGGATCGGCGCGTTGAGAGGGCAGAAGGACATTGGGGTCCAGTCCGAGATCGGAGAACGCGGCGTCGACGAATGGCTGCACGAACTGCCCAGGAAACAGGTTGGCCAGGTAGGCCTTGAAGAAGGGGCCTGACGAGACCGATTCACCCAGGCCCAGAGCGTATCTGCTCAGCCCTGTAATCGCCTTCTGCACATTCTGTTTGCGGTTGTCCACGATCGTGAGCACGCCGTTGAGTTTGTCGAGCGCAGGCTTGAGCGTGCTGCGGTTCTCGCTGATGAACCCCTTGAGCTGCTGAGCCAGCGCCGAGAGATTGTGCGAAATCTGTTCCAATGAGCGGCTTTGGCTTCGCAGCTGCACCAGCAGGGCATTGGTGTTGGCGACGAGGTTGACGATTTCGTCGCTGCGTTCGGCCAACACCTTTGTCGCTTTATCGGCGTTAGCCAACAAGTTTCGCAGCTCGCTGTCGCGTTCGTCGATGGTCTTCGAAAAGCGAGCCACTCCTTGCACCGCCGCCTTCAGATCTGGCGGGGTGTCAGAGAAGGTGTTGGCCAGCACGGCCAACGAGTTGGACAGTTGCTTGGTGTCCAATCCGCTGATGGTGGTGGTGAGATCGCCTAGCGCGTCGGGTAACTGATAGGGCGAGATGGTTCTCCCGAGCGGAATCGGGCCGGCCAGTTGTCCGTCCCCGCGCGGGGTGACTTCGAGAAGTTTGGTACCGAGCACCGTCCGTAATTTGATCGCCGCCTCGGTGCGGTCGCCGAGGCGGACACCGTTGGCCACAGTGAATTTGACCAGGACGCGCGCTCCGTCCAGGTCCACACTGGACACCTGACCGACCCGAAAGCCCGACACTTGGACGTGGTCACCGGGCAGCAAACCGCCCGCTTCGGCGAAGTAGGCCGAATAAGTCCTTCCGGTGTTGAAGAACGGCAGCTTCTGGTAGTTCACCGACAGCAGCATGAGCACTAGGACGGCGCCGAGGCCGACCGCGCCGATGAGGAGCGGATTGCGTTCGGAGAAGGGCTTCATTTCGGCGTGCACCGCCCGGTGGCCTGACCGGCCAGCTTGATGTAAACCGGTTGCCCCCCTTTGCCATTGACCTTGAGCACGAGGTCGCAGAGATAGAAGCTGAAGAAGTCTCCATACATGCCCTGCCGATTGAGAATCTGGAATGCCTCAGGCCAGGTCTCGAGGTAATGGTCGAAATAGTCGCGATCGGCCAGCACAAGCGAGGTGGTCCGATCCGTTTCGTGCACTACCTTCGTCAGCGGCGGCCGGGCCTGTGCCAGGAGGTCGGCCACCGACGCCGCAGCGGCGTTGGCGTAGGCCACACCGTTGCTGATGTCCTGCTTGCGGGCCTTGAGGCCTTCCACCAGTTCAGCCAGGGAGTCGACCGCTTTGCCGAATTGTTTGCTCTGCCCGCCGAGCGAACCCAGGACGGTATTGAGGTTGGTGATGACTTGACCGATCAGTTGATCGCGGTCGGCCAGCGTGTTCGTCAAGGCGGCGGCCTGGGTGAGAAACGAGCCGATGGTGGCGCCCTGACCATCGAAGGCGGCGATCAGTTGACCCGTCAATCGATTCACCTGGTCGGGGTCCAGCGCGCGGAACAAAGGTCGGAAGCCGCCGATGAGCGCGTCGAGATCTAACGCCGGCTCGGTGCGACTCAGCGGGATGGTGTCACCGGGATGCAGGAGCGTGACGCCCCCGGCCCCCTCCTCGAGGGCCACATACCGACCGCCGATGAGGTCGGCGAAGCGAATCGCCGCCCTGCTGCCCTGGGTGAGCACTACCGAGTCAGCAGCGGTGAACTCGACAAGGACTGTGGAGTCGGGCTGGATGGTGATCTTCTTGACCTTGCCGACGTCGACACCGGCGATGCGAACGAAGTTTCCGTTCTCGAGCCCGGACACGCTGGAAAACTGAGCTTTGTAGGTCTTCTCCGGCTGGAAGCGCAACTGGGCGAAGACGGCGATCAGTGCGAACGCACCGATCAGGCACACGACCAAGTAAATGGTCAGGCGCCAGAGGGCGCCTACCAAGTTCTCTCGCATGTCTACTTTCCTCTGGTCACGTTGGAGCGGGGTGCCTTAAGGCGCTGGGGTGTAGGGCGGTGGGGGCAGCGGCGCGCACTCTTGGGTGACGACTCCGCATGTCGGCTGCGTCCCCCCTGGTGCCGGAGGCACAAAGGGCTCGGTCCCTGCAGGCGGTGGACCGGGTTCGCGCGGCCTTCCTGGCGGTGGTGCCGGCGGCAAGCCGGGGTACAACGGGGTTCCATCGGGCGCGTATTGCGGCGCCCCGTACGGAGGCGCCCCCGGATAAGGGATGGGGCCGGGCGCCGGTCCGCCGGGATGCCGAATGCTCGGCGGTCGGGGTATCCCGCGCGTGACGGGGAAGTAGTCGACGTATCCGGGGAAACCGATACCGGGGTTGGGCCGCAGATCCATCCCGCTGCCCCACCCGGTATTCGTGACCAGGTAGCGCTGCGGCCAGTTCTTATAGACGTCAGGTAACGATCCACACCCTGGCTGACCGCCGGGCCCACCTTTGGCGCCGTTGATCGGCAGGTTGTCAGGGAACTGGTAGGTATCGTCGCCGAGCAACAACGCGACGTCGAGGACGACCGAATAGCCGGTGTGGCCACCGGCAATGGGCAGGAAATCGTCGAGCACATTCTTCCCGCCGACGATCGTGCAGGTGAGTTCGGGGTTGTACTTCATCAACAGGCGGGTGGTGGATTCCAACAAGTTGACACCGTGTACGAGGTTGTCCCTATTCGGGCCGATCAGGTTGATGCCGGCGCGGGAAAGCCCGCTGACGTTGAGCAGCAGCGCGTCAAGTTGCTTGGCATCATCGGTGATGGCGGTGCTCGTGGTGCTGACCGAATTCAACACGGACACAATGTTTTGCGCTGCCGCGCTGTAGGTGTCGCTGAATCCCTTCAGGGCGCCGAAGTCGGCTCGGATCGTCTCGCTGCGGGGATTGACCGCTAGCAGCACCTCGTTGAGGTCGGTGATGGCCTCACCGACGACAGGCCCTTTGCCGCGAAATCCATCGGCTAGGGCCGTGAGCACTGCGTTGAGTTTGGGCACGTCGACCTGGTTCAGCACCGACACGAGGTTCTGAAATACCGTGTTTGTCTCGACGCTGACGTCGCTCGAGGGCACAACGGACCCTGCCGTTAGCCGTTTTGGACTCGGGGTGTTTGGGGTAAGTAGGTCGACGTATTTGGCACCAAACGCGGTAGTGGCGGTGATTTTCGCGCCGATGTTGGCAGGAATGTATTGCAGCTGTTCGGGATACAGCTCCAGTTGGAGTTTCACAGGGTTGCCGGGCTGAACCGCCGAGACCCGGCCGACCTGCACACCGCGCAACTTCACCTTCGCGCCGGGTTCCATGACCAAGCCCGCACGATCAGATGTCACGGTCACGCGGGCGTACGGTCTGAGGTCTCTGTTGAACGCGGCCGTCGTTAGTACAACCAATCCAATGATGAAGGCGAACAGGATGAAGGTCCACAGCGCCGGCGGCAGCCCGGCCTCTCGTCGCGTTCGGCGCATGGTCGTCATAGCTGCTACCCAGACAGGTGGAAGTTGCCGGACACTCCATAGGCGGCCAATGCCACCGCCAACGTCACCGCGACCGCAACGGTCAGCGAGGTGCGCACGGCGCGACCGACCGCCTCACCGACGCCCGCCGGCCCGCCCGACGCGTGGAAGCCGTAATACGTGTGCACCAACATGATTACGCTGCCCGCGGCAATAACTTGTAGTAGGGACCAGATCAAGTCGGTGGGCTGCAGATAAGTACGGAAGTAGTGATCGAACACGCCCGGTGACTGCCCGTAGACGAAAATGATCAAGCTGCGGGTGGCCAGATATCCGGACAACGTCGCCATGCACCACAGCGGGATCACCACCAGCACACCGGCTACCACCCGGGTGGAGACCAAATAAGAAATCGAGTGGATGCCCATCACCTCGAGCGCGTCGACTTCCTCGTTGATTCGCATGGCGCCCAACTGTGCCGTAGCGCCCGCGCCGATGGTGGCCGCCAGGCCGACATCGGCGATCAGAGGCGAGGCCAGCCGTGTGTTGATGTAAGCGGAGGCGAATCCGCTCAACGCCTGCACGCCAACGTCGGACAACGATCGGAAGAGCTGGATACCAACGAGTCCACCGGTAGACATCGTCAAAGTCGTGACGATGACTACGGTGCCGCCGATCATGGCGAGGGCGCCGACACCCAGGCTCATGTTTGCGATCAGCCGCAGCGTCTCTATTCTGTAGCGGCTCAACGCTTCCCACAGAAAACCAAGGGCTCGGACGTAGAACGCGGTCTGGCTTCCGAGGCGGTTCCAGCCGTCAACGAGTCGGCCCAGCGTGCTCGTCAGATTCGGCAGCCGGTGCGCCGCTGGGGCGGCGCTCACATCGTCGCCTTGTTCGTAATCGCGGTCAGCGCCACATTGATGACAAAGAGCGCCAGGAACGTATAGACCACCGTCTCGTTGACGGCGTTGCCGACACCTTGGGGCCCCCCACCGACCGTGATCCCCTTGTAGCAGGCGATCAAACCCGCGATGAAGCCGAACAACGTCGCCTTGGCGAACGCTATGACTAGGTCAGTCAGTCCGACGAGCAACGTCAGGCTCGCCGCATAGGAGCCGGGATTGACGTGCTGTAGGTAGACCGAGAACAGGTAGCTGGCAATCAAACCGACGACGGTGATGATGGAGTTGACGAGGAACCCGTTCAGTCCGATCGCCAGGACGCGAGGCACCAGCAGTCGCTGGACCGGGTTGATACCCATGACACGCATGGCGTCGACTTCTTCGCGGATGGTTCGGGCGCCCAGGTCGGCACACATTGCGGTCGCACTGGTCCCAGCGACTACCAGCACTGCCGCTATGGGGCCGATGTACACGACAGCGGCCAAGGCAGAGCCAGCTCCGGAGGCGTCAGCAGCTCCGATCTCAACAAGCAGGATGTTGATGATGAAAATCGCGAGAGCATTGAACGGGATCGACAGGAAGACGGCCGGCAGCATCGACACCCGAGCGACGAACCACGCCTGGTGGATGAACTCGCGCCAGGCAAGCGGTGGACGGAACATCTGGACCAGCGTGTCGAGCGAGAGCGCAAAGAAGCTGCCAACCTCGCGCAGCGGCTTGGCGGCGCTGGCCCCCCGCCCGGTCTCAAGGGACGCCAATATGCGGGCCGCACTGGACGCGGCGGCAATCGGCTCGGTATCTACCGCTACCACTAGCGTGGTCGCCAATGTCTAGTCGCAGACAACATTAGACCGTATGAATCCTCCCCACGACGGAAAGGTAACCCCGCCGCCGTAATGATGTGGCCTACAGCACAGCGGGACGCTACACCATCTTAGTAAGAAAGGGCAACACTGGCGCGCTCGATTTGGATGAGTACTGCGAGCGAGAATCGTCCGAGCGGTTGCATTTGCTGGCTGTATCCGACAATTTCGTACTAAATGTCGCACTGCCACCCGGCCAGGCAAGTCCGCTCGCTTGGATGTCTTGACTGGCTTTCTAGTCATCTAGGGCTCTGAACAGCATATTCATCCGCGTGTCTCTTGATTGATGGGGTCAGCTCCTCCGGGGCTCGGCCCGTCCGATGCCCGCTCCCCGGCCCGGTTCCACGTGGATAGCTTATTTGCCATATCAGAGATTATGTAAATGAAAATACGAAATGAAAAAGTAATTCTGTGACGGTCGAAATGGCTTCGGAGGATGCTGCGCCGACAGCTCCACCTACTCATCCGCCAGCAATATATACGACGTAATTAATCGGGGCGTGTTTGGATTATTTATCGCGCACCCGCTGCGGATGAGCGCAATACAATGACGATATAATCTTGCACATATTCATCTCGATGCGTTAACCGCGGAGGGCATCGCAAACAACTTCATCCTGAGCGGTGTCGGTGCCCACCCGGACCGCTCGCCCGGTCACAACTCTGGGAGTCACTCAAGAAGTGCCCAGCTGGTGCTGGCGCATAGACAGTCCGTGACCAGGGCTTATACCCGCCGACATCGCTAAGAACTTCACGGCGGTAGACGCTCCCCAATCGCTTGGGGCTCAGATGGCGCTTCGGATTATGTTGCAGCAATTTTCAACATTGCTTCGAAACAGTCGGCCAAAGTAACGCAACCCATCGCCGGCCTGGTCGCGGACCGCCGCTTTAGTGCACTGAGGCACAACCCAGTCCGCTAAACAGAGAAACTTGCCAGCCAAGGCCAGTTCAGCAAAACATATATCTATATATCGGATTAGCTCTTTAGCGGCTTTCGGGCGCTTTGCGGTCGATTCACCAATCGAACTGTCAAGTGCTGTACGCAACACGTGCCACTCGCGACTCGATCGTTGCTAACGGTTAGCTATACGCGGGAAACGTCGCTGCTAAGTGTCCCGACGCCCATTGCCGGCGTGCCAGGCGGATGCCGACCATGAGCTGCATCAATGCTCTGCCCGAAGGCTTTAGGGTGCAGTGGTGACCGATCAGCCGAGTGATCGACATGGGAATTCGCGTGCCTCAGACTCGCAAGCAGACGAGGAGGCCCGCGAACGGCTGCTCGCCGCAGCCGATGCGTGCTATGAGGACAGAGGGCCGACGCGCACCCGGATGGGTGACGTTGCCCGTCGCGCTGGCGTGCATCGGTCGACCGTGTACTACTACTTCCCGACCAAAGACGCGCTCTTGGCTGCGTCCTTCCTACGGGTGCTGACGTCTACCCTAAATGGGGTCGAAGAGTGCTGGCAGACTGACGAACCGTTTCTTGCTCAGCTAGTCGCGGCATGCCTCCGCGGCACTCACGTCGCTCGCAACTCGGCAGTGATGCGCTCGCTCGTCGACGACCATGAAGGCCTAGGCGCTGCCTATCGCGCCGCAGAGGGCTCGGAGCTATGGCGAGCAAGGCTTGCCGATGCCCTTGTGCGGCGGCTCGAGACGGCGGCCGCCGCGGGCGAGATTCGTCAGGATCTGTCCCCCGACACTCTCGCGCGCTGGATTGTCCGGGTGACCTTCAGCCTTGTCACTGAACCCGCCCAGCCGGAAGACGGCGGTGATGACGGCGTTCTGCGCAACCTGCTAGTCGCCTCACTAATGCCTCGTCTGTAGGCCGACGCGCGGTGTGACAGACGCCCTTCGAGAGGGCACTTGGACAGCTCCAAAGCCGCCCGAACCGCGCCACGCCGACCGAAATCGGACGTAATGGCAATCTTCAGCCCAAATCGCTTCGGTTGCAGTCTTTCTATGCAGTCCCGGAACGCGCTGCTCGGCCGGCCTAGGCGATCAATGCGGCTACCGCAACTCGTACCCGGCCGAAGATCGTTTCGGGACAACGCATCCCGGCGGAGGTGCAGGCGTTCGACGACGAACGGGTGGCGCGATGTTTGCGTTCGGGATGCTCTGGTGGGGTCGAGGTTACGAAAAACACCCGGACCCTGCCGCTTTCACACAGTGCCTACGGCGGATTATGGCCGGGTCACCTTGGTTCCCATGTGGCATAGGGCAACGCTTAAGAACCCAACGAGCGGGGTGAGCTGATGCAGAAGCGGTTTAGCAACGTGTCAGCAGCCCTTCTAATCGCGGTTGGCGTCGTCGCATGCGCGTCGTCATAGAACGCAACGGCACCCGGAACGTTGTCCGGCGGAGCAGCACCACTAACGATCAACGATCGAGCTTCTCCCCAGACCGACTCGACTTACGATTCGCGGTCGGCGGCTTTCAAGCCAGGCCTGGTGACCGCCCGGCAGTGAAGTGAGTTTGGCATTCACGGCGGTGGCGGAATGTAGTTTGCCGCAGACTTACGCAGCTGCCAGATCAGGTTGGGGCATAGCTCCTGCGCGGCCTGACTTATCAGGTATGTCGCCTGGTATTCGTCAGATTTGTTGAAGTCCGCCTTGACGTCTCGGGCGATGCTGGCATAGCTGTCGCCTCTGGCGATCTTGGCGCAGATCCCCTGGCCATAGGCGATAGCCTGGTCGGCACTGGCGAAGTTGTACCCCGGTCGAACCGTTACGTTCAACAAATACGCCACTGAGTCAGCTCGCGCTGGGGTGACAGCCACAGCGGCAGCCCAGCCCATCGCGAGGGCCGTGATAGTGACCGCTCCGGCCGAGCGATTCCGCCGACTCATCAGAAGTAAAGAGTAATACATCTATCTACTTTTCGCATTCCGACTGCGTCGCAGTGCACTGCTTCACGCTAAAGCCGCCGCGCGCGAGCGCACCGTAAGTGCCGTGGTCGCCGGGTCACCAGCCTGAATGTTCCGACGCACTCAACGGTTCGGCACCACCGATGAGATCCGAGTCGAGCTTTATTCGGGTGGCTGCGCCGGCGGCGGGTACACGCCCCTCAAGATCCATGGCAGCCATCTGATACCAAACTCGAGTTCGTCGCTGGCGTCATAGTCGGGGCTGGGATCTAGTGGAATGTTCTGCCCTTCGGTGCTCGGAGGCGGTTTTCCCCCACTCCCTTGAGGCTGGCCGTAGACCGCCACGACCACAGTGCGATCCGGACTATTCAAAGACCAGACTCCCATTTGGCTGTTGGCGCAATTCGACATGATATTGAGGTTCTCGGGGTCGTGGTACCACCGGTTGATCAAGTCGTTGCCGCTGATGGCGATGGACTGGTTGATCGCAACCGTCTCTGCCACCGGACCATTGAACCCGGCCCGATTAGCCCGATCTTGCGGGGTGGAACCGTCTGAGCCAATGTCCCCATCGAGGGCCCGGTTGTTCAGCACGTCCTCGGTGTGCCGCTGCGCGGCGAGTTGCAGTTGCGGGTTGATCCTGACGTCGTTTTTGCACCCCGACTGGTGCTGAACCGTGTAGACGTTGGCGACAACACTGTCATTAAGTCGCTTATTGTTCGGTATCAGCGTGTTGTTGTCCCCATCCGCATTCGCGATGGGAGGTCCCACGAGGACTCCGGTGGCGAAAGCCACCGCGGTCGAAAGGGATAGGGCTCGATACCGCATGTCCAAGTCCTCATGAACCGAGAGGTGGCAGGGGACGGCACTCAGCGGCGCTGGTGGTGTGGCGAGGGACCGCCATGGCCGCAGTCGCACCCTCGAATTCAATGGTGTCGATGGAGCGCTCGAGCACTCTCGAATCTCCTAAACAGGTTGCAATAACAGCTATTCGGACTCGTCGGCCGTCGTCGCCAGCGTGCTGTTGACCATCTGAAACCTAGCCAGTGAACGACCCGAGCCTGCCCCGCATGAAAGTAGGCTACCCAGAACGTCGCCGCGGCGTCCAGAGCTAATAAGCAAAATATTTATCTGTTATCCGTAAACGTTACGCCGGTCTTCCGCGACTGTGCCTGTTCTGCGGTGGCGCGACGTCCTGCTTCGCCTTGGCAGCCGGCGGAAGCGCGCGCACCCATCACGAGCAGATCCGAGGCCACATCGTCGGTGTCGCGGCTGAACTCCTTACCCAGGACGGTCCGAGCACACTGACCACCCCGGCCGTAGCGGCCGCTGCCGGTGTGCCGGCGCCAGTCTGCAGACGGAAGTGCGCGCGCGGCCGCGCTCCGCCTTCGGGCTGACCACGGCGCGCTGGCGATTCTCGGTCCGCTGAGCGGACGCTGATACGTAAGTGGCTCGACCGCGTAGCCAAACGCCTAAGGCTTGATCCCGTAACCCTCGCCGTCGTCAGCCAGGTAGGTAACGTCGTACCAGCGTCGAGGCGGTTGGGCGGCTGTGTCGTACTCCTCGGTGGCGGTTGCCCGCTCCAGCCGAACATCCGTCAAAAGCGGATTGTGCACGCGGATATAGTCTTCGAGCTCAGCAAGCAACGCTTCGCCCGTCAGTGTCATGTCCGCGAGCGCCTTTGCTTCACGCTTCGCCCAACTCACGCGTACATACTGCCCCGGCCGTCGCGGCCGGCGCCGACGCACTGGGCTATGTCGCCATCCGCCCGTCGAGCATGATGCCGAGCCGGACCGCGCCGTCGCGGCGGCGCACGCCCTCGATGCGCACCTCGATGTCTGGCCGCCGCGGCTTCCCGGCGGTCGACGTGGCCGGGTTCTCGAAAGTGATCATCCTCGATCTCCTCTCTCGCTAGGCCCCCGCTTCATTCAGGGTGCGCCTGCTTTACCGACTATTCGGGGTGCGACACGATCACGATTAGGGCAAGACGGTGTGCATCAGCATTACGTCGTATGCCGACCACAGCGACAGGTTGAAGTACAGGTCCCGCCCCGACGACCAGGGGTGAATCATCGGCGCATAGATGCCGCCGGGCATCGAGAAGGACGACACGAGCGGCTGCTCAGGGCTCCACGGCCCCTGCGGTGCCGGCGCGGTGCGTGCCACCACGTCGTTGCTGCCGCCGTTGGTGTAGAGCACCAGGTATTGCTTGAGATAGCTGTTGTATTGCGCCGACATTTCGCCCACCGGGCCGGGGAAGATCGGCGTCGCCGCGCCCGGGTTGTTGGGCACCCAGCGGCCGCCGTTGTCGCCGTTCCAGTACTGGTACTTGGTGAGGTCGGGCAACTGACCCGGCGGCACCCGCGACAGGAACGCCGCACCGCCGCGCCCCGACGGGGTCCCGAATTGGTACAGGTAGCCGTCGTTGCCCTTCATGAAGGCACCCATTTGGAAGTTTTCGTTACCAGGGGTGAACCCGGCTCCCGGAATGGCGTCCGCGGAGGCCGTGCGGATCGAGGTGGGGAAAATGCCCCAGTTCTGGCCGTTGTCGTTGGACCGTGCGATCGCCGAGTAGTTCGTGCTCCATTCGCCGTCTCGGCCCCACTGCCGGATCGACATGTAGCTCATGTACTGCGTCCTGCCGATCGAGATGCCGGCGGTCGGAATGATCCCCGTCTCGTGGGCGGCCTTATGGATGGTGTTGACGACCTGCTTGGACAGGCTCGGCGCCCACACCGGTGAACCGGAGTACCGGTCGTTGGGGACGCCCTCCGCGATGTGGATTCCATGCGACAGATCCCGGTCCGAGCTGCGGAACAGCGTGTTGTAGCGCCACTGTTGACCCTTGACCTTGCAGTAACCGAAGGTGTCGCCGAAGGCCATCAGCACCTGACGGTTCACCGGATCCCCGTTGTCCCAAGCGATACCGAGGTCGGTGCCGGAAATGCTGAAACGCTGCAGAGTCTTGTTCGGGCCGTCGGGTCCGGTCACCCAGTCGACGAGCGATGTGGGCGCCCCGGCAATCGAGACGGGCGGCGCCTCCGCCGGCGGCTGCGGCGGCGGGACCGGGGCCGCGTTGGGCTGCAACTGGCCGGCGTTGGGCGGTTGTGGCAGACCGGGGACGGGAGGATTCGGGCCGGGCGGAAGGACCTCCGCTTGCGGTCGCATCGGCGCGGCCTGTCGAGGGGCGGTCGGCTTGAGGAATGAGGAGATCAGCGGTCCCAGCCTGGGCAGGGGCGCCTGGTCGTTCGTGTGGGTGGGCCTGCGCCCGGTGGGTGGTTGGACGACGGGCTGGGGTGCGGGCACGGCCGGCTGCGCGGCCGGTGGTTCCACATTCGCTTCGGGTGCCCCGCACGGGGTGGCATTGGCCGTCGGCGCCGGGCCGACCACGTAGACGAGTCCGACAGCGGCCGCCGACGCCATCGATAGCGACACACTTCGAAGAATCGCCGACATGTAACACCTTTCGAGCTGCGGGGACACCGCATTGACGTCCGTAGTTGGCTCATGTGACGATAGTGATTAGCGCGACTGTTGTGACTAGTGATGCGTCGATAGGTACGGATCCGTGACCGTGTCGAAACACCGCCCGGCGGGCAGCCATCGCCCCCCTCACCCGCTCCCTCGCCAGGCCCGGCGCGGCCCTTCTCCTCGCCGGTGGCGTCCGCCTCGCAGCGACAAGCTCACCCACCCCTCCCCGGCCGTCAGTCAACCGAGACGGGCATATCCGCGCGCGCCCGATTCGCGGTGCCGGGCACGGTCCCAACCCGGATGCGAGCCGCCCGCGACAAACCCGAAGCGTTCAAAATGGTTTCGCCGCGCACGGCATCAGGTTGAGTCCGCATGTTTGTCTGCCGCCGTACGGGGCAATGTTCCATAAGAGGCGAACGCGTCGGCCGGCCTTCGCGTACGCCTAGGTCCCGTCGGTTCAGCCCGAGAGCCGACGGGGCCGCCCCATTTCGGGCACCTTCTCGACCGCGACCGCCTGCGATACGCCTGAACGATGAGGTTTTCCAGGAGTACCGTGCGGCGTATGGATGACTCGGCGGGTGTGTGGATCCTGGGCGGTTGGCAAACCGATTTCGCCCGCAACCTCACCAAGGAAGGCCGCGACTTCGCCGACCTGACCGCGGAGGTCGTCCAGGGCACGCTCGCCTCGGCCAGGGTGGACCCAGCCGACATCCAAGTGGTCCATGTCGCGAACGCCTTCGGGGAGATGTTCGCCGGCCAGGGTCACCTCGGGGCGATGCCGGCCACGGTCTGCGCCGAACTCTGGGACATTCCCGCCTCCCGGCACGAGGCGGCGTGCGCGTCCGGCAGCATCGCGACGCTGTCGGCGATCGCCGACCTGCGGTCGGGCGCGTACGACACCGCGCTGGTGGTGGGGGTTGAGCTCGAGAAGACGGTGCCCGGCGACACCGCGGCCCAGCACCTGGGTGCGGCCGCGTGGACGGGTCACGAGGGCGCCGACGCGCGTTACCTGTGGCCGTCGATGTTCGCCCAAGTCGCCGACGAGTACGACCGGCGCTACGGCTTGGACGACGCACACCTGCGGGCGATCGCGCAGCTGAACTTCGCCAACGCGCGGCGTAACCCCAACGCCCAGACACGTGCATGGACGGTCCCCGATCCCATCACGGACGACGACGCCAGCAACCCGATCACCGAGGGCCGGTTGCGGCGCTTCGACTGCAGCCAAATGACCGACGGCGCCGCGGGATTGGTTTTGGTCGGCGACGCCTATCTGCGCGACCATCCTGATGCGCGCCCGATCGGGCGCATCGAGGGCTGGGGGCACCGGACGGTGGGGCTGGGTCTGCGGCAGAAGCTGGACCGGGCCGCTGACGATCCCTACGTCCTTCCGCACGTGCGGGCCGCGGTGCACGACGCGCTGGCCCGCGCCCGCCTGACCCTGGACCACGTCGACGGGTACGAGGTGCACGACTGCTTCACCCCCAGCGAATATCTGGCCATCGACCACATCGGGCTGACCGGCCCCGGTGAGTCATGGAAGGCCATCGAAAACGGCGAGATCGAGATCGGCGGCCGGCTGCCGATCAACCCCAGCGGCGGGCTGATCGGCGGCGGTCATCCTGTCGGGGCTTCCGGCGTGCGCATGCTGCTCGACGCGGCCAAGCAGGTCAGCGGCGCGGCCGGGGAGTATCAGGTCGAGGGCGCGAAAACGTTCGGCACCCTCAACTTCGGCGGCAGCACCGCCACCACGGTCAGTTTCATTGTCAGGACAGCAGAAAGCGTGTGACATGGACGTTGAGATCGTCGGCAAGTTCCTGTCCACGCTGCCCGAGGACGACGACCACCCGTACCGGACCGGGCCGTGGCGTCCCCAGACCACCGAGTGGGACGCCGACGACCTCACCGCCGTGGAAGGGGAAATCCCGCGCGACCTCGACGGCATCTACCTGCGTAACACCGAGAATCCGCTGCACCCGGCGCTGAAGACTTATCACCCGTTCGACGGCGACGGCATGCTGCACATGGTCGGCTTCCGCGACGGAAAGGCCTTCTACCGCAACCGCTTTGTCCGCACCGACGGCTTCCTGGCCGAGAACGAAGCCGGTGGCCCGCTGTGGCCGGGGCTGGCCGAGCCGGTGCAATTGGCCAGGCGCGAGCAGGGGTGGGGGGCCCGCACCCGGATGAAGGACGCGTCGAGCACCGACGTCATCGTGCACCGGGGCGTCGCACTGACCAGCTTCTACCAATGCGGCGACGTCTACCGGGTCAATCCATACTCGGGCGAGACGCTGGGCAAGGAAAGCTGGAACGGCCGCTTCCCGACCGATTGGGGTGTGTCCGCGCACCCGAAGGTGGACGGCAAAACCGGTGAACTGCTGTTCTTCAACTACAGCAAGCGGGAGCCGTACATGCGCTACGGCGTGGTCGACGAGAACAGCGAGCTGGTCCACTACATGGACATCCCCCTGCCAGGGCCGCGACTGCCGCACGATATGGCGTTCACCGAAAACTACGTGATTCTCAACGACTTTCCACTGTTCTGGGACCCCGCCCTGCTCGAGCACGACGTGCACCTGCCGCGCTTCTACCCCGACATCCCATCGCGGTTCGCGATCCTCCCCCGCCGCGGGGGGACCGGTGACATCCGGTGGTTCGAGGCGGCCCCGACGTTCGTGCTGCACTTCGTCAACGCCTACGAGGACGGTGACGAGATCGTCCTCGACGGCTTCTTCGAGGACGACCCCTCCCCGCTGGACACCGGCGGGTCGAAGTGGGACAAGCTGTTTCGGTTCCTGGCGCTCGATCGCCTGCAGTCGCGGCTGCATCGTTGGCGTTTCAACCTGACTACCGGGGCGGTGCGGGAGGAGCGGCTCTCGGAGTCCATCACCGAGTTCGGCACCATCAACCCGGACTATGCCGCGGGCGACTACCGCTACGCCTATGCCGCCACCGGCAAGCCGGGCTGGTTCTTGTTCGACGGGCTGGTCAAACACGACCTGCGCACCGGGAACCAACAGGAATTCCGCTTCGGCGACGGCGTCTATGGAAGCGAGACGGCGATGGCGCCACGGGTCGGCGCCACCGGTGAGGACGACGGTTACCTGGTCACGCTCACCACCGACATGAACACCGACGCCTCCTATTGCGTGGTCTTCGACGCCGCCCGGATCGCCGATGGCCCGGTGTGCAAACTCCAACTGCCGGAGCGTATTTCGAGCGGTACCCATTCGACGTGGGCCGCCGGCCACCAGCTGCGGCGCTGGGATACCGCCGAGTCGGCGGCAAGCACGGTCGGCTTGTGATGGCCGCCCAGCATCCTCGCCGCACCACGCACTGGCCGGTACAGCTGGCGTCGATCGGCGGCATTCGCTTCGCGCGCCGGTCGGCGAACTTCCAGGAGACGGTGCGGTTCTACCGAGAGCTGGTCGGCTTGCCGCTCTTCGAAACCTTCGGTGACAGTTACGGCAGCAACGGCGCCATCTTCGGCCTGCCCAGTTGGAATCTGACCCTGGAGATCGTGGAATCCGGCGAGGCCGTCGCCGTGGACCACCACGAACAGCTGTGCCTGTACTTCCCCGACCAGCAGGCGCAACAGGCGGCGATCGCCCGCCTGCAAGCGGCGGGGATCGACCCCGTCGACCAGCATCCGTACTGGGCGGCGACGGGCGCCGTCACCTACCGCGACCCGGACGGTCGCGAAATCGTGTTCGCGCCCTTCGTGTTCGGCGTCAACGAGCCGAGCGACAGCTTGGCCTCGGGAACGCACGAGTTCCCCTCGCCCCCCTGAGGTCTCAGCGGCCGGACCGACCGGAAGCCAGCGCCGCGATGACCGCCGCAACCGAGCAGATGACCGCACACACCGCCGCGACCGCCCCGACGTACAGGCCGTATTGGGCCGATACCGGCGGATTGACGTTGAGCTTGTAGTACCACGCTGTCAGCGCGACGATCAACAGCGAAATCACCAGCGCGCCAACCGAAGCGAGCCTGACCGACAGCCCGCGGCCGACCATCGCCCCGGTCACCAACAGCGCGGAGGACAGCAGGACGATGAGCTGGCCCGCGCCGAACCCCCGCGGCAGTTCCAAGTTTCCGTGGGCGCCTCCGATGGCGTTTGCCCAGCCCCCGCCGTTGACCGCCGTCGTCAACCACGGCAGCCAGGCGCTGGCCGAAATCACCAAGGCGAAGAGCGCCACCAGCCAACCAGGGCGCAGCCGCCGAGTCATGCAAGCGAGATTAGCCGACGTGGGACCGACCTCGGCGCCGTCACGCTCGCGTGGCGCCCGTCGGTCAGTGACGACCGCCGGAGCCGTTCATCCCGGGGTCGGGGCGGGTGAATACCGTGACGAAGTTCTGCAGCGACATGTCGATGTCGCCACGCAGCGCGGCGGCGACGATCATGCCGATGGGCCCGAACAGGGCGGGGCCACCGAGGTGGACGTCGAAGCTGACGATCGAGCCCTCTTCCGCGGGCTGAACTTTGGCCATCAGCTTGACCTTGACGCCGCCGACGCCGTCACCGTTGAGCGTCATGCCTTCCGGCGGCTTGTAGCGCACGACCGTCCACCTGATTCGGTTGTACATGCCCTTGACTTCGACGATCGACTCCACGACCGTGCCCTTGTCGATGTCATCGGGCAGCTTGCTGCGCCACACGCGGTGGATTGTCAGCCAATCTTTGTACCGGGACAGGTCGGAGGCATGCTTCCAGGCCACCTCGGGTGGCAGCGGGACGTCGATGGATCCGGAGAGTTTCGCCATGAGCTCAGTTCTGGTCGTCGCCTTTGGCCGCGGACTCGGCCGCTTTCTTGGCCTCTTCTTGCACCTTGTGGATGGTGTCGGAGTACTTGCCCTGTGTCTTCTCGTCGACGAATTCGCCGGCCTTATCGATCGCGGTTCCGACCTTGTCGGCGTTCTGCGACAGCAGGTCTTTGGCCTTGTCCAGGAATCCCATGTACCCGTCCTTTCCCCGCCGAAATCCTACTTGGCCGGTGGCTCGCCCCACAGCCGCGGCTGCAGGCCCAGCACCCGTGCCCGGACCCACCACATCACCTCAATGGCGCCGGCGCCCAGCAAGCCGATCCCCACCGCGGTCGACGTCACCACGACATCGGAGGGGTCGAGCAGGAACGCCCGGCGGGCCAGCGGGATGCTGAAGATCACCACGTAGGCCAGGCCGGAGCCGATCACCAGCGCTACCCGCCACCACTGGTAGGGGCGCGCGACCACGGCGAGCACCCACAGCGCCGTCATCAGCAGCGTGATGAGGGCCGCGGTAGACGCCTGCTCCTGTTGCTGGAACGTCGCGTGCCGGCCGTGATAGGCCACCAGGTAGGACCCGAAAGTCGCGGTGCCGACGATGAGCCCGGAGGGTAGCGCGGAGCTCAGCACCCGACGCACGAAACCCGGGTAGGCGCGTTCGTTATTGGGGGCGAGCGACAGGATGAACGACGGGATCCCGATGGTGAACCACGCCGCGATGGTGACGTGGATCGGCTGAAACGGGTACAGCAGGGGGTCGGCGTCGAGCGGTTTCGAGAGCAGGCATTCGATGCCGACCAGCAGCGCCAGCAGCACCGAGTAGACGGTCTTGGTCAAGAACAGGTTGGCGACCCGCTCGATGTTGCCGATCACGCGCCTGCCCTCGCCGACGACATACGGCAGGGTGGCAAACCTGTTGTCCAGCAACACGATCTGGGCGACCGCGCGTGACGCCGGGCTGCCGGAACCCATGGCGACGCCGATGTCGGCATCCTTGAGCGCCAGGACGTCGTTGACGCCGTCGCCGGTCATCGCGACCGTATGCCCGTGCGATTGCAGGGCGTGCACCATCGCCCGCTTCTGGTCGGGCCGCACCCGGCCGAAGGTGGTGTAGGCGTCCAGCGCGTCGGCCAATTGCGCGGGTTCCGCCGGCAGCCGGCGTGCGTCCATCGTCTCCCCGCGCAGCCCGAGCTTATCGGCGACGGCACCGACCGACACCGCGTTGTCGCCGGAAATGACTTTGACCGAAACACCTTGCTCGGCAAAATAATCCAGGGTGTCCGCGGCGTCCGGGCGCACCCGCTGCTCGAGAACCACCAGCGCGACGGGGGTGACCCGGCCCGGCGCGTCCGGATGGTCGACGGCGACGTCGCCCGTGCCGACCAGCAGCACCCGCAACCCCTGCGCGCCGATCCGCTCGGCCTGCTCGGCCGCCGTCGACTCCGGATCAAGCAGCACGTCCGGCGCCCCGATCACCCAGTTGCCGTCATCCCCGAAGGACACCCCGCTCCACTTGGTGGCCGACTTGAACGGCGCGGTGGCCGTGGCGATCCAGTCGGGCGGGCGCTGGTAGCTTTCGGCGATCGCCTGCATGCTGGCATTGGGCCGCGGGTCGGCGGCGGCCAACGCGGCCAGGGCGTCCGCGACCCGGTGCCGCTGTGCCGCGTCGAGTTCCTCGACGCCCGCCACGCGCATGCCGTTCTCGGTCAGGGTGCCCGTCTTGTCCGCGCAGACCACATCGACCCGGGCGAGTCCCTCGATCGCCGGCAGCTCCTGCACGAGGCACCGCCGTTGCCCCAGCCGGATCACCCCGACGGCGAACGCGACCGACGTCAGCAAGACCAACCCTTCTGGCACCATCGGGACCAGCGCGCCCACGGTACGGAGCACGGACTGCCGCCAGCCCGCGTGCGTGGTGAAAAACTGGGTGTAGATCGTCAGCAGGCCGGCCGGCACCAACAGGTAGGTGATGAACTGCAGGATCCGGTTAATCCCGTTGCGCAGTTCGGATTTGACCAACGTGAACTTGCTGGCCTCCTCGGCGAGCTTGGCGGCATAGGCCTCCGGCCCGACCTTGGTGGCGCGGTAGGCGCCCGTGCCCGCCACGACGAAGCTGCCCGACATGACCGCATCGCCGGTTGCCTTGGCCATCGGATCGGCCTCCCCGGTCAGCAACGACTCGTCGACCTCGAGATTCGCCTCTTCGACGATCTCGCCGTCGACGACGACTTGGTCCCCCGGGCCGAGTTCGATGATGTCGTCGAGCACCACCTCGGAAGGCAGCAGGGTGCGCGTACCGGATTGCCTGCGCACCAACGGTTTCGCCTGCCCGACGATGGCCAGGGCATCCAGCGTCCGCTTGGCACGAATCTCCTGGACCATGCCGACGACGCTGTTGGCGATGATGAGCAGGCCGAACATCCCGTTGATCAACGAGCCGGTCGCCAGCACGATCAGCAGCAACACCCCCAGTATCGCGTTGATCCGGGTGAAGACGTTGGCCCGCACGATGTCGGTGATGCTGCGGGTGGCGCGTTCGCGGACCGCGTTGCTCTTACCGTCGGCGACCCGCTGCGCCACCTCGGCATCGGTCAGTCCGGCGATCATCGGGTGAACGTTCCCAGCTTGTCCGCGTCGTAGTACTCCAGGTTTAGGGTCCGTCCAGAAAATGTGGCCTTGGAAACGGTTCCGGGCGGGGCGTTTTCGTCGGTCAAACCGAAGGTGAAGGTGTCGCCGTCCCAGTGCGTCAGCGTGACCATCCGGTTCTTGGGGCCCATCGCCAGCTGCAGCGAGCCGTCGTGTTCGGTGACTACGGCCGGGCCCCAGTAATCGCTGGCATACACGCCGGCGTAGTCGCCGAGCGGCCTGGCCGGCGCGGGGCTGGCCGGTGGCTGCTTGCCGACCAGCGATCCCCCCGGGTTGTTCAGCCAGCCGATCGCCTTCTTGTACAGAGCTGCCCAATCCTCACGGATCTGGCCGTACTGCACGAGATCCATGAATTCGGCGGTCAGCGTCTCCGGGATGCCGTAGGGCGCGCCATTCGTCAGCGCGATGATGCCCAAGTCCTCCGAGGGCATCACCACGAAGTTTGTCGCCGCCCCCAAATCGAAAGCGCCGGAATGGCTGTATTCGGTGCGCCCAGACGAGTCGACCGACGCGTTGAAGCCGTAGCCGTAGAACCCGGAGCGCGCCCGGGGCGTTTTCGCGGGCGCCGAAACCGTCTGGGGGCTGGTGGCGGCCAGCAAGGCTTCGGGCGAGGCGATCCGCTGGCCGTTGTAAGTTCCGTTGCCCAGCAACATCATCAGCCAGCGGGCCATGTCGTTGACCGACGAGCTCACTCCGCCCGCGGGTGACTGGGGATCGGGGTCGCGCTGGAATCGGGCCTCCCACCTGTCGGCGATCTTGATGTGGTTGACCGCATGGTTGGGTCGTGCGACGAAGTCGGCGAACCGCGAACTGGTCGACGTCATCCCCAGGGGGCGGTAGAGCACCTCGTTGGACAGGTCCTCCCAGGACTTGCCCGCCGCGGCGGCCACCGCCTCGGCCGCTGCGGTTACCCCATAGTTGGTGTAGGCGTAGCTGATTCGGAAAGGGGCCAGCGGCAGGTACTTCAGCCGTTCCAGGGTCTGCCGACGGTCGTAGCCCAAGTCTTCGAGTTTGTCACCGGCGTGGTCGGGCAGCCCGGAGCGATGCGAGTACAGGTCGGCGACGGTGGCGTGGCCCGTGACGTAGGGATCGCTCAGCGTGAACCACGGCAGCTTGGATGCCACCGGGGTGTCCCACGCGACAACGTTGTCGCTGACCTCGTGCGCGACCACCGTCGAGCCGACCGACTTGGACACCGAGGCCAACTGGAAAACGGTGTCGGCGTCCACCTTGTTGTCCTGACCCTCCCCCTTGCCCACATCCTTGACGCCGAATCCTTTGGCGTACAGCACCTTTCCACCGTGAACGATGGCGACGGCCATGCCCGGGACACCGGTGCTCTTCATCAGGTCGCCGACCAGGCCGTCGACCTTGGCGACCGCCTCGTCGATTCGGCCGGCGGGGATCGCGAGGCCCGACACCTCGTTGGGGGGCGCGTCCGAAAGCGCGGGCGGGCTGGATGCCTGTCGGGTGGCCCCACAACCGGTCAGGCCGAGCAGCACCGTGGCAACGGCCGCGGCCGCGCGTTTCGTCATGGCGGAACTCTAACGCCCGGGGTCGGAAGACCCCCGAATCAGAGCCGCCACCAGGGGTTCGATTTCGGCGGCGCCGCGGGATCGATGCGTTGGCCGGGGGCGGGGACTGCCACTTTGACGTTTTCCGGTTCAGCGGCTGCGAGCAGGCGTTCAACCGGCTCGGCCCACGGGTGGGGAGCCAGCCGGAAAGTGCCCCAATGGATCGGCACGAGCAGCCCGTCGCCGGTGAGGTCCAGGTGCGCCCGCACCGCTTCCTCGGGGTTCATGTGGACGTCCGGCCACGCGGTGTTGTAGGCGCCGATGGGCAACAGGGTCAGGTCGAACGGTCCGTGGTCGGCGCCGATCTGCGCGAAGCTCTTTGTATAGCCGGTGTCGCCGCCGAAGTAGGCGCGATGATTCGGGCCGACGAATGTCCACGACGCCCACAGCGTGGTATTGCGGTCCAGGAAGCGACCCGAAAAGTGCCGCGCCGGAAGGCAAGTCACGGTCAGCTGGTCGACCAGACCGCTCTGATGCCAGTCGAGCTCGACGATGCGGTGCTCCGGTATCCCCCACGCGCGCAGGTGCGCGCCGACACCGAGCGGCACGAAGAACGGGGCCCGCTGCGTGTGGGCCAGCGCCGTCACCGTGTCCATGTCGAGGTGGTCGTAGTGGTCGTGGCTGATCACGACCGCGTCGACGGCGGGCAGCCCTTCCAGTTGCACCGGCGGCGGGTGCAGCCGCTGTGGTCCGACGATGTCCGACGGTGAGCACCGGTCGCTCCAGACCGGGTCGGTGAGCACCCGGTAACCGTCGATTTCCAGCAGCGCCGTCGAGTGACCGAACCAGCTGACGGCGAGCCGGCCGGGGTCACCGTCGTAGATCGCCGGAGCGGCCAACGGGATTGGCGCTGAAGGCCGGCTCACACCGCGATTGCCGATGAGCTCCCACGCGACCAGCCGCAGTTCTTCGCGATCCATCGTGAAATTGGAGGCGGGGTCGAGGTTGACGAATGCGCCGTCGCGGTAGTTCGGTGACCCCTCCGCCACCGCCCTGATCGCGGCGGGATGAGCGCCGAGGGCCGCCGGTGCGCCGTGCAGCGCCCGCACCACCCAGCTGCCGGCCACCAGCGAAGCCGTGCCGGCGGCCAATCGCAGCGCCCCCCGCAGCATGACGGTTAGGCCCCCTGGAACTTGGGCGGTCGCTTCTCGATGCGGGCGACTTGGGCCTCGATGACGTCCTGGCTCCCCCACGCCCTGTCGAACAGCTCCTTGTGCACGGGCCCGGCCTCCTCAATGGCGCCGTCGTCGTTCAGCACCCGCTTGGCATGCTGAATCGCCAGCGGTGCCAGGCCGGCGATCTCGGCGGCCCACGCTTGGGCGTCGGCCAGCGTTCCGATGCGGTTGGCCATTCCGGTCTGCAGCGCGGCGTCGGCGGTCAGCTTCTCCGCGGCCAGCAGCATCGCGCGGGCCCGCCCGTGCCCGACCAGTGAAGACAACCGGCGAATGCTCCAGTTATCAAGTGCCAGGCCATATTTCGATGTCGGAAACTGGAAGAACGCGTCCGGTGCGACGACCCGTAGATCGCACTGCATGGCCAGCTGCAGGCCCGCGCCGATGGCGGGACCGTTGATGGCGGCGATCACCGGGATCAGCGTCGTATCCATCACCTTGTGCAGCTCGATGAGCCGGTCGGGATAGTCGGCGGCGAACGCGTCGCCGCTCAGGTCGGCGCCGGCGCAGAACGCCGTGCCCTGACCGGTCAGCACGATGGCCCGGACGGAGCCGTCGCTCGCCTTCTGGAAGGCTTCGCGCAGCTCCTCGACGAGCTGGGAATTCAGAGCGTTGCGGCGCTCGGGCCGCTGCAGCTCAATCGTCAGCACGGCTTCGGCCTGGGTAACACCGATCATGGCAGCCACCCTATATAGCCTCGTGTCGTGAGTCGTATCACGGCTGCTCAGCTGCGCGACGCGGTGCTGGACGAGGGCTTTTTCATCCGCTGGGACGGCGAGCCGCTCGCGGTGCGGGCCAGCGAGGCCTACGCGCGAGAGCTGGCCGACGCGCGGGCGGCGACCGGCCTGGACGAATCGGTGCTGACGGGCGAGGGGCGCATCTACGGGCGCCGGGTGGCGGTGGTGGTCTGCGAGTTCGGCTTCCTCGGCGGCTCGATCGGGGTGGCCGCGGCTGAGCGGATCACCGCCGCGGTGCAGCGAGCGACCGCCGAGGGCCTGCCGCTGCTGGCCTCGCCGAGCTCCGGCGGCACCCGCATGCAGGAGGGCACGGTCGCATTCCTGCAGATGGTGAAGATCGCCGCCGCCGTCCGCCTGCACAAGCAGGCCCACCTGCCCTACCTGGTCTACCTGCGCAATCCCACCACCGGCGGGGTGTTCGCGTCGTGGGGATCGCTCGGCCACGTCACCGTCGCCGAACCGGGCGCCATGATCGGCTTCCTCGGACCCCGGGTGTACGAGCTGCTCTACGGCGAGCCGTTCCCCGAAGGCGTCCAGACGGCGGAGAACCTGCAGCGCCATGGCGTGATCGACGGGGTCGTCCCGGTCGGCGAGCTGCGCCGGACGCTGGACCGGGCGCTGACCGTCATCGCCGACCCACCCGAGCGCCTCCCGGCGGCGGGGCCGGCCGAATCGCTGCCCGACGTGCCGGCGTGGGACTCGGTGGTGGCGTCGCGCCGCCCCGACCGGCCGGGTGTGGGGCTGCTGCTGCGCCACGGCGCCACCGATCGGGTGCTGCTGTCGGGCACGGGGCAGGGCGAAGCGGCGACGACCCTGCTGGCGCTGGCCCGTTTCGCCGGCCAGCCCGCGGTGGTGCTCGGGCAGCAGCGGGTGACGGGTGGGATGGTCGGGCCCGCGTCGCTGCGCGAGGCCCGGCGCGGCATGGCGCTGGCCGCCGAGCTGCGCCTTCCGCTGGTGCTGGTGATCGACACCGCCGGCCCCGCGCTGTCGGCCGAGGCCGAACAGGGCGGGCTGGCCGGCCAAATCGCCCAGTGCCTGGCCGAGCTGGTGACCCTCGATACCCCGACGGTGTCGGTGCTGCTCGGCCAGGGCAGCGGCGGGCCGGCGCTGGCGATGGTGCCGGCAGATCGGGTGCTGGCCGCGCTGCACGCGTGGCTCGCCCCGCTCCCGCCGGAGGGCGCCAGCGCGATCGTCTTCCGAGACACCGCTCACGCCGCCGAACTTGCTGCCGCGCAAGGCATCCGGTCGCTCGACCTGCTGGCGTCGGGCATCGTCGACGCCGTCGTGCCGGAACATCCCGACGCCGCCGACGAGCCGATCGAGTTCTGCCAGCGACTCTCGCGCGCCGTCGCCGCCGAGGTGCACGCGCTGCGGGCGCTCCCCGCGGGCGAGCGGCTGACGGCCCGCCTGCGGCGCTACCGCCGCATCGGATTGCCCTGAGCGGCGGCGGACCGCCGCGACACATAAACCACGCGTCTCGCGTCAGCCATCGGGTAGCCCGAGGTAGCGCTGAATGGTCGGGCCGAGCCAGTCGACGATCTCGTCGCGGGTCATCTCCACGATGGGCGGTAGCCGTAACACGAAGCGGCACAACGCCATCCCCAGGATCTGGGTCGCGATCAGCCCCGCGCGCACGGCGACTTCCTCCGACGGCACAAGCGAGCCGACAAGCGGCCGGATCTGGGTTCCGAAGATCTCGTGCATCCGTTGCGCCGCCTCGCCGTTGGTGGCGCTGGACCGCAGCAGGATCACCAGCGCCTCGTCGCCCTCCCAGCGTTCGAGAAAGTGGCGCACCAGCGACCGCCCGACCTGCGCCGGGTCGATCGAAGCGAGATCGGGGAACCGCAAGTCGAACTCGGCGGCCGCGGCGAACAGCTTGTCCTTGCTGCCGTAGTACCGCATGACCATCGCGGGATCGATCCCCGCGTCGGCGGCGATCGCCCGGATCGTCGCCCCCTGGAAGCCGACCGCGCCGAACCGCTCGCGGGCGGCCGCCAGGATCACCGCCTTGGTCTCATCGGACGACCGTCTCATGTCAACGATTGTAGGCCAACAACTGTTGACATTGCTCCACCGGCGCGCAAGCATGGGGGTATGCCAACAAGCGTTGACTAAACGCACCGGGAGAGGAGCGGACCATGAACGACACCGATGTCCTGGTGGTAGGCGCGGGCCCGACCGGCCTCACGCTCGCCGCCACACTGCTCAGGCGCGGAATCCGGGCGGTCGTGGTCGACAAGTTGGCCGAGGGCGCGAACACGTCCCGTGCCGCCGCCGTCAACGCCCGCACCCTGGAGGTGCTCGAGGAGCTCGACGTGGCCCGGCGCATGGTCAAGGCGGGGCTGATCGCACCGCGATTCACCATGCGGGAGGGCCGGCGCATCCTGATCCCCGTCGACTTCAGTGAGTTGCCGACGGACCACCCGTACACCCTGATGCTGTCCCAGGCCGACACCGAGCGGCTGCTGCTCGAGCGACTCCAGGAGTTGGGCGGTGACGTGGTCCGCCCGAAGACGCTGAGCCGCATCCGCCAGGACGCCGCCGGCGTGACGGCCACATTCGACGACGGCGACACCATCAGGGCGGGCTACGCCGTCGGCGCGGACGGCATGAACAGCACCGTCCGGACCCAAGCCGGAATCGGCTTCGCCGGAGGCGAATTCGCCGAGGCTTTCACCCTCGCCGACGTTCGAGTAACCGGTGAAGCACCCCGCAACGAGGTGATCCTGTTCTACGGCCAAGACGGCCTGACGGTGCTGGCCCCGCTGCCCGGTGGCATCTTCCGTGTCGTCGCACCGACCGGCGACGCGCCGCAGCTGCCGTCGGCGCAGTTTGTGCAGGCCCTGCTCGACACCCGAGGATTCGGGCCAGGGCAGACGGTCGTCACCGAGCTGGTCTGGGGTTCGCGGTTCCACATCCATCACCGCGTCGCCGACACCTATCGCGCCGGCCGATTGCTGCTTGCCGGTGACGCGGCGCATGTGCATAGCCCGGCCGGGGGCCAGGGCATGAACCTCGGTATCACCGACGCGGTGGCGCTGGCCGGGGCCCTCGCCGAAGTCCTAGGGGGCGCCCCGGAGGCCGCGCTGGATGCGTACAGCACCGCGCAGCGCCGCCGCGCCGAGCGGGTACTGAAACTGACAGGACGGCTGACCCGGGTCGCAACCCTGCCGCGCCCGTTGCGCCCGCTGCGAAACACGGGAATGCGCCTGGCGGCGGGGGTTCCAGCGGTGCGCCGGCAGCTGGCGGTGCGGCTGAGCGGACTCTCCGTGGGATAACCCAAACCGTCACGGCGGCAACATCAATCAGAAATCGGCCACTCCGGACGCGAATGCCACGTCGCACCAACCGATCTCGGGATCGCACGTCCCTACCAACGGGCAGTTGCGGCGCAGCGTCGAAAACGTAACCTTTTAGGCATCGGCGGCCCGGCCTTGGCACCGCCACGGTCAACAATCAGGCAAGATGGGCGACATGGACACTGGTGGCACCTCACCCCGCGTCTTGGTCGTCGACGACGACTCCGATGTGCTCGCGTCGCTGGAACGCGGCCTGCGGCTGTCCGGATTCGAGGTGTCGACCGCGGTCGACGGCGCCGAAGCCTTGCGCAGCGCCACCGAAACCCGGCCGGACGCGATCGTGCTCGACATCAACATGCCGGTGTTGGACGGCGTCAGCGTCGTCACCGCGCTGCGGGCGATGGACAACGACGTCCCGGTCTGCGTGCTGTCCGCCCGCAGCTCGGTCGACGACCGGGTCGCCGGGCTCGAAGCCGGCGCCGACGACTACTTGGTCAAACCGTTCGTGTTGGCCGAGCTTGTCGCGCGGGTGAAGGCGCTGCTGCGCCGTCGCGGCGCGACCGCGACGTCCTCCTCGGAAACCATCACGGTGGGCCCGCTGGAGGTGGACATCCCCGGCCGGCGCGCCCGCGTCAACGGCGTCGACGTCGACCTGACCAAGCGTGAGTTCGACCTGCTGGCGGTGTTGGCCGAGCACAAGACCGCGGTGCTGTCCCGCGCGCAGCTGCTGGAACTGGTGTGGGGTTACGACTTCGCCGCCGACACCAACGTCGTCGACGTATTCATCGGGTACCTGCGCCGCAAGCTCGAGGCCAACGGCGGTCCCCGGCTGCTGCACACCGTTCGCGGAGTAGGGTTCGTGCTGCGTATGCAGTAACCAGGCGGGTGTCATGAATTTTCTATCCCGCATCCTGACCCGTACGCCTTCGCTACGCGCGCGGGTCGTGGTCGCGACCGCCATCGGCGCCGCCATTCCCGTGCTCATCGTCGGGATCGTCGTCTGGGTGGGCATCACCAACGACCGCAAGGAGCGGCTGGACCGCCGCCTCGACGAGGCCGCCGGCTTCGCGATCCCTTTTCTGCCGCGCGGTCTCGACGAGATCCCGCGCTCCCCCAACGACAACGACGCCATCATGACGGTCCGCCGCGGCGACCAGGTCAAGTCGAACTCCGACGTGACGCTACCCAGGCTGGACGTCGATTACGCCGACGCATACGTCAAAGGCGTGCGATACCGGGTGCGGACGGTGGAGATTCCCGCGCCGGAGCCCACGTCGCTGGCCGTGGGCGCGACGTATGACGCGACCCTCGCCGAAACCAACAACCTGCACCGGCGCGTCCTGCTGATCTGCGGCTTCGCCATTGGCGCGGCGGCGGTGTTCGCCTGGTTGCTGGCCGCGTTCGCCGTTCGCCCGTTCAAGCAGCTCGCGCAGCAGACCCGATCGATCGACGCCGGCGACGAGGCGCCTCGGGTGGAGGTGCACGGCGCCACCGAGGCCGTCGAGATCGCCGAGGCCATGCGGGGCATGCTGCAGCGCATCTGGGATGAGCAGATCCGGACCAAGGAGGCGCTGGCGTCGGCCCGCGACTTCGCCGCGGTGTCGTCGCACGAGCTGCGCACGCCCTTGACGGCGATGCGCACCAACCTCGAGGTGCTTGCCACCCTGGACATGCCCGACGACCAGCGCAAAGAGGTGCTGAGCGACGTCATCCGCACCCAGTCGCGGATCGAGGCCACGCTGAGCGCCCTCGAGCGGCTGGCCCAGGGCGAGCTGTCGACATCCGACGATCAGGTGCCGGTCGACATCACCGAGCTCCTTGACCGCGCCGCCCACGACGCGATGCGCATCTACCCCGACCTCGACGTGTCACTGGTGCCGTCGCCGACGTGCATCATCATGGGATTGCCGGCCGGATTGCGCCTCGCGGTGGACAACGCGATCGCCAATGCCGTCAAGCACGGCGGCGCGACCCGCGTCCGCCTCTCGGCGGTCAGCTCCCGCGCCGGGGTGGAGATCGCCATCGACGACAACGGCAGCGGCGTACCCGAAGACGAACGCCAAGTGGTCTTCGAGCGGTTCTCCCGCGGGTCGACCGCCTCCCATTCCGGGTCGGGCCTGGGGCTGGCGTTGGTGGCCCAGCAGGCCCACCTGCACGGCGGAACCGCTGCACTGGAGAGCAGCCCGCTGGGCGGTGCGCGCCTGGTGCTGCGCCTTCCGGGGCCTAGCTAGCGCAGCCGCCGGGATCCCCGGCGTGGCCGGTTCCGAAACGGCTCTGGCACAAGGCTTTCGCGTCCACGGGTTCGTTGTCCCGCGCTGTACGCCCGGCGGGCGACGGGCAACCTGGCGATTCGGCCCCCGCCCGGTCGGGCACACTGGAGCGATGGCCAACGGCAAGAAACCGACCGACAGCGAAACCCTGGCACACATCCGCGACCTGGTCGCACAGGAGAAAGCCCTGCGGGAGCAGCTGCAACACCGCGACATCTCCGAATCGGAGGAACACGACCGCCTGCGCCGGCTGGAGGTCGAGCTTGACCAGTGTTGGGACCTGCTGCGGCAGCGCCGGGCGCTGCGTGAAACCGGCGGTGACCCGCGGGAGGCCGAGGTTCGTCCTCCCGGCGAGGTCGAGGGTTACCTGAGCTGAGCCGTCACGCGGCAAATGGCGGTGCCGTGGACGCCATCGTGATTGGTGGCGGTCACAACGGCCTCGTCGCGGCGGGGTACCTGGCCCGCGCGGGTCTTCGGGTGCGGTTGCTCGAGCGGCTGGGGCACGTCGGCGGGGCGGCGGTCTCGGCGCAGGCCTTCGACGGTGTCGGCGTCCGGCTCTCCCGCTACTCCTACCTGGTCAGCTTGTTGCCGCCCCGCATCGTCGCCGACCTGGGTGCGGCGGTGCGGCTGGCCCGGCGCCCGTATTCGTCGTACACCCCCGACCCCGCCACCGATGGCCGCAGTGGGCTGTTGATCGGCGCGTCCGGCGGCACGTTCGCCGCGATCGGCGCCGGCCCCGATGAGCACGGGTTCGCCGCCTTCTATCAACGCTGCCGACTGGTGACTCAACGGCTATGGCCGACGCTGCTGGAACCGCTGCGCACCCGAGAGGAGGCCCGCCTGCATGTCGCGGGAAGCGGCGACCGCGATGCGGCGGCGGCGTGGCAGGCGTTGATCGACGAGCCGATCGGGCACGCCATCACCGCCGCCGTCGGCAACGACGTGGTCCGCGGCGCGATCGCGACCGACGCGCTGATCGGAACGTTCGCGCGCCTTGACGACCCGTCACTGATGCAGAATGTCTGCTTCCTTTACCACGTGCTGGGCGGCGGCACCGGGGACTGGGATGTTCCCGTCGGCGGGATGGGCGCGCTGACCGATGCCCTGGCAGCGGCGGCCATCGGCCACGGTGCCGAGATAACCACTGGCGCAGAGGTTTACGCCGTCGAACCGGACGGCGTGGTGCGCTACCGCACCGGGGACGAGGAACACCTGATAACGGGCCGGTTTGTCCTCGCCGGCGTCACGCCGGCGGTGTTGGCAGGCCTGCTCGGCGAACGGCCGCCGTCCCCCGCCCAAGGCGCGCAGGTCAAAGTGAACATGGTGCTGCGGCGGCTGCCCCGGTTGCGCGATGACGGCGTCACCCCCGAACAGGCCTTCGCCGGGACATTTCACGTGAACGAGACGTGGACCCAACTGGACGCCGGGTATTCGCGCGCGGCCGCCGGGCATATCCCGAATCCGCTACCGTGCGAAGCCTATTGCCATTCGCTGACCGACCCGAGCATTCTGTCGGCCGAGCTGCGCGATTCGGGCGCCCACACGATGACGGTGTTCGGTCTGCACACCCCGCACTCGCTGTTCGACGGCAGCTACTCCGGCGCCCTGCGTGACCGGTTGACCGAGTCGGTACTGGCGTCACTGAATTCCGTTCTGGCCGAACCCATTCAGGACGTGCTGATGAGCGACGCTCAGGGCCGGCCGTGCATTGAGACGACGACCACCCTGGACCTGCACCGCACGCTGGGGATGACGGCCGGCAACATCTTCCACGGCGGCCTCGCGTGGCCGTTCGCCGACGACGACGACCCGCTGAACACACCGGCGCGACGATGGGGGGTGGCGACCGCGCACGAGCGAATCATGTTGTGCGGCTCCGGCGCTCGCCGCGGCGGCGCAGTGTCGGGCATCGGCGGGCACAACGCCGCCATGGCGGTGCTGGCCTCGCTCTGCTGATTAGCGCGCGTCGATGGTCTGGTAGTCGCGCTCGGTGTAACCGGTGTAAATCTGGCGCGGGCGGCCGATCTTGCTGTCGCCCTCGTCGTGCATCTCCCGCCAGTGCGCGATCCAGCCGGGCAGCCGGCCGAGCGCGAACAACACGGTGAACATCCGGACCGGGAAGCCGAGGGCCCGGTAGATCAGCCCGGTGTAGAAGTCGACGTTCGGGTACAGCTTGCGCTCGATGAAGTAGTCGTCGGTCAGCGCCGCCTCTTCCAGCTCCTTGGCGATGTCCAGCAGCGGGTCGCCGCCGAGCTTGGCCAGGATCTTGTCGGCCTGTTCCTTGACGATCCGGGCGCGCGGGTCGTAGTTCTTGTACACGCGGTGGCCGAAGCCCATCAGCTTGACGCCCTCTTCGCGGTTCTTCACCTTGCGGACGAACTCGCTGACGTCGTCGCCGCTTTCGCGGATCTGGTCGAGCATCTCGAGCACCGCCTGGTTGGCGCCACCGTGTAGCGGACCCCACAGCGCGTTGATGCCGCCGGAGATCGAGGTGAACAGGTTGGCCCGCGACGAACCCACCAGCCGAACCGTCGACGTCGAGCAGTTCTGCTCGTGGTCGGCGTGCAGGATGAGCAGCATGTCCAGCGCCCGCACGACTTCGGGGTCCGCCTGATAAGGCTCCGCCGGCAGCCCGAACGTCATGCGAAGGAAGTTCTCCACCAGCGACTGCGAGTTGTCCGGGTAGAGGAACGGCTGCCCGACGGACTTCTTGTACGCGTACGCGGCGATGGTGGGCAACTTCGCGAGCAGGCGGATGGTCGACAGCTCGACCTGCTCGTTGTCCATCGGGTCGAGCGCGTCGGGGTAGTAGGCGCTCAGCGCGTTCACCACGGCCGACAGCACCGGCATGGGGTGCGCGTTGCGGGGGAAGCCGTCGAAGAAGCGCTTCAGGTCCTCGTGCAGCATGGTGTGCATCTGGATCCGCTTGGTGAACTCCGCGAGCTGGTCCTTGTCGGGCAGCTCGCCGTAGATCAGGAGGTAGCTCACCTCGATGAAGGTCGACTTCTCGGCGAGCTGTTCGATCGGGTAGCCGCGGTAACGCAGGATCCCGGCATCGCCGTCGATGTACGTGATGGCGCTCTTGCACGCGGCGGTGTTGACGAACCCGTTGTCGAAGGTGGTGTGCCCGGTTTTGGACAACAGGGAACCGAGCGCAATCCCATCCGCACCTTCGGTGGCGCGAACGATCTCTAAGTCGATCTCGCCCCCCGGGTACTTCAGAGTTGCGGTGTCGTCGGTGTCGGCCACGAGAACCCCTTTGCGCTCTGGCTGGTATGGCTGCCCTGACTAGGTGCTTATAAGTGAAGGTAGTCGTTGTCGCGTTCGCGTGCCTGCCCGGGGTCGGGTCTGTCCCGTCGCACCGACCCCCGGGGCGGGCTAGGGCTGGAGGCGCTCCACATGAGCGCCGGTGACCCGGATCCGGTTATGCAATCGGTTCTCCCGGCCCTGCCAGAATTCGACCGATTCCGGAGCAAGCAGATAGCCACCCCACCCCGGCGGTACCGGAACCTGCTCGCGGTCGGCGAAGCGCGCGGTCACCTCGGCCAGCTGGTCGAGCAGCGCCGCGCGCGACGCGATCGGACGGGACTGGTGCGAGGCCCACGCGCCGAGCTGGGAGCCGCGGGGCCGCTTGGACCAGTAGTCCTCGGTGACCTCAGGCGTGACCTTGCTCACCGGACCGCGGAGGTGAACCTGCCGGCCCAGCTGGTACCAGGGAAACGTCACCGACGCGTACGGCGTCGCCGCGAGGTCGGAGCCCTTGGCCGAGTCATAGTTGGTGAAAAATGTGATCCCGGACTCGTCCACGCTCTTACACAACACCGATCGGCTTGTCGGCCTGCCGTCGGCGACGGTGGCCAGCACCAGGGCGTTGGGTTCGGCGACGCCGGACCGCTCGGCCTCATCGATCCATTTGCGCAACAAGGCAACCCAACCGTCGTCGAGCCAATCCGTGTCGAGATCGGGACTGCCGTCCTTTTCCGCCGATCCGTATTCCACGCGCATCCTCTGCAGGCGCTCGGAGTCTGGTCCTGCCACCGCGCCAACGCTACCGGGGCTTGCTACCGGCCGGTAGCGTCGGTCCGAACGTGGGGTGCGAGAATTTTGCCTATGACTGTGGTCCCCGAAGACTTTGTCCCCGGCCTCGAGGGCGTCGTCGCCTTCACCACCGAGATCGCCGAACCGGATAAAGACGGCGGCGCGCTGCGCTACCGCGGTGTCGACATACAGGACCTGGTCAATCAACAGGTCACCTTCGGCGACGTGTGGGCTCTGCTGGTCGACGGTAAGTTCGGCCACGGATTGCCGCCCGCCGAGCCGTTCCCGCTGCCCATCCACACCGGCGACGTGCGCGTCGACGTGCAGGCGGGCCTGGCGATGCTGGCCCCGATCTGGGGGTACCGGCCCCTGCTCGACACCGACGACGCCACCGCCCGCGACCAGCTGGCCCGGGCCTCGGTGATGGCCTTGTCCTACGTGGCGCAGTCCGCCCGCGGCATCTACCAGCCCGCGGTCCCGCAGCGGGTGATCGATGAATGCGACACCGTCACAGCCCGTTTCATGACCCGCTGGCAGGGCGAGCCGGACCCGCGGCACGTCGAGGCGATCGACGCCTACTGGGTGTCGGCCGCCGAACACGGCATGAACGCGTCGACATTCACCGCTCGGGTGATCGCCTCGACCGGCGCCGACGTGGCCGCGGCGTTGTCCGGGGCGATCGGGGCCATGAGCGGACCGCTGCACGGCGGCGCGCCGGCGCGGGTCCTGCCGATGATCGAAGAGGTCGAACGCACCGGCGACGCCCGCGGGCTGGTGAAGAAGATCCTGGACAGCGGCGACAAGCTGATGGGCTTCGGGCACCGCGTCTACCGCGCCGAGGACCCGCGGGCGCGGGTGCTGCGCGCGACCGCAGAGCGGCTGGGCGCGCCGCGCCACGAGGTCGCGGTCGCGCTGGAGCAGGCCGCGCTGGCCGAGCTGCGCGAGCGGCGTCCGGACCGGGCCATCGAGACCAACGTCGAGTTCTGGGCGGCGGTGATCCTCGACTTCGCGCAGGTGCCGGCCAACATGATGCCGGCGATGTTCACCTGCGGACGGACCGCCGGCTGGTGCGCGCACATCCTCGAGCAGAAGCGGCTCGGCAAGCTGGTGCGCCCGTCGGCCATTTATGTCGGACCGGGCCCCCGCAGCCCGGAATCGGTCGAGGGTTGGGACCGCAGCCTCACCAACGCCTGAGGGGAAGCCGGTTGTCGGTGCCCGGCGATTAAATGAGTGTCGCCGCGATGAGTTTTGGTCGCGGGCGCAGTCATAACTCGCGAGCCTGCCCGTCTCGGGCCGGCCTGGGAACCGACAGCAAGGAGAACAACAATGGCGCTCAACATCGAACCCGCCCTGTCACCCCACCTGGTGGTGGACGACGCGGCTGCCGCAATTGACTTCTACGTCAAGGCTTTCGGTGCCGAGGAACTGGGGCGTGTGCCTCGGCCGGACGGAAAACTCATCCACGCCGCGGTGCGCATCAACGGCTTTCTGGTCATGCTCAACGACGACTTCCCCGAGATGTGCGGCGGCAAGTCGATGACGCCCAAGTCATTGGGCGGCACCCCGGTCACCATCCACCTGACCGTCACCGACGTCGACGCCAAGTTCCAGCGGGCGCTGGACGCGGGCGCCACCGTGGTCGCCCCGCTGGACGACCAGTTCTGGGGTGACCGCTACGGCGTGGTCGCCGACCCGTTCGGCCACCAATGGTCGATGGGCCAGCCGGTGCGCGAGGTCGGCTACGACGAAATCCAGGCCGCGATGGCCGGGCAGGGCGCCGGCTAGCCGAGCAGCCGGTCCAGTAGCCCGCGTCGCGGCGGCGGCGCGGGCTCGGCGGCGGCAGCGGCGGCGAGCATGTCGGCCACCTCGGTGAACTTGTTCCGCGGCCGACCGTCGGCGCTGCCGCGCGCGATCTCGGCAGCGTCGATGGCTCGCCAGCCGCGGCCATCGACGGTGTCGGGCTGCCGGGTGTGCACCAGCTTGGCCAGCGCCTCCGGCTCGGCCACCGGATCGCTTAGCTTGCCGGCGTTGAAATCGGCCACCAGGGCCCGAACGGTTTGCAGGGAGCACGACTTGTTCGTGCCGATGAACCCGCTGGGCCCCCGCTTGATCCAGCCCGCGACGTATGCGCCCGGGACCGGCGCCCCGGAGTCGGGATCGATCACACGGCCGCCGTCGTTGGGGACCACCGCGGTCGACTCGTCGAACGGCAGGTCGCGAATCGGCATGCCGCGGTAGCCAATCGATGTCAGCACCAGACCCGCGTCCAGTCGGCACACCTCGTCGGTTCCGGTGACCGCGAACTCCACCCCGGTGGCGCGTTCATCACCCAGCACGCGGTTTGGGGTGAGCCGATAGGCCAGCCGGATACGCGGGGCGCCGGACAGGGCGGCCGGCGCGGAATCGTCACCGAGCGTGCTCAGTATTTCCAGCTTGCGCTTCGTCAAGCCGTCCGTGGCCGCCGCGAGATCGGCCGCCACCAACTCGTGGTCGGCGGCGCTGAGCACGACGTCGGATGAGCCCGTGAGCCCGATCAGTTCGGGCAGGGTGAATGCCGACTGGGCGGGACCCCGCCGGGCGGCGACCACCACTTCGCGGACGGCGGAAGCGCGGAACGCCGCCAGTGCGCGATCGGAGATGTCGGTGCGGGCCAAATCGTCGGGGTCCGCCGTGAGCACACGGGCCACGTCGAGCGCGACGTTCCCGTTGCCGACGATCACCACCCGCTCGTGGCTGAGATCGACTGGCAGATCGGCAAAGTCGGGGTGCCCGTTGATCCACGCGACCAATTCGGTGGCGGTGCCGGTGCCGGGCAGGCCCATGCCGTCGATCTCCAGCCGACGGTCGTCGGGGGCGCCGACGGCGTACATCACGGCGTGGTGGTGGGCCAGCAGCTCGGCGTGGCTCAGGTGCCTGCCGACCTCGACGTTGAGGTAGAACCGGAAGCCGCGATGACCGGTGATCCGGTCGAACAGCCGGGTGGCCCGCTTGGTGTTCTGGTGATCGGGCGCGACGCCGGCGCGCACCAGCCCGTAGGGGGTCGGCAGCTTCTCGAACACGTTGACCCGCACGCCATGTTGGGTGAGCAGTTCGTCGGCGGCGTACATCGCGGCCGGCCCGGATCCCACGATGGCCACCGTCAGCGGCCGGCGGCGGGCGCGCACCTGGGCGGCCGGAATCACCGGGGCCAGCTTCGATGTGGGCGGGACCTTCTCGCCCTCGGGCCGCTCGGGGTAGAAGGATTCGTTGATCTCGACGAACGGCAGCTGCTTGGTATCCAGCCGGCTGTCGGGTGCGATGGCGCCGACCGGACATGCGCTCACGCACGCGCCGCAGTCCACGCAGGCCACCGGATCGATGTAGAGCATCTCCGAGGTGGCGAAGCCGGGCTCGTCGGGCGTGGGGTGAATGCAGTTCACCGGGCACGCGAAAACACAGGACCCGTCGTTACAGCACGACTGGGTAATAACGTGCGGCATAAACGATTACCCGCGTGGTCCTAGGCGGCCGGCGCCGCGGCCAGGTGCTGGCGTTGCGGCTCGCTGCGGTAGCGCGAGGGCTTCCCGTCGATCTTGCACAGCCGCCACATGAGCCGCGCCGAGCGGGTTTCCATCAGGCCGGTGTCGTGGGCCAGCATCCGGACGTCACCGAACATGTCGCTCAGCCACTTTCGCGACTCCGGCGACCGGAAGAAGAGTTCCTTCTTGACCTCGCGCGGAATGTCGAACTCCTGCCAGAATGCCTTGGGCGGCACCACGATCGCCCGGCACAGGATCTTCATGGTCAGCGGCAGGTAGAGCGCGGTCCAGAACCGCTGGCGCTTGGTCAGTTCCGGCACCCGCCTGCGCAAGAACTCGTGGGCGAAGGAGATGTGACGCGCTTCCTCGGCGACGTGGATGGCCATCACCCGCTCCATGATGGGATGCAACGACTTGCCTTCGCGCAGAACGTTTTTCTGTGTGTGGTCGATGGGCTCTTCGCCGGCGAGCACTCCGATGAAGAATGCCACCGGCAGGGGGCCGGCCACCAGTGGAACCAGCGGCGAGAGCCACTTGAGCATCCGCGGCATGCCCGGCACGTCGGCGCCGATCCGGTTGACCATCTCCTGAAACATCATGGTGTGGTTGCACTCTTCGACCGATTCGTGCAAGCAGTACCGGTATTCCGGGGACCCGTTCGGTACCCAGAACGTGTAGTTCATCAGACCGCGGATCAGGATCGACTCGAAGTGCAGCCCCACCTTGGCGACGTTGGCCTGGCGCCACATGCCGATCTTGATCTTGCGCTCGTCGGACTGCGCCAGGTACCAGGGGTGCCGTCCCAGCGGGTCGGTCGCCGGCAGTATCCACCGCGGGTCGTTCTCCGTGACGGCGAATTCGGCCGCATCCCAGTCGATGTCTGTGTACGGGTTGAAGTTTCGCCGCACCGACCCTTCGGACAGGGTGGCGAGCGTGTTGACGTACTCGGTGTCGTCGCGCACTTCCATATTGCGGCGCCAACGCCGAACCATGCGTGTCCTGGCCATATCCAAGCCTCCCCAGCGAGGTTTACATTAGGACGTGCTGTGTCCAGACAGTACCGCAGGTACCGCATATCTTCTAGACCCCTCGGCGGCACTGTGGCCTGACCAGCGGTCAGCGCCATAGTGTGCCCCACGTCACAGCGCGTGAAACCCCGCGAGCTCCCGGCCATGTGTTTTGCCGGAGCCCGCGGCGTCGGCAGTCAGACCGCCGTGCCGCGCGTCACGTCCGCTCACTACCCTGATGAGCATGGCTGACCAGCTCGAGGTTCCCGCTGACATCAAACCCCGCGACGGCCGCTTCGGCTGCGGTCCTTCCAAGGTCCGGCCCGAACAGTTGCAGGCCCTGGCGACCACCGCGGCCCCGCTGTTCGGCACGTCGCACCGCCAGGCACCCGTCAAGAATTTGGTGGGCCGGGTCAGGTCGGGGGTGGCCGAGCTGTTCTCCGTGCCAGAGGGTTACGAGGTCATCCTCGGCAATGGCGGCGCGACGGCGTTCTGGGACGCCGCGGCGTTCGGCTTGATCGACAAGCGCTCGCTGCACTTGTCCTTCGGCGAGTTCAGCTCGAAGTTCACCTCGGCGGTCGCCAACAACCCCTTCGTCGGCGATCCCATCGTCATCAAGGCGGACGCCGGCAGCGCGCCCGAGCCACAGAGCGATCCCTCGGTTGATGTGATCGCCTGGGCCCACAACGAGACCTCGACCGGGGTGGCGGTGCCCATCCGCCGTCCCGCCGACTCCGGCGACGCGTTGGTCGTCATCGACGCCACCTCCGGCGCCGGCGGCCTGCCGGTGGACATCACCGACACCGACGCCTACTACTTCTCGCCGCAGAAGAATTTCGCCAGCGATGGCGGCCTGTGGCTCGCCGTCATGAGCCCAGCCGCACTGGCGCGGGTCGAGTCCATCGCCGCGTCCGGCCGCTGGGTTCCCGACTTTCTGTCGCTGCCGATCGCCGTGGACAACAGCCTGAAGAACCAGACGTACAACACCCCGGCGATCGGCACCCTGGCGCTGATGGCCGAGCAGCTCGACTGGATGCTGGGTAACGGCGGGCTGGAATGGGCCGTCAAGCGCACGGCCGACTCCTCGCAGCGGTTGTACTCCTGGGCAGAGGAGCGGCCGTACACCACGCCGTTCGTCGCCGACCCCGCACTGCGCTCCCAGGTGGTGGGCACCATCGATTTCGTCGACGACGTTGACGCGGCGGCCGTCGCGAAGGTTTTGCGGGCGAACGGCATCGTCGACATCGAGCCGTACCGCAAACTCGGCCGCAACCAGTTGCGTGTCGGGATGTTCCCGGCGGTCGAGCCCGACGACGTCAGCGCCCTGACGCAATGCGTCGACTGGGTGGTCGAGCGGCTTTAGCCCGGCGACATGCGGGCCGAAACGACCAGCTGTGGGGGTACCTCCCGCTTGCGGGGGAGGCGCGGGCAATCCAGCGCCCCGCCCCGCAATCAGCACGCAACCGCCCAGCGTGTCAGCACCGCTTATGGACGTTGGCGCATTAGAGTGCGCACGAGATGGGTCCGTCGACCTGCACACGGAGCCTGCGAGGAGAAGCCATGCGGGAACTCAAAATGGTTGGGGTCGATGCCGACGGCAAACACATCATCTGTGGGGCCGGCGACGCCGGTGAACCGTTCAAGCTCGCCATCGACGATCAGTTGAAGGCCGCCGTGCGCGGCGAGGCCGCGCACCCGGACCAACCGCACCTCGACATTCAGGTCACCAACATGCTGAGCCCCAAAGAGATTCAGGCCAAGATCCGGGCCGGTGCGTCCGTCGAGCAGGTGGCCGCGGCGTCGGGCTCCGATGTTTCGCGGGTCCGGCGGTTCGCGCACCCGGTGCTGCTGGAACGTGCCCGCGCCGCCGAGTTGGCAACGGCCGCGCATCCGGTGCTCGCCGACGGCCCCGCGGTGCTCACCTTGCTGGAAACCGTCAGCACGGCGCTCGTGACGCGCGGCCTGGAACCCGACCGGCTCAGCTGGGATGCGTGGCGCAACGAAGACAGCCGCTGGACCGTGCAGCTTGCGTGGAAGGCCGGCCGGTCCGACAACATCGCGCACTTCTGCTTCGCCCCGGGCGCCCACGGAGGAACGGTCACGGCTGTCGACGACGCGGCCAAAGAACTGGTGGACCCGAACTTCGACCGCCCACTGCGGCCGCTCGCGCGGGTCGCCCACGTCTCGTTCGAGGAACCGGCGAAGCCCGCTGCTCCCGCGCCGCAAGAGCAACCCGCGCCGCAGGACCAGCCGGTACACACCCGTCGGGGCAAGCCGGTCATCCCGGCCTGGGAGGACGTGCTGCTCGGCGTCCGCTCGGGCGGACAGCGCTAGCGCAGCGTCAGCGCGATCAGCGTCAACCACCCGCCGGCGACTCCGATTCCCGCGCCCAGCAGGAACCAGCGCAGCACCAGCTTGTGCCGCCATCCCCACAGCGTGGGCGCGAGCCCGCCGGCGGCGACGACGTTGAGACCGACCGCCAGGAGTGGATGCACCCGGATCAGTCCCAAAGTGAGCACCACAATGGCGGCGCCGGTCACTGCGGCGACGAAGCCGGCGACCGTCAAACCCGTTGCCCAGGGCACGGAATCGTCGGTCACGAGCCGAGCCTAGCCCGTTCGTAGAACGCCAAAGCGGCCGCAGTCGCCACGTTGAGGGAGTCGGTGCCGCGCGACATCGGGATGCGCACGCGCACATCGCTCAATCGCAAGGTAGCCGGCGTGAGCCCCGGCCCCTCGGCTCCCACGAGCACCGCGACGCGCTGGTCGTGCGCGGCAGCCATCGCTTCCGGCAGGCCGCATGCCCTGCTGTCCGGGGTCATCGCCAGCAGCCGAAATCCGTTCTCTTTCAGCATGATCAGCTCGGCGGGCCATTCCGTCGCCCGCGCGTACGGGACCAGCAGGGCGTGGCCCATCGAGACGCGAACGGCGCGACGGTAGAGCGGATCCGCGCAGCCGCTGCCGAACACCACCGCGTCCACGCCCAACCCGGCGGCGTTGCGAAAGATCGAGCCCAGGTTCTCATGATCGTTGACGCCCTCGAGCACCGCGACCGTCCGGGCGCGCTCGACCAGTTCGGCCACGCTGGGTTCCGCCACCCTGCGCGCGGCCGCCAGCACGCCGCGATTGAGGTGAAAGCCCACCACTTGCGCCATGACGTCGGCGGAGGCGCGGTAGAACGGCACGGCGCTACCCGCCAAATCGTCGGCAAGCTCGGCGAGCCGGCGGTCCGTCCCCAACAGGGCATGCGGGGCGAATCGGGAGGCGAGCATGCGCTGAACGACCAGCACGCCTTCGGCGATCACCAAACCCTTGCCGGACGGCAGATCGGGACGACGATCGACGCTGTTCAGGTCGCGGAAATCGTCGAGCCGGGGGTCGTCGGGATCGTCAACGTCCTGGACGTTCGGGGCATCCGTTCCGTCGCTCACGGGCCTTCGTCGACCAGGGCCAGCATCAGGTCGGCCGCGTTGCGCAGGGTGTCACGTTGCTCGCTGTCCAGCGTTGCGAGCCGTTTGGCCAGCCACTCCTGACGGGCGCGCCGGGTCGCCTTGACCAGCTCGGCGCCAGAGTGCGAAACCGAGACCAGCACCTGCCGGCCGTCGACGGGATGCGGGGCACGGTCCACCAGGCCCATGTCGGCCAGCGATGCGATCACCCGGGTCATCGACGGCGGCCGGACCCGCTCGCGAATCGCCAGCGCGCCGGGCGTCATCGGGCCCTCGTTGGCGAGCGTGGCCAGCGCCGACAGCTGCGACAACGACACCGGCGACGACGGGTTCCGGAATCGGAGTTGGCGGGCCAGCCGCATGACCGCCAGCGACAGATCGCTGGCCAGCCGCGCATCGCTGTCAGGCATGGCGCGAGGTTACACGCAAGCTCCTGAAAGCGGGATACGAACCGGTGAACGACGGCTTGCGCGGGCGCTTGACCCTCGGCCCAGGCATTTTTCGATCGCCCGGCCGCGCATGGGCGGTACCGGCGGACCGCATCGGGCGGCTATGTTAATCGCGATGTCTGTGGAACCCGGCCAGAACCGCGAGGCGCCGCCGCTGCCGCCCGCGCTGCTCAACGCCTGGCCGTTCGTCGCACTCGGCGCGCTCGGCTGGCTGGTCGCTGCGGCCGCCGCGTTTCTCGTGCCCGCCCTGCAGAGCTGGCGCCCCCTGACGCTGGCCGGGCTCGGCGTCGGAGTACTCGGCACGAGCATCTTCGTGCTGCAACTCGCGGCTGCCCGCCGCGGCGCACGGGGCGCACAAGACGGACTCGAAAACTATTTCGATCACGGCTAGATCTCACAACCAGCACGGACCCGGGAGGATCGATGGTAGCCCCGCTACTGCAAGCGCAAATCGACATTGACGCACCGGTTTCCACGGTCTGGGGGTTGATCTCCGATCTGGGGCGGATGCCGGAGTGGAGCCCGCAGTGTCGTTGGATGAAAACCTTCGGACCGCTGCGGCAGGGCATGCGCAGCCTCAACATCAATCGCCGCAACCGCCTGTACTGGCCGACCACCTGCACGGTGGTCGAGGTCATCCCGGAAACCAAGCTTGCGTTCCGGGTCAACGCCAACCACACGATCTGGAGCTACGAGCTCCAACCCACCGGCGAGGGCACCCGGGTGATTGAAAGCCGTCACGCCGAGAACGGCGTGACCGCAATCTCGAATCTGACGGTGAATGCGCTGCTCGGCGGAACCACCAACTTCGAACGCGAGTTGCTCGACGGGATGAACACCTCGTTGGCCAAGATCAAGGCCGCCGCCGAGAAGAGCTAGTCGACCTCGGGCTGCGACTCCAGCGGCTCGGGCTGCGACTCCGGCGCTTCAGGGTGGGCCTCCGAGGTCCCGGGCGTTGAGGCCGACGGCTCCGGCGCGGCCTCCTCGGTGGTCGATTCCGGGAGTTCGGTCGTCTCGGAAGGCTCGGGCTGTGTCTCGGTCACCTCTGCCGGCTCGGACGACTCGGGCGGCGCCTCGACAACGTCGAGCACGCCGTCGTCGTATGGCTCGTAGGAGGGGGAACCCGTACCGGCGGGAGCGGGCGTGTCCGAATGCGCGCCGCAACCGTACTGCTTGTCGACGACCTGCCCGTCGGCCGACAGTTCGTTGCCGCACACGCCGAACATCGCACCGAGCGATCCCGCCAACGGCAGGAAGAAACCGCAGTCGCGGCATACCCGCTTGGTGGACCGCGCCATCGGTGAGTCGGGACCGTGGTCTCCGGTGTGCCACCGTTCGGCCGCCTCCGCGCGGCCCCAGGCGCTCATCACCCAGCGCCGGCCGAGCCCGATCTCGGCGGCGGCCTCGTCGACCTGCGCGTCACCGCTGGCCGCGTAGCCGGGCACTAACCGCGGATCGTCGGCCGCGGGCGCCAGCAGATCACCGGGGCTCAGGTCTCCCGGACGCACCCGCTGATCCCACGGAACCCACTGCGGCGCCAGCAGCGCCGTCGGACCCGGGATCAGCACCACTTCGCTGACGGTGGCGTGGTCGGCACGGGGATGCGCGGCGACGACCACGGCCCATTGCCAGCCCTGATATCCAGGCAGATGCGCCAGGAACCGGTGGGTCGCGGCGGCCGGATCCTCGTAGCTGACGCCCAGGTAATCGCCGACCGCCTCCGCGCCGCTGAACTCCACGACGGCGGCCCTGGCCTCGTCCACCGCGCCCGTGAGCACGGCCGCCAGCTCCTCGGGCCACTCGGCCACGGTCGCCACGGCGGATTCCTCGATGGACCCGGTCACGCTGTCCCCTTCCTGCATTGCGCCTCCAATACTAGGTTGGCGAGCCACACCCCGTTACCTGCAGACGCTTGTCGTCGGCATAGGGGAGAATCGGAACGTGTCTGGACGGCGGCGTGACGATCCGGGCCGCGTGGCCTCCACTCCCGGCCGCCGGCCCCGCAATGGGGCTTCCAATCCACACCCGGGCACGGCCAATTACCCCGCCGATGACGCCGGCCGCGACGGCCCCGCCGGCGATGGTGCCGCCCAGCAGACCGAACACGGTCAGCCGCGAGTTCACCCGCACCAGGTCGATGGTCGGCGGCATGACCCGCGGCGTGACGGCGCTGCGCAGCACGCTGAACGACTTGGAGAACACCATCATGGCCAGCGCGCACGGGTAGAGCACCCACGACGGATAGCTCCCGCTGGCGCCGTCGTAATTCAAGATCAGCACCAGCGCCAAGGCCGTCCGCAAAACGAACGACCCGGCGAGCGCGACCCGCCGACCGTGCTGCAGCCGGTCCAGCGCCGGGCCGATGAGCGGCGCGATGACCGCGAACGGCGCGATGGTGATCAGCAGATACAACGCGACCCGGCCCTTACTCTCCCCGGTGGCCGCGGCGAAGAACAACGTGTTGGCCAGCGCCACCGCCATCGCGGCGTCTACCGCGAAGTTGGCCATCACCGGCCAGGTGAGCGCGGTCAGACCGGATTTGTCGGCGCCGTCGGCGGTGGCGGCGCGCTGCACCATCCAATACATCCGCGAACCCATCTCGCGGCTTCGCTGCGCCGCGGCGCGCGTGACGGTGATCCGTTCGCCAGCGGCGGGACGTGGTGGCGGGCTGTCGCGGCCGGCGTCGAGTTCGTCTGCACCCACTTGTTCAAACTGCCCGGCGCGTTGTTTGTCGTCATCGCGGTCACCATCGTCGGAGCGGCACTGTCGATGCGCATCCCGCGCTGGGTCGAGGTGACGGCGGGCGAGGTGCCGGCCACCTTGAGCTACCGCCAGGACAGCGAACCGCAGCGACGGACCTGGCCCGAGGAAGTCAAGAAGGTCCCCAAGAAGGCCACCGCAACGCTGCGACAGCCGCTGGGACGCAACATCATTACCTCGTTATGGGGCAACTGCACCATTAAGGTCATGGTCGGCTTTCTGTTCTTGTACCCGGCGTTCGTCGCGAAGGCGCACCAGGCCAACGGCTGGGTTCAGCTGGGCATGCTGGGCATGATCGGGGCAGCGGCCGGCATCGGCAACTTCGCTGGAAACTTCGCCGCCGCACGACTGCAGCTGGGTCGGCCGGCCGTGCTGGTGGTCCGCTGCACGCTGGCGGTCTCGGCGGTCGCGCTGGCCGCGTCGGTGGCGGGGACCCTGGTGGCCGCCGTGATCGCCACCCTGGTCACGTCGGGCTCCAGCGCCATCGCGAAGGCCTCGCTGGACGCCTCGTTGCAAAACGACCTGCCCGAGGAATCGCGGGCCTCGGGCTTCGGGCGATCGGAGTCGACGCTGCAGCTGGCCTGGGTGCTGGGTGGAGCGGTGGGCGTCTTGGTTTACACCGAGCTGTGGGTTGGCTTCACCGCGGTCACTGCAATACTCATCCTGGGGTTGGCGCAGACGCTGGTCAGCTTCCAAGGGAATTCACTGATTCCGGGCCTCGGAGGTAATAGGCCGGTCATGGTCGAGCAGGAGGGCGTGCGCCGCGGCAGCCCGGCGGTGGTGCCTGAGTGAAACGCGGCGTGGCCGTGCTGCTCGCCGGCCTGATGACTCTGTTGTGCGTGGCCGTCGGGGTCGGCACCTGGCTGCTGGCGCGTCCGTCCGGCCCGCAGCGCCCGGAGATCAGCGCGTATTCACACGGCCACCTCGCGAGGGTGGGGCCCTACCTGTACTGCAGCGTGCTCAACCTCGACCAATGTGACACGCCGCAAGCCCAGGGCGAGCTGAAGGTCAGTGAGCGCTACCCGGTGCAGCTCTCGGTGCCCGACGCGATCTACCGGGCGCCCTGGCGTTTGCTACAGGTGTACGAGGACCCAACCAACACCACCAGCACCATCTTTCGGCCGAACACCCGCTTCGCCGTCACCATCCCCCCGGTCGACCCGCACCGCGGGCGGCTGGTCGGGATAGTCGTGCAGTTACTGACGCTCGTGGTGGACCCGGCCGGTGAGCTGCGCGACGTCCCGCACGCGGAATGGTCTGTGCGCCTGAACTATTGAGCGCCGAGGCCGAAACTCCCGGGACCGGTCAGGCACCGTGCCCGGCGGGCACCCGCTCCCCTTCGACCGGAGTCCCGGGCGGTGTCCCATCCCCGAAAGGCTTTCCTCTTAATGCCTCTCGACCATGCGGTGACAGCCAGCCCGTCAGGTCCGGACCCTTGGGCACGAGGCGGGTGGGGTTGATGTCGGCGTGCACGATGTAGTAGTGCTGCTTGATCTGAACGAAATCGATGGTGTCGCCGAACCCGGGCGTCTGGAACAGATCGCGCGCATACGCCCACAACACCGGCATCTCGCTCAGTTTGCTTCGGTTGCACTTGAAGTGCCCGTGGTAGACCGGGTCGAAGCGGGCGAGCGTGGTGAACAGCCGCACGTCGGCCTCAGTTATGGTGTCGCCCACCAGATATCGCTGATCGGCCAGGCGATCGCTAACCCAATCCAACGCGGCGAACAGCCGGTCGTATGCGGCGTCATAGGACTGTTGCGATCCGGCGAAGCCGCACCGATACACGCCGTTGTTGATCTCGGTGTAAACCCGCTTGTTCACCTCGTCGATCTCGGCGCGCAGCCGTTCGGGGTACAGCTCGGGCGCACCGTCGCGGTGGTAGGCGGTCCATTCCGTCGAGAAATCCAAGGTCATCTGCGCGAAATCATTCGTGACGACCGCACCAGACGGGACGTCGACGATCGCGGGGACCGTGATGCCTTTCGGGTAGTCGGGGAAGCGCTTGAAGTAGGCGTCCTGTAGCCGCGGGATCTTCAACACGGGGTCGACGCCGCCCGGATCGAGATCGAACGTCCAACTGCGTTCGTCATGGGTCGGTCCGCAAAAGCCAATGGAGAGAACGCTTTCCAGGCCAAGCAGACGCCGGACGATGATGGCCCGGTTGGCCCAGGGGCACGCTCTGGCGACAATCAGCCGATACCGGCCCGGCTCAACGGGATAGCCGTCTCGCCCATCGGCGGTGATGCGGGTGGTGATGTAGTTGGTGTCGCGGGTGAATTCACCCGTGCCGGCAACATAGGTGGCCATATTCCCCTTATTTCGCTCGAATGTCGGCTAGGAACCCAGAAATCGCCGGGCCAGATTTGTCTCGGTGGATGCGCCCTTCTCCCAGTGGGCGATCCACGGGCCAGTGCCCTCCGACTGGTCGATGATGCCGTCCTCGAGCCAGGTGTAACGGCTCCCAACCACCTCGCGGGTCAGCCGGACGTCGCAGTCGTCGGTATTGGTCCACAATGCGTCGAACAGCGCCTCGACCCGCAGGGCAGCCTGCCGGCAAAACGTATCGGCCAGCTCGTAGGCCTGTTGACCGACCGCCGGGTCGACGGCGCGCTGGGCCTCGGCCCGCACGCAGGCCGCGGACATCGCGAACAGCTCGGCACCGACGTCGACGATGCGCCCCAGGAAACCCTGGCGCTGCTCCAGTTTGGCTTGCCACCGCGCCATTCCGTAGAAGGTGTTGCGGGCCAGCTTGCGACTGGAGCGTTCGACGAACCGCAGGTGCGAGGCCAGCGGTCCGAATTCGCTGTAGGCCCTGGGTCGCTGGCCTTCTCCAAAAACGAGCTGGGGCAACCACTTTGCGTAGAATCCGCTGGCGCCGACCGCCGCCGCGGCCTTCTGCCGCAAACCAGCGTCAGGCTTCGCGAGGTCACCGGCCGCAGACAGGTGGGCATCGACCGCCTCCCGGGCGATGAGCAGCCTCATGATCTCGCTGGATCCTTCGAAGATGCGATTGATCCGCAGGTCGCGCGATACCTGTTCGACCGGCACCGCGCGTTCGCCGCGCGCGGCCAGCGACTCCGCCGTCTCATAGCCGCGACCACCGCGGATCTGCATGACCTCGTCCGCGATGATGCACGCCATCTCGCTGGACCACAGCTTGGCCAAGGCCGCCTCGATCCGGATGTCGTTGCGCCCTTCGTCGGCCATCTGCCCGGAGAGCTCGAGCACCGCGTCGAGCGCATAGTTGGTCGCCGCGATGAACGAGATCTTGTGGGCCACCGCTTCGTGCTCGGCCAGCGGCTTGCCCCATTGCACGCGCTCCCCCGCCCACTCGCGCGCCACCTTCAGGCCCCACTTGGACGAACCCGTCGCGTTCGCGGGAATCGACAGCCGCCCGGCGTTAAGCGTGGTCAGCGCGATCTTCAATCCGTCGCCCTCGCGGCCGATCAGGTTTTCGCTCGGCACCCGAACGCGGTGCAGCCTGGTGACCCCGTTCTCGATGCCGCGCAATCCCATGAATTTGTTGCGCCGCTCCACGGTGATCCCGGGTGAATCGGCCTCGACAACGAAAGCGCTGATACCACCGCGGTGCCCATCGCGGCGCGGCACCCGGGCCATGACGACCAGCAGTTCGGCGACCACGCCGTTGGTGGTCCACAACTTCACGCCGTCGAGTTCGTAGGCGGCCCCATCTTCGACGGGTGTTGCTGTTGAGGCCAGCCGTGCCGGATCGGAGCCGACGTCCGGTTCGGTCAGCAGAAACGCCGATATGGCGCCCGCGGCACACCGGGGCAAGAACTTCTTCTTCTGCTCCGGGGTGCCGGCGAGTTTGAGCGGCTCCGGCACTCCGATCGACTGATGGGCCGACAACAGCGCACCGAGGCTGGGATGAACGGACGAAACCATCATCAGCGCCCGGTTGTAGGCCACTTGTGACATGTTCAGGCCGCCGTATTCCGACGGAATCTTCATGCCGAAACAGCCCAGCTCGGCTAGCCCCTTCACATACTCGTCGGGAATTTGCGCGTCGCGTTCGATCACGCTGCCGTCAACGCTGCGGAGGAAGTCGCGCAACTTGTCGAGAAATGCGCGGGTGCGCGCCTCGTCGGCATCGGATGGTTTGGGAAACGGGTGGATGAGCTCCAACGGAAACCGGCCGAGAAACAGCTCTTTCGCGAAAGATGGTTTATCCCAACCGGTTTCGCGAGACTCCTCGGCCAGCGCCCTGGCTTGCTCCTCGGTGACGTGCGCTTGCTGTGCCATCGCAGCCTCCTCGCTCGACGACTGTGGCGAGGTGGGAATACCCCGTGACCGCCACTTCCTCACCCCTTCCGCGCAGGGAGGCGGCACCCGGGCGCCCGGCGCCGAACGAGCTAGGCGTCGAGTTCCCGGGCGACCGCCCGCACCACCTCGGAAACCCGTCGTGCCGTCTTGCGGTCCGGGTAGCGCCCCTTGCGCAACTCGGGCTGCACGGCGCCCTCCAGCAGCGTGATCATGTCCTCGACCATGCCGTGCAGTTCGTCCGGACTGTGTTTGTGCTCGACGGGCGTCTCGCGGCGGCCTTGGGACTTGGTGAGGCTGGGCGGCGGCTCGATCAGCTTGAGGCTCAACGCTTGCGGTCCGCGCCGCCCGGATGCGATCCCGAACTCCACGCGCTGGCCCGCTTTGAGCCCCTCGACCCCAGCGGGCAACGCCGACGAGCGGACGTACACATCTTCGCCGTCCTCTTGCGACAGGAACCCAAACCCCTTGTCGGCGTCGTACCACTTAACCTTGCCGGTCGGCACTGGTCTCACCTGCTTGTCTAACGGATCAATTGAATGGCCAACACAATAAGCGTCCCGCCTGCGCAGGACGCCGTTTGGTCTGTAGATCCTACTCGGGTGCCTGCCTCGCGAGCACCCCCGTTATTGCCCACTCGGTACGCTGGGTATTACCGGTGGAGGAGATATGCGCCTGATCCTGAACATCATCTGGCTCGTGTTCGGCGGCCTGTGGATGGCCGCCGGATACGTGGTTGCGGCGCTCGTCAGCTTCCTGCTGATCATCACCATCCCGTTCGGCTTCGCGTCGCTGCGTATCGCCTCGTACGCGTTGTGGCCGTTCGGCCGCACGATCGTCGACAAACCCACAGCCGGAACGGGGGCCCTGATCGGCAACGTCATCTGGGTGCTGTTGTTCGGCCTATGGCTGGCGATCGGTCACCTGATCAGCGCGCTGGCGATGGCGGTCACCATCGTCGGCATCCCGCTCGCGTTGGCCAACCTCAAGCTGATCCCGGTTTCGTTGATGCCCCTGGGCAAGCAGATCGTCCCGGTCAGTTCACCGTCCCACTACCTCCCGGCGGCAGCATGACGCCGACCGCACTGGGCCTACCCACCGTGCCCGGCCGCACCGGCGGTGAGGCCGCGCGGGACGCGCCGACCGCGGGTCCGTTGGTCGACACCTACGGGCGCGTCGCCACCGACCTGCGCGTCTCGCTGACCGACCGCTGCAACCTGCGCTGCACCTACTGCATGCCGGCCGAAGGCCTGGACTGGCTGCCCGGCGAGCACCTGCTCCGCCCCGATGAATTGGCTCGGCTCATGCACATCGCCGTCACCCGTTTAGGGGTGACCAGCGTGCGGTTCACCGGCGGCGAGCCACTGTTGGTGCGACACCTCGAAGAAGTGGTCGCGGCGGCGGCCGGCCTGCGGCCGCGCCCAGAGATTTCGCTGACCACTAACGGCGTCGGGCTGGCACGGCGGGCCGCCGCGCTCGCCCAGGCGGGCCTGAATCGCGTCAACGTCTCGATGGACACCGTGGACCCCGACCATTTCGCGGCGATCACCCGACGGAACCGGCTCGACGAGGTGCTCGCCGGCCTGGCCGCCGCCCACGACGCGGGCTTGACGCCGGTCAAGGTCAATGCCGTGCTCGACCCCGTCACCGGTCGCGAGGACGTCGTCGCGCTGCTGCGGTTCTGCCTCGATTACGGCTATCAATTGCGGGTCATCGAGCAGATGCCGCTCGATGCCGGGCACCAGTGGCGCCGGGGCGCGGCGCTGAGCGCCGACGACGTGCTCGACGCGCTGCGCCCGCACTTTCGGCTCCGTCCTGACCCGGCGCCGCGCGGCTCGGCGCCCGCCGAGCTGTGGCTGGTCGACACCGGCCCGGGCACGCCCAGCGGGAAGTTCGGCGTCATCGCGTCGGTTTCCCACGCGTTCTGCTCGGCGTGTGACCGCACCCGCCTGACGGCCGATGGCCAGGTGCGCAGCTGCCTGTTCTCGGCCGTGGAAACCGATCTGCGAACCCTGCTGCGCGGCGGTGCGTCCGACGACGCGATCGAGTCGGCGTGGCGCGTCGCGATGTGGGGCAAGCCGGCCGGTCACGGCATCAACGACCCGAACTTCATCCAGCCCGACCGTCCGATGAGTGCGATCGGTGGCTAGCCCGATGGGTCAGGCCGCCGTTCAGCAAGACGGGATTCAGGTGACCGTGCGCTATTTCGCGGCCGCGCGGGCAGCTGCGGGGGCCGAGTCGGAGACGCTGGTGGTACGCCCGGGAACGACGGTGGCCGACCTGGTTGGGCGCCTCGCCGTCCGGGGGTCTCGACTCGCCGACGTGTTGAGCAGATGCTCCTACCTGTGCGACGGGGTCGCGGTCCGCGACGAGACCGCAACGTTACGCGCCGGCAACACGATCGACGTTCTACCGCCTTTCGCCGGCGGCTAAAACTGTGAAATGCGTCACGTAACGGAATGATAACGGCGCAATCACGCTCCGATATCGAGCTCAGTGACCTGCGTGAATGCCGCGTGTTCCTCGGGTTTTCGCACATGGCCGAGAGGGAAACGCCGGGTTTCGCAGAACGTGACGGGACCAACAGAAACCGCTACGTTTCTCCGAAGGCTCGCCAAGACAACCGAATTGGCGAACCTCCCCTCCCTATCGCGCCGAGCTCCATCCAATAGGCAGGGGCCACCGACCTACGTGGATGGAGGCGGGGGACCCACCGGTCCACCGTGATCGGACTGGGGCCGCATGCGGCCCCTTGGGGTGAAGCCGACGTCGTTTCGCAGTGGATACGCACTGAGTTCGATGAAGGCCGGGTGGCCTCTCCAACCCGAACCCGACAGCTGACCTCGCAGGCGCGTGACACGAGAGGATCCTTCACGGCCTATGAGTGGACGTCACCGTAAGCCCAGCACGTCAAACATCAGCGTCGCCAAGATCGCCGTCACCGGGGCGGTCCTCGGTGGCGGCAGCATCGCCCTGGCCGGCCAGGCGGCCGCGGCCACCGACGGCGAATGGGACCAGGTAGCCCGTTGCGAGTCGGGCGGCAACTGGGGAATCAATACCGGCAACGGCTACCACGGTGGCGTGCAATTCAGTTCGAGCACCTGGGCCTCACACGGCGGCGGCCAGTACGCACCGTCGGCCGAATTGGCCACCAGGGACCAGCAGATCGCCGTCGCAGAGCGCGTGCTGGCC
>NZ_LZJF01000196.1 GCF_001666835.1 Mycobacterium sp. E3251 | reverse complement strand
GGTAATTACCGTGTGCCTGCTGCCTTTGCGACGCCCAAACCGCTCATCAGTAGGCTCAACCAAATGCGCCTTGGTCGTATCGCTGGTGGCCACGGCGAGCTCCTTCCTCTTCATCAACGGCGTCGCGTTCTTGATTCCCTCGCTACAGACCGCGCGTGGAATCCCGCTCGACGAGGCCGGTCTGCTGTCCTCCATGCCGAGCTGGGGCATGGTGGTGACGCTGGTGTTGTGGGGCTACGTGCTCGACCGCGTGGGCGAGCGGATGGTGATGGCCGCGGGTTCGGCGCTGACCGCGGTGGCGGCCTACGCCGCGGCCTCGGCACATTCGATGGTGTTGATCGCCGTCTATTTGTTCCTCGGCGGCATGGCCGCGGCCAGTTGCAACACCGCCGGCGGGCGACTGGTGTCGGCGTGGTTCCCGCCGCACCAACGCGGCCTGGCCATGGGCTTCCGCCAAACCGCGCAACCCCTCGGAATCGCCTTGGGAGCGCTGGTAATTCCGGAGCTGGCCGAACACGGCCCGGCTGCGGGGCTCAGATTCACGGCCTTGGCGTGCGCGTTCGGGGCGGTAGCGAGTGCGGTCGGCATCATCGACCCGCCGCGCAAGCCCCGGGAGAAGGCCACCGATTCCGAACTGGCAAGTCCCTACCGAGGGTCGTTGGTGCTGTGGCGAATTCACACGGTGGCGGGCCTGATGATGGTTCCGCAGACGGTGACCGTCACGTTCATGCTGGTATGGCTGATCAAGAATTTGCATTGGTCGGTCGCGGCCGCCGGCAGTCTGGTGACCCTTTCGCAGCTGCTGGGCGCACTCGGCCGAGTGCTGGTGGGCCGCTGGTCCGACCGCATCGGCTCGCGCATGCGACCGGTCCGCATCATCGCGGGCGCCGCCGCGGTCACCCTCTTCCTGCTGGCCTGGGCCGACCTCCTGAATTCGAGTTGGCAGGCGCCCCTGATGGTCGCCATCTCGGTGATCGCCGTGCTGGACAACGGTTTGGAGGCCACGGCCATCACCGAATTCGCCGGGCCGTTCTGGAGCGGGCGCGCCCTGGGCATTCAAAACACCACCCAGCGGGTGCTGGCCGCGGCCGCGCCACCGCTCTTCGGTGCGTTGATCACCGCCGCGAAATATCCGAACGCGTGGATATTGTGCGGACTGTTTCCGGTGGCCGCGGTGCCATTCGTGCCGGCGCGGTTGCTCCCGCCCGGCCTGGAAACTACAGCCCGGCGGCAATCCGTTCGCCGACTTCGGTGGTGGCGAGCCGTTCGCTCCCACGCGTGGAGAGATAGGTCTCGACAGCCCGATCCACCCGCCTAGCCGCATCGTCCTCGCCGAGATGGGCGAGCAGCAACGCCACCGACATGATCGCCGCGGTCGGATCGGCGATACCCTGACCGGCGATGTCCGGCGCGCTGCCGTGCACCGGCTCGAACATCGACGGGTTGGTCCGGGTGGCGTCGATATTTCCGCTGGCGGCCAAGCCAATTCCGCCGCACACCGCCGCCGCCAAGTCGGTGATGATGTCACCGAACAGGTTGTCGGTGACGATCACGTCAAAGCGACCGGGATCGGTGACCATGAAGATGGTGGCGGCGTCGACGTGTTGGTAGGCGACCTCGACGTCGGGGTAGTCCTCCCCGACCTCGGCCACGATCCGCGACCACAGCTTCCCGGCGAAGGTCAGCACGTTGGTCTTGTGCACCAGCGTCAGGTGCTTGCGGCGGCGCTGGGCGCGTTCGAAGGCATCGGCCACCACGCGCCGCACGCCGAAGGCGGTGTTGAGGCTGACCTCGGTGGCCACCTCGTGCGGCGTTCCGGTGCGAATCGCGCCGCCGGTGCCGGTGTAGGGGCCCTCGGTCCCCTCGCGCACCACCACGAAATCGATGTGCGGGTTCCCCGCGAGCGGACTGCTCACGCCGGGATACAGCCGGCCCGGTCGCAGGTTGACGTGATGATCCAGTTCAAAACGCAGGCGCAGCAACAGACCCCGCTCCAGCACACCGCTGGGCACCGACGGGTCGCCGATCGCCCCGAGCAGAATGGCGTCGTGCTGGCGCAGCTCGGCGAGCACCGACTCCGGCAGCAACTCACCGGTGGCGTGAAAACGCCGGGCGCCCAGGTCATAATCGGTCTTCTCGACACCCGGCAACACCGCGTCAAGGACTTTGAGCGCCTCGGCCGTCACTTCCGGGCCGATACCGTCGCCGCCGATAACCGCGAGTTTCACGACAGATCAACCACCTCAAGCTTGTTGGCGCCCACCGCCGCGCCGATCGCCGACCGCACCTCGCTCGGCACGTCACGGTCGAGCCGCAACAGAATCGTCGCGCCCGGGCCCTCGGCGTCCTCGGAAAGTTGCGCGGCTTGGATGTTCACGCCCGCCGAGCCGAGCAGGGTCCCGATCTTGCCCAGCGCCCCGGGCTGGTCGACGTAGTTGATCACCAGGTTGGTGCCGCGTGCCCGCAGGTCGAAGTTGCGGCCGTTGATCTGCACGATCTTCTCCACCAGCTGCGGCCCGGACAGGGTTCCGGCCACGTTGACCGCGGTGCCGTCGTGGGCGACCGCGCGCACGTCGACGACGCTGCGGTGGTTCGGGCTCTCCGAGGCCTTGGCGAGCTCGGCGGTGACGCCGCGTTCCTCGGCCAGCGCCGGCGCGTTGACGAACGTGACCGGCCCCTCTACCACCGCCGAGAACAGTCCGCGCAGAGCCGAAAGCTTAAGCACCTCAACGTCTTCGGAGGCAAGCTCGCCACGCACCTGTACCGACACCGACACCGGCGGCCCGTCGGACAGCGAGGCGGCCAGCACCCCGAGCTTGCGCACCAGGTCCAGCCAGGGCGCCACCTCTTCGTTGACCACGCCGCCGCCGACGTTGACGGCATCGGGGACGAATTCACCGGCCAGCGCGAGCTTCACGCTTGCGGCGACGTCGGTGCCCGCCCGGTCCTGCGCCTCGGAGGTGGACGCACCCAGGTGCGGCGTGACCACCACCTGTGGCAGCTCGAACAGCGGGCTATCGGTGCACGGCTCCTTGGCGAAGACGTCGATACCGGCCGCGCGGACGTGTCCGCTGCTCACCGCTTCGGCCAGCGCGGCCTCGTCCACCAGGCCGCCGCGGGCGGCGTTGACGATGATGACGCCCGGCTTGGTCTTCGCCAGCGCCTCCTTGCCGATCAGGCCCGCCGTCTCGGGCGTCTTCGGCAGGTGCACCGAGATGAAATCGGCGCGCCCGAGGAGGTCGTCGAGGGGCAGCAGTTCGATGCCCAGCTGAGCGGCCCGGGCCGGCGAGACGTAGGGGTCGTAGGCGATGAGGTGGGTGCCGAAGGCCGTCAATCGTTGGGCGACCAACTGCCCGATCCGGCCCAGCCCCACCACCCCGACCGTCTTGCCGAAAATCTCGGTGCCGTTGAACGACGACCGCTTCCAGGCGTGCTCGCGCAACGAGGCGTCGGCCGCCGGGATCTGCCGGGCGGCGGCCAAGAGCAGCGCCAACGCGTGCTCGGCGGCGCTGTGGATGTTGGAGGTGGGGGCGTTGACCACCAGCACGCCACGCTCGGTCGCGGCGGCCACGTCGACGTTGTCCAGCCCCACCCCGGCGCGGGCAACGATCTTCAGCTTGGGCGCGGCGGCCAGCACCTCGGCGTCGACGGTGGTGGCCGAGCGCACCAGCAGCGCGTCGGCCTCGCCCACCGCGGCCAGCAGCTTCTCCCGGTCCGGCCCGTCTACCCAGCGCACCTCGACCTGGTCTCCCAGGGCGGCGACAGTCGATTGGGCGAGTTTGTCGGCGATCAATACAACAGGCAGATTCACCCGGCCAGCCTAACGGCTGCCTTCGACGGGCATCGACGGGCTCACCACTGCCGTAACCTGCGCCGACGGCCGTTGGGCGCGGGCCGGCGAGGTCCTACGATGCGCTGATGACCAAACTCGCGATCATCTACTATTCGGCCACCGGGCATAACACCGCGATGGCACAACGCGTGGCCGCCGCAGCCGAGTCCGCAGGCGCCGAAGTCCGGCTGAGGCACGTCGCCGAGACCCGCGACCCGGAATCGTTCGCACAGAACCCGGCCTGGACCGCGAATTACGAAGCGACGAAGGACCTTCCGGCGGCTTCCGGTGAGGACATCGTCTGGGCCGACGCGGTGATCTTCGGTTCGCCGACCCGCTTCGGCTCTCCCGCTGCGCAATTGCGCAACTTCCTGGACTCGCTCGGCGGGCTGTGGGCCGAGGGCAAGCTCGCGGACAAGGTGTACGCGGGGTTCACGTCGTCCAACACGCTGCACGGCGGTCAGGAAACCACGCTGCTGTCGCTATACATCACCCTGATGCATTTCGGCGGCATCATTGTGCCGCCCGGTTACACCGACCCGGTCAAGTTCGTCGACGGCAACCCGTACGGGGTGAGCCTGGTCTCCACCCACGACAACATTCACGAATTCGACGAGGCCACCGGGAACGCCCTGGACCACCTGGCCCGCCGCGTGGTCGAAACCGCCGGCCGGCTCCGCGACACATAAACCACGCACACGACACGCCGTAAACGGTCGCCGTGGTTTATGTCTCGCGGCAGCGGCAGGGCCGCCGGCAGCGGCAGGGCCGCCGGCAGCGGCAAGCCGCCGGCCGGCAAGCGGCCGTCGGGTTACGCCGTCTCGGTGATGGGCCGGTCGACCCAGCTCATCAGATCGCGCAGCTTCTTGCCGGTCACCTCGATGGGGTGCTCGGCGTTCTCCTTGCGCAGCCGCTCGAGTTCCTTATTGCCGCCTTCGACGTTGGCGACCAGCTTCTTGGTGAACGTGCCGTCCTGAATGTCGCGCAGGATCTCCCGCATCCGTTCTTTGGTGCCGGCGTCGATGACCCGCGGCCCCGACAGATAGCCGCCGAACTCCGCGGTGTCGGACACCGAGTAGTTCATCCGCGCAATGCCGCCCTCGTACATCAGGTCGACGATGAGCTTGAGCTCGTGCAGCACCTCGAAGTAGGCCATCTCCGGCGGGTAGCCCGCCTCCACCATGACGTCGAAACCGGTCTTCACCAATTCCTCTGTGCCGCCGCATAACACAGCCTGCTCACCGAACAGGTCGGTCTCGGTCTCGTCCTTGAACGTGGTCTTGATGACGCCGGCGCGGGTGCCCCCGATGGCCTTGGCGTAGGACAGCGCCAGCGCCTCGCCGTTGCCGTTCGGGTCCTGGTCGACCGCGATCAGGCACGGCACGCCCTTGCCGTCGACGAACTGGCGGCGCACCAGGTGGCCGGGACCCTTCGGCGCCACCATCGCCACGGTGACGTCGGCGGGCGGCTTGATCAGACCGAAGTGGATGTTGAGCCCGTGCCCGAAGAACAGTGCGTCACCGGGCTTGAGGTTGGGCTCGATGTCGTTTTTGAAGATGTCCGCCTGCGCGGTGTCGGGCGCCAGCAGCATGATCACGTCGGCCCACTTGGCCACCTCGGCGGGGGTGTCGACGTCCAGACCTTGCTCCTCGACCTTGGCCCGCGACTTCGACCCCTCCTTCAGCCCGACGCGCACCTGCACACCGGAGTCGCGCAGGCTCAGCGAGTGCGCGTGCCCCTGGCTGCCGTAACCGATCACACCGACCTTGCGACCCTGGATGATCGACAGGTCTGCGTCGTCGTCGTAGAACATTTCTAGTGCCACTGTTGAATATCTCCTTGTGTGTTACTTGGCCGTGGCGATGCCGCGTGGACCGCGGGACAACGACACCACTCCCGATTGGACTATCTCGCGTATACCGAACGGTTCCAGCACCCGCAGCAGCGCCTCGATCTTGCCGCGGTCACCGGTCGCCTCGATGGTCAGCGCCTCGGTCGATACGTCGATCACCTTGGCGCGGAAGAGGTTCACCGCTTCGATCACCTGACTGCGGGTGCCGGCGTCGGCGCGCACCTTGATCAGCGCCAGCTCGCGCGACACCGCGGCACCCTCGTCGAGCTCGACGATTTTGATGACATTGATCAGCTTGTTGAGTTGCTTGGTGATCTGCTCGAGCGGGGTCTCCTCGGCGCTGACCACAATCGTCATGCGCGACATGTCCTTTTGCTCGGTGGCACCGACGGCAAGCGACTCGATGTTGAAACCGCGCCGGGAGAACAGCGCCGCCACGCGCGCGAGCACACCTGGCTTGTCCTCCACCAACACCGACAGCGTGTGGGTGTGCATCAGGCGTGCCCTTCGCTCTCGTCGTCGAACAGCGGGCGAATGCCGCGGGCGGCCTGGATCTCGTCGTTGCTGGTGCCGGCGGCCACCATCGGCCACACCTGCGCGTCGGCACCGACGATGAAGTCGATCACCACCGGACGGTCGGTGATCGCCCGGGCCTGGTTTATCACGTCCTCGACGTCTTCCTCACGCTCGCAACGCAATCCGACGCAACCCAGCGCCTCCGCCAGTTTCACGAAGTCCGGGATGCGATGCGAGTGCGTGGCCAGGTCCGTCTGCGAATACCGCTCCTCGTAGAACAGCGTCTGCCACTGGCGCACCATGCCCAGGTTGCCGTTGTTGATCAGCGCCACCTTGATCGGCACGCCCTCGATCGCGCAGGTGGCCAACTCCTGGTTGGTCATCTGGAAGCAGCCGTCGCCGTCGACGGCCCACACCTCGGCCTCCGGGCGAGCCATCTTGGCCCCCATGGCCGCCGGGATGGCGAACCCCATGGTGCCCAGCCCGCCGGAGTTGATCCAGGTGCGCGGGTTCTCATACGAGATGAACTGCGCCGCCCACATCTGGTGCTGGCCCACCCCGGCGACGTACACCGCGTCGGGGCCGGCGATCTGGCCGAGCTTTTCGATGACGTATTCCGGGCCGAGGCTGCCGTCGCTCTGCGGGTCGTAGCTCAGCGGGTAGGTGGACTGGACGCTGTCCAGATAGGCCCACCATTCCGTCATGTCTGGGATTGCCGCGGTGCCGGAATGCTCGTAGTGCCGCAGCATCGCGATCAGGTCGGCGATGACCGCTTTGACGTCGCCGACGATCGGCACGTCGGCATGGCGGTTCTTGCCGATCTCGGCCGGGTCGATGTCGGCGTGGATGACCTTCGCCTCCGGCGCGAAGGTGTCGAGCTTGCCGGTCACCCGGTCGTCGAAGCGGGTGCCCAGGGCGATGAGCAGGTCGCTGCGCTGCAGCGCCGCCACCGCGGCGACCGTGCCGTGCATGCCGGGCATGCCCATGTGCTGCCGATGACTGTCGGGAAACGCGCCCCGCGCCATCAGCGTGGTGACCACCGGGATGCCGGTCAGCTCGGCCAGCTCGCGCAGCTGCTCGGTCGCCTCGCCGCGGATGACGCCGCCGCCGACGTAGAGCACGGGCTTGCGGGCGTCCGCGATCAGCTTGGCGGCCTCGCGGATCTGCCGGTTGTGCGGCTTGGTGTTCGGCTTGTAGCCAGGCAGGTCCATGCGCGGCGGCCAGCTGAACGTGCACTGCCCCTGCAGCACGTCTTTGGGGATGTCGACGAGCACCGCGCCCGGACGGCCCGATGCGGCGATGTGGAAGGCCTCGGCCATCACCTGGGGGATCTCGTCGCCCGAGCGGACCAGGAAGTTGTGCTTGGTGATCGGCATCGTGATGCCCGAGATGTCGGCTTCCTGGAAGGCGTCGGTGCCGATCAGGGTGCGACCGACCTGGCCGGTGATGGCGACCACGGGCACCGAGTCCATCTGGGCGTCGGCCAGCGGTGTCACGAGATTGGTGGCGCCGGGGCCCGATGTGGCCATCATGACGCCGACCTTGCCGGTGGCGTGCGCGTAGCCGCTGGCGGCGTGGCCGGCGCCCTGCTCGTGGCGAACCAGCACGTGGCGAAGCTTTTTCGAGTCGAACAGCGGGTCGTAAACCGGCAACACGGCGCCACCGGGAATCCCGAAGATGACCTCGACGCCGAGTTCCTCCAGCGACCGGATCACCGACTGGGCGCCGGTAAGTTTCTCGGGCCCAACACGTTTCGGCTTCTTTGTGGGGGCGGCGGCGGGGGTTTCCGCCGCGTCCGAGGCGATGTCAGCGGCACGCTCCGGCTGGGTGGCGTGCTGCCTGGTTGGTGCGCTCACTGTCTTTCGTCCTTATTCACTCTGGGAGTCTCGCTGGGGGCAACAAAAAACCCCCGACAGCTCTTCTGCTGCACGAGGGTTGCGCGTTGGTCTGGATAGCTTCAAATGCCGAAGAGGCTAGTCAGGCACCAACGCGCCGACTAATTACTACGAGCATCCCGGGCTGTCCGGCGGTATCCATAACGTCCGACGGTAGCCTTCGCACAGCTCAGCAGTCAAATCCGCTGCCGTCGGCTCGCGCGGAGATCCGGTGCCCCGAGCCGGGTGAAATGATGGTCGGGTGGCTACCGGTTCGTCTTCCCACACGCCCGTGGTGATCAAGGTCTCCCCCATCGCGCACCTTGCCGTCGGATTCTTGACCCTGGGGTTGCTGATCCCGGTGATGCTGTGGCCGCTGTCCGTGCCGCTGCTGGTGATACCCGTGCTGTTGTCGGCAATGATCGTCCGACAACGCACCGTCGCCGACGATCGAGGCGTGACGGTCCGCACGCTGCTGGGCAGCCAGACGGTGCAGTGGGATGACATCGACGGGCTGCGCTTCCATCGGGGCTCCTGGGCACGCGCGCACCTCAAGAGCGGCGCGGATTTGCGGTTGCCCGCGGTGACGTTCGCGACCCTGCCTCAGCTGACCGAGGCCAGCTCCGGGCGCGTGCCCAACCCCTATCAGTGAGGAATCAGGCTATCGGGTTGACCCCGTTGAGCAGCACCCACACCGCGATGCCGGCGGCGATGCCCACCACTAGCGCGACAAACGACCCGATGAAGGGACGATGGGCCCAGCCCCGCCGCGCGTCGAGCCCGTAACGGCCGGGCCCGCACAGGATGACCGCGACGGCCAGGACGATCAGAGTGATCTGGTATTCGTGCCCGTCCGGCAGGAAGTACGTGAAGGTGTGCGGATGCGGGCGCGCCGTGATGGTGGCCAGCAGGCCGTTGATCAGGAAGGCCAGCGCCCCGGCCGCGGCCAGCGGAGTGAACAGCCCCAGCACCAGCAGCACACCGGCGACGAGCTCGCCGCCCGCGCTGACGTAGGCGAGGATGTCGGCGTGCTGGTAGCCGACGTCGGACAGCGAGTTCTTGAACCCGCCCACCCCGGAGCCGCCCCACCAGCCGAAGAGCTTCTGCAACCCGTGGGCGGCCAACACGACACCGAGGCCGACCCGCAGTATCAGCAAACCCAGATGCTGGGTGCCGCGCCGGCCGACGTCGTGCAGCCGGTCGTGGTGGTCGTCCCCATCGATCTCGGCCGGCTCGGCGGCCGCGTGCCGGGCGGACTGCGGCTGGACGTAGGGCAGGGGCTCCTGCTGGTCGAGCACGTTGTAACCCGTCGCCCTGGGGCCGCCCACGCCTGCGTGGTCGCCCATGTAGGGGATGACGGTGGTGGTTCCGGTGGAGGGGTTGAAGTCGCCGGGGTAACCGACGGGCGTCAGATCATCTTCGGGGTCAACCACACGCGCCGTCGCGGGGCGTCCCGGGGTTGGCTCCGGGGATTCGCCGGGCCGCTGCCAATGTCCGTCATTCGGTTGACTGGTCACGCGTGACAGGGTAAGGGCAATTGTCGCTGAATTGGGGATTTGAGCGGCGCTTTCGCCAGGCAATCGGTGGTTTGCCCGCCAAACCGGCGCGGATCGGCCCGAAATTAGCCCGCTCGCGGCTCCAGCGGGTACCAAACGGCACATTTCGGGTCCCGAAGGCGGGCCGTAGGCGGCGCCAGAAGTGTTCCGCTGGTGTGGCGCCGGGCGGGCAGGCCCATGCGTGTGGCGGCGGCGGGCGCACTATCCGTAGCCTGTCGGTCATGCGACTACGGCGCTCGGTTCGGTGCGGGTTTGCCGCGCTCTGCGCGGTGGCGCTCGTCGCGAGCGGCTGCGCGCGGTTCAACGACGCCCAGTCGCAGCCTTTCACCACCAACCCGGAACTCAAGCCCCAACCCAGCTCGACGCCTCCCCCGCCGCCGCCGCTGCCGCCCACGCCGTTCCCCAAGGCGTGCCCGGCTCCCGGCGTGATGCAGGGCTGCCTGGAGAGCACCAGCGGACTGATCATGGGGCCCGACAGCAAAACCGCGCTGGTGGCCGAGCGCACCACCGGCGCCGTCAAGGAGATCTCGGTCAGCGCCGAGCCGAAGGTGAAGATGGTCATCCCGGTCGACCCGTCCGGCGACGGCGGCTTGATGGACATCGTGCTGTCACCGACCTATGCGCAAGACCGGCTGATGTACGCCTACATCAGCACGCCCACGGACAATCGGGTGATCCGGGTGGCCGACGGCGACATCCCCAAGGACATCCTCACCGGTATCCCCAAGGGGGCCACCGGCAATACCGGAGCGCTGATCTTCACCAGCCCCACCACGTTGGTGGTGCTGACAGGTGACGCGGGTAACCCCGCGGCCGCCGCCGACCCCAAATCGCTGGCGGGCAAGGTCCTTCGCATCGAGCAGCCGACCACGATCGGCCAGGCGCCGCCCACCACGGCGCTGTCGGGCGTGGGCTCCGGCGGCGGCCTGTGCATCGACCCCGTGGACGGCTCGTTGTACGTCGCCGACCGCACGCCGACGGCGGACCGGTTGCAGCGCATCACCAAGGCTTCCGAGGTCTCCACGGTGTGGACATGGCCGGACAAACCCGGCGTGGCCGGCTGCGCGGCGATGGACGGGACCGTGCTGGTCAACCTGATCAACACCAAACTGACGGTGGCCGTGCGGCTGGCGCCGGCGACGGGTGCGGTCACCGGGGAACCCGACGTGGTACGCAAGGACACCCATGCCCACGCGTGGGCGCTGCGGATGTCACCCGACGGAAACGTCTGGGGCGCAACGGTCAACAAAACCGCCGGGGATGCCGAGAAGCTCGACGACGTGGTGTTCCCGTTGTTCCCGCAGGGCGGCGGCTTCCCGCGCAACAACGACGACAAGACCTAATCGGGGCCTGCCAGAGCACGCCACACCCGTACCCTGGACGAACCACCACATGATTCGCGAATTCGACATCGCGGGTGATATCAAATTCGGAACTCGCCTAATGATCGGCTGACGTCTCGCGCGTCCCGCCGAGTTGCTCCTGGTGGGCCGGCTAGCCCTGCCCGCAGGCGGCGAGCACCAGTTCGCGCACCCGTGCCGCGTCGGCCTGGCCCCGGGTGGCCTTCATCACCGCGCCGACGATCGCGCCCGCCGCGGCCACCTTGCCACCGCGGATCTTCTCCGCCACATCGGGATTCGCGGCCAGCGCCTCGTCGACCGCGGCCTGGGTCACCGAATCGTCGCGCACCAGCTCGAGGCCGCGGGATGTCATCACCTGTTGGGGTTCGCCCTCGCCGGCCAACACCCCCTCCACCACCTGGCGGGCCAGCTTGTTGGACAACTTGCCCTCATCGACCAGTGCGATCACCGCGGCGACCTGGGCCGGGGTGATGGCCAGTTCGTCCAGGCCGATGTTCGCTTCATTGGCCTTCTGCACCAAGAAGTTTCCCCACCACGCGCGCGCCTGCTCGCTGGCCGCGCCGTGCTTGACGGTCTCCATGACCAGTTCCACGGCGCCGGCGTTGACCAGATCGCGCATCACCTCGTCGGAAACACCCCACTCCTGCTGAATCCTCTTGCGGCTCAACCACGGTAGCTCGGGAATCGTCTGACGCAGCTGCTCGACCAACTCGCGGCTGGGCGCGACCGGTTCCAGGTCGGGCTCGGGGAAATAGCGGTAGTCCTGGGCTGTCTCCTTGGCACGGCCCGGGCTGGTGTACCCCGCCTCGTGAAAGTGCCTGGTCTCCTGAATGATCCGACCCCCGGATGCGAGGACCGCGGCCTGCCGTTGCATCTCGTAACGCACCGCCACCTCAACGCTTTTCAGCGAGTTGACGTTCTTGGTCTCGGTACGCGTGCCGAACTCGGTCGTTCCGGTCGGCATCAGCGACACGTTGGAGTCGCAACGCATCGAACCCTGGTCCATCCGAACATCGGATACGTCCAAGGCGCGCAACAGGTCTCGCAGGGCCGTGACGTAGGCGCGGGCGATCTGCGGGGCCCGGGCGCCGGCACCCACGATGGGCTTCGTCACGATCTCGATCAGCGGCACGCCGGCCCGGTTGTAGTCGAGCAGCGACGTGGTGGCGCCGTGGATCCGGCCGGTCTCACTGCCCAGGTGGGTCAGCTTGCCGGTGTCTTCCTCCATGTGCGCGCGCTCGATCTCGACCCGCCAGGTGGTGCCGTCGTCCAACGGCGCTTCGAGATACCCATTGATGGCGATCGGCTCGTCGTACTGGGAGATCTGGTAGTTCTTCGGCATGTCCGGGTAGAAGTAGTTCTTCCGGGCGAAGCGGCACCAGGGCACGATCTCGCAGTTCAGCGCCAGTCCGATCCGGATGGCCGATTCCACCGCCGTGCGGTTGAGCACCGGCAGCGATCCGGGCAGGCCGAGGCACACGGGGCATACCTGGGTGTTGGGTTCGGCGCCGAAGGCGGTGGAGCAGCCGCAGAACATTTTGGTGACCGTCGACAGCTCGACGTGCACCTCGAGGCCGAGTACCGGGTCGAAGCGCGCGATGACGTCGTCGTAGTCCATGAGATCGGCGCTGGCAGCAACACTCATGCCGTCGATCGTAGTGGTGACCGCGAGCGCGGCGGAGCCGGGCGAAGCGGGTCACCACCATCAGGCGTAGTGGTGACCGCGAGCGCGGCGGTGGGTGACCGCGAGCGCGGCGGCACCGGGCGAACTCAGGGCCAGTGTGGCGAGCGCGGCACCGGGAACCGGTTGCGCTCCTCACCCCTGCCGGGGAACATGTCGGCCAGCACGGCCGCCATCTCGAGGTAACTGCGGCGGCTTTCCTTGCTCAGCCGATCCAGCTCGATCTGCTTGCCCTCGTGTATGTGGCGATCGAACGGCAGCACCACCGTCGCGGCTACCCGTGCGGACAGTCGCTCGAGTTCCTTGGCGGCCAGCAGCTCTACCTTGGCCGGCTCGACGTGGTTGATCGCCAGTATCGTCGACCGCACCAACGCTTGATAACCGTTGTTGCCCAACCAATCCAGCGTGGTGGCCGTCTTTCGTATCGCATCGATGGAGGTGCTGGTCACTACGACCAGCGCCCGCGCCTCGGGCAGGACCGCTTCCATCACACCGGAATTGAGGGCCTTGGGGCAGTCCACCAGCTCGACCGAATAGTGATTCCGCAGCAGCGAGAACGCCTTCACCACGTCGTGCCGCTCGAGTCGCCAGTCGGTGTGCGCATAGTCCGGCAAGCCGAGCACTTCGAGGCCGAAATTGTTCATGTAGGTGTGTGCCCGGACATCCGTATAGTTCGTTACCGCCTTGTCGGCGAGCAGATCGGCCATGTTCAGGGAGTTCGGACGGCCATGCCGCTCCGCCAGGTCGCCGGCGTCGATGTCGACGGCGACGATCCGGTCATGTCGCACGTCGGCGAACGTGGACCCCAGCGCCTCCACCACCGTGGTCTTGCCGACGCCACCTTTGAGGTTGAGGACGGCGATGGGAAATGCGCTGCCCACCGCCGCGCGAATGCGGTTGCGTAGGTCCTCTTCGTACTGTGAGTCTCTGCCGGGGCCCAGATCGATGCCGATCACGCGATGGACCACCTCGCGCCAGTTGAACCTCGCGGAACCCTCCCGCGCCTGCTGGTCCAGGCCGTCCAGTGCTGTCCCGCCCGGCAGTCGCGCCGGCGGCGGCGCAGGGGCTCGCACGGCCCGGGCGGGCGCAGCTGGCGGCGGGGGCGGCGGCGGCTTGAACGGCGGACGACGAATGGACGGATCCGAGCGATGGGGCTGTGGCACCGTGGCGGCTGCCGGATCGGTGTCGACGCGCCGAGGTGGCTGCGGCGGAATAACCGGCGGGCCCGGTGGCCCCGCCGACGCCGCGGGATGTTGAACGACTCCGCGAACCGAACCGCGGTTGCTCACCCTCCCGGTATAACCGCTGAGGACCAGTCCGGAAACCACCAATTTGCGCCGACCGGTTCTAAGCTGGTCAATCGCCGGGCAAATTCAGCTTGCAGCCACCCGCCGTTTGTCCAATCTGGGCGAGATCACCCGAAGAAGGCCGCGGCGTCGTCGTAGCGACTCTCGGGCACCAGCTTGAGCTGGCGCACGGCGTCGGCCAGCGCCACGCGGCCGATGTCCTGCCCACGCAGGGACACCATCTGGCCGTATTCGCCCGCGTGCGCGGCGTCGGCGGCATTGACGCCGAACCTGGTGGCCAACACCCGGTCGTAGGCCGTGGGCGTCCCGCCCCGCTGGACATGGCCCAGCACGGTCACCCGGACATCCTTATTGATCCGCTTCTCCACTTCGGCGCCCAGCTGGGCCGCGACGCCGGTGAACTTCTCGTGGCCGAACTCGTCAATCCCGCCTTCGCGCAACGAGATCGAACCCGGGACGGGTTTCGCGCCCTCGGCGACAACGCAGATGAAGTGCGAATCCCCGCGCTGGAAGCGGCGTTTGACCAGCCGGCACACTTCTTCGACGTCGAAGGGCTGTTCGGGAATCAGCGTCATGTGCGCACCGGAAGCCAGCCCGGCGTTCAGCGCGATCCAGCCGGCGTGCCTGCCCATCACCTCCACCAGCATCACCCGCTGATGGGATTCGGCGGTGCTATGCAGGCGGTCGATGGCCTCGGTGGCCACCGTCAACGCGGTGTCGTGGCCGAAAGTAACGTCGGTGCAATCGATGTCGTTGTCGATGGTCTTCGGCACCCCGACGACGGGAACGTTCTCCTCGGACAGCCAATGCGCGGCCGTCAAGGTGCCTTCGCCGCCGATCGGGATGAGGACGTCGATGCCGTTGTCATCCAATGTCTGCTTGATCTGGTCGAGCCCGGCCCGCAATTTGTCGGGATGCACCCGGGCGGTCCCCAGCATGGTGCCGCCCTTGGCCAACAGCCGGTCATTGCGATCGTCGTTCTGCAGTTGGATGCGCCGGTTTTCCAGCAACCCGCGCCACCCGTCCTGGAAGCCGACGACCGACGAGCCGTACCGGGCATCGCAGGTGCGCACCACCGCCCGAATGACGGCATTCAGCCCCGGGCAGTCGCCGCCTCCGGTGAGAACTCCGATCCGCATGCCCTCATCTTGCCCTGCCCGCCACTCGCACGGCGACGAAAGGTCAGATGGCGGATGGCAGCGGGCCGCGGGCGGCCTCGTAGGCGGCGCCCACCCGGTACAGCCGGTCGTCGGCCAGCGCCGGCGCCATGATCTGCAGCCCGACGGGCAGCCCGTCGTCGGGCGACAAGCCCGACGGCACCGACATGCCGCAGTGGCCGGCCAGGTTCAGCGGCAGCGTGCACAGGTCGAACAGGTACATCGCGAGCGGATCGTCGACCTTCTCGCCCAGCGCGAAAGCGGTAGTCGGGGTGGCGGGCGACACGACCACGTCGACGGACTCGTACGCTTTGTCGAGGTCGCGGGCGATCAGGGTGCGTACCTTTTGCGCCTGGTTGTAATAGGCGTCGTAGTAACCGGCCGACAGCGCGTAGGTGCCGATCATGATGCGTCGCTTGACTTCCGGCCCGAAACCGGCGGCCCGGGTCAGCGCCATCACTTCCTCGGCGCTGTGCGTCCCATCGTCACCGACGCGCAGCCCGTAGCGCATCGCGTCGAAGCGGGCCAGGTTGCTCGACACCTCCGACGGCAAGATCAGGTAGTAGGCGGCCAGCGCGTATTCGAAGTGCGGGCAGTCGACTTCGCTCACCTCGGCACCCAGTTCGGTCAGCCGGCCGCCCGCCGCCTCGAACGAGGCCAGCACTCCCGGCTGGTAGCCGTCGCCGCGAAGCTGCTTCACGACCCCGACGCGCACGCCCTTGAGGTCACCGGCCGCGCCCGCCTTGGCTCCCCCGACGACATCGGGCACCGCCGCGTCGACGGACGTGGAATCGCGGGGGTCGTGCCCGGCGATCACCTGGTGCAGCAGCGCGGTGTCCAACACCGTGCGCGCGCACGGGCCGCCCTGATCCAACGACGACGCGCACGCCACCAGCCCGTAGCGCGACACGGTGCCGTAGGTCGGTTTGACACCGACCGTCGCCGTCAGCGCCGCCGGCTGCCGAATCGAGCCCCCGGTGTCGGATCCGATGGCCAGCGGTGCCTGGAATGCGGCCAGCGCCGCCGCGCTGCCCCCGCCGGACCCGCCAGGAACCCGGTCGAGGTTCCACGGGTTACGAGTGGGCCCGTAGGCGGAGTTCTCCGTCGACGAGCCCATCGCGAATTCATCCATGTTGGTCTTGCCGAGGATCGGGATGCCCGCGGCACGTAACCGCATGGTGACGGTGGCGTCGTAGGGCGAACGCCAGCCTTCGAGGATCTTGGAGCCGCAGGTGGTGGGCATGTCGACGGTGGTGAAGACGTCCTTGAGCGCCAGCGGCACCCCGGCCAGCGGCGATGGCAGCCGCTCCCCCGCCGCCACCGCCTCGTCGACGACGGCTGCCGCGCCGAGCGCCTCGTCGGCGGCCACGTGCAGAAATGCGTGATACCGGTCGTCGGTCGCGGCGATCTGGTCCAGGCACGCCTGGGTGACCTCGACCGACGAGAGTTCCTTGGCGGCGATCCGGGCGGCCAGGGTCGCGGCGTCGGCTCGGATGACGTCGTTCACTCGCTGTCTCCCAGGATCTGCGGCACGGCGAAGCGGCCGTCGGCGGCCTCGGGCGCCTCGGCCAGCGCCTCCCGCTGGGTCAGGCACGGGGTCGGCTCGTCCGGACGGGTCACGTTGACGTCCTTGAGCGGGTTACCGGTCGCTTCGACGCCGGTGACGTCGACCGCCTGCACCTGGCTGACGTGGGTCAGGATGGCATCGAGCTGTCCGGCGAAGCTGTCGAGCTCGCCATCGGTCAGCGCCAGCCGGGACAGCCGGGCCAGGTGCGCCACCTCGTCGCGGGAGATCTGAGACACGACAGGAAAGCCTAGCCGCGAGCGTGCGGCCGGCTTCAGGCCCGTTGGCTCTGCGCGAAATGCAGTCCCCGCATCGCTGTGTAACAGTGTTGGCCGTGCCGTCGTATCTGTTGCGCATCGAGCTGGTCGACCGCCCGGGCAGCCTGGGCTCGCTGGCCGTGGCGCTCGGTTCGGTGGGCGCCGACATCTTGTCGCTCGACGTGGTCGAGCGCAGCTCGGGCTATGCGATCGACGACCTGGTGATCGAGCTGCCGCTGGGGGCGATGCCGGACACGCTGATCACCGCCGCGGAGTCGCTTTCGGGCGTCCGGGTGGACAGCGTGCGCCCGCACACCGGGTTGTTGGAAGCGCATCGCGAGCTGGAACTGCTCGACCACGTCGCCGCGGCGGGCGACAAGGTCTCGCGGCTGCAGGTGCTGGCCAACGAGGCGCCCAGGGTGCTGCGCGTCAGCTGGTGCACCGTGCTGCGCAGCGCGGGCGGTGAGCTGCAGCGCCTGGCCTCCAGCCCGGGTACGCCGGAGACGCGGGCGGATTCCGCCCCGTGGCTGCCCATCGAACGGGCCGCGACGCTGGACAGCGCCGGCGAGTGGGTGCCGCAGTCGTGGCGCGACATGGACACCACCATGGTCGCCGCCCCGCTGGGCGACCCGCACACGGCGGTGGTGCTGGGCCGCCCGGGCCCGGAATTCCGGCCCTCGGAAGTGGCTCGCCTGGGCTATCTGGCCGGGATCGTCGCCACCATGCTGCGCTGAGCCCCGGCTAGGCGGGCACCGGGTCCAGCAGGCTGTTGTAGATGGCGATGATCTTCTCGGTTTGCACGGATTGGCGGCCGCTGTCGCGGTGTTCGGTGGCGATGCCGGACATCTCCCGCAGCCGGTCGCGGTCCGAGGCGAGCGCACGAATCGCCGCCGCCAGTGCGGACGGGGACGGGTCGGCCGCCAGGATGCCCCCGCCTTCGGGAACGGTTTCGCTCAGCGCGGGGTCGCAGTAGATGACGGGCGACGACATGGCCACCGCTTCGAGCAGGACGAGCCCCTGGGTGTCGAAATCATAGGAGGTGAACAGCAGCGCGTCGCTCGACCCCATCGCGACCAGGCAGGCTTCGCGGTCGACGCGACCGTGCAGGCGGACGCGGTGAGCGAGTCCGGCCGAGTGGATGAGTTTCCGCATCGACGCCTCGAGGTGTCCCTGCCCATAGATGTCGAGTGTGCAGTCGTCGACCTGGGCGACGGCCTCGATAGCTTCGAGGGCCCGCTTCTCCGAGGACAGGCGCCCACACCAGACGAGGCGGAGCGGCTCGTCGTCCGACGAGGCGGCGGCCACGGCCGTCCGGGCCCGGTCGACCACGTCGTCGTCAAAGCCGTTGGAAACGGCCGATATTGGACGCGTCACCCCGCGCCTGGCCAGCGACTGCGCGAAATGCCGGGTCGGCGTGATCTGATGATCCACAGCTTGCGCGTTCGCCACCATGAACCGCCACGCCAGTCGCGAAGCCACGCTTTCCTTTTCGGGGGTCAGGTGGAATTCCTGTGCGAGGTACCGCTTCTGCACCTGGCTGACCAGAATCGCCAGGAACAGCGGAGCCGGGGTGGCTTGCTCGAAATACGTGTCGTAGCGGGTGTGTTTGGTCTGGACCACCGGAATACCGTGCCGCCGAGCGGCTTCCACGCCGGCTATCGCCACACCCAGGTCACCCTGGGTGTGCACGATATCGATGGGCCCGCGGTCGGCGAACGCCTCGTCGATGATCGCGCGATTCGCCTTGGACGGCCAGACCAGAACATAGTCCTCGTGCCGGCCCAATTTGCGCATGATCGGGTCGATGACGGGCACCGGCCTCAATTCGACGACGCAGGGGTCGGGGTCGACCGCGCCGGGCATGGGCGCCGTGAAGACCGTGACCCGGTGCCCACACTGTTCGAGCGCACGACGCTGAGTGGCCACCGAAACTTGCGTCCCCCCGAGGCCGTCGGGGTGAAGATCGGTGAAAAGTGCGACATGCATCGAAAAACCTCGCGAAGAGTTGAGCCGGGTGACGGTTGCCCATCGGATTGGTCGGCAACCACGATCGCCCCGCCCGCTCTGCCACGAGGGAGACCAAGCGGTCGTCGGACGCATCCTACTGACCGACCCGGCGGCACCCACAGGGTGTGGGCACCGGGACGGTCGCGACCGCGCTAAATCAGCGCACGTGCGAGTTCGATCCCGCCAGCACCGCATGGTCGTCGTCGTCCCACAGCAGCAGCTGTCGGACCGCCGGCCGCGGACCGTAGGGCCGCAACATCGTGCTCGCCGGGCGCGGGCGCACCCGCTGCGGCCACCAGAACCACCGCCCGAGGATCTTCGCGACGGAGGGCGTCATGAATGAGCGCACGATCAGCGTGTCGAACAGCAGGCCGAGACCGATCGTTGTGCCGATCTGACCGAGAACCTGAAACCCGCTGAACACGAACGCACACATGGTGACGGCGAAGACGATGCCCGCCGAGGTGACCACCGATCCGGAGCCCGCCATCGCGCGGATGATGCCGGTGTTCAGGCCGGCATGAATTTCTTCCTTGAACCGCGAGATCAACAGCAGGTTGTAGTCGGATCCGACCGCCAGCAGCAGGATCACGGCAAGCGCGAGCACGACCCAATACAACTGGATGCCGAACAGGTACTGCCACACCAGAACCGACAACCCGAACGAGGCACCCAGCGACAGCGCGACGGTGCCCACGATGACAAGCGCCGCAATCAGGCTGCGCGTGATGATCATCATGATCAGCAAGATGAGACTCAGCGCGGCGAACGCCACGATCATCAGGTCGTACTTGGCGCCGTCCTGGATGTCCTTGTACGTCGAGGCGGTCCCACCGAGATAGACCCCCGCGCCCGCCATCGGCGTGCCCTTCAGGGCCTCGCGCGCGGCCTTGGCCATCGGATCGATGTGCGAAATACCCTCGGGCGTCGCGGGATCACCTTCATGCGTGACGATCATGCGCGCGGCCTTGCCGTCGGGCGACAGGAACAGCTTCAGCCCGCGCTTGAAGTCGGGGTTGTTGAAAACATCGGGCGGCAGGTAGAAGGTGTCGTCGTTCTTGGCGGCGTCGAACGCCCGCCCCAACGCCGTCGCATTGTCGATCGCGGCCGCGGTCTGCGCGTAAATGCCGGACAGCGTGGCGTAATTGGCCAGCGTCAGATCGCGATTGGTCTGCTGGCTGTCAATCTGGGGAGGTATGAGCGCCACCAGTTTCGGCTGCAGCGCGTCGAGCTTGTCGAGCGAGGCCGTGAGGCCTTCGAACTTCTCCGTGAGTTGATCAATGCCGTCGAGCGCGTCGAAGAGTGATCGGAAAGCGAAGCACGCGGGAATGTCGAAGCAATGCCGTTCCCAGTAGAAGTAACTCCGGATCGGCCGGAAGAAATCGTCGAAGTTGGCGATCTTGTCGCGCAGATCCTGAATGGTGCCGAGAGTGTCGTGGAAGCTTTGGGTCTCGTCGTGGGTGGTGTTGGCGAGCTGCTGCTGCAATTCGTACTGCTGCCTGAGGATGTTGATCGTTTTGTTCAGTTCGTTGGCCTGCTTGAGGGCATCCTCGGCCCGATCCCGTTGATAGGTCAGGTTTTCCTGCTGCGCCGCGCTGGAATTGCTGACCACGAACGCCAGCGAGCTGTGCACCAGCGGGGTGCCCAGAGGACGGGTGATGGTCTGCACCTGCGCGACGCCGGGGACGTGAAATACCGCCTTGGCCACCTTGTCCAGGATGAGCATGCTCTCCGGGTTACGCATGTCGTGATCGGTTTCGACCATGAGCAATTCGGGCTCCAGCCGGGCCCGCGAGAAATGCTTCTCGGCGGCCGTGTAGCCGACGTTGGCCGGTGCGCTGGCAGGCATGTAGGGACGAGTGTCATAACTGGTCTTGTATCCGGGCAAGGCGATCAGCCCCACCAGGGCCAGCGCGCAGGCCGCGGCGAGAACGGCACCGGGCCAACGGACGATGGCGGTGCCGATCCGTCGCCAGCCGCGGGTTCTGACCGCCCGCTTGGGGTCGAAGATGCCCACCCTGGCGCCCAGGGTGAGGATCGCGGGCCCCAGGGTGAGCGCGGCGCAGAGTGCGACCAGGATGCCAAGCGCGGCCGGAATACCCAAACTCTGGAAGTAGGGAAGCCGGGTGAAGCTCAGACAGGCGACCGCGCCGGCCACGGTCAGCCCGGAACCCAGCACGATATGGGTCGTGCCGTGATACATGGTGTAGAAAGCCTTTTCGCGGTCTTCACCGGTTCCGCGCGCTTCCTGGTAGCGGCCCACGAAAAATATCGCGTAGTCGGTGCCCGCGGCAATCACCAAGAGCGTCAACAGATTCGTCGCATAGGTCGACAGCCCGATGACGCCCGCGTTCCCGAGAAACGCGACCAGTCCCCGCGCCGCCGACATCTCGATCAGGACCGTGGCGAGCACCAGCAGCGTGGTGAGCACCGAACGGTAGACGAAGAACAGCATCAGGGCGATCACGCCGATGGTGATCGCCGTGACCTTGGCCGTTCCCTTACTGCCGACGTCGAACTGGTCGGAGATCAGGGGCGCCGCGCCGGTCACGTACGTCTTGACGCCGGGCGGCGGCTTCATGCGATCGACGATGTCCCGCAGCGCCCCGACGCCCTCGTTCGCCAGCGCCGAGCCCTGATTACCGGCGAGGTTCACCTGAACGTAAGCGGCCTTGCCGTCGCTGCTCTGCGACCCCGCCGCGGTCAAGGTGTCGCCCCAGTAGTCCTGGACATGCTCGACGTGCTTTTTGTCCTGCTCGAGCCGGCGGACCATCTCGTCGTAGAAACGGTGCGCGTCCGCGCCGAGCGGCTTGTCGCCTTCCAGCACGATCATGGCCGAGCTGTCGGTGTCGAACTCGTGAAATTTTTCACCGATGCGCTTGATGGCCTTGAGCGACGGGGCGTCGGGCGAGTTCAGCGCCACATTGTGCGTCTTGCCAACCTCTTCCAACTGCGGCACCGCGATGTTCGTGATGGCGGCCAGCGCCACCCAGAACAGCAGGATGGGCAATGCGAGGCGACGGATGGTGCGCGGGATGCGGGCCTGCGGCTGTTCGTGGTTGCTCATCGGGAATTCATCCAGACTTGTCGAGGCAGAAGGTGTACGCGTCGGCTTTGTCAACGGTGCGTTGGTCTTTCACTTCCCCGTTGACGGTGATGCGGCAGCCGAGGCTGTCCCCGTTGCCCTGCGCGACGACATTGCCGATGACCGCGGGCTCCGTGGTGGTGATCGTGAACGACCACGGCAACGGGGCGTCCTTCACTTGCTGCGGCTGGGCGTTGACATCAAGGTAGTTGATGGTCGCGGTTGCGCCAGGCCTGCCGAAGACCTCGAGCACCACCTGCTTGGGGTTGAACGGGACGATCTCGTTGGCCAGATTGCTGTCGGCCGAGGCGCTGCTCTGGGAGCCGAAGATTCCGTGCAAGCGATAGATGGCGAAGCCCGCGAGCACGACGACCAGCACCGCAACCATCACCATCCACCCGCGCCTGACGAGGGCGACCAACGAAATCCCCTTCACCCGTTCACCTTTCGATCATCGGGCGACACCATCACCCCCGAACCGACGGCTTACAACCGGCGGGACGGGCGTGATCGACAGGTATGACAGTACGGTACGGGACCGTACTGTACAAGAGACGCGAGCGTACACATTCCGTCTCGGCGGATTAACCCGGCGTTACGCGGTGGTTCTGGTCAGACCCGGGATGAGGAACCCGTCGACGAGCGCCTGCACGGTGCGGCGGGTGGGCGGCCGGCCGGGGATGATGGACCGGAAGATGAGGTACCCCGGCAACAGGTCCCAGAGTTCGTCGGTGATCACGTCCTCGCTGATCTCACCGCGGTCGACGGCCTGGTGCAGCACATGCTGAATCAGCGCCTTGCGCTGCTTGAGGAATTGCTCCTGCAAAGCGTCGTTGAGCGCCGGGTGCCGCGACACCTCGACCATCACCGCGCGAATGGTGCTGGCGTGCTCGGTGCCGTGCTGACCGCAGGTCTCCCCCAGACTCAACAGATCGCCTCGCAACGTGCCGGTGTTCGGCGGAAGCGCGACCTGGCGAACGCCTTCGGTGAAGGCGGCCAGGACCAATTCGGCCTTCGAAGGCCACCGCCGGTACACGGTGGCCTTGCTGGCGTGGGCGGCACCGGCCACGGCCTCAACGGTCAGCTGGTCGTAGCCGTGTTCCTGCAATAGCCGCAGGGTCACCGCCAATATCTCGGCCTCGCGGGGTGACCACGGCGATGCCTGCGTGCACTCCTCGACCGTCTGCGTCATAGCGCCCACGATAGGACCGCTACGGCGATGCGGGCCACTTTATGACCGGAATCGCCCTAGCGACCGCCTCAACGGCCTAGTCCCCCGGTGTTACCGGCGGACCCTCGGCCAACAGCTTCCGGAAGCCGTCCTCGTCGAGGACCGGCACACCCAGCTCGATCGCCTTGTCGTACTTGGATCCCGGTGCGTCCCCGGCGACGACGAAGTCGGTCTTCTTTGAGACCGAACCGGCGGCCTTTCCCCCGCGCGCGATGATCGCCTCCTTGGCGTCATCGCGCGAAAAGCCGGCCAGCGAACCGGTGACGACAATCGTCAGCCCTTCCAGGGTGCGGGGCACGCTGGCGTCGCGCTCGTCGGCCATCCGCACCCCCGCGTCGCGCCACTTGTCGACGATCGCGCGGTGCCAGTCGACGGTGAACCACTCGGTGAGCGCGGCGGCGATCGTCGGTCCGACACCCTCGACCGCCGCCAATTGCTCAGTCGAGGCCGACATGATCGCGTCCAGGCTGCCGAATTCGGTGGCCAGTGCCCGCGCCGCGGTCGGACCGACATGCCGGATCGACAGCGCCACCAGGACCCGCCACAGCGCCACCGTTTTCGCCTTGTCCAAGTTGTCGAGCAACCGCCTGCCGTTGGCGGACAACGCGCCGGCCTTGGTCCGGAAAAGCTCGGTGCGCAACAGGTCTTCCTCGGTGAGGGTGAACAGGTCGCCCTCGTCGGCGATCGCCCCGGCCTTCAGCAGCGCGATGGCCGCCTCATAGCCCAGCCCCTCGATGTCGAGCGCTCCGCGGCCGGCGACGTGGAAGACGCGCTCTCGCAGCTGCGCCGGGCAGGACCGCGCATTGGGGCACCGGATGTCGGCGTCGCCCTCCTTGGCGGGGGCCAGCGTCGTTCCACATTCGGGACACGTTGTGGGCATGACGAATTCGCGCTCGGACCCATCCCGGAGGTCGACGACGGGGCCGAGCACCTCCGGGATCACATCCCCCGCTTTGCGGATCATCACCGTGTCGCCGATCAGCACTCCCTTGCGCTTTACCTCGGCGGCGTTGTGCAGCGTGGCCAGCCCCACGGTCGATCCGGCCACCTTCACCGGCGTCATGAACGCGAATGGCGTGACGCGGCCGGTGCGTCCGACGTTCACCCGGATGTCGAGCAGCTTGGTCTGCGCTTCCTGGGGCGGATACTTATACGCGACCGCCCAGCGCGGCGCCCGCGACGTCGTTCCCAGCCGGCGCTGCAGCGCAAAATCATCGACTTTGACCACCACGCCATCGATTTCGTGGTCGATGTCATAGCGATGCTCACCCCAGTACCCGATCCGCTCCTCCACGGCGGCAAGGCCACGCACGCGCGCGGTCTCTTCGGCCACCGGCAGGCCCCAGGCTTTCAGCGCGGTGTACGCCTCGTGCAACGTCTTGGGCGCGAACCCGTCGGTGCGGCCGATGCCGTGACAGATCATTCGCAGCTTGCGCCGGGCTGTGACCGCCGGGTTCTTCTGGCGCAGCGAGCCGGCCGCGCTGTTACGCGGATTGGCGAAGGGCGCCTTGCCGTCCTCGACCAGGCTCGCGTTGAGCGCCTCGAAATCGGCGAGCATGAAGAAGACCTCGCCACGCACCTCGAGGACGGCGGGAATCGGCAAATCCCCACCGGCAGTGAGCCGCTCGGGCACGTCGTCGATGGTGCGCGCATTGAGCGTCACGTCCTCGCCGACCCGGCCGTCGCCGCGCGTGGCGGCCCGTTCCAGCCGGCCGTGGCGGTACACCAACGACAACGCCACCCCGTCGATCTTGAGTTCGCACAAGTAGTGCGGCTCACGTCCGATCTCGTTCTCGACGCGGTTGCTCCACGCGACCAGCTCGTCGCGGTCGAACACGTCGTCGAGGCTCAACATTCGCTCGAGGTGCTCGGCCTCGGTGAAGTCGGTGGCAAAACCGGCCCCGCCGACCAGCTGCGTCGGCGAATCCGGAACCCGCAGCTCCGGGTAACGGTCCTCCAGCGCGACAAGGTCGTTGAACATCTTGTCGAATTCGGCGTCGGAGACGATCGGCGCGTCCTTGATGTAGTAGCGGAACTGGTGTTCGCGGACTTCATCGGCGAGTTCCTGCCACTGCCGCCGGACCTCGGGCGCCACCGAATCAGCTTCTGGTGAGCTCACCCTCGCAGGCTATCCGAGAACTCCGACACTCCCGACTCAGTCCTCGACGTATGCCCGCAGCCGGTCCACCGCCGCATCCCACCGGCGCGACAACGCGGTGAGGTAGTCACTGGCCTGGGCCAGGGGGGCCGTCCGCACCGTCCAGACGCGCTCGCGACCCCGCTTGCTGCTGGTCACCAAACCCGCCGACTCCAGCAGCTGCAGGTGCTTGCTGGCGGCCTGCCGGGTGACCGGAATGGCGCCGGTGAGCTGCGATGTCGAGCTCGGGCCCAGATCGCACAGCCGCACGATGATGCGCAGCCGGTTCGGATCACCGAGGGCGTCGAAGAGCGGCGCGCCCACGGCGGCGCGCCCGCTCATTCGCGGACTTCTTCCACATACCTGCGCACCAGGCCCGCCTGGATAGCCCACCCCTCGGTGTTGGCGTCGAACGAGGACGGGCGGCGCGCTTCGGGAATGTCCTCGAATCCGGATTCGGTGATGGTGAGCAGCACGCCATCGGGCGCCTCCGCCAAGGTGAACTCGACCAGCGTCGTCGGCTCTCGCCCGTAATCGACGTCCGGGTCGACGGCGAAGGGGTGCCAGCGATAGGCGAACCGCCGTTGCGGCTCGACCGCGACGATGTGCCACGTGCTTTTCACCCCGGCGTGCGGCTCCTGCCGCTTGGCGACCTCGTCGTCGACCGTGGTCGGGCTGATCACCGCGACGACCGATGTCCCGGCGACGAACGGCCCGTCGAAGCGGACGCCGAACCAGCGGCCGAATTCGTCGGCGTCGCTGATGGCCCGCCATACCCGCTCCAACGGTGCGCGCAGCAGCACGCTCTTCTCGATCCTCATACGCAACCTCCTGGTTGCCTATGAGTCCAGCACGCCAGCACCAAAAGCGCAACTTGTTGGTTGCCTTTCAGATGGCGTCGGGGTCCTCGGCGAAAGCCTCGGCCGCCTTGCGGGCCAGCCCGATCGCCAGGCGGGCCCACTCGGGCGTCGCACCGGCCAGGCCACACGCCGGGGTCACGCCGATGCGGTCGCGCAGCGCCGAGCGAGCGAAGCCGAGCCGATCCGTCACCGCGACCAGCGCGGTGGCCACCTCTTCGGCCGACGGCCGCCGCGGCGGTGCGCTGGCGGCGATTACTCCCAGCATGACCGTGCGGCCCGATTCGACGAACCCGGCGATACCGTCGAGATCCGCCGCGACCAACGTGTTGGTGTCCACCGAGACCGCATCAAAGCTGCTGTCCTGCAACATCTTCCACGGCAGCTCCGGGGCGCAACTGTGCAACAGCACCTCGCCTCCGACGGTGGCGACACAGGTGTCGAGCAGGGCCACGGCCACCGCTTCGTCGAGCGGCGCCACCGGGCTCAACGCCGTCACACCGCCCAGCCGCCCACCCAATGCCCTGGGCAGCGACGGCTCGTCGAACTGCACCACCACCGGCGTTTCAAGGCGGCGGGCCAGCGCCGCGCGGTGGCCGGCGACACCTTCGGCCAACGACGCCGCCAGATCGCGCACGGCGCCGGGGTCGGTGATCGCCCGGTGGCCGTTGGCCAGCTCGAGCTCGGCGGCCAGCGTGATCGGCCCGGGAGCCTGCACCTTGAGCACGCGGTCGCCGCCACCCAGGCCGGCCACCTCCCAGGCCTCTTCCAGCGCGTCCATGTCCTCGTCGAGGAGGCTGACGGCGCGGCGGGTGACGGCGCCGGGCCGGGAGGCAACTCGATAGCCGCGCGGCACGATGTCGATGGCCACATCGATCAGCAGCGCGCCGGCCCGGCCGAGCATGTCGGCGCCCACTCCGCGGGCGGGCAGCTCGACGATGTGGGGCAGCCCGCCGGCCAGCTCACCGACGACGACCTCGGCGGCCTCCCGGGGCTTGATCCCGGGCCACGACCCGATGCCGCTGCCGCTCGCGAAAACACTCACCCGCCCAACCGTATTCGACGTCACCGCGGACGCCCGTGACCAGGGGTGTCTGCCGCGCGTCCGCACGGGTAGGTTCGACGCCAGAAGGGTGCGAAACGTGTCGAGGATGGCGAGATTGGCACGGCCGCTGCTGTGGTGCGGGGCGGTGGTGCTGGCTGCCGCGTGCACCCGGGTGGTGGACGGCGCGGCGGTGGCCGGATACGGTGCCCCGCGCGGCGCCGTGCAGGGGGTCAACGTCGACACGGTCCTGCTGGACCAGTCGCGGATGCGCGCGATCACCGGCGCCGGCGAGCACCTCACGATCATCCCCTCGATGGACGGCACCAGCCTGGTTGACATCGACGCACTCGCCGACACCACGCCGCGCGAATGCCGATTCATCTACGCCGAGACGGCGACGTTCGGGCCCGAGGTCGAAGAGTTCCACAAGACGACCTTCCAGGACCCGCCCGACGGCGCGCTGATCTCAGAAGGGGCGGCGGCCTACCGGGACGTCGACACCGCACGGCGCGCGTTCGGTGCGTTGGTGACCACGGTCGGGGACTGCGCGAACGGCTCGTCCGGCCAGCAATACGTCGGCGACTGGAAGGCCGACGCCGGTTCGCTGCACCTGCGGCCCGGTGGCTGCGGCCGCGACTATCGGCAGCGTTCGGTGGCCATTCTGGAGGTCACGTTCTGCGGCTTTGCGCAATCGGTGTCCGACATCGTGATGACGAACATCGCCGCGAACGTGCCGAACTAGCCCGCGGTGGCGGCGATGGTGGCGCTGCCAAGCACTTCGTCACCGTCCGGGTCGGGACGGTAGAGCACCAGCGTCTGACCACACGCGACGCCGCGCAGCGCGGCGCGCAACCGCACGACCAGCTCGTCGTGCACCAATTCCGCTACGGCACCGACAGTTTCACCGTGAGCCCGCACCTGCACCACGCACTCGACGGGACCGGACGGCGGTCGGCCAGCGGTGAAGACCGGCTCGCGCCCCCGCAACTCGCGCACGTCGAGGTCGGCCGCCTCCCCCACCCGCACGGTCGCGGTGTCGGCGTCGATGGCCGTCACATAGCGTGGGCGGCCGTCGGGCCCCGGCCCCGCGATGCCCAGGCCTTTGCGCTGGCCGATGGTGAAGCCGTGCACTCCGTCGTGCTCCGCGAGGACCGCGCCGTCGGCGCCGACGACGGTGCCACGGCGGACCGCGATGCGCTCGCCCAGGAATGCCCGGGTGTTCCCGGACGGGATGAAGCAGATGTCGTGGCTGTCCGGCTTTTCGGCGACCGCGAGGCCGCGCCGGGCGGCTTCGGCGCGGATCTGCGCCTTCGGGGTGTCGCCGATCGGAAACGTGGCGTGGCGGAGCTGGTCGGCGGTCAGCACGGCCAGCACGTAGGACTGGTCCTTGTCGCCATCGACCGCGCGGCGCAGCCGCCCGCCGGAAAGCCTGGCGTAGTGGCCGGTGGCCACCGTGTCGAAGCCCAGCGCAAGGGCTTTCGCCGACAGCGCCGAGAATTTGATTCGCTGGTTGCACCGCACGCAGGGGTTGGGCGTTTCGCCGCGCGCGTAGGACGACACGAAGTCGTCGATCACGTCCGCCTGGAACCTCTCGGCGAAATCCCATACGTAGAAAGGGATTCCGAGAACATCAGCGACGCGACTCGCGTCCGAGGCGTCCTCTTTGGAACAGCACCCCCGCGAGCCGGTGCGCAACGTGCCGGGCGCGGTCGACAGCGCCAGGTGCACGCCGACCACGTCATGCCCGGCGTCGACCATGCGGGCAGCGGCGACCGACGAGTCGACGCCACCACTCATCGCGGCAAGGACCCTCACTTAGGGAGCTCCCGCGGCGGCCAGGGCGGCACGGCGGGCGCGGTCCACCGCCGCGGGCAGCACCTGCAACACCGCATCGACGTCAGCATCAACGCTGGTGTGCCCCAAAGACATTCGTAGGGAACCGCGGGCGCTCGCCGGGTCGGCCCCCATCGCGAGCAACACATGCGACGGCTGCGCGACACCGGCGGTGCACGCAGATCCGGTCGAACACTCGATTCCGTTGGCGTCCAACAGCATCAACAGCGAGTCACCTTCACAACCGCGGAAGGTGAAGTGCGCGTTGCCCGGCAACCGCTGGGGGTACCTCCCGGTTGCGGGGGACGGGTCGCGGGCACCGTTGAGGCCGACGTCGTCGATGCCGGTCAGCACCCCGTCGATCAGGCGATCACGCAACGCCCGCAGCCGCGCGCCGTTGGTCTCGAGGCCGTCCACCGCGATGCGGGCCGCGGTCGCCATGCCGACCGCCCCGGCGACATCGGCGGTGCCGGAGCGAATGTCGCGCTCCTGTCCGCCGCCATGGGCCAGCGGCGCACACGCCACGTCGCGGCGCAGCAGCAACGCCCCCACGCCGGGAGGGCCGCCGAATTTGTGCGCGGCCACGCTCATCGCCGAAAGCCCGCTGGCGGCGAAGGCCACCGGCAGCTGTCCCACCGCCTGAACGGCGTCGCTGTGCATCGGAACCCCGAATTCGGCCGCGACGGTGGCGAGCTCGGCGGCCGGCATGACGGTGCCGACCTCGTTGTTGGCCCACATCACCGATACCAGCGCGACGTCGTCGTGGCTGCGCAGCGCGTCACGCAGCGCCGTCACCGACACCGATCCGTCGGCGGCGGTCGGCAGCCAGGTCACCTCGGCGCCTTCGTGTTCGACGAGCCAGTTCACGGAATCCAGCACGGCGTGGTGTTCCACCTCGCTGGTGATGATGCGCCGACGGCTTGGTTCGGCGTCGCGGCGGGCCCAATAGATGCCCTTGACCGCCAGGTTGTCGCTTTCGGTCCCGCCCGCGGTGAAGATGACCTCGGATGGCCGGGCGCCCAGCCGGTCGGCGATCAGCTCGCGGGATTCCTCGATGCGCCGCCTCGCCGTCCGGCCGCTGGTGTGTAGCGAGGAGGCGTTGCCGACCGTGCCGAGCACCGCCGTCATCGCCTCGACGGCGGCGGGGTGCATCGGCGTGGTAGCCGCGTGATCCAGGTAGACCATGACGCGACCCACGATACCGGCTGGTCGAGGGGCCTCCGGAGGCACTGTTCGGTCGTGGCGATCGCAAGCGCGGCGGAGCCGGGCGCCGCGGGTCGCCACTATTTGGTCAGGAGGCCACCAGCATGGGCCCTTGACCAGCGGGCCGGGGCGCTCCGACGCCCACCACCGACTGGCAGCGGCTCGCCAACGCTCGCCGATCGGCTCCCGGGAGCTGCAGAGATTCGACGTGCACCCGCGCCAGCGTGCGCCGCACGGCGAGCAATCTGCGGATGGACCGCCCCAGTGTCTCGTCGCCGACGAAAGCAGGCACGGTCGAGACGCTGCCGTCGACGTGGTGGTAGGTCAGCCGAAGCGGCTGCACCGGCCGGCCGGCGTCGATCGCCGCCTGGAACATCGCGGGATAGAACGCCCCGCCGTCCCGACCACACCAGGTGGTGCCCTCCGGGAAGCACACGACCGTCTGGCCGTCGTGCAGCCGGCGGGCGACGGTGTTCACCACCGCGGGCAACCGCCGCAGACTGGACCGCTCGATCGGGATGATCTTCAGGATGCGGGCCACCGTCCCCGTGGCGAGCCCGGAGAACATGTCGGCCCGGGCGACGAAAGAACCGGGCAACACCGACCCGATGGCGAAGACGTCGAGCCACGACATGTGCGGGCTGACCACCAAGACGCCGCGCAAATTGCGTATCGGGCTGCCGGTCACCGTGATCCGGATTCCGAAACAGCGCAACACCATCCGGCAATAGATGCGCTGCACGCGGGTCCGGCCCGGCAGCGGTATCGCCAGCAGCACCACCCCCGGCGCCAGCAGCAGCGCCAGCATGACCCGGAGCGTCACCCGCAGCGCCACCAACAGCGGCGGAGACGCGACCACGTCGCCGGCGCTCACGCAACCGGCGTCACACGAGGCGCGCGGTAGCCAGGAGTGCCCGGTGCGAGCGGAAGTGTTCATCGGTCGTCGCCCGCCAGCTGCGCGGCGGCCGACACGGAGCGCAGCCGCTTCAGGTATCGGGTATCGGCCCGCCGCTTGTCCAGCAGGACGCAGAAATCGCCGACGCCGAAGTCGGGGTCGTGCGCGGGCTCGCCGCACACCTGGGCGCCCAACCGCAGGTACCCGCGCATCAGCGCCGGGACCGACGGCCGTGCCGGGGCCGGGATGTCGTCGAGGGCGGTGCCGTCGACGATCACCGGCCGGTACGGACGCACCCGGTACTGCGCCGGGGCGGCGTGCCGGCTCAGGATGAAGTCGCGTACGCCGCGTAGCTGATGGCCCGGCACGCGGTTTTCCGGGTCGTCGGAATCCCCGCCGATGGGCACCGACACGCAGCCGGTCACGTAGTCGTAGCCGTAGCGATCCAAGTAGGCCAGGATGCCCGCCCACATCAGCAGCACAACGGCGCCGTTGCGGTGACCCTCGCGCACCACTGCGCGTCCCATCTCCACCAGCGATGGCCTGAGCGGGTCGAAAGCGCGGATGTCGAATTCCGTCGCGGTGTAGAGCCCTCCGGCCGCGATCGCGCCCGCCGGGGCCAGCATGCGGTAACAACCGACCAGTTCACCGGTGTCGTCGTCGCGGACCAACAGGTGGTCGCAGTGCTCATCGAAGCTGTCGACGTCGCGTCGTTGGTAATCGTTCGCCGGCAGCGCGAAGCCGGGCGTGCTGGTGAAAACGTCGTACCGGAGCCGCTGCGCGGCCTCGATCATGCTGGCGTCGGTGGACAGCAAGAGCGAGTAGCGGGGTCCGGCGGCCGAACCGGCCGCCGGGCTTTCCGGTTTGTCGCTGGGTATGAGGACAGAAGCAATGCTCATGACACACAACGTGGCCGAACCGATGAGCTAGTCGGCATCGGGGCTGTGACATGTCGGTGCACGCCAGATGACGAACTGTGGCGAAAACGGGCGCAAGGAAACAGCTGGTCAACGGCCGGGAAAACAATTGTCGAGCCGGTCGCCGCCGACCGAACGTCAGGAAATCTGCAGTGGCGCGCTCCAGCGCACGCGGGTGCCGCCCCCGGGCGGACTGGTGATCGCGCAATCGCCGCCGAGGTCTCTGGCGCGGCGGGTTATAGCGTCCATGCCGCAGCGGGATTGATGGTCCGGGCGGGTGCCGCTCCCGTCGTCCGTGACCTCGATGAGCAGCTCATCGGTGACGGTGACCTCGACGGCGATGCTGGCGGCGCGGGAGTGCCGCACCGCGTTGCCGAGCGCCTCGCTGATGACGGCTTCGGCGTGTGCGGCGAGTTCGTCGCTCACCGCGGTCATCGTCCCCGCCATGCGCAGCGTGGTTCCCTCGTTGTCGTCGCCGGTGAGGCGCCCGAACGCGTCCTGGACGCGCTCGGAGAAGCTGCGCCGCCGCGCCTGCGGGTGCTGCAGATCGAAGACAGTGCGCCGGATGTCACCGATGACGGCCTGCAACTCGTCGACGGATTCGGTCACCCGCGCCGCGAGTTGCGGTGAGCGGAGGCGGGCGACGACGCCTTGCAGTTCCATGCCGACGGCGAAGACGCGGCTGATGACCTGGTCGTGCAGATCGCGGGCGATGCGCTCGCGGTCGACCAACACGCTGAGATCCCTCGCGTTCCGCCGTTCGGTGGCCAGCGTGAGGGCGATCGCGGCATGATCGGCGAAGTCGCGGACGAGGTCGAGATGCTCTTCGTCGAAGGGGCGCGCTTCGCTGTTGCGGGCCACTACGATCACGCCGAGCGTCTGCTGGTCGGAGCGAAGCGGCATCAAGATCGCGGGTCGCTCGCCGACGTCGGTGAACGCCGGGATCGGGCGGCGGAACGTCTCGGTGAGCAACGGGCGGCCAGACCGGAACACCTCCCCGGTGGTCGATCCCCGGACCGGGACCTCTTGTCCCAGAACCGCATTGGCGTGCAGGCCGACCGCCGCGGACACCACCAGGCGGTCCACCTCATCGCTGGGTAGATCGGGGTCGGCCGGAACGAGGACTATCGCCTGCTCGGCGTCCGTCAGCTCCACCGCGCGTTCGGCGATCAGTTGCAGCGGCGGCAGGTCCGGCTGTGACTCCGTGAGCAGGGCGGTGCTGATCTCGCGGCTCGCGTCGGTCCACCGGGCGCCGGCGCGGACCCGGTCGAACAGCCGGGCATTGTCGATGGCCACCGACGCCGCCGACGCGAGCGCCCGCACCGTGACCTCGTCGGCCTCGCTGAAGGCGCGCCCGGGCCGATCGTCGGTGACATACAGGCTGCCGAACACCGCGCCGCGAATGATCACGGGCATTCCCAGGAAGGCGCCCATCGGGGGGTGGTGTTCGGGGAATCCGACGGCGGCCGGATGGTCGGACAACTGCGCCAGGCGCAGCGGCTCGGTTCGGTCGCGGAGGGCGCCGAGCACCCCTTTGCCCACCGGTAGGTGCCCGACCAACCCCACCGTGTCGGCATCCATGCCGCTGTGCACGAAGGACGCCAGGGTCCCCTCCGAGCTCCACACCCCGATGGCGCCGTAACGGGCGCCGGTCATGCCTATCGCGGCGGCCAGGATGCGGTGCAATACCGCGTCGAGTTCGAGATCGGAGCCGATCTCGATCGCTACTTGCAGCAGCTGTCCCATCTGCTGACGCTCGGCGACCAGCTCGTCGAGTTGCTCGTGCATCCGGCTCAGATAGTCGGGGCTACGCAGCCCGAAAGCCGGTTTACCCTCGTCTACGCGCATCTTCCGACCTTCCCCGACTGATGCCCGGCGGCCGGAGAGCTAAGCCGAAGCCCCCAGCTGAAAATGTTTGCTGACCTGGCCAATTCACCATGGGGGTGGGGCCTTGCTTCGCCGGTAGAAGCCACTCTAGCAGCCCAAACATCGGAAATCTTGGTGTTGCTACGCGTTACGAATAGCCGTAACATGGCGTTATGGCCGCGCGCCGCTTGCAGTGTTGGGAGTGCGGCACGGCTTTTTACGGCCGTGCCGACGCACGCTATTGCAGTGGGGCCTGCCGACAGAAATCCCACCGCGCCAGCGTGCGACGCCGTGCCGCCGAAGACACCGTGCCGGTACCCGGCCTGGGCGACGCCATTGCGCGGGCGCGAGAAGTCCGCGAGGCGGCCCGCGCCACCCGCGAACGCGCGGAGGCTACGCGCAAAGCATCAGAAGCCGCCGTAGTGCAGTTGAGCGATGATGAGGTCGTCAAGCAACAGCGCCGACTAGGCCGGTCGGCCCCGTGACGGGCGGCGGCATCATGCTCAGCGTCGACCGCGTGATCGCGGCGCCGCCGTCGGCGGTGTGGGACCTGTTGGTCGACCTCGACGCGTGGCCGAAGTGGGGCCCGACAATCCGGGGCGCCCGGCTCGACGCACCGCACACCGAACTGGCCCTGGGCGCAACCGGGACGGTCCAGACGTCGCTGCTCGTGCCGGCGCCGTTCGTCGTCACCGACTTCGAGCCGGGGCGCCACTGGGGTTGGAAGGTGGCCGGCGTTCCGGCGACGCGTCACTGGGTGGACCCGATGGGCGACGGGTCGCGCGTGGGCATGGCAGCTCCGTGGTGGGCGGCGCCCTATGTGACGGTGTGCGCAATCGCGTTGCGGCGCATCGACGCAATGCTCACCCAGGCAGACGGCGACCGATAGGCGACTTGGAAATTTGATAGCACCCGCGCTATCGAATTCGGCGACCGGTCAATGCGGCCGTTTACGCGCAGGAGCCCCCGACGCCCGTCGGGGGCTCCTGGCTAAGCGAATCAGCCCTTGCGTGTCTTGATGGCGTCGGTCAGCTGCGGGGCGACCTTGAACAGGTCGCCCACCACGCCGTAGTCGGCGATCTCGAAGATGGGCGCCTCTTCGTCCTTGTTGACCGCGACGATGGTCTTGGACGTCTGCATGCCCGCGCGGTGCTGGATGGCGCCGGAGATGCCCAGCGCGATGTAGAGCTGCGGCGACACCGTCTTGCCGGTCTGGCCGACCTGGAACTGGCCCGGGTAGTAGCCGGAGTCGACCGCGGCGCGCGACGCGCCGACGGCGCCACCCAGCGAGTCGGCCAGGGCCTCGACCACGCTGAAGTTCTCCGCGCTGCCGACCCCGCGACCACCGGACACCACGATGGTGGCCTCGGTGAGCTCCGGCCGGTCGCCGGCGACCGCCGGTTCGCGGGCCGTGATCTTGGTGGCGTTCTCGGCGGGCGCGGGCACCTCGACGGTCACCTGCTCGCCGGCGCCGGCCTGCGGCTCGGCGTCAATGGCGCCACCGCGGACGGTGATCACCGGGGTGTCGCCGTTGGCCTGCGACTCGACGGTGAACGCCCCACCGAAGATGGAGTGGGTTCCCTTGTTGCCTTCCTGGACGCCGACCACGTCGACGAGCAGGCCGGATCCGATCCGGGCGGCGAGCCGGCCCGCGATCTCCTTGCCGTCGGCGTTGGCGGAAAGCAGTACGGCGGCGGGCGCGTTCGACTCGGCCAGCGCGGCCAGCACGTCGACCACCGGCGTGATCAGGTAGTTCTCGGCGTCGTCGGACTCGGCGACGTAGATCTTGGCGGCGCCCGCCTCCTTCAACCCGTCGACCAGCGGCGCGGCGGTTCCGGGCTTACCGACGACGACGGCGGCCGGATCGCCCAGCGCGCGGGCGGCGGTGATCAGTTCGGAGGTGACTTTCTTCAGTGCGCCTTCGGCGTGCTCAACGAGCACCAAAACTTCAGCCATGGTTTCTTCGCTCTTCTCGTCTGTGGGATGGGTGCTCGTCTAGATGATCTTCTGGCCGACCAGGTACTGGGAGATCTGGTTGCCGCCCTCACCCTCGTCGGTGACCTTCTCACCCGCGGTCTTCGGGGGCTTCGGCGTCGACGACAGCACCGTCGATCCGGCGTTCTCCAGCCCGACCTCGTCGCTTTCGACGCCGATCTCGGCGAGCGTCAGCACGGTGACCTCTTTCTTCTTCGCGGCCATGATGCCCTTGAAGGACGGGAAGCGCGGCTCGTTGATCTTCTCGGTCACACTCACCACGGCGGGCAGCGACGCCTCGAGCGTGAACACGCCGTCGTCGGTCTCGCGTTCGCCGGTGATCTTGCCGCCCTCGATGGACAGCTTGCGCAGATGGGTCAGCTGCGGCAGGCCCAGGTACTCGGCGATGATGGCCGGCACGGCGCCGCCGGAGCCGTCGGTCGACTCGTTACCGGCGATGACGAGCTCGGTGCCCTCGATGGTGCCCAGCGCGCGCGCCAGCGCCCAGGCGGTCTGCACCACGCAGGAGCCGCGCATGCCGTCGTCCTTGAGGTGGACGGCCTTGTCGGCGCCCATCGACAGCGCCTTGCGGATCGCCTCGGTGGCGCGTTCGGGGCCCGCGGTCAGCACGGTCACCGAACCCTCGCCGCCCTCCCGCTCGCGGATCTGCAAGGCCTCTTCGACGGCGCGCTCGTTGATCTCGTCCAGCACCGCGTCGGCGGCCTCGCGGTCCAGCGTGTAATCGCCGTCGTTCAGCTTGCGCTCCGACCAGGTGTCTGGGACCTGCTTGATCAGGACCACGATGTTCGTCATGAGTGTGGTTCGTCCTCCTATTGAAGGAGCCTCGCAGCAGTCGACCACGAGACTTTCAGTACGCGTTTAGCAGCGCACGGTCGTGTTACTACTCGGTAACTTTGTGCAGCCTGCATTCACACCATAGCGGGTCGTACTGGGCGTTCTTGCGGCGTGTCTGCCGTCGGCGGCCGGAGGCGCCCGGCTCGCGGTTCGCGAATCCGACACTTCGCGTTAGCCTGCCTATGCGATGAGCGCAACCGTCCCCGACGTCCCCCGACGCAGCCCCGGTGATCCCCCGCCGTCGGCCGACTCCGTGCTGACGCTGACGGGCGAGCGCACCATTCCCGATCTGGACGTCGAAAACTACTGGTTTCGCCGCCACCAGGTGGTTTACCAGCGGCTGGCCGGTCTCTGCGCGGGCCGCGACGTGCTCGAGGCGGGCTGCGGCGAGGGGTACGGCGCCGACCTGATCGCCGGCGTCGCTCGCCGGGTGGTGGCCGTCGATTACGACGAGGCCGCGGTGGCACACGTGCGCGCGCGCTACCCGCGGGTGGAGGTGATGCGGGCGAACCTGGCCGAGCTGCCGCTGCCCGACGCGTCGGTGGATATTGTGGTCAACTTCCAAGTCATCGAGCACCTGTGGGATCAGGCACAATTCGTGAACGAGTGCGCGCGGGTGCTGCGCCACGGCGGGTTGCTGATGGTGTCCACACCCAACCGGATCACCTTCTCCCCCGGCCGCGACACCCCGATCAACCCGTTCCACACCCGCGAACTCAACGCCGACGAGCTGACCGAGTTGCTGGTAGACGCGGGCTTTCGCGACGTATCGGTCAGCGGGTTGTACCACGGGCCGCGGCTGCGGGAGATGGACGCCCGGCACGGTGGCTCCATCATCGACGCGCAGATCGCATTGGCGTTGGCCAGCGCGCCCTGGCCGCCGCAGCTGCAGGCGGACGTCGCCGCGGTGGCGTGTGACGACTTCGAGATACTGGAAAGCGGCCGCCGTGACATCGACGACAGCCTGGATCTGATCGCAATCGCGGTAGCGCCGTGAGTAATTCGCACGATCGGGTGCCCGGCATGTTCACCCTGGTCCTGCACACCCACCTGCCCTGGCTGGCACATCACGGGCGGTGGCCGGTCGGCGAGGAGTGGCTCTACCAATCCTGGGCCGCGGCCTATCTGCCGCTGATGCGGGTGCTGACCACGCTGGCCGACGAAGACCGCCGGGGCTTGGTCACGCTCGGCGTCACTCCCGTGGTCAACGCGCAGCTCGACGACCCGTACTGCCTCGATGGCATGCATCACTGGCTGGCCAACTGGCGGCTGCGGGCGGCCGAAGCCGCCAGCGTGCGGTCCGCTCCCCGTTCGAAGTCCGCCGGCTTCTCGTCATGCACGCCGGAAGCGCTGCGCGACTTGGGTATTCGCGAATGCGCCGAGGCGGATCGGGCGCTGGACGAGTTCGCCACTCACTGGCGGCACGGCGGCAGTCCGCTGCTGCGCGGCCTGATCGACGCCGGCACCGTGGAGTTGCTCGGCGGCCCACTGGCCCACCCGTTCCAGCCGCTGCTCGCGCCACGGCTACGCGAGTTCGCCCTGCGCGAAGGGCTGGCCGACCCCCAACAGCGGATGGCGCATCGCCCGAGCGGAATCTGGGCGCCCGAATGTGCCTACGCGCCCGGATTGGAGCAGGACTACGCTGCCGCCGGTGTCACCCATTTCATGGTCGACGGCCCGTCGTTGCACGGCGACACCGCGCTGGGCCGACCGGTCGGTGACACCGACGTGGTCGCGTTCGGTCGCGACCTGCAGGTCAGTTATCGGGTGTGGTCGCCGAAATCGGGCTACCCGGGGCACGCCGCCTACCGCGACTTCCACACCTACGACCACCTCACCGGGCTCAAGCCGGCGCGGGTGACCGGGCGCAACGTGGCGTCGGAGGCCAAGGCGCCCTACGATCCCGCGCGCGCCGACCACGCGGTCGACAGCCATGTCGCCGACTTCGTCGACGTGGTCCGCAACCGGCTGACGAGCGAATCCGAGCGGATCGGGCGGCCCGCACACGTGGTCGCCGCCTTCGACACCGAACTGTTCGGCCACTGGTGGTACGAGGGCCCGACGTGGCTGCAGCGGGTGCTGCGGGCGCTGCCCGCCGCCGGTGTGCGGGTGGGCACGTTGAACGACGCCATCGCGGACGGATTCGTCGGGGGCCCAGTGGCATTGCCACCCAGTTCGTGGGGTTCGGGCAAGGACTGGCAGGTGTGGGCCGGCGACAAGGTGGCCGATCTCGTCCAGCTCAACAACGAAGTGGTCGACATGGCGCTGAGCACCGTCGACAAGGCGCTGTCGCAGCGGGCATCCCTGGACGGGCCGCTCCCCCGCGACCACGTGGCCGACCAGATCCTGCGCGAGACCCTGCTCACCGTCTCCAGCGACTGGCCATTCATGGTGAGTAAGGACTCGGCCGCCGACTACGCGCGGTATCGCGCCCACTTGCACGCCCACGCCACCCGCGAGATCGCGGGGGCGCTGGCGTCCGGCCGGCGGGACACCGCCGGGCGGCTGGCCGACGGATGGAACCGCGCCGACGGACTTTTCGGAGCGCTCGACGCGCGCAGGCTGCCCCGATGAGTGAGGCGCCCGCGTGAAGATCCTGATGGTGTCCTGGGAGTACCCGCCGGTGGTGATCGGCGGGCTCGGCCGGCACGTGCATCACCTGTCCACCGCGCTGGCCGCCGCCGGCCACGAGGTCATCGTGCTGTCCCGACAGCCCACGGGCACCGATGCCAGCACGCACCCGTCGTCCGACGAGGTGGTCGACGGCGTCCGGGTGATCGCGGCCGCCCAGGATCCGCACGAATTCTCCTTCGGCGCCGACATGATGGCGTGGACACTGGCGATGGGCCATTCCATGATCCGCGCCGGGCTATCGCTGAAGAAGCGGGGCACCAACCGGCCGTGGCGTCCGGACGTCGTGCACGCACACGACTGGCTGGTGGCCCACCCCGCGATCGCACTCGCCCAGTTTTATGACGTGCCAATGGTTTCCACCATTCATGCCACCGAGGCCGGACGGCATTCCGGCTGGATCTCCGGCGCCATCAGTCGCCAGGTGCACGCTCTGGAGTCGTGGTTGGTGCGCGAATCCGATTCACTGATCACGTGTTCGGCGTCGATGGGCGACGAGATCACCGAACTGTTCGGTCCCGGCCTGGCCGGAATCACGGTGATCCGCAACGGTATCGACGCCGCGCGCTGGCCGTTCGCCGAGCGGCGAGCGCGTACCGGTCCCGCCGAACTGCTCTACCTCGGGCGGCTGGAGTACGAGAAGGGTGTGCACGACGTCATCGCCGCCCTACCGCGGATCAGGCGCACCCATCCCGGAACCACATTGACCATCGCCGGGGAGGGCACCCAGCAGCAGTGGCTCGTCGAGCAGGCCCGAAAGCACCGGGTGCTCAAGGCGATTCGGTTCGCCGGGCACCTCGACCACGCCGAACTGCTGGCGGTGCTGCATCGCGCCGACGCCGCGGTGCTGCCAAGTCACTACGAGCCGTTCGGGATCGTCGCGCTGGAAGCCGCCGCGGCGGGCACTCCGCTCGTGACGTCGAACATCGGCGGCCTGGGCGAGGCGGTGATCAACGGCCGGACCGGGGTGTCTTGTGCGCCCCGCGACATCTCCGGGCTGGCGGCAGCCGTGCGGACCGTGCTCGACGATCCGGCTGCCGCGCAGCGCCGCGCCCGCGCCGCGCGCGAGCGGCTCACCTCGGACTTCGACTGGAAGACCGTGGCCGGCGAGACCGCGCAGGTGTATTTGGCCGCCAAGCGCGCCGAGCGGCAGCCACAGCCGCGCATGCCCATCATCGAGAACGCCCTGCCGAACCGCTAACCTGCAGTATGGGGTTGGAATATTCGAGCGTGGTCGACGCGCCGATCGCCGACGTCTTCGCCTGGCACGCCCGGCCGGGCGCGTTCGCCCGGCTCTCGCCGCCGTGGCAGCCGATGCGGCTGGTCACCGAGGCCGCATCGCTGAAGGACGGTCGGGCGACGCTGGCGCTACCGGGCGGCCTGCGCTGGGTCGCCGTCCATCAGGCTGGAGGCTACGATCCGCCGCGGCGCTTCGTCGACGAGATCGGCGGTGACGGCCTGGCCGCGCTGCCGGCACGAATGGCGGTGCGCTGGAGACACACTCACGACTTCGACGATCTGGGCGACGGTCGCACCAGGGTCATCGACCGGGTCGACACGCCGGTGCCCGGGTCGTTGCTGCGCCCCATGTTCGACTACCGGCACCGTCAGCTGGCCGACGATCTGGCCGCGCACCGGCTGGCCGCCGAGAATGGGCTGGTGCCGGTGACGGTCGCGGTCACCGGGGCGTCGGGGTTGGTGGGTTCGGCGTTGACGGCGTTTCTGAGCACCGGCGGCCATCGCGTCGTCCGGTTGGTTCGCCACGCCCCGCGGACCGACGACGAGCGGCAGTGGAATCCCGACGACCCCGACCCGGGATTGTTCGATGGCGTGGACGCGGTCATCCATCTGGCGGGCGCCTCGATCGCCGGCCGGTTCACCGAGAAGCATCGACAGGCCATCCGCGACAGCAGGATTGGCCCGACCCGCCGGCTGGCCGAAGCGGTGGGTCGCGCCCCACAGCGGCCGGCCGTGTTCGTCTCGGCTTCGGCGATCGGATACTACGGATACGACCGCGGCGATGACATCCTGACCGAGGACAGCGACCGCGGCGACGGTTTTCTCGCCGACGTCGTGGCGGATTGGGAGGCGGCGACCGCACCGGCGGGACAGGCCGGCGTGCGGGTGGTGCAGGTGCGCACCGGCATCGTGCAGTCCCCGCGCGGCGGCACGCTGAAGCTGATGCGTCCGTTGTTCAGCGCCGGCCTGGGCGGCCGGCTCGGCGACGGCCGGCAATGGCTCTCGTGGATCGGGATCGACGACCTGGTCGACATCTACCACCGCGCACTCTGGGACGAAGCACTGGCGGGGCCCGTGAACGCCGTTGCCCCTCAACCGGTTCGCAACAGTGAATACACCGCCACCCTGGCCCACATCGTGCACCGGCCGGCGGTGTTGCCGGTGCCGTCGCTGGGGCCTCGGCTGCTGCTCGGTGAGCAGGGCGCACGCGAACTCGCGTGCGCCAATCAACGAGTGGCTCCGCAGAAGCTGACCGCGGCCGGGCACCGGTTTCGCCAGCCAGACCTCGACCAGGCGCTGCGTCACCTGCTCGGGCGCAATGCCTGAGGGCACGACCTAGCGCGTTTGGGCCTGATCAGTCCCCCATCCACACAACTAAATGGTTCAATTTCTTAATGATCTCCGGTGCGCTGGTCCGGCGCGCCAGCGCGGCCGCCATGTGCATCGCCGCGGTGGCCGCCGTCATGCTTGCCCCGCTGCAGGCCCGAGCCGAATCCACGGAAGCGGACAGCACGACCGACGTCGCATGCGCGAGCGAGACCCGGCCGGTTCCGACGACCTGGTATTTCCCGAGCACGCCGCCGCTGGGATTGGTCTGGCTGCAGCACGGCTTCGTCGAGGGCGCGAAAGTCTGGTCCGCCTTCGCCGCCGAGGTCGCCGGGAGCGGCTACCTCGTGATGGCCACCAAGCTGTCCACCGTCAACCCCTTCGGCTGCACCGTGGAGCACCTGATTGACAACACCGGCTTCCTGAACAACATCGCCGACGTGTTTGCCCACAAGGACGATCCGAATGGCGCGTTGGCGTCGTCCTTCGCGACGGCTGCCGCCAAGGCCGGTCGAGCTGTCACGCCACTACCCGAAAAGTTGGTTTTCGTGGGGCATTCGGCAGGGGCCGAGGCCGTCGAGTACGTCGCCGAGCGCCTGCACACCGCTTACCCGGACACCTTCGCCCAACTGCGCGGCATCGTCAGCGAAGACGGCGTGAAGTCGTTCCTCGGTTCCAATACCGACCAGGCGCTGGCAGGTCTGGCAGGCACCGCGCTGCCGATCTACGCCACGGCGTCACCTCACCTGCTCTGCAACTTCTTCCAACTCGGCACGAAGGCGATCGAACGGTTCCTGTCGGACCGACCATTTCACGGCGTGAAGATCACCACCGGCGCGCACGGCGACGCACTCGGACCGTCGTCGCCCACTTACGAAAACCTGGTGTGTGGTCGTCCGAAGCCGGGCAATGTCGCGGCAGTATGGGGCCTGACGCGCGGCTGGATCGCCGACATGTTCGCGGGAACCCAGACACCCGACTTCTACCCGGGCGGAAGCTATTACACCGAACTCTTGACGGACGGCACCATAACCACGCTGCCGTGACGAGTCAGGGCACCGGCCGCATGGTCAATGGCCCTCGAGCCATATCGCGGGCAACCGCGTCGGCGAACGATCGCGAACGAAGGACCGGGCTCTGAGTGCCCGATTCGTCCAGAAAGCCGTCGATCAGGTCGCCCAGGGCTTCCGCGGAGCTCCACCGGGGCGACCAACCCAGCACGTCGCGAGCCCGTTCGGTGTCCAGCAACGGCAGGGAAAACGCCATATCAATCCAACCGCGGTCAATGGGTTGCAGTCGCGCCCGCCAGGACGCCTCCGCCAGCAAGCCCAGGACGGTTGAGGGCACATGTATAGGCCGTGCGCGCAGCGCCCGCACGATGTCCTCGCGGCACAGCGGCGGTTCGGCCGCCAGGTTGAAAGGCCCCAGCGCGCAGTGCTCGATCGCCTTGACGCAAGCCTCCGCTACGTCCTGCGCGTGCACGATGGACACACTCAGCGAGCGATCCAGCGGTAGCACCGGCAGCCAGCGCAGCCATTTGGGATCCACGTAAGCGGGCAGGGTGTACCGCCGGAGTCCCATCGCGGCGTCGCGCTGCATGATGAATCCGGGCCGCATCCGGGTGATGCCGACACCGTCGGGATTGCGATGCTGGTAGCCGTCCAGCACCTGTTCCACCGCCGATTTCGCCCGGCTGTAGGCGGAGGACCTGATGCCGGCGGTCGACCACGTCTCGTCCACCCGTTCCCCGTACCGCCCGGGGGCGTAGCTGCCCACCGACGACATGTGCACCAGGTGAGGCACTTTGGCGTTGTGCGCCGCGCTCAGCACCGCAGCACTGCCGTTGATCGCGACCGCGTCCAGGTATCGCGTGTTGCGGGTGGGTTGAAACCCCCACGCGAGGTGGACCACGCACGCGGCGCCGCGAAAGATCTTGTGCAGCTGGATTTCCACCCCGGGTTCGGCCAAGTCGACTTGATGCCAATCGGCACGGGCGTAAACGCCGTCCAGCGGTGGCTGTCGGCGGCTGACGCCGACGATGTCATAGTCGTGGCCGTCCTCGACGAGCCTGCGCAGCAACGCGGTCCCCACGTTGCCGCTGGCCCCGGTGATGACGATGCGCTTGGACACGGCGCCCCCTTAGTTCGCGTCCCTGCCGTGACGGCTCCGCCGATAAGCCCGGGCCCGCAGATCGGCGAGCCACCGCGGGTGCAGGCTCAAGCCGGGCGGAGTGTTGATGACGGGATCGAACGACACGTCCCCCGCGCGCTCGGGGTCGATGACGCCGGTCAGCGTGAGCCGGCCCAGCGGCATGAAATCGCCTGTGCCACAAGCTTGGTCGAGTGAAAACTCGATTTTGTCATGCTCGAGCCGGTTGCGGACGCTGTCCAGGGACAGACCGAAGCCGTCGATCTCGCTCACGATCCGGGCCCTGAGCCACCAGTTGTCTCCTTGATAGTGCAGCGGCATCAGGGTGGTCAGAGTCTGACCGCTCCAGGAGATGGCCGGCCGCAGTGCCAGCGCCCGGGAAAGCACCCCTGAGCCCGAGGAGACGACCAGGATGTCCCATGGCCCTGGAGCCTGTGCCGGCGTCAACCGGAAGGCCAGGCCGATGAAGTCCGGCAAGGGTCCAGGGGTGCCGCTGGCCTTGGATACCCGCGCGACAATCTCGGACGACGAGATGGGCAGGCCCTGGCCGGCGGGCGCAAGACGTTCGAGGAAGCCGTCCGCCAGCACCCCGATGGGATGGAACAACCGCTTTCCCCGGATGGCGGAACCCCATTGGAAGGGCGCCGCGACAAGATCGGAAACGTTCACCGGCGGCGGATTCCCGTTTCCCGCCGAAGAAAACGCCGCTCGGGCCGTTGCCTTCAGGCGAGCCTCAAGAGCCCAGGGCGGTCAGGCGGCCACCCGATGTCCGATCATGCGCGCTTCACCGGGCGGTTGTTGCTGCTGAGTCTGGGAGCGGCCGTCGACGTAGACCTGCTGCATGACCGCCTGCCACGACTCCATCTCGGGCACCGATCCCCATATCCCCTCGAACAACCCCACGATCACGGCCGCGTCGTCGGTCAGCACGTAAACGGGACCGCCGAAGTCGCGGCCGTCCACTGCGGCGTCGGCAACGATGAAGCGGCCATTGCTGACGGAGCTGATGGATCCGCACCACTGGCCGACCGCTCGCCGGAACTGGCACACCGGCAGGCCGGGCTGCGCGCGCAGGCCGGGCGATGACTTCAGTTGCCGGCCGGTGGGCAGCACGTCCGAGGCCGTCACGGTGGCGCCAAGCGCAATCACTTCGTATTCGACGGGCAGCATCGCGCCGTTGGCCGCCGTGTCGTCGGCGGCCTGGCGGCGCGCGAGCACCACCGTCCCCACCGGGTTTCCGTCCCGGTCGGTAACCTCCGACGCTCCGCTCTCGCATTGGCCGCTGGTCACCGCGATCCGCAGCCGCGGCTCCACCATCCCGACCATGCAAACCGTGCCACCTTGGCGAATCTCCATTCCGGGAAACACTGTGACGGCCGGATCGGCGCTCGCCGGGCTCGGGGATCCGACGACCATCACCGCAATGGCGAATCCGATCGCCAGGCGACTACACCGGCAGCTGACCGTTTGCATTGGGCCACACCACCCCTCACGTGAGTCCGGGCAGTTTTGCCGGACACGCTGATGAGCCGTGGGTACCCCCCGGCAATGCCGTCAAACCGCAAAAAGCCAGCTCGGAGATGCCGCTCATGGCCGGGGGTCGCTTGCGTCGCCCTGGAATCGCTGCATCGCGTGGATCATCGCGCCGAGCACCCGATGGGCCGCCATCAAGTCCGCGTCGGGCAGCTCCTCCAGGGCGACTCGAGTGAGGGCGCCCAGCGGACTGAAGAACGACTTGGCAGTAGCCAGGCCGGTTTCGCCATGCCGCAGGACGACCTTGCGACGATCGTCCGGGTGTGAATCGCGGCGGATGTGTCCCGAATCGATCAACCGATCGACGAGGTAGGTGATGGCCGAACCGGACAGCCCCATCCGCTGGCTTAGATCACCAGAGGTCATCGGGCGACCCGCGCCTTCTGCCACCATGACATACATCAATGCGCGGAAGTCGTTGGGCCGCAGATGATTCGACATCGCGAACTGCCGCCCGATCTGGTCGGATTCGGCTGATATCTCTCGCAGATCGGCAGAGATCAGCGACTCCAGCGCATCGCGGCTCCAGCGCTGCCCGTCAGCTTCCATAAGAATGTGAGCATATCCCTGAACCGCCAAACAGTTAAGTTCGTTAATGGTTAATTGAATGAAGTGATCCTGGGTGATGCCCCTGCCGGGAGCGAACGGCCGAAGCGACGCCGCTTTACCAGCCGCTCCCGACTGGCGTGCTAAGGAGAGTTTCAGTAAGTTAACGTTTAAGTTTTTGAAGGTGATGGGTAAGGTCTTCCGAGGTCGAGAATGGTCGATCGGAGCGGTTTCAGAGCTGTCGCACCGCGTTGTTTGAGCCGATCTAACCTGGGAATGCCAAGCCGGCCAGGAGGGAGCGCGTGGCCAAGATGGGTGCTTTGTCGTTGACACCCGCCACAGATTCGCCGGTGATCGCGGCGGAACGGCCAGATGTGCAGGACTTCGACGAGTGGCGCTCGCACGTGCGATACGCAGTTCTCGCCCACCTCGCCGACTTCATCGCGCCGCGGCGTCGCGAGCTTGACGACACGCGCATCGACGCCGCGAGCGACATCCTGACAACGTTCATTTCCAGCGGCAAATGCGTGCGGTCGACCTTCGCGTATCTGGGATGGCTGTGCGGTGGCGCGCCCGGCGAGTCCGCGTTGCGGGCGGCCGCCAGTTTCGAGTTGCTACACGTGTTTGCGCTGCTGCAAGACGATGTCATGGACGGTTCGCCCGAACGGCGGGGGCGGCCCTCGGCGCACATTCGATTCGCCCAATGGCACCGCGAGCGCGGGTTATCCGGCTCGTCTCGGCGGTTCGGCGAATCGGCCGCCATCCTGCTGGGTGACCTCTGCCTGATCTGGTCCGAACAGATGCTGCGCGAGAGCGGTGTCGAATCCGCGGGCGTGCAGCGGGCGTGGCCCCGCTACGACACGATGCGCACCGAGCTGGCGATGGGTCAGTTCGGAGACCTGACGAGCGACGTCCGGCACATGCCTTCGCTGGAGGCCGTCCTCGACGTGGCGCGGCGCAAGTCGGGCAACTACACCGTGCGGCGGCCCCTGGAGATCGGGGCGGCGATGTCCGGTTGCGACGATCGAACGATGACACGGTTGGGGCGGTACGGCGCCGCCGTCGGGGAAGCGTTCCAGCTTCGCGATGACGTCCTCGGCGTCTTCGGCTCGCCGGCGACCACGGGGAAGCCGTGTTCCGGAGATCTGCTGGAACGCAAGGCAACTAGCGTGGTGGTGACCGCACACCAGCTGGCCGATCCGACGACCCGCGCAGAAATGAACGAATTGATGTACGGCCATGTCCTCGACGACGATGCGCTCGATCGGTGGAAGGCGTTGATCGTCAAGACCGGGGCCCTCGCGATGATCGAGGAGATGATCAGCGACCGCGTCGCGTCGGCGCGCGACCACCTTGGCGACACCCCGATCGACGAACCCGTCCGTGTCGCGCTGGACAAAATGGCGGCCGCCTGTACGGATCGCGTCGAATGAGCGCCACAAGTTTGGGAGCATGCTGATATGCGGACCATCAAAGGACGCAGCGAGCACGTAGTGGTGATCGGCGCCGGCCTGGCGGGACTGTCCGCCGCGTTGCACCTGGCGGGGCGGGGGCGGGCGGTCACGGTGGTCGAGCGCGAAGCGTGGCCGGGCGGCCGCGCCGGCCGGCTCGACATCGACGGCTACCGCATCGACACCGGGCCGACGGTGATCACGATGCCGGACATCATCGATGAGACTTTGGCGGCCGTGGGGCAGAGCCGGTCGGGTCGCCTGGAGCTGCTGCCGCTTGATCCGGCCTACCGGGCGGTGTTCGCCGACGGCAGTGCGCTCGACGTGCACACCGATTCCGACCGGATGGCAACCGCCATTGAAGAGTTCGCTGGCTTCGGGCAGGCAGCGGGCTACCGGAGGCTGCGCGAGTGGCTGAAGCGGTTGTACCGAATCGAATTCGACGGGTTCATCGCCGCCAATTTCGATTCCCCGCTGGCGTTGCTCACGCCGCAGTCGGCGCGGCTGGCCGCGATCGGCGGGTTCCGCAAATGGGATCGCGTAGTAAGGCGCCACATCAGCGATCCCCGGCTGCAGCGGGTCTTCACTTTTCAATCCCTGTACGCCGGTGTGGCGCCGCGCAACGCTCTGGCCGTCTACGCGGTCATCGCCTACATGGACACCATCGCGGGCGTGTTCTTTCCGCGCGGGGGCGTTCGCGCACTGCCCGACGCCCTTGCCGCAGCGGCCGTCGACGCCGGGGTCCAATTCCGTTACAACGCGACGGTGACCGGGCTCGACCGCGTCGGAGGGCGGGTCAGCGCCGTGCGAACGGATCGCTTGGACCCCATCAGCTGCGACGCGGTGGTGCTGACCACCGAATTGCCGAAGACCTATGAATTGTTGGGCCACACACCGCGTCGCCCCGTGCGGCTGCGGCCGGCGCCTTCGGCGGTCGTGGCGCACCTGGGCTGCCGCCGCGTCGCGCCGGACACAGCGCATCACACCATCCTGTTCGGTGACTCCTGGGATCAGACGTTCACCGACATCATCCGCGACGGACGGCTGATGCGGGATCCGTCGCTCCTGGTCACCCGCCCCACCGCCAGCGACCCGACGCTGGCCCCCGACGGGCGCGACCTGCTCTACGTGCTCGCCCCGGCACCGAACCTGGATCGCGGGAACATCGACTGGGGCAGCGTCGGCGATCTCTACGTCCACGACCTCATCGGCGACGTGGCGGCGCGGTTGTTGCCCGGGTTGCCCGGAGACGCAACGGTATTGGACGTCGTCACACCCGCGGACTGGGCGCGGCAGGGCATGGCCGCGGGCAGCCCATTCGCGCTGGCCCACACCTTCGGGCAGACCGGACCGTTCCGGCCGGCCAACATGGTGCGCGGCGTCGAGAATGCGGTGCTCGCCGGGTCGTCAACCGTCCCCGGTGTCGGTGTGCCCACCACGCTGATCTCGGGCCGGCTCGCCGCGGACCGCGTCACCGGCTCCAATGCCGGCCGAACCGACCGGATGGCGACACACCACGACATGGGAGCCGGGTTGACATGATCCGCAGCGAATTGGACGCGGCCGGAATCGACGATCCACGCCTGCGCGAGGGGTATCGGCGCTGCCGCGAACTCAACGCCGCGCACGGCCGCACCTTCTTCCTGGCCACCCGCCTGCTGGCGCCCGACCAGCGTCCGGCGGTGCACGCCCTCTACGGTTTCGCGCGCTACGCAGACGACATCCTCGACGACCTGGATCCCCAGCTGCGCACCGACATTCGCAGCACGAGACTCCAGCAACTGGCCGATCAGTTCTTTTCAGGCGGAGACCATTTGGACAATCCCGTGCTCGCCGCGGTGACCCACACCGCGCGCAGGTACCGGATCGGCATCGAATTGTTCGACGACTTCCTGGCGTCGATGCGGATGGATCTCACGGTCACCGACTATCCGGACCGCGAGGCGCTCAACCTCTACATGCGCGGTTCCGCCGAAGCCATTGGCCTGCAGGTCCTTCCGGTGCTGGGCACGGTGGTGCCGGTCGAGGAGGCCGCGCCCTATGCCGCCGCGCTGGGCAGGGCGTTCCAGCTCACCAACTTCCTGCGCGACATCGACGAAGACCTGCTGCGGCAACGGGTCTACCTGCCGGCCGACGAACTGGCCGCCCACGGAGTCGACCGCGAGCTGTTGACCTGGTGTCACCAACACCGCCGCACCGATCCGCGGGTCAAGGAGGCGCTGGCGGACCAACACGAGATCACCCGGGAGACTTACCGTTTCGCCGCTCCCGGTATCGCCATGCTCAGCCCCCGCTCGCAACCGTGCGTCGCGGCCGCGGCGGCGTTGTACTCGGAGATCCTGGATCGCATCGAAGAAAGCGACTACGCGGTTTTCAATCACCGGGCGACGGTCGGCAAGGCTCGACGACTGCAGGTCGCGGGCATCGGGCTGATACGGTCGTGGCGGGCGCGCAATGGTTCGCCCGGTGTTTCGGATCCCCCGGGGGCCGCATGACCGATCGCTGGCAATATCTGTTGGTCCTGGCCGCATGCCTGGCCATCACCGCGCCCCTGGAGATGTTCGGTCCCGGCGTTTACCGGCAATGGCGCCGGCTGGTGACGGCGGTCTGGCCCGTGGCCGCGGTATTCCTGCTCTGGGACGAGATCGCCATCGCCGCGCACGTGTGGACGTACAACGGCGCCTACATCACCGGCCTGAGCATCCCGTTCCACGTGCCGATCGAAGAGGTGCTGTTCTTCATCGTCATCCCGATCTGCGCGCTGCTCACCTACAACGCCGTCAGCACCATTTTGGAAAGGGTCAACCGCCGATGACGGGAGTGGGCTACACCGTTCCGGCCGTGGCGGCGGTATTGGCCGTGATTGCGCTGGAATTGGCGGTGCTGCGCACGGGGCTCTTCCGGCGGCCGGCCTACTGGCTGTCGATGCTGATCATTCTCGGCTTCCAGGTCCCGGTCGACGGCTGGCTGACCAAGCTCAGCTCCCCCATCGTCAGCTACGACCCTCGACACATCACCGGCCTGCGTTTCCCGTTCGACATCCCGGTCGAGGATTTCTTGTTCGGCTTCGCGCTGGCCACCGCCGTGCTGCTGGGATGGGAACGCCAACGTGCGCGTCGATGAGGCGCGTCCCACGCCCGACCAGTTGTCGGCCGCGTTCGATGCGGGAGCGACCGCCTATGACCGGCTGGTCGGCGCCAGCCCCGGCTACCACGACCAACTGCTGCTCTCCGCCCGCCGCATGCGAATCCGCGACCGCGGCAAGGGCTTACGGCTGCTCGACGCCGGGTGCGGCACCGGCGCCTCGACGGCCGCTCTGCTGGCCGTGGCGCCCGAGGCCGACATCGTCGCCGTCGACGCGTCCCGGGGCATGCTCGACGCGGCGCAAGCCAAGGACTGGCCACCGTCGGTGCGATTCGTGCACACCCCCGTCGAGCAATTGGCCGAGCACGGCGTCACCGGACCGTTCGACGGCATCCTGGCCGCCTACCTGATCCGCAACCTCGCCGACCGGGACGGGCAATTGCGGAAACTCCGGATGCTGCTGCGCCCCGGCGCCACCCTGGCGGTGCACGAATACTCGGTGCGCGACTCCGCCGCCGCCACCCGAATCTGGCATGCCGTGTGCTGGGGCATCATCATTCCCGCCGGGTGGTGGCGCACCCGGGACACGGCGCTGTACCGCTACCTGTGGCGCAGCGTGCTGGAGTTCGACGGCGCGGCACGATTCCGCGCCCGCCTCGCCGATGCAGGCTTCACCGCGGTGCACAGCGAAACGATGCCCGGCTGGGAGGCCAACATCGTGCACACCTTCCTGGCGGATGCGCCATGACAGCCATCGGTACCGACCGGCGACGCGAAACACTTCCCGCGACAACCGGATTGCCGGACGCGAATGCGCTGGCGTCACGACCCCGGGTGGTCGTCGTGGGCGGCGGCATCGCGGGCCTGACCGCCGCCACCGGACTGGCCGAACGCGGCGTCGCCGTCGAGGTGATCGAGCGCGAACATTACCTGGGCGGCCGGGTGGGCGGCTGGACGGAGCAGCACGGTGGCACCGGCCTGGCGATGAATCGCGGCTTCCACGCGTTCTTCCGCCAGTACTACAACCTGCGGGCCCTGCTCGGACGCATCGATCCGCACTTGCGAATGCTCACGCCCGTGGCCGACTATCCGCTCATCGACGGGGCGGGCCGGCGCGACACCTTCCGGGGGTTGCCGCGGACCCCGCCGTGGAACGCGGTGGCCTTCGCGGCGCGCAGCCCGACCTTCCGGCTCCGCGACTTCCTTGAGATCGACGCTCGCGCGGCCGCGCCCCTGGCGGCGGTGTCGGTGCCGGGAATCTATGAGCGCCTCGACCACTTCGACGCCGCGACGTTCCTGAAGAGCATCCGATTCCCGCAGGCGGCAAGGCATCTCGCATTCGAGGTGTTCTCCCGCAGCTTCTTCGCCGACCCCGCCAAACTTTCCGCGGCTGAACTGGCGACCATGTTCCACATCTACTTCCTCGGATCGTCCGAGGGCCTGATCTTCGACGTCCCCACGTCGAACTACGACAGCGCCCTATGGGATCCGCTACGGCGCTACCTCGAGGCGCGGGGCGTGCGCTTTCGCCTCGGCACCGGCGCCTCGCAGATCGACACGAGGCCGTCGGAACCGTTCCGGGTGCATACCGATTCGGGCGACCACATCAAGGCGGATGCCGTGGTGCTCGCCACCGACGTGACCGGTTTGCAGCGCATCGTCGCGGCATCGACCGGGCTGGCAACCGACGACTGGCGCGCACAGATCGCGCAGCTGCGCACCGCACCGCCATTCGCCGTGTATCGGTTGTGGCTCGATCGGCCCGTCAACGCCGGGCGGCCGGCGTTCCTGGGCACGGCCGGCCACGAACCACTGGACAACATCAGCGTGCTGGAGCGCTACGAACTTCAGGCCGCGGAATGGGCACGCGCTCACCGCGGGTCCGTCGTCGAATTGCACTCGTACGCCCTCGATGCCGAGCCGTCGCGCGCCGCCATGCTGCGCCAGCTAAACAAGATCTATCCGGAAACCGCGGCGGCGCAAGTCGTTTGCGAACAGCTCCTGCAACGCAACGATTGCCCGCTGTTTTCCCCCGGATCGTATGCGCACCGCCCCCCGGTGGTCACGCCGCAGCCCGGTCTGCTGTTGGCCGGCGACGCCGTCCGCGTCGATCTGCCCGTCGCGCTGATGGAGCGCGCCGCGACCACGGGATGGTGCGCGGCGAACCATTTGCTGGGAAGATGGGGGCTGGCCGGTCACCCGTTGGTCACGGTACCCACCCGCGGCCGGTCACCCCTGTTGCGATGGCTCGCCAGCCGCGAAGGACGCGCCCAGAGATGAATATTCGTGAACAGCTGCAACACCTGTGGCCGGCCACCCGAGCGAAAGACTGGCCGTTGCAGGTGATTCCGCGTACGCCGTGGGCCGAGCAACGCCCGACCTACCGGGACGCGCAGCCGGCCATCATCGACGGCGCGCTGGAACGCGCCCAGCAAAGACCGACGGGGAACTGGTTCGCGTTCGCAGGCAGCGCCGACGTGCGCCCCGGGCGACCGTTCGGCGCCCGGGTCGCCGGAGTCGAACTCGTCGCCTGGCGCGACGCCGACGACCGGCTTTGTGTCGGGCCCCGTAGTTGCCCGCACCTGGGGGCCGATCTGGCCACCGGGACCGTGCACTGCGGCACTCTGATCTGCAGATGGCACGGGCTGGCCCTGGATGGTCGCGCGGGTGAATTCGGCTGGAGTCCCTTGCCCAGCCACGACGACGGCACCCTGGTTTGGGTGCGGCTCGACAGCGTGGGTGGGGAGGCCCCGTTGGATGAGCCGGTGATCCCGGCCCGGCCGGCCGGCGACATCCTGGCCGCCGTCGCCCGCACTGTGGGCGTGTGCGAGCCCGCCGACGTCATCGCCAATCGGCTTGACCCCTGGCACGGCGCGTGGTTCCACCCGTACTCGTTCGCCCGGCTCGAAGTGCTCACCACGCCAACCGAACACATCGATCGGTTCCTGGTGGCGGTGACCTTCCGGATGGGCCGGCTGGGCGTTCCCGTTGTCGCGGAGTTCAGCTGCCCCGAGGCACGCACCATCGTGATGCGCATCGTGGACGGCGAGGGAACCGGCAGCACGGTGGAAACGCACGCCACGCCGGTCGGGTCAGGCCCCGACGGGCGGCCACGCACCGCCGTGCTGGAAGCCACCATCGCGTACTCGGACCGTCCCGGGTTCAAGCGGGCGTCCCGGGCGGCCCCGCTGATCACACCGCTCATGCGCTTCGCGGCCGGCAGGCTCTGGCGCGACGATCTCGCCTACGCCGAGCGCCGCTACCAGGTGCGTGCCGGCCTCGGCTGACGGCTCGGCCATGCGAAGAGGGTATGCCGCCGCGGTCGTGGTGACGGTCGCCGTGCACCTTGCCTACCTGGCCTACGTACCCTCGGGCGGCTTCCTCGCGCTGCGCTGGCCGCGCACCATCGTGCTGCACCGGGCGGCAGTCGCCTGGGGCGCCGCCGTCGTCGGGCTCAAGCTGCCCTGCCCGTTGACATCACTGGAATCATGGGCCCGTCGCCGCGCCGACATGGATCCCTTGCCCAGCACGGGGTTCGTCGACCGCTACGTCGCAGGGTTTGTCGTTCCGTCCGGCCGCATCGGCGTCGCTCAGGCATTCGCGTTCCTGTCGGCCGCCGTCTCCTGGGGCCTGTTCGCGAGACGCGTCAGCCGTTGAGGCCGGCCTGCGGCCGCGGCGCGCCCGCCCGTGAGGCATCCGTGCCGGGGGGCACCGCGTCGGGTTGACTCCGGCCAGACTGGCGTTGCCGCGTTCGTTGCCACACGGCCCAAGTGAGCGCCGAAAGCAGAACGGCCGAAACGATCAAAGTCGGCCAGAGGGCCAACTGCGCAAGCCACAGGTCTCGTTGTAACCGCATCACTTTGCGCCGGCCGCGCCAGACACGCTGCGGTACCTCTTTCACAGTCATCGCAGGCCACATACCCCGGAGCCGACGGATTAAACGACAGGGCATTCGAGGTCTCAACGTGTTTGGACCATTGCGTGAGGGGCTAGTCACCAGCATGAGCACCGAGTCCCACATTCCCACCGAGCCGTCATCGCGATCGTTCACCCGGCTGGCGGCCGCGTGGTGGGCGCTTGTCGTCGGCCTGGTGATCTTGATCGTTCTGCTTATCTTCGTCGCGCAGAACACCGAATCCATCACCGTCCACTTCCTTGGCTTCCACTGGAACCTGCCCGTCGGAGTGGGCTACCTGTTGGCGGCGGTTGCCGGGGCAACCACAACGGTGCTCGTCGGCGCAGCGCGGATCATCCAGCTCCGCAGGGCGACCAAAAAGCATCTCAAGGCGCTTTGATCCCCGGCGCCAAAGCCCTTGCTCGGCAAGCACTCACGAGTGAACCATCCTGGCGAAGCGGGTGTTATTCCAGTAACTTAACTATTAAGTGATTTAAGTTACGGATGCCGGTTCCGGGGATTCGGCCCCTATTCCACGGGGAATGCCTTAACGACCGGTCGGGGAGGAAGCCATGGATGACGCAGAAACGAGCGACGCCGTCGCCGAGGCGGTCGGCAAAGTCACCGAGGCCCTCGAAACCGTCGAGCGCGCTCGGGGCCACCTGTATTCCTTCCACCAGCTGACCGGGCGGGCCGACCTGCAACTCGACGCCGCGGTCGCCCAGCTGAACGAGCTGGGGCACTCCGACCTGGCGCGACACATCAGCGTCGAACTCGTCGGGCGCAACGTGTTACCGGGACGGTGGACGTTTCAGGTCGTCGACGATTACGACGACGGCTACTACCGATGCTTCCGAGAAGTCGAACGCCTGGTGCGGAGCCGGCTCACCGCCGGTAGTCGCCACGTTTACGAAGCACAGCTCAAGGAGCGCCGGCGCACGTCGGGGCATCCTGCCCATACCGCCAGCCCCAACGACAGCTCAGCTGAAGGAGCGAATTGATGCACTGCGTCGTGTTCGGCGCCACGGGATACCTGGGCACGCGGCTCATCCCGGAGCTGCTCGAGAAGGGGCACACCGTGCGCGTGCTGGCCCGAGACCCCGCCAAGCTTGACGACGTCGCCTGGCGCGACCAGGTAGAGGTCGTTGCCGGCGACGTCATCGACGCCACCGCCGTGGGCCGGGCACTGGAAGGTCAGCAAGTCTTGTACTACCTGGTGCATTCGCTGATGCGGCCCGACTTCGTGGACTTCGACGAACGCGCGGCCCGCAACGTCGCCGAGTGCGCGGCCCGGGCGGGGCTGTCGCGCATCGTCTACGTCGGCGGCATCACGCCCGACGGGCAGAAGCTCTCCGATCACCTGGCCTCACGCGCGCAAGTCGGGCGCCTGCTACGAATTTCGGGCGTGCCCTCCGTTGAATTGCGCGCGGCCGCCATCATCGGGGCGGGGTCGGCCAGCTTCGAGATGCTGCGGTACCTCACCGAGCGGCTGCCGCTGATCGTGGCGCCGCGATGGTTGCGTACCTGCGTCCAGCCCATCGCGGTGCGCGACGTCCTCTACTACCTGGTCCGCGCGGCGGAGCTGCCCGCGGAGGTGAACCGGCCATTCGACATCGGCGGACCGGACCGCTTCACCTACACCGAAATGATCCGCAAGTACGCCGTGATCGCGGGCCTGCCCCGGCGGCCCGCGGTGCCTGTGCCCCTATTGACGCCACGGCTGTCGGCGCCGTGGGTCGACATGCTCACCCCAATTCCTCGCCAACTGGCCGTCTCGCTGATGGAGTCGCTGGAAAACGACGTGGTGTGCGCCAACCACGACATCGCCCGGTACATACCCGATCCCGACGGCGGGCTCACCCACTACGAGGAGGCCGTCGAACTCGCCCTGGGGCACGTGCGCGAAAAAGATCTGCGCACCCGGTGGTCGCGCGCCGACATGAATGGTGCACCCTCCCAGCCGCTGCCCACCGACCCGCAGTGGGCCGGCGGATCGCTGTATGAGGATGTGCGCCAACGCCATAGCCGCACCGACCCCGAAACGCTATGGCGGGCCATCCAAACGGCCGTCGCAGAGCGCAACTGGTCGGCAATTCCGTTGGAATGGCCCCTGCGCGGCTGGATCAACGGGGCGCTGGGCGCCGTGCGGTTTCTGCGCCGGCCGCTGGACGGGCAGCAACTGCACGAGGGCGAGGCCCTGGACTGGTGGCGCGTGGAGCGCATCGACACGCCGCGGCTGCTCCGACTGCGCGCTGATATCCCGCTGCCCGGGCGCCTCTGGCTGGAGCTGTCGGCGAGCCCCGCCGGCAACGGCGGATCCCAGTACCGCCAGCGGGCGTTGTTTCAGCCTTATGGCCTTGCAGGGCAGATCTTTTGGAACGCGGCAGCGCCCTACCGCGACGTGGTGTTCGGCGGCATCGCCCGCGACGTCACCGCCACCGCGCGCGGTGGCGTAACGCCGGCGGCGGCTCCGTCATGTTGAAAGGAGAAGCGACATGGGTGACAAGAAATTTCAGGAGGGCGACAAGGTCGAGTGGCGCAGCCACGGCAGCACCGTTCGGGGAACGGTGGAGCGCGAAATCACCTCGGACACCCAGGCCGCCGGACGCACCGTGCGCGCCTCCGAAGACGAGCCGCAGTACCAGGTCCGCAGCGACAAGACGGGCGCGGACGCGGTGCACAAACCCAGCGCGCTGCGCCGCCGGGACTGAGGTCGAAGATGGCCGACGATGACGACGAGACCACCTGGGACAGCTTCCGGAAGACGGTCAACATGACCACTGGCGAGCTGGAGAAGTGGCTTGCGACCGAGCAGTCGCAGAGTGTGGGACAGAAGCGCGGCGGCGATGAGTCGACCGGCCACGCCAGCGGTCGCCGCATTGTCGAGATACTCCGGGCCAAACGGAGTGAACTCGCGGCCGACGACTACGCGCACATGCGCAAGGTCGTCGGCTACGCCAGGCGCCACCTGGCGCAACGCCCCGGGGGCGACATCGCCGAGAGCGCTTGGCGCTACTCCCTGATGAACTGGGGCCACGACCCGACCAAGTCCTGAACGGGCCAATCCGGCGCAAATGCGAGACACTTGGCGGGGTACGCGGACCGCGCGCGGCGGTCGCCGATACGCTGGGCGGCGAATCTTGCAGAAGGACACAGGTAAGTGACCAAGCGCGGCGCCTCTGATCGACGACTAGACCGAGCCGAACTCGAGAAGTTGATGTCGGCCGACATGCGCGCACTCACAGCGCAATCGGACCGCATCGGACGGCACTTCGCCCGTCAGCACGATGTCGGCGGCACCGACTTGCACGCCTTGCTGCACATCATGGTCGCCGAAACCGCCGGGACGCCGCTGACGCCGGCCCAGTTGCGACAACGGCTGGACGTGTCGCCCGCCGCGATCACCTACCTGGTTGACCGAATGATCGACTCCGGGCACCTTCGGCGCGAGCCCGATCCCGTCGACCGGCGCAAGACGCTGCTGCGTTACGAAGAACCCGGCATGGAGCTGGCCCGCTCGTTCTTCACCCCACTCGGCGCGGAACTGCGCGCGGCCCTTGCCGACCTGTCCGACCGCGATCTGGCCGCAGCACATCGGGTTTTCCTGGCGATGATGGAGGCCATGTCCACCTTCGAATCGCAATTCGACACGGCGGCCCCCAAACCTTCGGTGAACGAAGCCAAGCCCGCGCCGGCCAAGGGCCGGCGAAGGCCGGTGAGTAAGACCGGCGATCGCCCGGCCTAACGCACCGGCCGCCGGGCCGCCGGGCCGAGCACCCGCTGCTCGATCAGGTCCGCGCCGCGCTGCACACCTCCGGTCGCGGCGAACCCGGCAGCCACGCGGCGCGCGCCGTCCGCCATCGTCATCGCCGCGCGCACCTTCGCCCTCAGCCGCGCCACGGTGAGGCGTTTGGCCGCCAGGCGGGTGCCGCAGCGAGCGACCTCGACGCGCCGCGCGACCTCGGCCTGGTCCCGCGCGAACGGCACGACGCAGACGGGTACGCCGCGGTCGAGGGCTTTCAGCGTCGTTCCCATCCCCCCGTGTGTGATGGCGCAGCTGGCCCGCTCCAGCACCGCCCCGTGGGGGACGAAGCGGCTTATGGTCGCGTTGGGTGGCCGCGGGAGGTCGGGTGGTATGCCCGCGGGGAACGTCGCCACCACGTGGACGGGCTCATCTGCCAGCGCCCGCAGCGCGATTCGCCCCAGGGCGGCGTCGGGCTGTTTGATCGAGGACGTGTTCACCAGTACCACTGGCCGTTCGATGGCGGCGAGCCACTCCGGCGTGGCGCTCTGCGCGGGTTCGAAAACACACGCGCCGATGTGGTGAACCAAACCGGCCCAGCCGGGGTGCCGATACTCGAAGGGCTCGCCGCCGACGGCCAGCAGCAGCGGCGCGCGCCGCACGAAGTCGTCGACCGAGGCGACCGGCGCCACCCCCAGACCAGCGCGAATGGCGTTGACCCGCGGCAGCATTGGCCGGTCGAACAGGTGCCGGACGATCGGTCGAACCGAGGCGTCCCGGAAGTCGCCGACGATGCCGGGAAGCGGTCGAAAGCCCGGGCCGAAGGGCGGAACGCCACGGGACCGTAGGTACGGGGTGAAGGGCGAGAAGACCAGCCATGGGATGCTTCCGGCATCCGCGGCCGACATCGCCCCCCAGCAGTTCGCGTCCACGATGATGGCATCCGGCCGGACCGCATCGACCGCGCGCCGCAGATCCTCGACTTCGAGCACCGCGCGACGGCAGAGCACGTCGATGGTTGACTTCAACACTTCCAAGGCGTTTCGCGCCCGCCAGTCCTCGCCGACGATCGCCTCGATGTCGGGCGCGACGGGCTCGGCGTGCACGCCCACCCCCCGCATCGTCGCGACGCCGGCCGCCATAGTGCGGGCGTGAACCTCGTGACCGCGGGCGACGAGCTCGGCCAGCAGCGCCCCGACCGGCAGCAGGTGCCCGAGGGCCGGCGACCCGTAGGCCAGTATCACCGCCATCTCGCACGCCTCTACGAGACCGGCGTGAGGTCGAGGGCGCGCAACCCGGAAAGGCCGGCGACACCGCAGCCGTGCAGGCAGACGCGAAGCTCGTCGATGAACGGCTGCAGCCAATCAACAACGGCAGCAGCGGAATCGATCGCGGCCGGCAGCAGCGGCCGAGCCACCGCCACGACGTCGGCGCCCAACGCGATGGCCTTGGCCGCGTCCATCCCCGTGCGGATACCCCCCGAAGCCACCAGCGGAATCTCCGGCAGCACCTCCCGCACCTCGACGATCGCCGTCGCGGTCGGGATGCCCCAATCGGCCAGATGCGGGTACCGCAGCTCGCCGTAGCGGACGAACTGCTCGACCCGCGACCATGACGTGCCGCCGGCGCCCGCAACGTCTATCCCGGAAAGGGGCAGGTCCCCTTCGGCCCCAACCAGTTCCGCCGCCGCCACGCCGCCGATCCCGTGGCCGACCTCCTTGAGCAGCACCGGGCGATCTATCGCGTCGGCCACAGCTCGCAGCCTGGCCAACGACCCGGAGAAGTCCGTGTCACCGTTGCTCTGCATGGCTTCCTGCAACGGATTGGTGTGCACCGCAAGCGCATCGGCGCCCACCCGGTCGAGAGCCTTCGCGAGCTCGGGCACGGCGGCCTCGGTCAGCTGGGCCAGGCCGATGTTGCCGAACAGCAAGACATCCGGGGCCACATCACGAACCGTGAAGCTGGCCGCCGCCCGCTCGCCGAGCACGCTGTCGAGCATGATCCGCTGTGAGCCGAGCATCATCCCGACGCCAAGCTGTTGAGCGGCCGCGGCCAGATTCCGGTTGATGGTGCCCGACAACTCGGCGCCGCCGGTCATCGCACCGATGAGAACCGGCGACCGCAGGTTCGCACCGAAGAATTTGGTGGACAGGTCGATGTCACCGAGGCTGGTCTGGGTCAGCGCGTTGTAGGGCAACCGGTAGCGCTCCAGCCCCGTACTGAGCTGCTCATAGTTCACCTGCTCACCGAGGCACACGTCGATGTGCCGACGCTTGCGAGTGGTCATCGGCCCGCGGTCGGCCGTCACTGCGGGCACCCCGGCGCGACGAACCCCCGGCCCCTCACATCCATAATGTTCATAGTGCCCCTTGTTGCGTGCCGTCGGCGCCCTAATGCGTGACGATGCGTAATTTCAGTTGATTAATGTTTAACATACTGAAAGACTTCTCTTTGTGATGTGGGATGGCTTGGCCGCGGCCCTGACGGGGCGGCGATCGTGGCTGTTCGTGCTGGCTGCCCTGCTGCTCGGCATCGGTTTCATGGTGATCGTCGGCGCGAATGCGGCGGCGGGCCAGGCGCCGTTGTCTGTGCCGACGGCTTCCGATTCCGCCAGGGTCGACGCCCTGGCTCGCCAGTTTCCCGGCGGGGACCGCGTTCCATTGATCATGGTCGTCAGCCGCACCGACGGTGCCGCGCTCACCCCCGCCGACGTCACCGCCGCACAGGCGGCGCGCGACCGCATGCAGGCCGCCGTACGGCCGGACGTCGCCGCGGCGGCGGCACCGGCGCAGGTGTCGGCCGACGGCAAGGCGGCCATCGGGGTGGTGCCGGTCAGCGCCGATCTGTCGGGCCTCACCCTGAGCGACACGGTCGCCAACCTGCGCAAAGCCGCCTCCACCGGCCTGGCGGCGGAGCTGCAGGCACACGTCACGGGCGGCCCGGCGTTCGGCGCCGACATCGCCGGCGCGTTCACCAACGCCAACATCACCCTGCTCGCGGTGACGGCCTCGGTGGTGGCCCTGCTGCTGATCGCCACCTATCGCTCCCCGGTGCTATGGCTGCTGCCGCTGGTGGTGGTCGGGTTCGCCGACCGGGTCGCGGCGGCGGTGGGTACTGCGGTGGCGTCGCTGACCGGGCTGAGCTTCGACGGCGCGACCTCCGGAATTACCAGTGTCCTGGTGTTCGGTGCGGGCACCAACTACGCGCTGCTGTTGATTTCGCGCTATCGGCAGGAGCTTCGGCACACGAGCGAACACCGAGAGGCCCTGCGTCGCGCGGTGCGGATGGCCGGGCCCGCGATCGTCGCCAGCAATGCCACCGTGGTGCTGGCGTTGCTCACCTTGCTGTTCGCCTCGACGCCGAGCACACGCAGCCTGGGCGCGCTCGCGGCGTGCGGACTCGTGGTCGCCGCGGTGTCGGCCCTGGTGATACTGCCACCGCTGCTGGGACTGTGTGGCCGTCGATTGTTCTGGCCGTTCATTCCCCACCCCGAGGACCACCCGACCACGGATTCCGGTGCCTGGCATCGCATCGGGGAGTGGGTGAATCGGCGTCCGGCGCTGGTCGCGGCGGTCGCGGTCGCCGGTCTGGCGGCCCTTGCCACCGGTCTACTGGGCACGCGCATCGGTTTGTCGCAGACCGAGCAGTTCCGGGTTCACGCGGATTCGGTGACCGGTTACGACATTGTGGCCGCACATTTTCCGGCCGGCCTGGCCAGCCCGACGCTCGTGGTCGCCCCCACCGATTCGCGGGTGCCGCAGGCCATCAAGGCGACCCCCGGCGTGATCTCCTCCATCGATTCGGGCCACTCGGCGTCCGGGCTGACGAAGTGGTCGGTGGTGATCGATGCGCCGCCAGCCACCGATCGGGCGTTCAATACCATTGCCGCGCTGCGTGATACGACCAAGTCCGCCGACCCGGCGGCGCTGGTGGGCGGAACGGATGCGCAGGCACTCGACGTCCGCAACGCGGCAACCCACGACCGGCATCTGCTGATCCCGGCGATTCTTGCGGTCATCCTCGTCGTGCTCTATGTCCTGCTGCGATCCGTACTCGCGCCGCCCACACTGCTCGCGGCGACGATTCTCGGGGCACTGGCCGCATTAGGCCTTGGCGGATGGGCCAGCAGCCACGTGTTCGGCTTTCCGGCGCTGGACAACAGCACGCCGCTGTTCGCCTTTCTCTTTCTGGCCGCCCTCGGGGTGGACTACACCATCTTTCTGGTCACCCGGGCGCGCGAGGAGTCCGCGCAGCGCGGCGCACGGGCGGGGATGGTCGCGGCGGTGTCGGCCACCGGCGGCGTCATCACCAGTGCGGGAATCGTGTTGGCCGCCGTCTTCTGCGTGCTGGGCGTGTTGCCGCTGATCGTGCTCACCCAGCTGGGAATCATTGTCGGCCTGGGCATCCTGCTGGACACCTTCGTGGTCCGCACACTGGTCATCCCCGCGCTGTTCGCCGTCATCGGCGACCGTATCTGGTGGCCCGCCGTACCGAAACCCGCCAACACCGTTGCAGCACAAGCCGAATATCAACACGAACGGAGCGCCAAGTGAACAAGTCAACCCTGGCCGCGACGAGCCTCGCCGTGGCCGTCGCCGGCGGATCCGGAAGCATCGCGAGCGCCAAGGCCGTTCCCGCCTGGTATGCGCGGCTGCGCAAGCCGCCCTACCAGCCCCCCAACGCCGCCTTCCCGGTGGCGTGGACCACGCTTTATGGCGACATCGCGGTCACGTCCGCGGTGGCCATCGACCGGTTTCGCGCGGCGGGACAATACGACAAGGCGCGCCGCTACACCGCGGCACTCGGGCTCAATCTTGTTCTCAACGCCGCGTGGAGCTGGCTCTTCTTCCGTTTCCACAAACTCGGCGCCTCCGCGGTCGGTGCCGCCGCGCTGACGGCCAGCAGCGTCGACCTCACGCGTCGGACGGCGCAAGCCGACCCGCGGGCCGGACTGGCCCTGTCGGCGTATCCGCTGTGGTGCTCCTTCGCGACGGTCCTGGCCACCCATGTTTGGCGGCTGAACCGCTGAGGAAATCATCGGATCATGCCGACCCTCTTGTGGTTTCGCCGCGACCTACGGTTGGGTGACCATCCGGCGCTGAATGCCGCGGCCGGCGCCGGAGAAGTGCTCGCCTGTTTCGTGCTCGATCCGAAGCTCGAGGCTTCCTCCGGCCGGCGCCGCCTCCAGTTCCTGGGTGACTCGCTGCGACAGTTGCGTGACGACCTGGATGGCCGGTTACTGGTGACCCGTGGCCGGCCCGACGACGTGATCCCGCGCATCGCCGGGGAGGTCGGTGCGTCGGCCGTGCACATCTCCGAGGATTTCGCGCCGTACGGCAAGCGCCGTGACGAAAAGGTGCGTGCCGCATTGGATTCCGTTCCCCTGGTGGCCACGGGATCGCCGTACCTGGTGTCACCGGGCCGGGTCACCAAGAAGGACGGCACCCCCTACCAGGTGTTCACCCCGTTTCTGCGCCAGTGGCGCGAGTCCGGGTGGCGGGCACCGGCGAAATCGAGCGCCGGTTCGGCGCGCTGGCTCGATCCGGCGCAGCTGCCGTTCGAGCAAGCCGAAATCCCAGATCCCGGCGCCGAACTCGACGTCGCCGCCGGCGAGGCCGCGGGCCGCAAGCAGTGGAAGTCGTTCGTGGACAACGGCTTACAGCGCTATGCCGAGGAACGTAACCTGCCCGATATGCACGGCACCAGCCGGATGTCGGCGCACCTGAAGTTCGGCAGCATCCATCCCCGGACCCTGGTCGCCGATCTCGACCTCCGTCACGACGGGGCCCGGGCTTATCTGCGCGAGTTGGCATTCCGCGACTTCTACGCCGATGTGCTGCATCACCGGCCGGCCAGCGCCTGGCGCAATTGGAACAGCCAGTTCGACGGCATCCGTACCGACACGGGTTCCGACGCGAAACGCCGTTTCGAGTCGTGGAAGGCCGGCGAAACCGGCTTCCCGATGGTGGACGCGGGAATGCGTCAACTGCGCGAGACCGGGTTCATGCACAACCGGGTGCGGATGATCGTCGCATCGTTTCTGGTCAAAGACCTGCACCTGCCCTGGCAGTGGGGCGCCGAGTGGTTCCTGGATCAGCTCGTCGACGGTGACATGGCGAACAACCAGCATGGGTGGCAGTGGTGCGCGGGCTGCGGTACCGATGCCGCGCCGTACTTTCGGGTGTTCAACCCGACCACCCAGGGCGAAAAGTTCGACCCGTCCGGGGAGTACATCCGGCGCTGGGTGCCCGAGCTGCGCTCGGTCGACGACGCGCACCTGCGCAAGGGCGAGCGGCCGGCCGACTACCCCGCCCCGATCGTCGACCACGGCGCCGAGCGCGCCGAAGCGCTGCGCCGCTACCAGAGCATCTGAGCCACCAGCCGACGCACCTCGCCCAGCAACGAATTGTCGCCCGCGTGAACGTTTGCTCATTCGCCTGCCCCGAAGCTAGCTGGCATGCAATTATCAGCCGATTCACAGTTGTCAAGCCGCTCGGGAGGCACTAATGACACACTTCATCGTTCGCACGTTGGTGGCCTCCGGTGCCGCAGCGGGATTGCTGGCAGGCGTCACCGCCTGTTCGTGTTCCGTGGGCTCGTCGCACACGGTCAGCAAGAGCGACGTTGCCGGCCAGATCACCTCCAAGCTCACCGACGCCGCGGGCAATAAGCCCGATTCGGTGACCTGCCCGAACGATCTGCCGGCAAAGGTTGGGGCGCAACTCAATTGCGAGATGAAGGTCAAGAACCAGACATTCAATGTCAACGTGACCGTCACGAGCGTGAACGGCAATGACGTCAAGTTCGACATGGCGGAGACGGTCGACAAGAACCAGGTCGCCAGCATTATCAGCGACAAGCTGACCCAGCAGGTGGGCCGACGGCCGGACGCGGTCACCTGCCCCGACAACTTGAAGGGCGTGCAGGGCGCGACGCTACGGTGCCAGCTCGTCGACGGCAAGGACAAATACGGCGTAGCGGTGACCGTCACCAACATCGACGCCGGTGACGTCAACTTCGATTTCAAGGTCGACGACCACGCTGAACCGGCCGCCTAGCGGGGATCGCGAGCGCGGCGAAGCCGGGCGCTGCGGGTCACCGCCATCCGGCTAGCGGGGATCGCGAGCGCGGCGAAGCCGGGCGCTGCGGGTCACCGCCATCCGGCTAGCGCGCAGCCTTCTTGCGCTCGATGTCGGCCAGCGCGGCGGCCAGTTCCGCCCGCTGGGCGGCCGAGCTCTCCCAGGCGAGCTGGCGGTCCTTGACCACCTTGGCCGGCGCGCCGACCGCTATCGAGTAGTCGGGGATGACACCGCGGACCACCGCGTGCGAGCCCAGCACGCAGCCGCGGCCGACGGCCGTGCCGCGCAGCACCGTCACCTTCACCCCGACCCAGGTGTCGGGCCCGATCCGCACCGGTGACTTCACGATGCCCTGATCCTTGATCGGCAGGTTGATGTTGTCCATGCGGTGGTCGAAGTCGCAGACGTAGCACCAGTCGGCCATCAGGACCGAATCGCCGAGTTCGATGTCGAGGTAGGCGTTGATGACGTTGTCACGGCCCAGCACCACCTTGTCGCCGAACCGCAGCGACCCCTCGTGGGCACGGATCGTGTTCTTGTCGCCGATGTGCACCCAGCGACCGATCTCCAGCTGCGCGAGTTCGGGCGTCGCGTGGATCTCCACGTCCTTACCCAGGAAGACCATCCCTCGGGTGATGATGTGTGGGTTGGCGAGCTTGAACTTGAGCAGCCGCCAATACCGCACCAGGTACCAGGGCGTGTAGGCGCGGTTGCGCAACACCCATTTCAGCGACGCCAGCGTGAGGAACTTGGCCTGGCGCGGGTCCCGCAGGTTCGATCCACGCCAGCGGCGATGAACCGGCGCGCCCCACATGCTCGTCATGGCCGGACAGCCTAGCGATCAATTGCGCCGAGATCTCCACGGGTTACCCTCACCTGTACTCGATCGCTGCCCATGCCGACGTCCGCGGAAAGGATCTGGGGAATCCAAGTGCGTGCCCGACATCTGCTGCGTGGGCTTCGGCGTTGGTCATCCGCGCTGCTGGCGGCCGGGATCACCATGGGGTTCGCCGGCTGCGCCAACACCGACTCGTGGGTGGAGGCATCCGCCTCGGCCGGCTGGCCCGCGCAATACGGTGACGCCGCCAACAGCAGCTACACCGGCACCAACGGCGCGACCAAGCTGGCGCTGGGGTGGACGCGCTCCGTCAAGGGCGGCTTGGCCGCGGGCCCGGCGCTGAGCGCGCGCGGCTACCTGGCCCTCAACGCGCAGACGCCGGCCGGCTGTTCGCTGATGGAGTGGGAGAACGACCACAACGGCCGGCAGCGCTGGTGCGTGCGGCTGTTCCAGGGCGGCGGGTTTGCGGGCCCGCTCTTCGACGGGTTCGACAACCTCTACGTCGGCCAGCCCGGCGCGTTCCTGTCCTTCCCGGTCACGCAGTGGACGCGGTGGCGGCGGCCGGTGATCGGAATGCCCGCGACGCCACGGTTTCTGGGACACGGGCAGCTGCTCGTGGCGACGCACCTGGGCCAGGTGCTGGTCTTCGAGGCGCACCGTGGCGAGGTGGCCGGCAGCCCGATGGATCTGGTGGACGGCGTCGATCCCACCGACGCGACGCGCGGGTTGGCCGACTGCGCGCCGGCCCGCCAGGGTTGCCCGGTGGCCGCCGCACCCGCCTTCTCGGCGGCCAGCCAGATGGCGGTGCTGGGCGTCTGGCAGCCGGGCGCCCCGGCCGCGGGGCTGGTCGGGCTGAAGTATCACCCCGGGCAGACGCCGCTGCTGTCGCGGGAGTGGACCAGCGACGCCGTCGGGGAGGGTGTCATCGCCAGCCCCGTGCTGTCCGCCGACGGGTCGACCGTCTACGTCAACGGCCGCGACCAACGACTGTGGGCACTTCACGCCGGTGACGGGAAAGTGAAATGGTCGGCGCCGATGGGGTTCCTGGCACAGACGCCGCCCGCCGTCACGCCCGGCGGACTCATCGTGGCGGGCGGCGGGCCCGACACCCGGCTGGTGGCGTTCAGGGACGCGGGCGATCACGCGGATCAGGCGTGGCGCCGCGACGACGTCGTCCCGCTGTCGTCGTCGAGCCTGGCGGGCGCCGGCGTCGGCTATACGGTCACCAGCACCCCGGCCGCGAACGGCGCGCCCGGCATGTCGCTGCTGGTCTTCGATCCCGGCAATGGTCACACCCAGGGCAGCTACCCGCTTCCGGCGGCCACCGGATATCCGGTCGGGGTCTCGGTCGGCACCGATCGCCGGGTCGTGGCCGCGACCAGCGACGGCCAGGTGTACGGTTTCGCGCCGGCATGACCGGGCCATACTGACCCCATGGCCACCGATGACGACGAGACGCGGGGCGCTGTCGCCTCCTACTCCGGAAAAAGCGAGCGCAACCTGGCGGTGGACCGCACCGCGACCATTGTGCTGCTCGCCGTCCACGCCTTCCTGGTCGCCGTCACCATCGGCGTGCTGAGCCTCTTCGTCATGGGTACCGACCCGTGCGGCTCCCGGAAGTGCGGCGACCCGGCGTGGATCGACCGCGCCATGTTTTTAGGCCTCGGCGGCGGGGCCATCGTCTTCGTCGCCGCCCTGGTGGTCGCCATCCGCCGCCTCGCCCGGCGCCGCACCGCCTTCTTCGTCCCGCTGCTCGGGTGCCTCGCGCAGGTGGCGCTGGCGGCCGGCGCCGCGGCAATGGAGACGCTGGCCGGTCCGGTCTGACGCCAGCGGTGTCAGAGGGCCAGGGGCGGGATGGCGTTGCGGGGCACCTCGGCTTGGACCGGCCCGGCAAACGCCGGCAGCATCTCACCGGGCGCGAAGTAGAAGATCAGTTGGTCGTCGGTGATCGCAAAGTTCTGGTAGTGCGTCGGGTCGTGCCCGGTCGAGGGCAAAATGGTTGCGCCCAAAGGAGTTTGGCGTGCCAGGTCACGCTGCACGACCGGGAAGATGCTGTCCAGCGGGGTGGTGCCCGGCGCGAACAGGTTGTCAAAGGTGATGGGCTGCTTCGTCGCGAGGTTGTAGTTGAACGCCTTGTACCAGATGGAGGGGTGCGACCCGCCGAGGTCCTGGAAGAGCTTGAGCACCACGCTGCGGGTGTTGTGCGGCGGCTGACCGGAGCTGCGCTGCTCGGTGGTCGCCTCGAATTGGTAGGGCTGATCGCGCGACCCGGAGCTCTGCGCGACGTTGACGAAACCGTCCCGGTTCTGCGTGATGTAGTCGGTCAGCGCCTGCTCGTCGGGATAGTCGGCGGGAAACACCATGTTGAGCATGTAGGTGGGGCCGGTGGCGCGCACGCGGCACATCTGGCCGTCCTCCATGGTGCCGCCGAGGCTGGCGCACGACGGTGGGGCGGCGGCGGCCGGCCAGCCCAACAGGGCCGCCGACGCGAGCGCAACGGCCGCTATCAGATAACGCATCCTTCTATTGTCCTTGCAGATTAGGCGGGGCTGGCGCCTCCAAGAGCGATCCCACCAGCCTACCGCGAGGGCCTGCAGACGAACGCCGTCGCGCGACCGGCGGCCCGCGACCCGATGCGGGTGATGACCACCGACAGGGGCCGGCTGCCACGCAGCCGCATCCGCCGCCGCAGGGCGTCGGGGTCGACCCGCACTCCGCGAACCAGGACCTCCAGCGTCCCGCAGCCCAGCGCTGACAACGCCTGGCGGAGCCGTCGCTCGTCGAACGCCAGCCGCTCGAGCAACTCGAAGCCGCGGACCGCCGCCGGCAGCACATCCCCGGACAGGTAGGCGATGTCGGGATCGAGTTGCCACAACCCGTGCCGCGCCGCGTAGTGGCGAACCAGCCCCGCCCGGACCACCGCCCCGTCGGGATCGACTATCCATCGCCCGGCCGGCCGCACCGGGCAGTCGTCCGGGTCGGTGTCGGTGATCTGCTCGTCGCGGTCGAGGACGCTGGCCCGCCGGTGGACACCGCCCTGCGCCAGCCCGCGCGACCAGAGGCACGCTTCTCGCACCGCGCCGCGATAGGACGTCACCTCGATCTCGCCGTCGAAACCGAGCCGGCTGACTTCGTCGAAATCTATTCCGGGCGAACACTTTACGACGAGATTGCGATCCCGATAGGTGTCGACCAGGGCGCCGAGGCCCGGCCGGTAGTCGTCGATGCGGAAGCGGCGCCGCCCGCTGTCGCGTCGCGCCGGGTCCACCAGCACGGCGGCGTCGCGGGTCACCGGCACCAGTGCGTCGGCGCGGCAGAGGTGGGCGGCCTCGCCCAGGTTGTGCCGGGCCATCGCCAGCCGCACCGCATCGAGGTCGCTGCCCACCGACCGGACCCCGAGCCGGTGCAGCGCGGCCAACTCGGTGCCGATCGAACAGGTCGCGTCGTGCACGACGACTCCCGCCTCGGCGAGCCGCGCGGCGCGGTGCAAAGCCACCGGGGCCGCGGTGGCCTGCTGCAGCGCCTCGTCGGTGAAAAGCCATTCTGACACCGGGATTTCGGGACCCAGTCCGCTGAATTTCTCGGCGGCGCGCCGGCGCAGCAACGTCGTTTCCACCAGCACCGCCGCCCGGTCGCCGAACCGGGCGCGCGCCGAGGCGATATCGGCGATCCGGGTGGCATCGGTCAGCTCGAGTTCGGCGACCACCGCCAGCGCCGCGGCACCCGATTCCGACCGCAGGTAACGGACGTCCCCGATGCCGAACGTAAGGCCGTCACTCAGGAGGGCTTGACCCCGGTGATCATCACGTTGTAGAACCAGCCCTTCGGGGCCAGGTGGCGCATGACGTTGGCGTCGAGCCAACTCAATGTCTTCCAGCTGGTGAACGCGAACTTCGCCCAGCCCCAGCCGAGCCGCCCGGGCGGCACCGCGCATTCGAACGTGCGCAGTGGCCAGCCCAGCATCGCGGCGGTGAATTCCACTGTGGCGCTTTGAACTTCGGCCGCACCGGCATCGACGGCCAGCCGCTCCAGGCCGTCCGGCGTGAAGGTGTGTAGGTCGACGACGGCCTCCAGCGCCGCGGCGCGGGAGGATTCGTCGAGCTCGGCCTGCGGTCGCCGCCAGCCGTCCAGACCGGGCAGCTTGGTGACGTTGGTGGCGACCCGCCAGGTCAGGGTCGACAACGTGCGGGCGTAGGTGTCGCCGACGGTGGTCGGCTCGCCGGCGAACACGAACCGGCCGCCCGGCCGCAGCACCCGCACGACCTCCCGCAGCGCCAGTTCGACGTCGGGGATGTGGTGGAGCACGGCGTGCCCGACGACCAGGTCGAAGGTGTTGTCCTCGTACGGAATGCCTTCGGCGTCGGCGACCCGGCCGTCGATGTCCAGGCCCAGCGACTGCCCGTTTCGGGTGGCGACCTTGACCATGCCGGGCGACAGGTCGGTGACCGATCCGCGGCGAGCGACCCCGGACTGGATCAGGTTGAGCAGGAAAAACCCGGTGCCGCAGCCTAATTCGAGGGCCCGATCGTAGGGCAGCTCGCGCTGCACCTCGTCGGGCACGGCGGCGTCGAAGCAGTCGCGCGCGTAGTCCACGCAGCGCTGGTCGTAAGAGATCGACCACTTCTCGTCGTAGGATTCGGCTTCCCAATCGTGGTAGAGCACCTGGGCCAGCTTGCTGTCGTGCCTTGCCGCTTCCACCTGCTCGGCGGTGGCATGGGGGTTCGGAACGGCATCGGTCGAACTCGTCGTCATGCAGGGCAGCCTAACGGGCGCCGGATTCGGAGTCGTCTTCAGCGCTGCCACCAGCGGCGAACACTTCGACGTAGCGGCGCCGCTCGGCGGCGGCCCGATCGGCCGGACTCAGCTCGAACACGTCGTTGATGCCGGCCTTCGCGGCGGCCAGCGCGTGGCGCGGACCGTCGAGGAAGCGGCGCGCCCACCCCGCGGCGGCGTCGTAGACGTCGTCGGGGGCCACCATCTCGTCGATCAGGCCCAGCTCCAGCGCCTCCTCGGCGTCGAAGAACCGGCCGCTGAACACCAGTTCCTTGGCCTTGCTCGCCCCGGCCGCGCGGGTCAGCCGGGCCATGCCGTCGCCGCCGGGGATGAGGCCGGCCAGGACCTCGGTCGCGCCGAATTTCACGTTGTCACCGCTGACGCGCCAATCGGCGGCCAGCGCCAACGTGAGCCCGGCGCCCAGCGCGTACCCGGTGATCGCGGCAACGGTCGGCTTCGGGATCCGCGCGACGGCGTCGATCGCCTGCTGCCGCGCCACGGCCGCCGTCTCGGCCTCCGGCCCGGTCAGCGTCCGCAGCTCGGGCATGTCGTCACCGGCCGAGAAAATCTCGTGGCCACCGAACAGGATGACCGCGGCCACGTCGTCGCGCTCCCCCAGCTCGGCGGCTGCGGCGACGATCTCCCGGTAGAGCTGGCGGGTCATCGCGTTCGTCGGCGGCCGCGACAGCAGCAGCATGGCGAGCCCGGCGTCTTGCGAGCCGTCGCTGACCACCGTGCTGACGAACTCGCTCAATGTCGCCACCCCATCCCGCCGGCTTCGCGTGCCTGGTGGTAGCGGTCGGAATCGAAGAACTCGAAGACCCAGTTGTCGCCCTGGATCTCCAGGTGCGGCTGCACCGTGACGATTTGCCGTTCGACGGCCAGCACTTCCGCGACGGTCCGCCCCGCCAGCGAATCCAGCTGGGTCCACGTCGGCGGCAGCAGGAAACAGCGGCCCGCGGAGAAGTCGTCGATGGCGGCCTGCGGCGTGGTCCAGCCGGCGCGGTCGGATTCGGTGTTCTCGCCGTCGGCCCGCTGCCCGTGCGGCAGGGCGCCCACAAAGAAGTAGGTGTCATAGCGGCGCGTGCGCTCGGCTTCGGGGGTGACCCAGTTGGCCCACGGCCGGAGCAGGTCGGCACGCAGCTCGAGGTTCTCCCGGCGCAGGAAATCCGCGAACGACAACGTGCCGTCGGCGAGCGCGCGGCGGGCGTCGGCGTACACCGAGGCGTCGCCGACGATCCCGTCCGGGTCGCCGGCCGGCCCCGCGAACAGCACCCCCGACTCCTCGAACGTCTCCCGGGCCGCCGCGCAGACCAGCGCTTCGGCCAGGTCGGGCTCGATGCCGAACCGCTGCGCCCACCACTGTGGCGGCGGCCCGGCCCACGCGATGTCGGCGTTGCGGTCGCGGTCATCGACGCCACCGCCGGGGAAAACCATCGTCCCGGCCGCGAACTCCATCTTGGCGTGCCGGCGCATCAGGAAGACGGCGATACCGCCCGGGTCGTCGCGGACCAGCATCACGGTCGCCGCCGGCCGCGGCACCAGTGGGGCTTCTTCGTTCGGTGACGTCATAGCTGCCTCCGGTGGGCTGCGCGGGTGCGGACGCGGCGGGCGAAGTAGCGCCCGTCGACGACATCGAGGGCTATCGACTGCCCGAATGCGGTGGACAGGTTCTCGGCCGTCAGCACGTCGGTGAGCAACCCGGCGGCGACCACCGTCCCTTCCGACAGCAGCATGCAGTGGCTGAAGCCGGGCGGAATCTCCTCGACGTGGTGGGTGACCAGCACCAGCGCGGGCGCGTCGGGGTCGGCCGCGAGGTCGGCCAGCCGCGCCACCAACTCCTCGCGCCCACCCAGGTCCAGACCGGCGGCCGGTTCGTCGAGCAGCAGCAGCTCCGGATCGGTCATCAAAGCGCGGGCGATCAACACTCGCTTGCGCTCGCCCTCCGACAGCGTTCCGTAGCTGCGGTCCGCGAGGTGCTCGGCGCCCAGGCTCTCCAGCATGTCGACGGCCCGGCGGTAGTCGACGTCCTCATAGCGTTCCCGCCAGCGGCCCAGCACCGCGTAGCCGGCCGAGACCACCAGGTCGCGCACGACCTCGTCGGTGGGCACCCGCTGCGCCAGGGCCGAGGAGCTGAGGCCGATCCGGGAGCGCAACTCCGACATGTCGACCCGGCCCAGCCGCTCGCCGAGCACGAAGGCCACCCCCGACGAGGGGTGCTCGGCCGCCGCGGCGATCCGCAGCAGCGACGTCTTGCCGGCCCCGTTGGGGCCGACGATGACCCAGCGCTCGTCGAGTTCGACCGCCCAATCCACTGGCCCGACGAGGGTGTGGCCGCCGCGCCGCAGCGACACGTTCCTGAGGTCGATCAGCAGATCGGGGTCGGCTGCCTCACTTCCGTTTTCGGGCACCCGCTCATCGTGCCGTACCGGGGCCGCTACGCGTCGGGCGGGATCTCTACCCTGCGGACCTCGCCGTCCACCGCGTCGGCGGCCTCGATTTCGCCACGCGTCACGCCCAGCAGAAAGAGCACCGTGTCCAGGTACGGGTGGCTCAGCGAGGCGTCGGCCACCTCACGCAACGCCGGCTTGGCGTTGAAGGCCACCCCCAACCCGGCCGCGGCCAGCATGTCGATGTCGTTGGCGCCGTCGCCGACGGCCACGGTCTGCGCCATCGGGACCCCGACCCGCTCCGCGAAGTCCCGCAGCGCCGCCGCCTTGCCGGCGCGGTCGACGATGGGGCCGACGACCCGCCCGGTGAGTTTGCCGTCGACGATCTCGAGCTCATTGGCGGCGACGTAGTCCAGCATCAGCTCCTCGGCCAACGGCTCGATGATCCCCCGGAAGCCGCCGGACACGACACCGCAGTGAAAACCCAAGCGCCGCAACGTCCGCAGCGTGGTCCGGGCGCCGGGCATCAGCTCCAACTGACTGGCGACCTCGTCGATCACGGTGGCGGGCAGGCCCGCCAGGGTGGCCACCCGTTGTTCGAGGGACTGCGCGAAGTCCAGCTCGCCCCGCATGGCCGCGTCGGTGATGGCGGCGACCTTCCCTTCGGCGCCCGCCCGGGCGGCCAGCATCTCGATCACCTCGCCCTGTACCAGCGTCGAGTCCACGTCGAACACGATCAGCCGCTTGGCCCGCCGCTCGAGGGTGTAGTCCTCGACGGCCACGTCGATACGCTTCTCGGCGGACACCTGGTTGAGGGCCGTCCGGAGCGCGGCGTCCGATCCGGCCGGCACCGAGACCCGCAGCTCGAGGCCGGTCACGGGGTAGTCGGAGACGCCGCGGATGAGGTCGATGTTGACTCCCAGGCTGGCCACCGCCCGGGCCACCTCGCCGAACGCACCGGCGGTGATGGGCCGGCCCAGCACGAAAATGGTGTGGGTCGACGGCTCCCGGATGATCTCCACGTCGTCGCTGTGTTCGATGGTGACGTCGAGGCCCACCCCGCGGATGGCCGACTCGACGTCACGGCGCAAGTCGGGGCCGTCGGCGACGTCGGCGGGGCAACACACCAGCACGCCCAGGGTCAGTCGGTGCCGAATCACCACCTGTTCGACGTTGAGCAGCTCGACGCCGTGCCCGGAGAGCGCCTCGAAGAGGGCCGAGGTGACGCCCGGTTGGTCCACTCCGGTGACGGTGATCAGCACCGACACCTTCGGTGGTGTGCTCACCCCCGACTCAGCCGCTACTGCTCAGGGGTCGAGCGATCGGGCTCGGTCCGTGGACCGAATCCCTTCGGCGATTCGAGAGCCGTGGCGTGGCGTCCGACGTGCGCCTCGGCGCGCAGCCGCTCCACCATGTGCGGGTAATGCAGCTCGAAAGCCGGTCGCTCGGAACGGATCCGGGGCAGTTCGGTGAAGTTGTGCCGCGGCGGCGGGCAACTGGTCGCCCACTCCAGCGAGTTGCCGTAGCCCCACGGGTCGTCGACGGTCACCACCTCGCCGTAGCGCCAGCTCTTGAACACGTTCCAGACGAACGGGAACATCGACGCGCCCAGGATGAAGGCGCCGACCGTCGAGGCGACGTTGTACGGCTGGAAGCCGTCCGAGGGCAGGTAGTCGGCGTAGCGGCGCGGCATGCCCATGTCGCCGAGCCAGTGCTGCACCAGGAAGGTGGTGTGGAAGCCGATGAAGGTCAGCCAGAAGTGCAGCTTGCCCAGCCGCTCGTCGAGCAGCCGGCCCGTCATCTTGGGGAACCAGAAGTAAACGCCGGCGAACGTGGCGAACACGATCGTGCCGAACAGCACGTAGTGGAAGTGCGCGACCACGAAGTAGGTGTCGGTGACGTGGAAGTCCAGCGGGGGGCTGGCCAGCATCACGCCGGTCAGACCACCCAGCAGGAAGGTCACCAGGAAGCCCACCGAGAACAGCATCGGGGTCTCAAAGGTGAGTTGCCCCTTCCACATCGTGCCGATCCAGTTGAAGAACTTGATCCCGGTGGGCACCGCGATCAGATACGTCATGAACGAAAAGAACGGCAGCAGAACGGCTCCGGTGGCGAACATGTGGTGCGCCCACACCGCGACGGACAACGCGGCGATCGACAGCGTCGCGTAAACCAGTGTGGTGTAACCGAAGACCGGCTTGCGGGAGAACACCGGAATGATCTCGGTGATGATCCCGAAGAACGGCAAGGCGATGATGTACACCTCGGGATGGCCGAAGAACCAAAACAGGTGTTGCCACAGCAGCACCCCGCCGTTGGCCGCGTCGTAGACGTGGGCCCCTAGATGTCGATCGGCGGCCAGCCCGAACAGCGCGGCGGTCAGGATCGGGAACGCGATCAGGATCAGGATCGACGTCACGAGGATGTTCCAGGTGAAGATCGGCATCCGGAACATCGTCATGCCGGGCGCGCGCATGCACACCACGGTGGTGATCATGTTGACCGCACCCAGGATGGTGCCCAGACCGGCGACGATCAGGCCGGTGATCCACAGGTCTCCCCCGGCGCCGGGCGAGTGGACGGCGTCGGACAGCGGCGTGTAGGCCGTCCAGCCGAAGTCGGCGGCCCCGCCCGGGACGATGAATCCGGCCGACGCGGTCAGACCGCCGAACAGGAACAGCCAGAACGAGAAGGCGTTCAGCCGCGGGAAAGCGACGTCGGGCGCGCCGATCTGCAGCGGCAGCACCAGGTTGGCGAACCCGAACACGACCGGCGTCGCGTACAGCAGCAGCATGATCGTGCCGTGCATCGTGAACAGCTGGTTGTACTGCTCATTCGACAGGAACTGCAGTCCCGGCGCGGCCAGCTCGGTGCGCATCAACAGGGCCATCAGTCCGCCGATGAAGAAGAAGACGAAGCAGGTGACCGTGTACATGATGCCGATCATCTTGTGATCGGTCGTGGTGATCAGTTTGTAGACGAGGTTCCCTTTGGGGCCGGTCCGGTCTGGGTACGGACGAACGGCCTCGAGTTCTCCCAAGGGGGGCGCTTCGGCTGTCAACAGCTTCTCCAAACAGTAGGACAGGGGCCCAAAAACAGAGCTGACATGAATCTTAACCGTCGATCATGCCGACGTCAGGGCTGGTCCTACAAACTGTCGTAAACGGCTCGGCGGTGCGGCGTGTCGGTTCGGAGTGCCGGGCTGCGAGCCGGCGGGTGTTAGCGTCTGACGCGTGCTTTTCGGCGTGACCCGACCCGCGTCCCTGCGCGCGGCCGCGGCGCTGGCGGTGGCGGTCGCCGTCGCATGCAGTGGCTGCGGATCCGGCAAGCCCGGAACGAAGGCGCCAACTCCGACGCTGGTCACCCCGACCACCCAGATCGCCGGGGCCGGCGTGCTCGGAAACGACCGCCGCCCCGACGAGTCGTGTGCACGGGATGCCGCGGCGGCCGATCCGGGGCCGAAGATGCGGCAGGCGCACAACGCCGCCGGCGTCAACCCGGACGTGGTGCAGGTGCCCGCCGAGCCTCAGCGCATCGTGGTGCTCTCCGGCGATCAGCTCGACGCCCTGTGCGCGCTCGGGCTGCACTCGCGGGTGGTCGCCGCCGCGCTGCCGGACGGATCGTCGAGCCAGCCCGCCTACCTGGGCAGCGCGGTGCACGGCGTGCCCGGCGTCGGGACCCGCAGCAACCCGGACCTGGCCGCAATCGCGGCGACCCACCCCGACCTCATCCTGGGCTCGCAGGGGCTGACGCCCAAGCTCTATCCGCAGCTGGCCGCGATCGCCCCGACGGTGTTCACCGCTGCCCCCGGTTCCGCCTGGGAAGAGAACCTGCGCGGCGTGGGCGCCGCGACGGCGCGCGGGGCCGCGATGGACGCGCTGCTCAACGGCTTTTCGCAGCGGGCCAGCGACGTCGGCGCCAGGCATGACGCGTCCCACTTTCAAGCGTCCATCGTGCAGCTGACCACCGACACGATCCGGGTCTACGGCACCAACAACTTCCCGGCCAGCGTCCTGGGCGCCGTCGGGGTGGACCGACCGGCGGCCCAACGGTTCACCGACAAGCCGTACATCGAGATCCGCGCCACCGACGACGACCTGGCCAAGAACCCGGACCTGTCCGCCGCCGACGCCGACGTCGTCTACGTGTCGTGTGCGTCACCGGCGGCCGCCCAGCGCGCCGCGACCGTGCTGGACAGCAACCCGTGGCGCAAGCTGTCCGCCAACCACGACAACCGCGTCTACGTCGTCAACGACGAGCTGTGGCAGACCGGCGAGGGCCTGGTCGCGGCCCGCGGCATCGTCGACGACCTCCGCCTGGTCAACGCCCCCATCAATTAGCGCGCGGGCGCGCGGGTATCCGCGGTCCTAAGGTGATACCGAGCGGCCTCCGGTGGCCCGGGACCATTACCTTAGCTAAACTTTTTGCAGACGCGACCACATTGAAGAGGGATATATCCATGAGCACTGTTTCGGCTTACGCCGCAACCTCGGCGACCGAACCGTTGATCAAGACCACCATCGAGCGCCGTGACCCCGGCCCGCACGACGTAGCGATCGACATCAAGTTCGCCGGGATCTGCCACTCCGACATCCACACCGTCAAGGCCGAGTGGGGCACGCCGAATTACCCGGTGGTGCCCGGCCACGAGATCGCCGGCGTCGTCTCCGCGGTCGGCTCCGAGGTCAGCAAGTACAAGGTCGGCGACCATGTCGGTGTGGGCTGCATGGTGAACTCCTGCGGCCAGTGCAGCAGTTGCAAGGCCGGTCTCGAGCAGTACTGCAAGCCGGGCGCGACCTTCACCTACAACTCCATCGACAAAGACGGCACGTCCACCCAGGGCGGCTACAGCCAGGGTGTCGTCGTCGACGAGAACTTCGTGGTGCGCATCCCCGACTCGCTGCCGCTGGACAAGGCGGCACCTCTGCTGTGCGCGGGCATCACGCTGTTCTCGCCGCTGCGCCACTGGAAGGCCGGCGAGGGCACGCGGCTCGCGATCATCGGCCTCGGTGGCCTCGGGCACATGGGCGTCAAGCTGGGCGCGGCGATGGGCGCCGAGGTGACGGTGCTGTCGCAGTCGCTGAAGAAGATGGAGGACGGCCTGCGGCTGGGCGCCAAGCACTACTACGCCACCGCCGACCCCGACACCTTCAAGAAGTTGCGCGGCAGCTTCGACCTGATCCTGAACACCGTCTCGGCGAACCTGAAACTCAACGATTACCTCAACCTGCTCGACGTCGACGGCACCCTCGTCGAGTTGGGCATTCCCGAGCACCCCATGGAGGTGGGCGCGTTCCCGCTGGCGCTGGCGCGGCGCAGCCTGTCCGGGTCGAACATCGGCGGGATCGCCGAAACCCAGGAGATGCTGGACTTCTGCGCCGAACACGACGTGACGCCCGAAATCGAGCTGATCGAACCGGGTTACATCAACGAGGCCTACGAGCGCGTCCTGGCGAGCGACGTTCGCTACCGCTTCGTCATCGACATCTCGAAGCTATGAGGCGACCTCTGACGGTTCTTCGGGCGCGCAGTCGCGGGCGATGACTTCGGCCGCCTCCGCGTGCTCGTCGTCGGGAACGACCTCGCTGACGTCGATGCCGGCCAGTGGCCATCCGGCCGCGGCCAGCGTGGCGGCCACCCGGATGATGTTTTCCTTGCCGGCGTCGAACTGCGTCATGTCGGAGATGAACTCCGCGATTTCGTCGCGGTCGATCGGGTGATCGATCGTCTCCGGAGAGCCTTCCTTCGCGGTGATGTGGCGCACCACCTCGCGGATCTGGTCTTCGGTCAGCGGTGTGCTGCGCAGCAATGCCATCAGCGGCACGCGGTCCGGGCCGGGGACGCCGTTCGGGTAGCCGACCTGCAGCCACTGGATCACTGAGCGGCAGAAATGGTGGCGGTGATCCTTCTCGGAGGATGCGGGTTTCGTCACCAGAACAGTGTCAGGGCAGGGGCATCACCGGCGCTAGCGAGCCGTCGCTCCGTGCCCACAATTCACATGCCGTTCATTGCCCGAACACGTCGGGGTCGGGCGTGGCGCTCGCGGTAAAGGTCCAGTTTGTCGTTGCCGGTCCCTACCATCGAGGCGTGCTCAAGGCGCTCGTCGTCCTCCCGCTTGCCTGCGGGCTGTTCGTCGGCGTCCTCGACCGCAGCCCCGGGATGGGGCTGGTGGCGTTCTATGTCATGCTGCTGCTCGAGGTGCTGGTCGGCTGGTCAACCAACCGTCAGTGGCCGCGCGGCGGGCGGGCCCGATTCGCGGCGGTCGACGCGATGGACGGGGTCGAGTTCGAGGGCTATGTGGCCGCCCGCCTGCGCCGCGCGGGCTGGCGGGTGACGTTCACGCCGCCGGTCGGCGACTACGGCGTCGACCTGATCGCGGAAAAGGACGGCCACTCGGTGGCGGTCCAGTGCAAGCGCTACGGCAAAGCGGTGGGCGTCGCCGCCGTCCAGCAGGTCGTCTCCGGCGCCCGCCACCATGGCTGCACCAGGAGCATCGTGGTAAGCAATCAGGAATTCACAAGGGCCGCAAAGCAATTGGCGCACACCCACGGCTGCCAGTTGATCGGCCGCAAAGTATTGCAGGCGTGGGTGCCGCCGTCCGCGTGGAGCGCGAAGAATCCTGCGGGAAGAAAATCGGCCCAGCCGGTGTCTGAATAGACGATCGGGCCGGCCCCAGTCCCTCCCCCCCGACGTGTGCGGCCGGCCCGATTCTCAATCGAAGAGCACGTTCAGGCGACGAGCCTTTGCCTGAAGCCCGTAGGCGCAGGTCGCCAGGCGGCGCCCAAAGCGATTCGACTGTTTAAGACCCGAGGTCAAGGTCAATCTCTAGATCCTGCAGGTTTCCTGATGGGAGGTCCTTACATGAGCATGCTTGTTCGCCGCGCGGCGGGCGTCGTCATGATGGCTCTAGCGCCCATGACGTACGTGACAGCGGTGTCTCCGGGGATGAGCTCGGCTCAACCCCCGGATTGCGGCCCCGGCAACTGGTGGAACCCAGGAGCCAACGCCTGCCAACCTCTAGGGACCCCACCGCCAGATTGCGGCCCCGGCAACTGGTGGAACCCGGGAGCCAACGCCTGCCAACCGCTGGGGACCCCACCGCCAGATTGCGGCCCCGGCAACTGGTGGAACCCGGGAGCCAACGCCTGCCAACCGGTAGGGACGCCGCCGCCTCCCGATTGCGGTGCCGGCAACTGGTGGGACCCGGGGGCCAACACGTGCCGACCCGTCGTGCCGCCCCCGCCTGGCTAAAGCCGAAGGAGCGCCGGATTTAGAAGTCCCAGTCCTCGTCCTCGGTGACGACGGCCTTGCCGATCACGTACGACGAGCCCGAGCCGGAGAAGAAGTCGTGGTTCTCGTCGGCGTTGGGGGATAGCGCCGACAGGATCGCCGGGTTGACGTCGGTCTCGTCCCGCGGGAACAGCGCCTCGTAACCGAGGTTCATCAGCGCCTTGTTGGCGTTGTAGCGCAGGAACTTCTTGACGTCCTCGGTCAGCCCGACCTCGTCGTAGAGGTCCTGGGTGTACTCCACCTCGTTGTCGTAGAGCTCGAACAGCAGCTCGTAGGTGTAGTCCTTGAGCTCGGCGCGCTTGGCCTCGTCGACCAGCGCCAGCCCACGCTGGTACTTGTAGCCGATGTAATACCCGTGCACGGCCTCGTCGCGGATGATCAGGCGGATCATGTCGGCGGTGTTGGTCAGCTTGGCCCGGCTCGACCAGTACATCGGCAGGTAGAAGCCGGAGTAGAAGAGGAAGCTTTCCAGCAGCGTGGAGGCCACCTTGCGCTTCAGCGGCTCGTCGCCCTTGTAGTACTGCATGACGATCTCGGCCTTGCGCTGCAGGTTGGGGTTCTCCTCCGACCAGCGGAAGGCGTCGTCGATCTCGGCGGTCGAGCACAGCGTGGAGAAGATGTTGCTGTAGCTGCGCGCATGCACCGACTCCATGAACGCGATGTTGGTGTAGACGGCTTCCTCGTGCGGCGTCAGCGCGTCCGGGATGAGGCTGACCGCGCCGACCGTGCCCTGGATCGTGTCCAGCAGGGTCAGCCCGGTGAACACCCGCATCGTCAGCTGTTTCTCCCCGGCGGTCAGCGTCGCCCAGGACGGGAGGTCGTTGGACACCGGCACCTTCTCGGGCAGCCAGAAGTTTCCGGTCAGCCGGTCCCAGACCTCGGCGTCCTTCTCGTCCTGCAGCCGGTTCCAGTTGATCGCCGAAACGCGGTCAATCAGCTTCATGTTTTCGGTCACCAGAACCCCACTTCACCCGCCGTTTTGCCTGAGGGACGTCAGGCTCCAAACACTACCCCTGGGGTACGACAACGGAGCGGAACACAAGAACTTGTGTTTGCGTGTCGCGGACCCACCCCCGCATTCAATTGCGCTACCTCCCAGTATTGCGCGGCCGCCGCGGCTCTTCGGCCCCCTACCCAGCAGCGCCCACCCGATGTACCATTTGGTACATGTTTACCGAAGACAGTGTCGAGATCGATGCGTCGCCGCAGCTGGTGTGGAATGTCTTCAGCGAGGTGGAGCGCTGGCCCGAGTGGACCGCGTCGGTGACGTCGCTGGTGGGACGGGACGGCCCCGCGCTCGCGGTCGGCAAGCGGTTCACCATCAAGCAGCCCGGCATGTCGAAGCTGGTCTGGAAGGTCACCGAGATCGACCCGGGCTCGTCCTGGACCTGGGTGCAACGCTCCCCGGGCGTGCGGGTGAGCGCTCGGCACGACGTGATCCCGCAACCGGGCGGCCGCACTCTGGTGCGCCAGCAACTGGATCAGCGCGGTCTGCTCGGAGCGCTGGTCGGACGGCTGATGCTCAACAAGACCAAGCGATTTTTGGAACTCGAGGCGCAAGGACTCAAGGCCCGGTCTGAGCAACTCAGCCGTGCCGATGGCGCGCACTCCTGACTCCGAAAGGCGCCGGCAGCTCCTCGACGCGCTCGTCACCGAGTTCGCGGCGGGCGGCGTCGGCGACCGATCGCTGCGCGACGTTGCCGCCGCGGTGGGCACCAGCCATCGAATGCTGTTGCATCACTTCGGGTCTCGAGAGGATTTGTTGCTGGCCGTCGTCGAGGAGGTGGAGCACCGCCAGATGGGCGTGCTGGCCACCCTGCCAACGACACCGGCTGAGGGTTTCGCCGCCATGTGGGCCGACGTCCGCCGTCCCGAGCTGCGCCAGGCCGAACGCCTCTTCTTCGAGTGCTACGCCCGCGCCGCCCAGGGCGAAAAGCCTTTCGCCCGAATGGTTCCCGGTGCGGTCGATGGGTGGCTCGCCGAGATCGGGGCGCTGGACGTCGATTCGGACCCCGCGCTGGCCCGCCTCGGGTTGGCCGTCATCCGCGGCCTGCTGCTGGATCTGGTCGCCACCAACGACGACGCCGGCGTCCACGCCGCCGCGCAGGCTTTTGCCGACCTGCTGAGCGGCTGAACTATTTGGATTTCGGTAACACCGAGATCAGTGTGTCTACAAGCTCTTCGGCGTTGGTGTGCCACTTGTCTAAATCCATGTGGCCGCTCAAGTCCAAACCCGTGATCCCGTGGGCACTGGTCAACAGCAGCGCCCCATAGCGCCGCGCCTGCTCAGGACCCGTGATACGACCAACGATGTCGAGAAACAGATCCTGCGCCCGTTCGGCCACCCGCATCGCTTCGGTCGGATCCCCCGGCGGCGGGGTGAACATCAGCCGGTACAAGTGCGGTCGCATGCGGCCCAGCTCGATCAGCGCAAGCAGACCTGAGCGCAAGGACTCTTCGGGCGGATCGTCGCTATCGACCAAAGCCTGTAGCAAGTCGCCCAATTCGCTCAATGCGTTGGTGGCCAGTACTGCGAGCAGCGATTCCTTATCGGCGAAGTGGCGATACGCCGCCGAGCGGGAAACCCCGGCCCGCGCGCCCACCTCCCGCAGCGTGACGGCTTCGACGCCGCCGAGGTCGAGCAATGCCCCGGCGGCCTCGAGCAACGAGCGGCGTGTTGCCGCGGCCGTCTCCGCTCGTGTCGCCACCCGCCGAGCATAAGCCGGATTTTCAGTTGACACCGTCAACTCAACCAGATAGGTTCAGTTGACAACGTCAACTCAAAGGCTCGGATGCCGAATGGAGACCGTCATGACTTCCCCGCATTCCACCGACCGTCATCAGCTGATCGTCGTGACCGGCGCCTCGACTGGCATGGGCGCTGCTACCGCAAAGTTATTGGCCCGCAATGGTTTTCACGTACTCGCCGGTGTACGCCGCGATGTCGACGCCGACGCGCTGCGGGCCGAGCGCATCGAGCCGCACATCCTGGACATCACCGTCGAGTCGGACGTGGCCGCAATCGCCGAGCGCGTTGCGAATGACCCTCTGCGTCGCCCCCTTCGCGCGCTGATCAACAACGCCGGAATCGCGATCAACGCGCCGGTGGAGACGCTGCCGATGGCTCAGTGGCGCAAGCAGTTTGAGGTCAACCTGTTCGGACACATCGCGATGACTCAGGCGCTGCTGCCGGCCCTGTTACGCAGCAAAGGCACTGTCGTGAACATAAGTTCCGTCGGCGGGAAGGTCGTCTTGCCGACCTATGGCGCATATGCCGGTTCGAAGTTCGCGCTAGAGGCGGTCAGCGACGCCCTGCGCCGGGAGGTCGGCGATCTCGGGATCAAGGTCGTCGTCGTCGAACCCGGCGCGGTCAAAACCGAAATGGCCGAGCGGGGAATCGCCACCGCGGAGGCACTGATGACAAACACGACCCCTGCCCAGCTCGCACGCTACGACGCGCTCGCAGCAGCCGTCACGGCCCAGGCCCGATCGTTCGGCAGGGACGGCGTCTCGGCCGAACACGCCGCCAAAGTGATCGTCAAGGCCGCGACCGCATCTCGCCCACGCACCCGCTACACCATCGGACGCGACGCCGCGATCCTAGTGCGCATCAGCCGGCTCGTCTCCGACCGGGTCCTGGATTTCATTGTGCGCATAAACCTTCGGTCCTTCGCAAAAGGCTCGGAGTCAAGCGAATGGCACAGCGCCCCAACCGCTTCGGCCGACGCCTAGGCGGCGGCCGCGGGTTCGCCCATCAGCCGGACGTGTGGACGATCAGAACGTCGGTCTTGGCCCTGCGGGAGACTTCGGATGGGACTGATCCCAGCAGCCGCCCCGCGACACTGCTGAGCCCCACGTTGCCGACGACCAGCAGGTCGGCATTGACCTCCTCGGCGAGCTGCACCAGCGCGTTGATGGGGGGACCCACGATCGCCCTCTCCTCCACGTTCTTGGCCCCGGCCTGGTGCGCCCGCTCCCTGGCGTTCTGCAGGATCGCATAGAAGGGGGCCTGGCCCAGCGTCCGGTAGTCCTGGCCGTGGTCGCTGCCCGGCGGGATGGCATAGCGGCCGCGCTCCTCGCGGACTGGGAGATGCGCCGTAGCGACGATCAATGTCGCGCCGTGATCCGCCGCCGTCGCGGCGGCACGCTCCACCGCTCGGAGCGAGGAGTCCGAGCCATCGGTGCCGACCACGACGACCTGATAGGCGCACATGTCCTATCGAGTCTAGGAGCTCTCACATCGCGAATGAAGACAAAATTGGCGATTAGTCCCAGCCGGTCGCGCCACAACCGCGGCTCAGCCCTGCGCGGCCGCCGCCGAGCGCCTAGAGCGTGAGCCGTTGCCGAAGAACTCGTACTCCTCCGGCTTGATCTTCCGGGTGTCCCGCCAGTACTCCCAGGTGTAGCCGCCCCACAGCACCGTGTTCTTGCCGTGCTCGTCGAGATACCAGCTGGCGCAACCACCGCTGTTCCACACCGAATGCCCCAGCCTGCGCTGCAACTGGTCGTTGAAGGCGTCCTGCGCGGCGCGCGTCGGCGCCAGCGCCTGCACGTCCAGCTTGTCGCAGGTCTTGATCGCGCTGGCGACATAGCGAATCTGGGACTCGATCATGAACACCACGGAGTTGTGCCCCAGGCCGGTGTTCGGTCCCAGCAGGAAGAACAGGTTGGGCATGTCGGCGACGGTGATGCCGTGGTGGGCGGCGATGCCCTCCCGGTTCCACCGGTCCACCAGGTCCTCACCGTTGTGGCCCTTGATCTGGACGTAGGTGTAGGAGTCGGTGACGTGGAATCCGGTGCCGTAGACGATCACGTCGACTCCGCGCTCTTTGCCGTCGGCGGTGACGATCCCGTTGGGCGTGATCCGCGCGATGTGGTCGGTGATCAGTTCGGTCTTCGGGTCCGCGACCGCACGGTAATAGGTGGAGGAGTTGAGGATTCGCTTGCAGCCGATGCGATAGTGCGGGGTCAGCTTACGACGCAGTTCGCGATCCTTGACCGACCGGCGGATGTTGTATTTCACGTAGGCCTCGATGAACTTCAGCGCGTTGGGGCGCTTGGTCATCCCGATGGCCAGCGCCTCCTGCCCCCAGTAGATCGCGAGACGCGTCAGCGCCCGCAGGCCCGGGACGTTCGCCATGGCCCGGCGCAGCGCCACGGGGATCTCGGGGTTGGAGCGCGGCACCACCCACGGCGGAGTGCGTTGGTAGAGCTGAAGTTCGGCGACCTGCCCGACGATCTCCGGCACGATCTGGATCGCGCTGGCGCCGGTTCCGACCATCGCCACCCGCTTGCCGGTCAGATCGACGCTGTGGTCCCATTCCGCGGAATGGAAAGCGGGACCGTGGAATTCGTCACGACCCTCGATGTCGGGCAGGGACGGGATGTGCAGCGCGCCCGCGCCGGAGATCAGGAATTGCCCGACGAATTCGCGGCCGTCTTCGGTGAAGACGTGCCAGCGCTGCTCGTCGTCGTCCCAGTGGGCCCGGTCGACGTGCGAGTTGAACTCGATGTAGCGACGCAGGCCATATTTCTCGGTGACGCCCTTGAGGTAGTCCCAGATCTCGGGCTGATAGGAGAAGGGGTTCTTCCAGTCGGGCTTGGGCTCGAATGAGAACGAATACAGGTGCGACGGGATGTCGCAGGCGCAGCCCGGGTAGCTGTTGTCGCGCCAGGTGCCGCCGACATCGTTGAACTTCTCCAGGATGACGAAGTCCACGCCCTGCTGCTGAAGCTTGATCGCCATGCCCAGGCCGGAGAACCCGGTCCCGATGATGATGGCGCGCGCGTGCACGGGCTGGTGTGCGGATGTCGGTTCGGCGTGTGTCACAACGTCGGTCACGGTGGATCGATCTTTCTGTTAGAAATACCCAGTACCCAGGGTATCGAATGGCATGAGTGTTGACGATCGCCGGAACGATGTCAACGTGCCAAAGGTCCTCAGCTCGCCGCGGGATTGCTGGGCACCACGCTGTGAACCGGCTGGTCGGGGTCCAGCGTGATGCCGAGCACCTCGGCCGTGCCGACGATGACCCCCACCATGATGGTTGTCAGGTGGGCGACGAACTGGTCGTGCGGCATGCGGCGCGGGCTTTGCGGGTCCGGCCCCAGCCACCACTCGGTGGCCGACGCGGCCGACCCGAAGGCCGCATGCGCGGCCAGCTCGAACGCGGCATGGTCGAGTTCCATCTCACGCAGCTCGTTGTCGAACAGGTCGGCCATTGCCAACGTGATCCCCCGGCCCTCGTTGAGGATCTGGGGGCTGGCCGCCGAGCGACCCTGGATGAAGACGCGCAGTACGTTGGGGTGCTGGTCGACGAGGCCGACGTACTCGTCGACGGCGCGCCGGATCACTTCGCGCGCCGAGTCGGTCTTCAGGTCGACGGCCGGGAAGATCGCCGCCCAGAGCATGTCGCGCAGCCGTTCCCCGATGGCCTGGAACAGGTCGGACTTGTCGTGGAAATGCCGGTAGATCTTCGGCTTGGCGGTGCCGGCCTCCTCGGCGATCTCCCGCACGCTCAGCTCGGGCCCTAGGCGGTCGATGGCGCGAAACGCCGCATCCACGATCTCGCCGCGCACCTTCTTGCGGTGTTCGCGCCACCGCTCGCTGCGCGCGTCGACCTTGGCCCCCGGCGGCTTGACGCTGGGGTGGGGTGGTCGCGGAATTCTCACCACGTCAAGCACCATACCCCTCTGGGGCCGCAGTGAGCCGCTGACCTGGGCAGACTGCGCGCCAGGCGCCGGCCGCGGCGGTCAGAGCATGCAGGACACGCAGCCCTCGACCTCGGTGCCCTCTAGGGCCATCTGCCGCAGCCGGATGTAGTAGAGCGTCTTGATGCCCTTGCGCCAGGCGTAGATCTGCGCCTTGTTCACGTCGCGGGTGGTGGCGGTGTCCTTGAAGAACAGCGTCAGGCTCAACCCCTGGTCCACGTGCTGGGTGGCCGCGGCGTAGGTGTCGATGACCTTCTCGTATCCGATCTCGTAGGCGTCCTGGAAGTACTCCAGGTTGTCGTTGGTCATGTAGGGCGCCGGGTAGTAGACGCGGCCGATCTTGCCTTCCTTGCGGATCTCGACCTTGCTGGCGATCGGGTGGATCGAGCTGGTGGAGTGGTTGATGTAGGAGATCGACCCCGTCGGCGGGACGGCTTGCAGGTTCTGGTTGTAGATGCCGTACTCCTGCACCGACTCCTTCAGCCGCTTCCAGTCGTCCTGGGTCGGGATCCGGATGTCCGCGTCGGCGAAGAGCTGACGCACCTTCTCCGTCTGCGGCTCCCACACCTGCTCGGTGTACTTGTCGAAGAACTCCCCCGACTTGTACTTCGAGCGCTCGAAACCGCCGAACGCCGTGCCGCGTTCGATGGCGATGCGGTTCGACGCCCGCAGCGCGTGGTAGAGCACCGTATAGAAGTAGATGTTGGTGAAGTCGATGCCTTCCTCGGAGCCGTAGAAGATGCGCTCCCGGGCGAGGTAGCCGTGCAGGTTCATCTGTCCCAGCCCGATCGCGTGGGATTCGTTGTTGCCCTGCTCGATCGAGGGCACCGACGTGATGTGCGTCTGGTCGCTCACCGCGGTCAGCGCGCGGATCGCCACCTCGATCGTCTGAGCGAAGTCGGGTGAGTCCATCGCCTTGGCGATGTTCAGCGACCCGAGGTTGCACGAAATGTCCTTGCCCACTTTGGAATACGACAGGTCGTCGTTGAACTCCGACGGGGTGGACACCTGCAGGATCTCCGAGCACAGGTTCGAGTGCGTGATCTTGCCCTCGATTGGATTGGCCCGGTTCACCGTGTCCTCGAACATGATGTAGGGGTAGCCCGACTCGAACTGCAGCTCGGCCAGCGTCTGGAAGAACTCCCGCGCCTTGATCTTCGTCTTGCGGATGCGCGCGTCGTCGACCATCTCGTAGTACTTCTCGGTCACCGAGATGTCGGCGAACGGCACCCCGTAGACCCGCTCGACGTCGTACGGCGAGAACAGGTACATGTCCTCGTTCTTCTTGGCCAGCTCGAAGGTGATGTCGGGAATCACCACGCCCAGGCTCAGCGTCTTGATCCGGATCTTCTCGTCGGCGTTCTCGCGCTTGGTGTCCAGGAAGCGGTAGATGTCGGGGTGATGCGCGTGCAGGTACACCGCGCCGGCCCCTTGGCGCGCGCCCAGCTGGTTGGCGTAGGAGAACGAGTCCTCGAGCAGCTTCATGATCGGGATGACACCCGAGGACTGGTTCTCGATGTTCTTGATCGGCGCGCCGTGCTCACGAATGTTGGTCAGCAGCAACGCAACCCCGCCGCCGCGCTTGGACAGCTGCAGCGCGGAGTTGATCGATCGCCCGATCGACTCCATGTTGTCCTCGATGCGCAGCAGGAAGCAGCTCACCGGCTCGCCGCGCTGCTTCTTGCCCGAGTTCAGGAACGTCGGGGTGGCCGGCTGGAACCGGCCGTCGATGATCTCGTCCACCAGCTTCTCGGCCAGGGCGGTGTCACCGGCCGCAAGGGTGAGCGAGACCATGACGACGCGGTCCTCGAAGCGCTCCAGGTAGCGCTTACCGTCGAAGGTCTTCAGCGTGTAAGAGGTGTAGTACTTGAACGCGCCGAGGAACGTCGGGAACCGGAACTTCTTGGCGTAGGCGCGGTCCAGCAGCTCCTTGACGAAGTTGCGCGAGTACTGGTCGAGAACCTCGCGCTCGTAATAGTTTTCGCGAATCAGGTAGTCGAGCTTCTCGTCCTGATTGTGGAAGAAGACCGTGTTCTGGTTGACGTGCTGCAGGAAGTACTCGCGAGCCGCCAGCACGTCCTTGTCGAACTGAATCCTGCCGTCGGCGTCGTACAGGTTCAGCATCGCGTTGAGCGCGTGGTAGTCAGGTCCCGCCTGGCCCCCAAAAGAATTGGTGTGCGCGCCGGACGTTACAGGCTCTGCAGTGACGGTTGGTGGCACGTCTGTTCCTTCCAGAAGTCGGCAAGACCCGCGCGGACGGCTTCCACGTCGTCCGGGGTCCCCATCAGTTCGAAGCGGTAAAGGTAGGGAACGCCGCATTTGCGTGAGATCACGTTGCCCGCATAGGCAAACTCGGCGCCGAAGTTGTTGTTGCCCGCGGCGATGACGCCGCGGATCAACGACCGGTTGTGCTCGTTGTTCAGGAATGCGATGACCTGCTTGGGGACATAGCCACCGGCGTTGAGGTCCGGGGTGGCCCGTCCGCCGCCGTACGTGGGCAGTATCAGCACGTACGGCTCGTCGACCTCGATGCGGCCGTGCAGCGGTATCCGCGTGGCGGGAACACCCAGCTTCTCCACGAAGCGGTGGGTGTTCTCCGACACCGAGGAGAAATAGACCAGTGGCGATCGCGAGCGCGGCGGAGCCGGGCGAAGCGGGTCGCCACTAAAGCCTAGGTTGCGCTGCGTGCTATCCATGGCACCGCAACCTCCTTCTTACCTAACGTCCGTCTACGCGCTGAGCGCCGATTCCGCGATGGCCTTGATGCGGTCCGGCCGGAAGCCCGACCAGTGGTCGTTTCCGGCCACCACCACGGGTGCCTGCAGGTACCCCAGCGCCATCACGTAGTCGCGCGCCTCATTGTCCAGCGTGATGTCGACCTTCTCGTAGCCGATGCCCTGCTTGTCCAGGGCCTTGAACGTGGCGCTGCACTGCACGCATGCCGGCTTGGTGTACACGGTGATGGTCATAGAAGCCGCTCCTTTGCGGAAGGTGGGACTTGTTACGGTCTGGCAACTACTCGGGTACTGCGACGAACTCTGTCCTCGCTGTGTTACAGCGGCCCGTCAAGTCCTCCGATTCCCGTCCTGCGGCCGTCGGGGTCGAATGACCTATCGAGCCGATTTCGGGTGGTGAACCAGGCCCCGGTCGGGCTGGTGAACCTGGGATCTGCCGGTGCTCGAAACACTACACCTAGTGGCTGACAAGATATCGAGATACAAGATGTTCGGAATAACATTTCTGAAATTCGCTGGTCGAAAGCCTTCTGGACGACACGCGCCCGGCGTGTCGCAGGTCACATTCTTCGTCGAAGCCATCCATGCGAACGGGTATATCACCGGCCACCGACAACTCTCCGCCACCGCTGGCCCGGTCGCCCATCCCGGCCCGCCGCCAGCAAAGCCGCCAGCCCTCGGGCTGGCGGCTTCTGCTATCCGGCGACAATAACCTCGCTGGTCGCCCCGCGACCGGCTTGTTGACTTCCGCCAATCAGCCGACTTCTGCGACCAGCTTCCCCACGACATCGCGTACGTTCCCCGAGAGCTCGGCGTGCTCGGCGGGCGCCTTGCCCTCCAACGTTTTGAACGGCACCGAGAGCTTGATCGACTCGACCACGCGGGCACCGGCAATTCCGAACGACTTGCGGGTTTCGTCGTGCGCCCAGACCCCGCCGTACTGGCCGAAGGAACCCCCGATGACCGCCAGCGGCTTGCCCTTCAGCGCCCCGTTGCCGAACGGGCGGGACAGCCAGTCGATCGCGTTCTTGATGACGGCCGGGATGCTGCCGTTGTATTCCGGGGTCACCACCAGGGCGGCGTCGGCCTCGGCCGCCGCGGTGCGCAGCGCGGTCACCGGAGCCAACGGCGGGGCATCGGAAGTCATCGCGTGGTCGATCTCCTCGTTGTAGAACGGCAACTCCCCGAGCCCTTCGAAGATCGTGACGGTGACGTCGCCCGGCGCGACGGCGCCCGCCAGCTCGGCGATCTGTCGGTTCACTGAGGCCGCGCGCAGGCTTCCCACCAACGCCAAGATTTTGGTTGCCACTGTTGCAGTTCCCTTCAGTTGTTGGTCTCCATCCTCGCCTGCCCCAACCGGACTATGGTCCGGTTTATTCCGCCGACGCTACAGTGCAGTCATGAGCGAGCGGCTGGACTCGTTGCCCGTGTGGGCCCCGGAGGTGCTGCACCAGGAGCGGGGCGACGCGGCGCGCAACCGGGCACTCCTACTCCAGGCTGCCCGAAACCTGATCGCAGAGCGCGGCGCCGACGCGGTCACCATGGACGACATCGCCGCCGCCGCCGGCGTCGGCAAAGGTACGGTGTTCCGGCGCTTCGGTAGCCGTGCCGGCTTGATGATGGTGCTGCTCGACGAGGACGAGCGAGCCAGCCAGCAGGCTTTCCTATTCGGCCCGCCCCCGCTGGGACCCGACGCTCCGCCGATCGATCGACTGGTGGCGTTCGGCCGGGAGCGGATTTGCTTCGCCCATGCCCATCACGAACTGCTCTCGGAAGCCCACCGCGATCCGCAGACCCGCTACAGCGCGCCCGTCCTGGTGCACCACACCCACGTCCGGGTGTTGCTCCGGGCGGCTCATACCACCGGCGATCTCGACGCCCAGGCCGACGCCCTGCTCGCTCTGCTCAACGTGAACTACGTCGAGCATCAGCTCAACGACCGCGGCCATACCCTCCAGACCCTGGGCGATGCCTGGGAAAGCGTGGCGCGCAAGCTTTGCGGCCGCTGATGAGCCCGGCCTGGGTCCTGCACGTCGACCTCGATCAGTTTCTGGCGTCGGTGGAATTACGCCGCCACCCCGAACTGGCCGGGCAGCCGGTCATCGTCGGCGGCAACGGCGACCCGTCCGAACCCCGCAAGGTCGTCACCTGCGCCTCCTACGAGGCCCGCGAGTTCGGCGTGCACGCCGGCATGCCGTTGCGGGCCGCCGCGCGCCGCTGCCCCGATGCGACGTTTCTGCCCTCGGATGCCGCCGCGTACGACGCGGCATCCGAACAGGTGATGGGGCTGTTGCGCGATTTGGGACACCCGGTCGAAGTGTGGGGTTGGGACGAGGCGTATGTCGGCGTCGCGGCGGCCGATCCGGCCGCCGTGGCCGAAGAGATTCGCACGGTCATCTCGTCGGAAACCGGGCTGTCCTGTTCGATCGGAATCAGCGACAACAAGCAGCGGGCCAAGATCGCGACCGGATTCGCCAAGCCAGCGGGCATCTTCACGCTCACCGACGGGAACTGGATGACCCTGATGGCGGACCGCCCGGTCGAGGCGCTGTGGGGCGTTGGCCCCAAGACGGCGAAAAAGCTTGCCACACTGGGGATCACAACGGTGTGGCAGCTCGCGCACAGTGATGCCGAGTTGCTGACTTCGGTGTTCGGCCCGCGCACCGGCCTGTGGTTGCTGCTGCTGGCCAAGGGCGGCGGTGACGCGCAAGTCAGCGCCGAGCCGTGGATTCCGCGCTCGCGCAGCCACGTCGTCACCTTCCCGCGCGACCTCACCGATCGCGCCGAAATGGATTCGGCGATAACACAACTGGCCGAACAGGCGTTGGCGGACGTGCTGGCGTCGGGCCGGATCGTGACGCGGGTGGCGGTTACCGTGCGAACCGCGACGTTCTATACCCGCACCAAAATCCGCAAGCTGGAGGCGCCCACCACCGATCGCGACACCATCGTCGCCGCGGCGCTGCGCGTCCTGGACCTATTCGAGCTCGACCGTCCGGTCCGGCTGCTCGGGGTGCGCCTCGAACTGGCCATGCCGGACTAGCGGCGCCGGGGCCGGCCGCAGGGCACGGGTGAAGATGACGTTGACCTGGCGCATCGCCACGCTGTAGGGCCACCAGGCCAGCCGCTTGAAGGCGTACAGCGCCCGGATGTCCGGCGAGGTGTAGATCAGGTAGCGGTTCTTGGCCACCCCGGCCAGGATCTTCTCGGCCGCCTTCTCCGGCGAGACGGCGTGGCCGCTGAAGCGGTTCACCCACCGCGCGACCTTGGGGTCGTCGCGGTCCACCCCGGCGATCTCGACGGTTTGCACCAGGGGGGTGTTCACCGCGCCCGGCACCACGACCGACACCCCGATGCGGTGGCGGGCCAGGTCGAAACGCAGCACCTCCGACAGCCCACGCAGGCCGTACTTGCTGGCGCTGTAGGCGGCATGCCACGGGAGCGCGACCAACCCGGCCGCCGACGAAACGTTGATCAGGTGCCCGCCGTTGCGGGCGGCCACCATCGGCGGCACGAACGATTCGATGACGTGGATCGGACCCATCAGGTTGATCGCGATCATCTTGCTCCACTGGTCGTGCGTCAACCGGTCGACGGTGCCCCAGGCGGACACGCCGGCGATATTGAGCACGACGTCCATGCTCGGATGGTCGCGATGGATGTCGGCGGCGAACGCCGCCACCTGGTCGTAGTCGGCGATGTCGAGGGCCCGCTGTGCGGGTACCTGAGCGCCCAGCGCGCGGGCGTCGGCCACGGTGAGCTCGAGGCCTTTCCGGTCACGGTCGGTCAGATAGAGTTCGGCGCCTTGCGCGGCCAGCCGCAGCGCGGTGGCACGGCCGATGCCGCTGGCCGCGCCGGTGACCAGACACCGCTTGCCTGCGTAATACCCCTGCTGCCCCATTGCCGTGACGATACCGGCGGTAACGCCCTACGGACGCCCGCCCCACAGCGCGTGCAGCCATAACCGCTCCAGCACGCGCACACGGCGGCCGCGATCGCTGTCACGGCCAGCCAGGATGGGATCGCCGGTCAGCATCAACGCGGTGGTACCGGCCAGGGTGCGAATCAGGGTCGGCAGGTCGTCGCTGATCGGGCTGGCGGTCCCGGCCTTCATCTCGGCCTCGACGATCGCGACGATCTGACCCAGGACCACCTCGAACTGTTGATCCATCAGGTTGCGGATCTCGACGTCGGTGTTGCGGGCCTCGTTGCAGGCGGTCATCACCGGGTCGTTGTGCGCATAGACGGCGGCCGCGCTGCCGACCATGCGCTCGGCGAACTGCTCGGGCGACTCGCCCGGCTGGCGGGGGGCGAAATCCTGCGTGAGCTCTTCGAGCTCCTCGGCGGCCTCGGCCATCAGCTGGGCGAGTACGGCGTACTTGGAGTCGAAGTAGAAATAGAAGCCCGATCGGGCCACCCCGGCCCGGAGGCTGATGGTGCTGACCGACAGCTCCGCGAATGGCTTCTCCTGCAGCAGTTCCCGCACCGCCTGCAGGATCGCCTGGCGCTGCTTGTCGCCGCGCCGTTGCCCGCCCGGCTCCGGAGTGGCGGCGTGGCTGCTCATTCCCTGACCTTGCACCACGCCGGTCAAAAAGCAAACTTGACAGCCGTCAAGTTTTTTCCGAAGGTTATAAGACAGTGACGGCTGTCACCTCGGAGGGAACGCAAAGGAGCGTCTATGACCGCCACGATCAGCACCCCGCATTACCTGCTGGACCAGGCGCGGCGCCGGTTCACTCCGACGCTGAACACCATCCCGGGGATGGGTGCGGTCGAAAGGCGTCTGCTCAACCACGACTGGGAAACCAAGGTCCTGGCCGAACCGCCCGCCGGCAGCGGCCTCAAGCCGGTGCTCGGCGACGCCGGCCTCCCGATCCTCGGGCACATCATCGAGATGTTCCGGGGCGGACCGGACTACGCGCTGCATCTGTATCGCACCCGCGGCCCGCTGCACTTCCTCGACTCGCCGATCATGCCGGCGGTCACCGCGCTGGGACCGGACGCCACCCAGGCCGTGTTCTCGAACAAGAACAAGGACTTCTCGCAGAAGGGCTGGCACCCGGTGATCGGGCCGTTCTTCAACCGCGGCCTGATGATGCTGGACTTCGACGAGCACATGTACCACCGGCGCATCATGCAAGAGGCCTTCACCCGCACCCGGTTGACGGGCTACGTCGAGCACATCGACCGGGTGGCCAGCGACATCGTCGCCAACTGGCCCACCAACGACGCGCGCTTCCTGTTCCACCCGGCGATGAAGGAACTCACCCTGGATATCGCGTCCTTGGTGTTCATGGGGCACGAGCCGGGCACGGACCACGACCTGGTGACCAAGGTCAACCAGGCGTTCACGATCACGACGCGCGCGGGCGGCGCGATCGTCCGGCAGCCCGTTCCGCCATTCAAGTGGTGGCGCGGGCTGCGGGCCCGCAGGCTCCTCGAGGACTACTTCATCGAGCGGGTCAAGGAACGCCGCAACGCCACCGGCAATGACATGCTCACGGTGCTGTGCCACACCGAGGACGACGACGGCAACAGCTTCACCGACGAAGACATCGTCAACCACATGATCTTCTTGATGATGGCCGCCCACGACACATCGACGTCGACCACCACCACCATGGTCTACAACATGGCCGCGAACCCCGAGTGGCAGGAGCGGGCCCGTGAGGAGTCGGCGCGGCTCGGCGACGGCCCGCTGGACATCGAGGCGCTGGAGAAGCTGGAGACCCTCGAACTGATCATGAACGAGTCGCTGCGCATGGTGACGCCGCTGCCGTTCAACATGCGGCAGGCCGTTCGCGACACCGAGTTACTCGGCCACTACATTCCAGCCGGGACCAACATCACCATCTGGCCCGGCATGAACCACCGGCTGCCCGAATTGTGGACCGACCCAGACAAATTCGATCCCGAGCGCTTCGCCGAGCCCCGCTCCGAGCACAAGAAGCACCGCTACGCCTTCGCGCCGTTCGGCGGCGGCGCGCACAAGTGCATCGGCATGGTGTTCGGTCAGCTGGAGGTCAAGACCGTCGTCCACCGGCTGCTGCGCCGCTACCGGCTGGAGCTGGCCCGGCCGGGCTACCAGCCGCACTTGGACTACGGCGGCATGCCGATACCGATGGACGGCATGCCGATCGTGCTGCGCCCGCTGTAGGCCTCAGGCGAGCAACCGGTTGGCGCAGGCGATCACCGCGCGCAGTGCCGACTGCGTCGGGTCGCCGGCCCAGCCCATCGCCCACTCCTCGCGGGCGCCGTTGCTGCCGCAGATGAAGGTGGCGGTGTCCCCGCCCGATCGCAGCTGATGGAACTTCAGGATCTCCACCGGGATTCCGCGCTCGTGCAGCATCGCGCTGAGCGCCGCGATCGGGCCACCGGCCGCGGCGGTTGACGTCTCGATGCGGTCGCCGACCGCGATCGTGGCCCGGAAGTGGCGGGCCTGCGGCCCCCGTCGTCGGTGGGTGTCCGTGCACGCCCAGTTGCCGAGGCGGATCGGGCCTGCCGAGTGACCGTAGGTCGCTACGAAACGCTCCCAGGACATCGCGTCGGCCTTTTCCCGCAGACCGCGGGGTAACGGCGCGCCGAACTGCTGGGCGAACCACGCCGTCGCGGCGCACTGGCCGGCTTGGTCACTGGACGGGTTGAGCCGCTCGGGCAGGGTCTCGAGAAGGGTCATGTGCCGGTCTTCTTCGGTCGAAAGGAGCGACCGACTGCAGTAGCTTCCGACCCACAGCGGGGGGTCGGTCTAGGTCAGACCCCGCTGCGGGTGCTAGCTACTACGGCCTTCTTGAAGGCGCGATCGTGAAGACGCACGAGCGAAGACATTAGCCGTATACGGCCCTGACGTGCAAGTTTCTGCCGAGCGGCATAACGCGTCAACCCGTCTCGAAATTAGTGAAGAATTTAGGTTTACTCGCGCCCAGCACCGGGTATGGGGTCGGGGCATCCGTTCGTTGAACGGATGTGCAATTACTCCCCCTCGGAATGTGATGAAAGAAGGCTCATCATGATGGCGAAAGACACCAAGAAGACCCTCAAAGTCGCCACCGCGGCCGTCGGGTTGGCCGCGATGTCGCTCCTACCGACAGGATGCGCTTCATCGGCGGCCGGAAGCGGGGGACTTGTCGGCGGCGGGGCCGCCGGCGGAGGTTGCGTAGTTAGCGCGCTTGGTATCTGCGTCTAACCGTTTGTAACGAGCGACCCTCGGGACCGCGATGTGGGGGGCGGTTCCCGGGGGTTGCTTCGGTTACCCCCTAGGCCCAGCCGACGGATCGACCCGCAGATACGCCTGAATCGTCGTGCCGCTGGCGGTGGTGTGGGTGCGGACCAGGTCCGAGATGGCATTGACCAGGTACAGACCGCGGCTGGCGGGGCCGCACGGCCCCGGATCCATTCGCCCGACCAGCGGATCCTCGAAGCACCCGGTGTCTCGCGCCTCGCACACCAGGTAGTCGTCGTCGCGCCAGAAGGCGAGCTGGCACGCGCCCTCGGTGTACATCAGGCTGTTGCTGGCCAGCTCGGTGGCCACCAATTGCAGGTCCTCGATCCCGTCTTGGGACAACCCGATCCACCCGGCGTAATTCGTGGCGAACGAACGCGCGGGGCTGAGGTCCGATGACTTTTTGACCACGTAGGTGACGGCCCCCGGATTGCCGGGCAGCGGTCGGTTGCAGCGCTGCAGGGCGTCGTCGGGCGCGTAGTCCGCGCTGCGTTGCAGCGCGTCGCCCCTCCAGAGCAGCGGGTGTGTCGCTCGGGCGTCCGCCAGCACGTCGTCGCCGAGCCGGCTCCCGTCGTAGAGGCACAAACCGGTCACCTGGTAGCCGTCCATCGCCCCGTTGACCAGTGCCTCGTGCTCCACGCAGGCCACCAGCTCCTCTTCGGTGCGGCCGGGCCAGGCGATCTGACTGACGATCCGCACCCGCCGGTCGGGGTGGTCGTCGACGAAAGCCCCCTCCATCGCCATCAGCCGGCTCGGATTGCGGGCGACCTCGGTGACGTCGACCATCTGCACATCGGCCGAAGACTCGCCCAGCGCGTCATGGAGTAGCGCCAACTTGTCCGAAGGCACGGCGACCATCACCGCCTCACCGGTCGCCAGCCCTTCGTTGACGAAGCGCGTCACGAATTCCAGGTACTCCCGCTGGGATTGGTAGATGAGTGCCGAATGGACGAAGCCGAGTTGTCCAATGTCGGTGCCCGCCGTCACTCCAGCACTCTCGCTCTCGATCACTAACGCCAACCCCCTGCTGGACCGGCCGTCACTTCCTCCCTCCCCAGTACCCCCGACGGGCCTTCGCTATACCGCGCTGCAGATCACATCTGCGAACTACAGCCACCAGGACGCGGCGGCGTCCAGATGACGCCGCACGCGATATCGGGCCAGGCTCTCGTCACCCGCCTCGATGGCGTCCACGATCCGCAGGTGGGCGTGGTGGACCGCCAGGACGTCCGCCCAGGTCGGCGGCTCCTGCCCGGTGGTCGACCAGTGCCGCCGGAACAACTCGACGATGATGCGCAGGAACAAGTCGAGCAGCGAGTTGCCCGCCAGTTGGGCCAGCCCCACGTGGAATCGGAACTCCTCGACGGCGGCGTCGGCGATGTCACCCGGCGTTTCGTCGACCTCGCACCGGTGGGCGGACAGGAAGGCGGCCACCTCGGATTCGCCGCGCCGCTTCACCACCTTGGCGACGTTGTCGATCTCGATGGCATCCCGGACGCAACGCAAGTCCTCGCGGCTGGGGTCGCGATATTGGAGGTACAGCGCGATGGTGTCAATGCTCGCCTGCGCCTGGGGTGTGGCGATGACGAGGCCACCGCCGGGCCCGCGGCGCATGTGCGCGATCGAGTGGTATTCGAGCAGCCGCACCGCTTCACGGAACACCGCGCGGCTCACCCTGTAGCGCTCCAGGAGGGCCGTCTCGGTGCCGAAGACCGACCCGACCTTCCAACCGCTGGCCGCAATGTCGTCGCCGATCGTGGCCGCCAGCATCTCCGCCAGCTTGCCGCGGGGCACCTCGATGTTCAGCGGCCGCGGCTTGCGTCGCCTGCTCGCATTGCCGGGGTGATGGTGCTGCAGCCAGGCGGTCACGGCCTCGACGTGTCGTTCACTGAGCGTCTTGGCCCGCGCCGAGTCGCCGGACGTAACGGCGGCGACGATCTCGGAGTGGTCGACGTGCATCCGGTCGACCGCCTCGACGGCCTCGCTGGCCGTGTCCGTCCGCGACCGCAGGGCGTAGCGGGTGGTGAGCCGCATCAGCACGTCGATGAATAGTTGCAGCACAGGGTTTTTCGATTGCTCCGCCAGGGCGATGTGGAACTCGTCCCGAGGTGTCGGCAACCCGGGCTTCCACTGTTCCTCGCCCCGCAATACGGCCCGCAGCCGGGCTATGCCCGTTTCGTCGATCCGCTCGGCGGCCAGCGAGGCCGCCAACGGTTCGAGCACCAGGCGTGCATTGAGGAGGTCGCCGAGCGTCGTTCCGAGGTATTCGAGATAGATGACGACGGCGCGGGTGGCGGGGCCGGCATCGGGCTCACAGATGATCAGCCCGCCGCCCGGCCCGCGGCGCATCCGGGCCACCTGGTGGTGCTCGACGAGCCGGACGGCCTCGCGCAGCACCGAGCGGCTCACCCCGAAGCGCTCTTGCAGAGCGTGTTCGGAGCCCAGCGATTCGCCGGTGGCCCAGCCGCGGCGGACGATCTCGGCCTCGAGGTCCCGCGCGACCTTGGACGCCAGCTTGTTCCCGAGACCAGTGCTCATGTCAGGCCCAATGGCGTTTTGGCGCAAACCTTTTCAGCATGTGAGCAACATGCAGCCGGCGACTGGGCCGCCTCCGACGGAAACGACGCCGACGTCCGGACGCCGCGACACCTGCCGCTCCCCCGCCTCGCCACGCAACTGCAGGCAGCCCTCGTGCAGCGCCCAGTAGCCGTGCATGCGCCCGGCCGAGAGCTGGCCACCGTAGGTGTTCAGGGGAAGTTCACCGTCGCGGGCGATGCGGGCGCCGCCTTCGACATAGGGCCCGGCCTCGCCGTCGCCGCAGATTCCCAGCGCTTCCAGCCAGGCCAGGGTCAGATAGGTGAATCCGTCATAGAGTTCGGCGACCTTGAGGTCGGACGGCTTCAGCTCGGTCCGCGACCACATCTGCGCCGCCGCATCAGACATCGCCATCTTCGGGTAGTCGTCGCGGTGGAACCAGCCGCCGGCGCCGTCGGACCCGCCGATCGCCTCCACCGCCACCGCGCGGTGCGGGCAATCCCGCGCGTACTCGGCGTGCGAGACCACCACCGCGATGGAGCCGTCGATCGGCACGTCGCAGTCCAGCAGCCCGAACGGGGTGGATACCGGCCGCGCGCTGAGGTAGTCGGCCATGGTCATCGGATCGCGATAAACGGCGCGCGGATTCAGCGCGGCGTTGCGCCTGCCGTTGAGCGCCACCCAGCCCAGCTGTTGTTTGGTCGTCCCGTACAACTCCATGTGACGCCGGCAATTGAGCGCCAGCCAGTTCGCGGCGGAGTAGGCGTTGGCCGCGACCAGATCGTTGACGTCGTCCATCGCGCCGACGGCCGGCCGTTCGGCGCCCTCCGGCGCCTCGAACATCCGCGCGAGCGGGGGCGCGGGCGCGTTCTCCTGTGGTTTGACGGGGACGGTGCCCCCGAGCATTTGGATGGTCCGGTACACCACCACGTGGCGGGCGCGACGCTCGGCGACTGCGCGGCACGCCGACATCACCGGGCTGAGCAAGCCGCCGGTGCCGAAGCCGGATCCGCAATCCGCCGCCTCGATCCGCAGCCCCGCGTTGACCTCCTCGGCGGGGGTGTCGCCAAGGGTCGCGATGCCGTCGACGTCGGACGGAACCAGCCCGGCATCCTCGATGGCGGCCCGCACCGATTCCATGGTCAGGTCCAGGCCCGGGATGCCACTGCGGCGACCGATCCGCGAGATGCCGATGCCGGACAGGATCGCGTCCTTCTCGAAATGCGTCATGCACACCGCCCGTCAGCCCACAGCCCCGCATCGGATCAATTGAGTGTACTGTATTCGTCGTGCCGGACGAGCCGCTGCTCATCGAATATTGCACCCACTGCGCGCGGTGGGTGCATCCCGCGGCCGGCGAATGCCGCACTTGCGGCGGCCAACTGGTAGCGCGGCCGGTTTCCGGCCGCGGCACGGTGTTCACCTATACGGTCAACCACCACCCGTATAACCCGGAGATTCCCGTCCCGTACGTGATCGCGATCGTCGAGCTCGCCGAACAAGAGGGCCTGCGGGTGGCCGCCAACATTGTTGACTGCGAACCCGATTCGGTCAGGTGCGGCATGACCGTCGAGATCCGGCCGGAAAAGGGCAGCGGCGGGGCGCCGTTGTTCGCACCCGCCTGACCCGGGCGGCTTAGTTGATCAGCGGGTCGCGCGGCATGCCGAGGATCCGCTCGGCGATCTGATTGCGGGTGACCTCCGAGGTGCCGCCGGCGATCGCCATGCCGCGCGCTCCCATCGCCAGACGGCCCACCACCGCACCGGGCCCGTCCATCAGTGCGACCTCCGGGCCCGCCAGCGCCGCCCAGATCGCGGCCCCGTCCACCATGTGCTCGGCCAGCTTCAGCTTGGTGATGTTGCCTTCCGGTCCTGGCCCGGCTCCCTCGACGCTGCGCGCGGCGCGGCGCAGGTTCAGCAGCCGCAGCGCGTGATCGTCGGCGAGAAAGGACCCGATCCGAATCGGCGCGCCCGCCAAGCGATCCGACTGCTGCGCAGCGAGCTGCACCAGGGTGGACGCCAGGCCCTCGTAGAACGATCCGCTGCCACCGATGCTCACTCGCTCGTTGCCCAGCGTCGCGCGGGCGACCGTCCACCCCGAATTGGGCGTCCCGACGACGTCCTCGTCGGGAACGAACACGTCGTTGAAGAACACCTCGTTGAATTCCGAGCCGCCGGTGATCTGCCGCAACGGCCGCACCTCGACGCCCGGGCCCTTCATGTCGATGATGACGGTGGTGATGCCGGCGTGCTTGGGAGCTTCCGGGTCGGTGCGCACGGTGGCCAGGCCGCGCGCGCAATACTGGGCCCCGCTGGTCCAGACCTTCTGCCCGTTGATCTTCCAGCCGCCGTCCACCCGCGTGGCGCGGGTCTTCACCGATGCGGCGTCGGAGCCGGCCTCGGGTTCGGAGAACAACTGGCACCAGATCTCCTCTTGGCGCAGCGCCTTCTCCACGAATCTCTCGATTTGCCAATCGGTTCCGTGCTGTATCAGGGTCAGGATCACCCACCCGGTGATGGAGTAGTCGGGCCGCTTGACGCCGGCCGCGCGGAACTCCTCCTCAATCACCAGCTGCTCGACCGCGTCGGCGGCGCGGCCCCAGGGCTTGGGCCAATGCGGCATGACGTAGCCGGTCTCGATCAGCTTGTCGCGTTGCGCCTCTTTGTCGAGGGCGGCGATCTCGGCGGCGTCGGCATGGATCCGGGTGCGCAGTTCCTCGGCCTCGGGCGGCAGGTCCAAACTGTTCTCCCGCTTGGCGCCTGCGGCCGTGCGCTCGAAGACATCCCGGGCCGGCGCGTCACCGCCGAACAGCGCCGCGATCACCAGCGCGCGGCGCAGATGCAGGTGCGCGTCGTGCTCCCAGGTGAAACCGATGCCGCCGTGCACCTGGATGTTCAGCTCGGCATTGCGCGCGTAGGCGGGGAACGCCAGGGTCGCGGCCACCGCGGCGGCCAGCTGGAACTGGTTTTCGTCCTCGGATGCCGCACGCGAGGCATCCCACACCGCGGCGACCCCCGACTCGGACGCCACCAGCATGTTCGCGCAATGATGCTTGACCGCTTGGAAAGTCGCGATGGTGCGCCCGAACTGCTGCCGCACCTTGGCATAGTCCACGGCGGCATCCACACAGTCCGCCGCGCCACCCACCGCCTCGGCGGCCAGCAGGGTCCGTGCGCGGGCCAGCGCCGATGCCCGCGCGCCGACCAGGACGTCGTCGGCGCTGACGTTGACGTTCTCCAGGCGGACCCGTCCGGAGCGCCGGGTCGGGTCGAAGTTGTTCGGCACGTCGACCGACACGCCGGCGCGATCGCGCTCCAGCAGCAGCACGTCCTCGCCAGCGTTGATCAGCAGCAACTCGGCCATCCCGGCACCGAACACGATTCCGGCGTCACCGTCGGCGATCCCGTTCTTGAGTTCCACCCGGCCGTCCAGGCCGATGCCCGCGGTGACGGTCCCGTCGATCAGGCCGGGCAGCAGCCGCGACTTCTGTTCGGCGCTACCGTCTTTGGCGATCACCGCCGACGCGATGACGGTCGGCACGAACGGCCCGGGCGCGACGGCGCGGCCGAGTTCCTCGACCACCACCACCAGTTCGGGCAGACCGAAACCGGAACCGCCGTGTTCTTCGTCGACGTGCAGTCCGAGCCAGCCCAGCTCGACCAGGTTCTGCCAGAACGGCGGCCGGGATTCCTCGGCGGCGTCGAGCAGGGACCTCGCCGCCCAGCGGGCCTTCTGCGAGGTCAGGAACCCGCGCGCGACCTCGGCGAGTTCGCGGTGGTCGTCGGTCAGTGCGATACCCATGAGGGACCCTCCTCGCTACCGGCTGGGTAGCCGGCCCCGCTTCGAGGGGAAGCGGGGCGGCTGCCTAAAGAGTGTACTTAATGCGAGGAGGGCTGCCCGGGCGGGTCGCTACTTGGGCGCGAACCGCTGCCCGGCATCCAGCCGCAGGCACTGGCCGTTGAGCATCGGGTTCTCCACGATGGCCGCCACCAGCTTGGCGTACTCGATCGGCCGGCCGAGACGCTTGGGGAAGGCCGCGTCCTTGGTGAGTGCCGCGGCGAATTCGTCCGGAATGCCCTGCGTCAATCCCGTGGCGAACAGGCTGGGCGCGATCGCCAGCACGCGGATGCCCAGCGAGCCGAGATCGCGGGCCATGGTCAGGCACATGCCGGCGATGCCGGCCTTGGCGGCGGTGTAGGCGACCTGCCCGATCTGCCCTTCGAAGGCCGCGATCGAGGCGGTGTTGATGATCACGCCGCGCTCTTCGTCCTCGGGCTCATTCTTGGCCATGTGCGCCGCCGCGAGCCGGCTGATGTTGAAAGTGGCGATGAGGTTGAGGTCGATCACGGACTGGAAGGATTCGAGGTCGTGCGGGCCGGACTTCGTCATCGTCCGCTTGGCGATGCCGCCGCCGGCGGTGGTGATGATGACGTGCAGGCCGCCCAGCTTGTCGACGGCGGTCTGCAGGGTCTCCTCGGTGCCCTTGAAGTCGGTGACGTCGACCGGGTAGAACGCGCCCCCGATGGCCTCGGCCACGTCTTTCCCGTCGGAACCCTCACGGTCGAAGATCGCGACGTCCGCCCCGCGCTCGGCCAGCAACTCCGCGGACGCACGACCCATCCCCGACGCGCCGCCGATGACGACGACCTTCTTCCCGTTGATCTCCATCCGGCCTCTCCTTTGGGTTGTCAGAATCCATGCGATCTGTAACGTTACGTAGGCACGCTAGCGTGTCCGTCTGGCAGGGTTGACCCCGCCTTGTCCGAGAGCCGTGCCAAGCTGATTTCGTGCTCCTTCTCGACGTCGCGACGACCTCACTTGACGTGGGCGGCACGTCGTCACGGCTGAGCAAGGTCGCCCACATCGCCGACCTGTTGCGCCGCGCGGCGCCCGACCCCGACGGGGTCGCGATCGTGGTCTCCTGGCTGTCGGGGGAGCTGCGGCAGCGCCAGATCGGGGTCGGCTGGGCGTCTTTGCGGTCGCGGCCGGCGGCGGCGTCGCAACCGACGTTGACCGTCGCCGGTGTGGACGCCAGCTTCTCGGAGATCGGGGCGGTGTCGGGCAAGGGGTCGCAGGCGCGGCGCGCCGAACTGGTGGCGGGACTGTTGGCCGCCGCGACCGACATCGAGCAGGCCTTCCTGGTGCGGTTGCTGGGCGGGGAGCTGCGCCAGGGCGCGCTGGCGGGGATCATGGCGGACGCGGTGGCCAGGGCCGCCGACATCCCCGCCGCGTCGGTACAGCGCGCCGCGATGCTGGGCGGGGACTTGCCGGCCGTGGCGGCCGCCGCCCTGGGCGGCGGGACCGGCGCGCTGGACGCGTTCACCCTGCGGGTCGGCCGGCCGGTCGGCCCGATGTTGGCTCAGACCGCCACCGGGGTGGCCGATGCGCTCGAACGCCACGGCGGCACAGCCATTTTCGAGGCGAAGCTGGACGGTGCCCGGGTGCAGATTCACCGGTCCGGTGACGAGGTCACCGTCTACACCCGAAGCCTCGACGACGTCACCGCCCGGCTGCCCGAGGTGGTGGAGGCGACGCTGGCCCTGCCGGTGCGCGGCCTCATCGCCGACGGCGAGGCGATCGCGCTGCGTTCCGACAACTCCCCACACCGCTTCCAGGTCACCGCGTCGCGGTTCGGCCGGTCGGTCGATGTGGACGCGGCCCGTGCGGCGCAACCACTTTCGGTGTTCTTCTTCGACATCCTGCACCGTGACGGCGATGACCTTCTCGACGCGCCGACCGCCGAGCGGCTGGCCGCCCTGGACGCGCTGGTGCCGGAGGCGCAGCGGGTGGATCGGCTGCTGACCTCCGAGCCCGCGGCCGCCGAGGACTTCCTGGCCGCGACGCTGGCCGCCGGCCACGAAGGCGTGCTGGCCAAGGCGCCGGACGCGCCGTATCAGGCGGGCCGGCGCGGGGCCGGTTGGCTGAAGGTCAAGCCGGTGCACACGCTGGACCTGGTGGTGCTCGCGGTGGAATGGGGGTCGGGGCGCCGAAGCGGCAAACTCTCCAACATCCATCTCGGGGCGCGCGACCCGGCCACCGGTGAATTCGTCATGGTGGGAAAGACATTCAAGGGAATGACCGACGCGATGCTGGACTGGCAGACCGCGCGGTTCAGCGAACTCGCCGTCAGCGGAACCGACGGTTACGTCGTGCGGTTGCGGCCCGAGCAGGTGGTCGAGGTGGCGTTGGACGGCGTCCAGAAATCCTCCCGCTACCCCGGGGGTGTGGCACTGCGGTTCGCCCGGGTGGTGCGCTACCGCGACGACAAGGGCCCGGCGGAGGCCGACACCATCGATGCCGTGCGCGCGCTGTATTAAGTCAAGCGCTGTTCTTCTTCCGCGCGTAGGGTTTCCGCCGTGGCAGTGAAAGCGCGCGACGACGACGTCAGCTACATCCACACCGACGAGCAGCTGCCGCCCGTCGCGATCGTGGACCGCTCCCCCATCACCGTCCGGCACAAGGTCGTGTTCGGGACCATCGCCGTGATCGGTGCGGTCGCGTGGGCGATCATCGCGTTCGCGCGCGGCGAGGCGGTGAACGCGGTCTGGTTCGTGGTCGCGGCGATCTGTACGTACCTCATCGGCTTCCGGTTCTACGCCCGGCTGATCGAGATGAAAATCGTCCGCCCGCGCGACGATCACGCGACGCCGGCTGAAATGTTCGAGGACGGCACCGACTACGTGCCCACCGACCGGCGGGTGTTGTTCGGTCATCATTTCGCCGCCATCGCCGGAGCCGGACCACTCGTCGGCCCGGTGCTCGCCGCGCAGATGGGCTACCTGCCCTGCACTATCTGGATCGTCATCGGCGCGGTGTTCGCCGGCGCGGTCCAGGATTACCTGGTCTTGTGGATCTCCACCCGGCGGCGGGGACGTTCCCTGGGTCAGATGGCCCGCGACGAACTCGGCGCCACCGGCGGCGCTGCCGCCCTGGTCGGGGCGTTCGTCATCATGGTGATCATCATCGCGGTGCTGGCGCTGGTGGTGGTGCGGGGCCTGGCCCAAAGTCCCTGGGGCGTGTTCTCCATCGGCATGACCATCCCCATCGCCCTCTTCATGGGGTGCTACCTGCGATTCCTGCGGCCGGGGCGGGTGGCGGAGGTATCGATCATCGGCTTCGTGCTGCTGATGCTGGCCGTGGCCTCCGGCAACTGGGTCAGTGAAACACCCTGGGCCGCAACGTGGTTGAGCATCTCACCGGTGACTGTGTCGTGGCTGATCATCGGCTACGGTTTCGTGGCTTCGGTGCTGCCTGTTTGGCTGCTGCTGGCCCCGCGCGATTACCTCTCCACATTCATGAAGGTCGGCGCCATCGCCCTGCTAGCGGTCGGCATCTGCTTGGCCCGCCCGCTCATGCAGGCACCCGCGATCTCGCGGTTCGCCGCCAGCGGCGACGGACCGGTGTTCCCCGGCTCGCTGTTCCCCTTCCTGTTCATCACCATCGCGTGCGGCGCGCTGTCCGGGTTCCACGCGCTGATCTCGTCGGGGACGACGCCCAAGCTGCTGGAGAAGGAAAGCCAGATGCGGTTCATCGGGTACGGCGGCATGCTCACCGAGTCGTTCGTCGCCGTCATGGCCCTGATCAGCGCAGCGATCCTCGACCAACACCTGTACTTCGCCCTCAACGCCCCGGCCGCGCAAACGGGTGGCACCGCGGCCACCGCCGCCGACTACGTCAATCGGCTCGGCCTGTCGGGCACCCCGGTGACCGCGGACCAACTCACCAGGGCCGCCGCCGGGGTGGGAGAAAAGTCGATCGTGTCGCGCACCGGCGGAGCCCCGACCCTGGCGGTCGGCATGTCGGAGGTGTTGCAACGCGTCTTCGGCGGGGTGGGTCTCAAGGCGTTCTGGTATCACTTCGCGATCATGTTCGAGGCGCTGTTCATCCTGACCGCCGTCGACGCGGGCACCCGCGTCGCGCGGTTCATGCTGTCCGACGCACTCGGCAACCTCGGCGGCCCGCTGACCAAACTGCGCAACCCGAGCTGGCGGCCGGGCGTGTGGGTTTGCAGCCTCGCCGTGGCCGCCGCCTGGGGCAGCATCCTGCTGATGGGCGTGACCGATCCGCTGGGCGGCATCAACACCCTGTTTCCTCTGTTCGGCATCGCCAACCAGCTGCTGGCCGCCGTCGCGCTGACCGTGATCACCGTGATCGTCGTGAAGAAGGGCCTGCTGAAGTGGGCATGGATTCCCGGGATTCCGCTGCTGTGGGACTTGGCGGTCACGCTCACCGCGTCGTGGCAGAAGATCTTCTCGGCGGATCCCAATGTCGGCTATTGGACGCAGCACTTCCAATACCTCGCGGCCAGAAACGCCGGCAAGACGTCGTTCGGTTCGGCCAAGAACGCCCATCAACTCGACGAGGTCATCAGGAACACCTTCGTCCAGGGCACGCTGTCCATCCTGTTCGCGCTTGTCGTCGTCATCGTGGTCATCACCGGGGTGGTCGTCGCCTTGAGCGCGATGCGCGGCGCGGGCAGGCCGCTGACCGAGGATGAGCCAGTGCCGTCGAAGCGGTTCGCGCCGTCGGGTCTGGTCGCTACCGCCGCCGAGCGGGAGTTGCAAAAACGATGGGACGCGCCGACCGAAAAGGTCGTGTCGAACTCCCCAGCGCGGTCCTAAGATTGCGCGATGAGAGTCGGCATCGACTTTGGCACCACACACACTGTCGTTGCGGCCGTCGACCGAGGCAACTATCCCGTCATCTCGTTCGACGGCGTTGACGCGTGGCCGTCGATCGTCGCGGCCAACGCCGCCGGGGACTTGCGGTTCGGTGCGGAGGCCGCCGCCGTCCGCCACGACCCGGGGTGGTCGGTCCTGCGATCGTTCAAACGTCTGCTCAATGAGGCCGGGCCCCAGACCGAGGTGAGCCTGGCCGGCCGCAGCCATCGACTGGCGGACCTGCTTACCGGCTTTCTGGCCCAGCTGAAGAGCGACCTGCTGCGCCGCTCCAACGCCAGTCTCGCCGCCGGAGAAACCGTCGAGGCCGCGATCAGCGTGCCGGCCAACGCCTCGAGCGCCCAGCGCCTGCTGACACTGGACGCCTTCGTCGCGGCCGGCTTCCACGTCGTCGCGCTACTCAACGAGCCGTCCGCCGCGAGCCTGGAATACGCGCACCGGTACCGCTCCACCATCACCGCCAAACGGGAATACGTCCTCATCTACGACCTGGGCGGCGGCACCTTCGACGCCTCCTTGCTCAAGATGACCGGACACGCGAACGAGGTCGTCATCAGTGAGGGCATCCAGCGCCTGGGCGGCGACGACTTCGACGAGGCGATCGTCGACCTCGTGCTGGCCGGTTCGCGGCTCTCCGGCGTAGACGCCGCCGCCCGCGACCTGCTGCGGGAGGAGGTCGCGGCCCGCAAGGAGGCGGTGGGTCCGCAGACGCGCCGCTTCCTGGTGGACCTCTCGGGCGTCGACGGGGCGGACCGGCCCCCGTTCTCGTGTCCGGTCGACGACGTCTACGCGGCCTGCGCTCCGCTGGTCGACAAGACGATGAAGCTGCTCGAACGCGTCCTGCACAACCCCGCGCCGGGCGGCACCGACGTGACCTGGTCGGAAGTCGCCGGCATTTACGTCGTGGGCGGCGCCGGCAGCTTCCCGCTCGTTTCGCGGATGCTGCGCACCGCCTTCGGCGACAAGCGGGTCAAACGCTCGCCGCACCCCTTCGCGGCCACCGCGATCGGCCTGGCCGTCTTTCTCGACAAGGAATCCGATTTCGCGCTCTCCGAACGCTTCTCGCGCAACTTCGGCGTCTTCCGCGAGGCCGAAGCCGGCGCCGGCGTCGTCTTCGACCCGATCGTGTGCAAGGACGTCTCGCTGCCCGCCGATGGGCACACCCCGTTGGTGGTGAAGCGGACCTACCGGGCGGCGCACAACATCGGCCACTTCCGGTTCGTCGAGTGCAGCCGCCTGGTCAACGGCCGGCCCGACGGCGACGTGACGCCCTACGACCCGGTTCTTTTCCCGTTCGACCCGGCCCTGCACGAGCGCGACGACCTCGGGCGCCAGCAGGTCGGCCGGTGGCGGGACGGGCCCGACGTCGAGGAGCGCTACGTCATCGCGCCCAGCGGTGCGGTCGAGGTGACCCTGACGACGCAGCCGGCCGGATTCAAACGCACCTTCCGCCTGGAGCGCCGCGCCTCCGCGAGCGCGTGACGCCGCCATGGAGCTGTACGACGTCATGCGGACGACGTTCGCGGCGCGCGATTTCACCGACGACCCGTTGCCCGACGAGGTGTTGTGGCGCATCTTCGACAACGCCCGGTTCGCCCCGAGCGGCGGCAACCGCCAGGGCGCCCACATCACCGTGGTGCGTGACCCGGACACCCGTCGCCGCCTCGCCGATCTGGGCGTGACCGCGGCCCGGCGCTACTTCGCCCAACTGCAGGCGGGTGAAAACCCTTGGAATTCAATCCATCCCAGCGGTGTGCCGCAGGACGTCATCGACCAGACCGACATCCCCGACACCTTCGTCGCGCCGATCGCGAAAGCGCCGGTCGTCCTTGTGGTTTCGGTCGACCTGACCGTCGTCGCCTCGATCGATCAGGACTTGGACCGCGTCGGCCTGGCCGGTGGCGCATCCGTTTACCCGCTGATCTGGAACGTCCTGCTGGCCGCCCGCAGCGAGGGCTACGGCGGCACCATCACAACCATGGCCATCGCGGCCGAGGACCAGGTTCGCCGCCTGCTGGGGATCCCCGACCTGCACGCGCTCGCCGCGGTTGTGCCCCTTGGCAAACCGGTGCGCCAGCCGACCAGGCTGCGCCGCCGACCGGTCGCGGAATTCATCACTCGTGACCGCTTCGACGGTCCGGCATTCGAAGGCTGAGGGCCGGTCCGTCCCTATCCGACGACATCGGCATAGATGTCCAGGAGCCGGAACCTTGTCGCATCGAGATACTGGCCGAGAACCGCGATCACACGCTTCTGCAGTTCGTACCCGAGTTCGTGGTCCTCTTCGCACTTGCCGCGCAGGCACTTGCCGTCGAAACCGATGGCGCGCGTCGTCTCGACCGCGCGCCCGTCGAACCGCCAGTTGTAGGGCGGCACCAACCACGACCAGCCCAGGATGTCTCCGTCTCCGAGCGTCTGCACCGTCAAGCTGCCGCGGCCCAGCGCGGGGGTTTCGAGCGCAATCCTGCCCGCGCGGATGAGATAGAAGTGATCAGCGGGCTGGCCCTCGCGGAAGATCAACTCGCCCGCGGTGAAGCGCAGGTTTGCCGCACACCCGACCACCAACTGCACATGGCGCGGGTCCATCCCGCGGAAGAACGGGTGCCTGGCCAGAACGCCCTCTAGCGTCCTCACTGCATGCTTCCTTCGCCGGTGCCGATCAATTGCTCAAGACGGACGATAGTTGATTATGAAGGCCCACGTTCCGCGATCGAAGAGAAGAATTGCAACGGCATAGCCCTGCATTTCGTCTCGGTGTTAAGGAGCCGTCCGTATGTCCACCTGGTTCATCACCGGCTGCTCGACCGGACTCGGTCGCGCGCTCGCCGAAGCCGTCATCGGGGCCGGCCACAACGCCGTCGTCAGCGCGCGCGACGCCGCGAAGGTCGCCGACCTGGCGTCGGCCGCGCCCGAGCGGGTGCTCGCCGTCACGCTCGACGTCACCGACCCCGCACAGGTCGCCTCGGCGGCGCGCGAAGCCCACGATCGGTTCGGCGTCCCGGACGTCCTGGTCAACAACGCCGGCTACGGCTACCGCGCCGCCGTGGAAGAAGGCGACGACGCCGACGTGCGCACCCTGTTCGACACGCACTTCTTCGGGACCGTCGCCATGATCAAGGCCGTCCTGCCCGGCATGCGGGCACGCCGCAGCGGCGCGATCGTCAACATCTCCTCGATCGGCGCAACCGTGACCCCGGTGGGGTCCGGCTACTACGCGGCCGCCAAGGCAGCCGTCGAAGGCATGAGTGGCGCCCTGCGCGGTGAGCTTGCCCCACTGGGCATTTCGGTGACCATCGTCGAGCCTGGTGCATTCCGTACCGATTTCGCCGGTCGCTCGCTCGTCCAGTCGGCCACCGTCATCGACGACTACGCCGCGACCGCGGGGCGGCGCCGCAAGGAGAACGACACCATGCACGGCAACCAGGCCGGCGACCCCGCCAAGGCGGCCACCGCGATCATCGCGGCGGTCGAGTCAAGCGAGCCCCCGGGATTCCTGCTCCTCGGCCCGGACGCCCTGGCCTACTACCGCTACGCCGCGGACGCTCGCGCCGGCGAGATCGCGAAATGGGAACAGCTGACGAGCGGCACTAACTTCGAGCCGTGATCCGTCGGCGCCATCGCGCGAAGCTCCTCCATCGGCCGGCGGCGTGGTGCGCGGCGCTTACCCCGGCCGGGATTCCCAGCGGGGCAGCGAGAATGACGATGATGGTGATTAGGCTCATGGCAGAGTCAGAACCGGATTAGTCCGCGGAGATTGACCCCGGCGTGCAGGTCGGCGTAGCCGGTGTTGATCTCGTCGAGGGTGTATTCCCGGGTGACGAGCTCGTCGAGCTTGAGCCGCCCGGCGCGGTACAGGTCGAGCATTCGGGGTATGTCGTGCCGCGGATTGGAGGATCCGAAAAGTGAACCGCGAACCTGCTTTTCGTACAGGGTCAAATCGAAGAGCGACATGGCGACGGACGTGTCGGTCGGATGCGGAATCGCGGTCATCACCACCCTGCCGCGCTTGCCGACCAGGCTCAGCGCCTGAGCCACATACGCCCCTTCAGCCGAATCGGTGCTGACCACGCAGACGTCAGCCATCTGGCCGCGCGTCAGGTCGGTGATCAGGGCTTGGGCCTCGTCGACCGTCGCAGCGGTGTGGGTGGCACCGAACTCCAGTGAGCGGCCACGCTTGTACTCAACGGGATCCAGCGCGACGATCACGCGCGCACCCGCGATCCGCGCGCCTTGCACCGCGTTCATGCCGATCCCGCCCACGCCCATGACCACCACGGTGTCGCCGTCTCGTGCCTCGCCGGTGCGCACCATGCTGCCGTAGCCGGTGGTGACTCCGCACCCGACCAGGGCGGCGGTGTCCAGTGCGGTGGACGGGTCGACCTTGATCACCGAGGCCAGCGGCACCACCGTGTATCGGAGAACGTTCCCAGCACGCACATTTGGCCCAGCGCTTGTCCTTTCGCGTGAAACCGGAAGGTGCCGTCGAGTTGCGGTCCCGCGATGATGGCGGCGCCGAGCACGCACAGGTTGCTCATGCCGCGCGAACACGGTTCGCAGCGGCCGCAGGCTGGGATGAAGCTCAGCGCAACCGAATCGCCTTCGGCGACTTCGGTGACGCCCGGGCCGACGTCGACGACGACGCCGGCGCCCTCATGCCCACCGACGACCGGTAACTGCATCGGCATGTCGCCGGTGATCAGGTGGTCATCGGAGTGGCACAGCCCGGCGGCGGCCATCTTGACCAGGACCTCGTTCTCCTTGGGCCCGTCGAGGTCGACCTCATCGACCTCCCACTTCTGGTGCAGCCCCCACAGCACCGCTGCTTTGGTTTTCATCGAAAACTCCTTGGGATCAGCGCTTCTCGGGCGTCCAGGTCGCCGGCAGGCTGTTGACACCGTTGATGAAGTTGGCCAGGGCGTAGTTGGGCTGCGGCGCCGAGATATCCGGGATGCGCGTGTAGACCTCGGTCAGCAACGCCTTGAGCATGGTGCGTGCCAGCGCCGCGCCCAGGCAGAAGTGCGGACCGCCGCCACCGAAGGCGATGTGCGGATTCGGGTTTCGCAGGATGTTGAACGAGTGGGGGTCTTCGAAGATGTCCTCGTCGCGGTTGCCCGAGTAGTACCACAGCACCACCTTGTCGCCGGCCTTGATCTCCGAGCCGCGGATGTTGATGTCCTGGGTGGCGGTGCGGCGCATGTGCAGCAGCGGCGACCCCCAGCGCAACACCTCCTCGACGGCGGTGCCGACCCGGCCCTCGACGTCCTCGACGAGCAGCGTGCGCTGGTCGGGGAATTTCGAAAGGGCCGCGATGGCGTGGGCCGAGGCGTGCCGCGTGGTGTCGTTGGACGCGACACCCATCAAGACGAAGAAGGCCTTGAGCTCGTCGTCGGTCATCTTCTTGCCGTCGAACTCGGCCTGCACCATCCAGGTCATCAGGTCGTCGCCGGGATTGGCCCGCCGCTGCGGGATCAAGACCGTTGCGACCTCGTGCAGGTCCATCACGGCGCCCATGAACAATTCGAGTTCGCTCTGCTCGCCGCGGATGTTCGGGTCTGTCCAGCCCACGAGCCGCTGCGCGGCGCTGACGGCCTGATCACGCAGTTCGCCTTCGGGCAGGCCGAAGAAGCTGCCGAAGATGCGGCCGGGCAGCTTGACCGACACGAGTTGGACGAAGTCGCCCTCACCCAGGTGTGCCATTTCGCTGACCAGGTCGTGGGCGTGGCCGCGAATCCAGCCTTCCAGGCGGCGCACGTTCTTGGGCTTGAAGGCCTCCGTCGTGATCCCGCGCAGCTGGGTGTGCCGCGGGGCGTCCATGGCGATGAACGACTGGGCGATCTCCACCGCCTCCGGGGCGAAGTCCTCCATGGTGATGCCCTGCGCCGAGGAGAAGATCTCCGGGTGGCGGCTGGCCATCCGGATGTCCTCTTGTTTGGTCAGCGACCAGAAGCCCCTGGTGTTCAGCTCGGGAGGCAACAGATCCGACTCCGCGGGGCGGCTCCACGGGACGGGGTTCTCCGCGCGCAGGACGGCGAAGGCGGCGTCGCGCTCTTCCGGGGGTTTCGCCCAGAATTCGCGGGCGCTCAGATCGATGCCCTTGTGGGTGGGCGCGGTCGTGGGTGCGGTCATCTGGCCATGCTGACCAGCGCGGTGGCGGCGCGGCACAGGCGCGAGTGCCAAACACTGGCCTGCGCGGGCCAGCGCATGAAACCCGCGATCAGGCGATCGGTGCGCGGAAGGTGGCGACCAGGCCCCCGCCGTCGCGCGCGGCGAAGTCGACCCGGCCGCCCATCGCCTCGGCGATCTGCTGCACAATCCACAGGCCGAGCCCGGCGGTGCCACGTTGGCCGCCGACGCTGACGTACTTGGTGGTCAGCTCGCCCAGGCTGTCGGCCGGGATGCCGGGGCCCCGATCGGCCACGGCGCAGACCAACTCATCGCCTTCCCGCGAGCACGTGACGTCGACCGGTTCGCGCCTGCCGTGCCGGGAGGCGTTCTCCAGGAGGTTGGTCAGCAGCCGGCGCAGCCCCTGGGCGTTCACGGCCACGGCGCCGACGTCGCCGCTGACACTCAGCCGCAACCGCGGCGCCGCCAGACCGACGGCGTCGGCGGCGGCAACGATGAGGTCGGCCACGTCAACGCGACGGACCCGCCCCGCCGAGAAGGTCGGGCGGCGACTCAGCGCGACGTCGGAGAGCGCGTCGAGCATGTCCGCCAGGTGGTGGACGTGGCGCGCCACCAGCTGCAGGCTGGTGTCCCGGTCGGCCTGCGACATGGCCCGCTGTGAAGTCAGCGCCTCGGTCAGCGCCTCCAAAGACGTGACCGGGGTGCGGAATTCGTGCACCAGCACCTGAAGTCCGTCCTGTTGCGACTGGTAGGACCGCAGCAGGCGCGCCCGCAGGTCGCGTTCCTCTTCGGCGGCGGCGTGTTCGGCCTCGGCCTCCACCAAAGCCCGCACCCGGGAGCGGTGTTCGCGTTCGGCGAGCGCGGAGAGACCCGCGGTGATGATCGCGACGAAGATCAGATAGACCGCCGACCACCCGGCCTGCAGGGCCGGGGCCGCGGTGACCGGAAGTCGGGGCGACGACGTCAGCGCCACCGCGACGTAGGCGGCACCTAAAAGTACTGCGACCAATAGGGTTTCGCTGAACGACAGCCGCGCAGCCGAGGCGATGACGGCCAGCGCAAGCACCGCGACCACCGGGCTGTAGACGCCGCCACTGAAGGCGATGAGCGCCAGCGTGAACGCCGAATCGAAGCCGGTGACCAGCCACGAGTACCGGGTGCGCCGGACCTCCAGCTGCGGATAGGCCATCAGCACGGCCGCGTACAGCATCGCGGCGCCCAACACCGCCACCGTGGCGGCGGTGTGCTGCCGGACCCACTGGGGTCCGATCGCCAGCAGCACGCCGATTGAGATGACCACGGCGACCCGTACCGCGACGACGGTTCGGGCCAGCCCGTAGTCCTCGCCGTCGAAGTCCGTTCGATCGAGCTGTCTCACCCAGCTGACCATAGAGTTGGGGTTAGCATCGCGGCAATGACTCGCTCGCCGTACGTCGTGGTGATCGTGGACGACCATGAACTGTTTGCACAGGGCCTGGCCCTGTTGCTCACCCGCGAATGGGGCGGGCTGTTCACCGTCGGCGGCCAGACGACGTACGTGGAAGAGGCAGCCGACCTGGTGGCCCGCTGCGGCGCCGATGTCGCGATCATCGACCTGTCGATGCCGCCCCTGGGCGGCGTCGCCGCCATCCGGCACATCAAGGCGCGCCACCCGAAGACCCGGATCCTGGCGCTTTCGGGGACCGACGACCTGGGGCTGGCCGAAGAGGCGTTGCGGGCCGGAGCCGACGGCTTCCTGCCCAAGACCGCGAGGCCGGAGGCGCTGGCGGGGCCACTTTGGACGATCGCCGAGGGGTTGCGGGTCGTCGACGGCGCCCTGCTCGATGCGCTGCTGAGCAACACCCGCAAGCCGCCATCCGAGCTGCTGGACAGCCTCAGCGCGCAGGATCTGCAACTGTGGACGCTGCTCGCGACCGGCATGGAGACCGGTGACATCGCCCAGCGGATGCTGGTGTCGGAGCGCACGGCGAAACGCATGGTCGCCGCGCTGCTGCACAAACTGGGGGTCAACAACCGCATCGCCGCCGCCGCGTTGGCCGGGCGCTACCGGTTGCTCGATGACGTTGCCGAAACCGTCCGGATCAGTTGAGGATTCGGATCGCTTGGGCGGGACACATCGCGGCCGCCCGAATCACCCGTTCGCGGTCGGCTTCGGGTGGCTCCGGCTCGAGCACCACCACCTGTTCGGCACCGTCGGGAATGTCGAACACGTCGGGAGCCGCCAGCAGGCACTGTCCGTGCCCTTCGCACAGGTCGTAGTCGACGGTGACGCGCATGACCGCCAGTATCGGCCCGGGCTGGGCACCGCGGACGGTCCGCACGCGCCAGATGTGGCCTGGCCGGGCCAGCTCGGCGAGGGCCTTTCAGCCCTAGGCGGACGACGTGGCATCCGCTCATTCTGGAGCCCTTAGTACCTGTTCCTGAGCCGAAATCGCGATCATGACCACTACACAAACGCAGACCGCCTCCCCGCTCGAAGCACCCGCGGTTGCCGAACAGCGCAAACACGAAGTCGACGCGATCGTCGACGCGGCGGCCCAGGCGGCCCGAGAATTCCGCAAGCTCGACCAGCAGCAGGTCGATGCGATCGTCGAGGCGATGGTGCGCGCGGGCGTGCGCGCCGCCGGGGAACTGGCGACTGTCGCGATCGAGGAGACCGGCTTCGGCGTCTTCGAGGACAAGGTCGTCAAGAACTATGTGGCCACCGAGTTCCTGCACGACTACCTGCGCGGCAAGAAATCGGTGGGAATCATCGACGAGGACGTCGAAAACAACATCGCCCATGTAGCCGAGCCGATCGGCGTCGTGCTGGGTATCACCCCGGTGACCAACCCGACCTCGACGGTGCTGTTCAAGGCGATCGTGGCCGCCAAGACCCGCAACGCCATCCTCTTCCGGCCCTCGCCGGATGCGGTGCGCTGCTGCGCACGCAGCCTGGAGATCCTCCGCCCCGCGGCCGAAGCGGCCGGAATGCCACCTGGGGCGCTCCAAGTCATTCCGGACGCCGCGCACGAGGTGACGCACTACCTGTTCAAGCACCCAGGAGTCGATTTCATCTGGGTGACGGGCGGACCGAAGATCGTCGCGCTGGCGAATTCGGCCGGAAAGCCTGGCCTGTCCGTTGGCCCCGGCAACGCGCCCATCTACGTTCACAAGACGGCCGACTTGCAGGGCGCGGTCGTCGACATCCTGATCTCGAAAACCTTCGATTCCTCGGTCATTTGCCCGGCCGAGCAAACCTGCATCATCGATGACGAGATATACGACGAGGCGATTGCCGAGTTCGAGCGGATGGGCGCCCGACTGCTCACCCCGGGCGAGGCCACGGCGCTGGCAGAGTTCGCATTCGGCTGCGGCGACAAGGTCTCGCACGAGGCGCTCGGGCAGAAGGCGCCGGAGCTGGCCGCCCGAGCCGGCTTCAGTGTGTCGCCGACCGTGAAGGTGTTGCTGGCACAGCTACCTGCCGACCTGGACGAACTCGCTTCGCATCCGCTGCTGGCCGAGAAGCTGATGCCGGTGCTCGGCGTGGTGCGCGCAACCGGCGTACAGCACGCCATCGACGTGGCCGTCCTGGTCACCGAGCACGGGGGGCTGGGTCACACGTCGGCGGTGTACGCCAACGACGAGGACGTCATCGAGGCATACGCCCTGGCGGTCCGCACGGGGCGCATCCTGGTGAACGCGCCCACCGCGGTCGGAGCCCTCGGCGGGGTGTACAACAACCTGACGCCCACGTTCTCGTTGGGTTGCGGCACCTGGGGCGGGTCCAGCACGACGGAGAACGTCAACTATCGACAACTACTGAACATCAAGACCGTCTCGCGGCGCCGCACCCCGCCGCAGTGGTTCCGCGTCCCGTCCAATACCTACTTCAACGAAGGCGCACTGGACAACTTGCGCGATCTCGACTGCGAAACCGTCGTGGTGATCACCGACGTCCCGACCGAAGAGCGCGGCGTGGTCGACCAGCTGCGCGGCAAGTTGCGCGCCCCACACGTGCAGGTGTTCAGCGAGGTGACACCGGAGCCCGACGAAAAGACCATCCGCCGCGGTGTCGCGATGCTGGCGCGGGTCGAGGAACGGCATCGTCAGCTCATCGAGGCTCTTCTCCGGGTGTTCGTAGAACAGGCGGATCGCCTTGCCGGCGTCCAGCACCGAGCCGCCGCCGACGGCGACCAGCAGATCGGGTTGGACCCGCGCCAGCATCGCGACACCGCGGCGGATGGTCTTTTCGTCGGGCTCCGGTGTCACCTCGCTGAACACCTGCA
>NZ_LZJF01000195.1 GCF_001666835.1 Mycobacterium sp. E3251 | reverse complement strand
AGCGAATGGCTGGCGAGAATCGTCTATTCCTTTTCGACTGTCAATCAAGGTCTGACCTTCGATATGACCAAGCCGGCCACGGTCCGCCGCTACGTCGAGAAATTCGCGATCAACGGCCTGCGCTGACGCGGTCGCGAATTTCACCTGCCCATCACATAGCCGTGCGGCTGTCGCGGCCCATCGCCGCGGGCTCGGTCGCGAACTCACGCACCATCGCCTGGATCGTGTACGACGCGGCGAGCCGTCCATCTCGGGCAAAGACCCGGCCGTCGCCCTGCACAAGCCCCCGTCCCGACCAGAAAGCGTGGTTGGTGTACAGCAGCCAGTCCGTAACATCGACGTCGTCGTGAAACGCGATGGTGGCTTTCATGATTCCGGTCGACAAGGTGGCATGCGCGCGGGCTTCGCCCAAACCCGGATGCGGCAACATACCCGCGGCGATAGTCCAATGCGTCGTCGACTGGGCCAGCAACGCCGTCTGCAGGTAAGGGGTCGGCGGCGCATCGCGGAATCGCACCCACACGTTGATGAAGGGCGGGCCCACCCGATCGGGATCCGGATCGTAAGCCCCATCGACCACCCGGATCTCGCGGCCGGTCATCCCGAAGCCAGGAAACGACACCGCCTCGTCGGGGCCCGGAACGGCCGGCATGGGGTCGGCGTCCCGCATGACGTCGCCGGCTCCCGAGTCCGCAAGCACCAAGCCCGCGCTGCGGAATACGCCCCGCTGACTGATGCGAATTTCGGCCGACGAAAACGATCTGCCCCTGCGAAGCACATCGACGGACAGGTCCACGGGCGCGTCGAATGAGGCCGCTTTGGCGAAGATCATCGATGCCGACGTGATTCGTTGCCCGGGAAGCGCTTTCGACGCCGCGACGATCGCCTCGCCGAGCAGCTGGCCACCCTCGACGACATTGCGACGCGTCGGCCCGTGCGCTGGCCCGATAAAACCGCTTTCGGATACCTGCTGCACGTCGATGATTCTGCACAGCTCGCCGGCGTCGCCCCATAGCGGGAACGTCGTAGGGATCTTTGAGCCGTCCGGCCAGTTTTCGACGACGACCACCCGCACCGCGTCGTCGTAGAAACAGACGTGTCCCGCAATCGCTGCGACCTCTGGCAACGGGGTGCGGTAGGCCCACACGACGTTCTCGACGCCGGAATCCGCCCCGTCAAGGCTCCAGTAACTCGCCCGGCCCTTGAAAGGGCAGACGGTGCTGTGATCCGACGGGCGGAACAACTCCCACAGCACGTCGGATTCGGGAAAGTACAAGCGGTCCTCGTGGTCGGTCTCCGTCACCACGAGGCACCGGTCGCTCTGGGCAACGAGCACGTCACCGAACCACACCTGGCCCCGGTATGGACACGGGGTCGCCTCGATCCGGTAATCGGGGTAATCGGGCCACGCCGACTCGACTTGCGTTGGCATCGCTACCCTCTCGTCGCCGGCCTCATACCGTAGCCGCGCGACGCGGCGACGACGGTGGACGAATTACGAGCTGCTCGAGGCCGACGGCGGGAAAGTTCAAAGCGCTGGCGAACGTTCCCGCCAGCATGTCGGCGACGTCGGCGGGCGACATCAATGTCTCTTGCAAGAGGCCGCGCGCCACCCAATCCTGCACGACGACGCCGAGCAGCCCGGGGTCGAACGCCGCGGTGAACTCCGTCGGAACGGTGCCGCCCACGGTGACACAGCAGTAGCGAAAGCCGGGATGCTCAGTGCGCCAGGCATTCAGGCTTTCTGATAGCGCGGCCTTGCTGGAGGAATAGGCGCCCAACGCGGTCCGTGGCTGGCCGACGGTTTCGGAGGACAGGGCGCTGACGATCGCGGCGGGCGCGAGCACCGGCAGGCAGCACTTGATGACTTGATGCACACCGACGACATTGGTCTGCATCACGTCCGTCCAATCGTCGACGGAAGTGTCGGCGAACATTCTCAAGGGCGCGTACCCCACCGAGATGAACAGCAGGTCGATTTCACCAAGGCTCGCTCGGGCCATATCGGCGAGCCGCGCGCAATCGTCAGCGTTACGCACATCCGCGCTGATGGCCGCGCCGCAGCCGGCATCGGCGGCGACCTCGTCGAGACGGTCTCGTCGGCGCGCCGCGATGAGCAGGTCGGCGCCCTCCTTGCCGGCACGGACGGCGAACGCCCGCCCGATCCCGGCCGATGCGCCCACCACCACGACCCGCTTGCCGGCCAATGTCCGTTCGCCCATGCGCTGACCACCGATCGAGAATCCAGTGTCGAAAGCCATCCGACATCGGAGAACAATAGTACATCTATTGTTTAGTTGAGCGACGCCGCTCAGTCCTTCAGCGAAGCCCGTTGATGGCGAACGTTTCCACGTAACGCCGGACGGTGTCCGGTTTGGACATGTCGAACGTCTGGGCCTCGTTGACGGTCGAGAACGACCAGATGATGCGGGCCAGCCATTCGCT
>NZ_LZJF01000194.1 GCF_001666835.1 Mycobacterium sp. E3251 | reverse complement strand
GAGAGGGTCGTACGTGTAGGGGTTCTGCCAATACGCGTCCTGCGGGTCGGTCACTCCACAGACTCCTTACCGCACGCCCCGCCCCCTATGGAGCCGCCGGTCTTCGCGCCGCCGCCGGTATCCACGCCGCCGCCGGTCAACGTGCTGGCGACGTTGTCGCTGGTGTTCGCGTTCGTCTTCGCGCCCGTCGGGGCGATCCTGGGACACGCCGGCCTGGCGCAGATCCGCCGCACCGGCGAGCTCGGCCGCGACCGCGCGCGGGCGGGACCCGGCCAAGAGGGTCGTACGTGTAGGGGTTCTGCCAATACGGGTCCTGCGGGTCGGTCACGCCAGCGCCTCCTTACCGGCCGCACCTGTCCGCAATGTAGCCGACGATCGAGCGTCACAGCCGAGGCTTGGCGACGCTGACCACGTAGGGTGCGCCAGCCAAGGTCAGGTACACCCGGTGCGGACCGATCGCCATGCCGGACAGGGGCGCCACCTGGGCGGCCGGTGGCAGTCCCGCCCGGTAGCCGATGACGCGGATCACCGGGATCGTGCGAGCCGGGAAGCCGGTGAAGCTGGCCGTCTCGAGTACCACCACCTCGTGGTCCGTGGCGGCGTAGATCCTGGTGTCGTCGGTGCCCAGTTCGCGGATCGGGGACGGCAGCCGGGTGCTGGCCAGCACCGTCAAGCCCTCGCCGCCGCGGCGCGAATCGACGGCGTACAGCGTGCTGTCGTCGCGGCCGGCCACATAGCTGCGCGTCACCGCGGCGCCGTCGCCCGCCGAGACCGCGACGTTCATGCGCAGCGCGCCGCGCTCCTCGGCGGGGGACGAAGACCCTTGGTAATGCCGGATTCCAGACGGCGCATAGGCGTGGTAGTCGAGTTCGCGGCCGCGGTTGGCGCCGTCGATGGTGTCCGCCGGATCGCCGGCGATCGGGGCGGTGGGCAGCTTCCGGAAGCCGTACTGGTCCACCGGTGTCACCGACCTGCCATCCGAGGACAGCGCCAACAGCGTCCGCAACCCGGCATCTTCGGACAGATACGCCGGGGCGGGTCCGGCATCGAAATCGCCTACCTGGCGCAGGCTTTCGAGGTCGACCTCGGCAACCCTGCCGCGCTCGGGCTGCGGCACGAACACGATCCGGTCGTCCTTCTGGCTGATCTGCAGGTTGCGGCCGACCGGCATGGGTTCGGACACCCGCGTCCTGGCGTCGCCCGGGCGGTCACCGGCGGTGACCTCGGCCAGCCGGTGATCGTCGGTGAGCCCGACGAGGGCGTGCGCACGGTACGACCACACCGGATCGCGCAGCGGCGAGGCTACCGACCAGAGCGCGACGTCGGGCTCGCTTTCCAACGACGCTCCCGGCGCGGCGCAACCGGCCGTCACGATGAGGGCGCCCAGGATTGCCGCCCGACTGCGGACACCGGTGGCCACAAGCGTTCTCCCTTTTCCGCGACTTGGTGAGGAACTACCCACTGGTGGGCCGCCGTACCCGTTTGGTACCGAATTTCGTCGGGTAGCCGATCAGAAGCGCGCAACAGCCCGCGCGCCAAGCCGAAATGGGAAGGAAACATGGCTCAGAACGCCATCCATTCGCCCACCGATGTGGTCGACTTTCTTGTCAGTCAACACCAGCAGATCAAGTCTTTGTTCGCCGAAACACTGGCGGCGTCCGGGAAGGAACGCGAGAAGGCGTTCGTCGAACTCCGGCGATTGCTGGCCGTCCACGAAACGGCCGAGGAGGAGATCGTGCACCCCCGGGCCAAGCGGAAGCTCTCCGACGGTGCCGCGGTGGTCGACGAGCGACTGCACGAGGAGCACGAGGCCAAGACCGTCCTGCAGAAGCTGGAGAAGCTCGACGTCGACAGCGCGGAGTTCACCCAACTGCTCACGCAACTGCGCGACGCGGTCGTCGAGCATGCCGAGCACGAGGAGCATGACGAGTTCTCCAAGCTGGGCCAGGAATTGAGCGGCGAGGAGCTCGAACGGATGGGTCGCGCGGCCAAGCTCGCAGAGGCGATCGCGCCGACCCGGCCGCACGCCGGCGTCGAGTCGCAGACGGCCAACCTGGCCGCCGGACCGTTCGCCGCGATGCTGGACCGGGCCCGCGACGCGATCGTCGGCAAGGGTTAGTTACGGGCTAACGGGTGCCCCACTCGAGGGGGAGTGGGGCACCCCGCCCGGCTGAAGGGAACACGATGGCCGCGACCAAGGCGCCGGGCGCCGACCGCTACCTACCCGAGGAGCGGGGACTGGATTCGCTGCGAGCGGCGGCCGAATGTTGCCGCGGCTGTCCGCTTTTCGCCGACGCAACCCAGACCGTCTTCGGCAACGGGAACGCCGGGGCGCCCATCATGCTGGTGGGTGAGCAGCCGGGCGACCAGGAGGACCTCGCGGGCGAGCCGTTCGTCGGGCCGGCTGGGCGGCTGCTCGACCGGGCCCTCGAAGACGCCGGGATCGACCCGGGGGTGGCGTACGTGACCAACGCGGTCAAACACTTCAAGTTCACCCGCAAGGCCGGCAAACGGCGGATCCACCAGAAGCCCGGCCGCACCGAGGTGGTCGCCTGCCGCCCCTGGCTCATCGCCGAGATCGAGGCCGTGCGGCCGCAGGTCATCGTGTGCCTCGGCGCCACCGCCGCGCAATCGCTGCTGGGGCTCGACTTTCGGGTGTCCGTCCAGCGGGGCCGGCACGTGCGGCTGCCCGCATCCGTCGTCGATCTGGAGCCGGAGCCGACCGTGGTGGCGACGGTGCATCCGTCGGCGGTGCTGCGCGACCGCAGCGATCGACACGAGGAGGCGTACGGACTTTTCGTCGACGACCTGCGCAGCGCGCGTTCGGGAGTCGCGGCTAGCCCTTGACCGCGAGCCCGCCGGCGAGCACCTGGGCAAAGTGCACCGGGCTGCGCTCGCCGGCCAGCTCACGGATCTGCGTGCGACAACTGAATCCGTCGGCAAGGACCAGAGTGTCGGGGCCGGCCTCGCGCAACGCGGGCAGCAGCTTGTCTTCAGCGCAGGCGACCGACACGTCGTAATGGCCCTTCTCGAAGCCGAAATTGCCTGCCAGGCCGCAACATCCGGCATCAAGTAGGTCGGTTTCCACCCCGGCGGCACCGAGCAACTTCCGTTCATGGGTGTAGCCCAGCACCGCATGCTGATGGCAGTGCTGCTGTACGACGCCGCGGGCGTTGACCGGCGACGGCTGCCAGTCGGGAGCCTTCTCGGCCAGGAGATCGCCCAGCGTGAAGGTCTGATCGGCCAGTCGGTGGGCGTCCTCGTCACCTGCGAGCAGCTCCGGCATGTCGGCCCGGAACACCGCGGCGCAGCTGGGCTCCAGCACCACCACCGGTGTCCCGCTGCGCAGCGCAGGGCCCAGTGCCGTAAGCGTGCGGCGCAGAACGCGTTTGGCGACGCGAAGCTGGCCGGTGGAGATCCAGGTGAGTCCGCAGCACACGGTCCGGTTCGGGACCTCCACCTCGAAGCCGGCCGCCTCGAGGACCGCGACGGCTGCCTTGCCGACCTCGGGCTCGAAGTTGTTGACGAAGGTGTCGGGCCAGAGCATGACCGGTCCGCGCGGCTTCGCGGACCCATCGGTAGGCCGGCGGGCGAACCACGTGGTGAACCTCTGGTCGGCGAAGTTCGGCATCCGCCGCTGGGGGTCGATACCGCCGACCTTCTTGAACGCCGTCGACAACCCGGGCTTGTGCGTGACGGCGTTGAGCAGGTGCGGTGCCACCGCGGCCAGCCGGGCCCACAACGGTATCCACCCCATCGAGTAGTGCGCCATGGGCCGCACCCGGCCGCGATAGTGGTGAAACAGGAATTCGGCCTTGTACGTGGCCATGTCGACGTTGACGGGGCAGTCGCTGCGACAACCCTTACAGGCCAGGCAGAGATCGAGCGCGTCGTGCACCTCGGTCGAGCGCCAACCGTCGGTGATGACGTCGCCCTCGAGCATTTCGAACAACAGCCGCGCCCGCCCCCGGGTGGAGTGCTCCTCCTCCTGCGTGGCCCGGTAACTGGGACACATCACGCCCGACTCATCCCCGCGGCATTTGCCGACGCCCACGCAGCGATCCGCCGCACGCGAGAAGCGGTGGTCGTCGTGCGGGTAGGCGAACATGGTGGCGGGTTCGGTGGGCCGGTAATGCACGCCCTGTCGCAGGTTTTCGTCGAGTTTGTAGGGGTGTACGACCTTGCCGGGGTTCATCCGGTTGCGGGGGTCCAGCAGCGCCTTGGTCCGCTCGAATGCCGTGACCACCCGCTGCCCGAACATGATCGGCAGCAATTCGCCGCGGGTCTGGCCGTCGCCGTGCTCGCCGGACAGCGAGCCGCCGTAGTCCACCACCAGCCGCGCCGAATCTTCCAGGAAGGCACGGAAATTAGCCACTCCCTCCGCCGTCCACAGCACGAACGGGATCCGGGTGTGCACGCAGCCCTGCCCGAAATGCCCGTACAGCGAAGCCGACCCGTAGTCGTACTGGTCGAGCAGCTTGCGGAAGTCGCGCAGGTAATCGCCCAGCCGGTCCGGCGGCACCGCGGCGTCCTCCCAGCCCTCATGGGTGGGGGGCCCGTCGGGCGGGTATGCGGTCGCGCCCAGCCCCGCCTCACGGGCCGCCCAGACTTCCTTCTTCCGCTTGGGGTCGTCGAGCACGGAGGCGTCGACGGCGCCCTGCTTGCACAGGTCGTCGATCATCGACTTGGCCTTCCGGTCGGCCTCCTCCTGGTCGTCGCCATCGATCTGGACCATCAGCCACGCCTTGCCGTCGGGCAACTGGCGCAGCGCCTTCTCGGCCAGCCGGCGCGAATGCTCGAGATCGACCAGGCGGTGATCGAGACCCTCGAGCGCCGCCGGCTGGTGTTCGAGCACCGCCGGCACCGCGTCGGCGGCAGCGAACACGTCCTCGAATCCCAGGACCGCCAGCGCGCTCGCCGCGGGAATCCGGACCAGCGCCAGCTCGGCGCGCAGCACCGTGACCAGCGTGCTCTCCGACCCAACCAGCGCCTTCGCCAGGTGAAATCCATTGTCCGGCAACAGCGAATCGAGGTTATAGCCGGAGACGCGTCTCGGGATGTGCGGGTAGTTCGCCCGGATCTCATCCGCATAGGTTTCGGCGATGTCCTTCAGGCCGCGATAGATCTCGGCCCGCCGACCTCCTTCGGCCACGATCCGGGCGAACTCGTCGTCGTCGGTCGGGCCCACCCACATCCGGACGCCGTCGTAGGTCAACACCTCCAGTCGGCGCACGGAGTCCACCATCTTGCCGTACGCCTGGGCGGTGGAACCGCACGAGTTGTTGCCGATCATTCCGCCGATCGCGCAGCTGACATGCGTCGACGGCTTCGGTCCCACCATCCACCCCGAATCCGCGAGGTGGTTGTTCAGCGCGTCGAGCTTGATGCCCGGCTGCACGACCGCCACCCCGGCCTCGGTGTCGACCGACTCGACGCGGGTGCAGTACTTGCTCCAGTCGATGACCACCGCGGCGTTGCAACACTGGCCCGCCAGGCTGGTGCCGCCCCCGCGGGACAGCACCGGCAAGTCGTGCTCCCGGCACACCGCGACCGCTTCGGCCGCGGCCTCCGGGGTGCGCGGCACGACCACCCCGATGGGCACCTGCCGGTAGTTCGACGCGTCGGTGGAGTAGGTCGCGCGTGAGCCGGGATCGAATCGGATCTCGCCGTCGACCCGGTCGCGCATGTCCGCTGCCGCCGCTTCGAAAAGCGTCGACGGTTTCGTCCCCATGGCGTCAACTCTTCTTGTGCGGCAGGAACTCCTGTGCCTTGGTCTTCAGCCCGACCTTGACGAAGCCCACCCGGTCCTCGTCACCCGACAGCACCGCGGCGGTGGCCGACTTGAACTGATCCCAGTTGGCGTGCGGCGGGATCGGGGGCATGTCGGGGTCGGTGTAGATGTCCAGCACGGTGGGGCGGTCCGCCGAGAGCGCGTTGCGCCAGGCGTCCCCCAGTTCGTCCGGGTCCTTGATCGCCATCGCGTTGAGGCCGAGGCTGGCCGCGAACGCGGCGAAGTCCACGTCGGGCAGGTTCTGCGACTCCGCGAACTTCGGCGAGCCGGCCATCGCGCGCATCTCCCAGGTGACCTGGTTGAGGTCGTTGTTGTGCAGGATCGCCACGATCAGCCGGGGGTCACCCCACTGCTGCCAGTAGTGCTTGATCGTGATCAGCTCCGCCATGCCGTTCATCTGCATGGCGCCGTCGCCGACGAACGCGATGACCGGGCGGCGCGGGTGGGCGAACTTCGCCCCGATCGCGTACGGCACGCCGGGCCCCATCGTGGCCAGGTTGCCCGAGAGCGACCCCCGCATGTTGCCCCGGAACTTCAGTTGGCGCGCATACCAGTTGGCCGCCGACCCGGAATCGGCGGTGACGATGGCATCATCGGGCAGCATCGGTGACAGTTCGAAGAACGGCCGCATCGGGTTGATCGGATCGGCGCTGACCTTCGCCTCCATGTCCATGGTCGTCCACCAACGCGCCACGTTGGCCTCGACGGTGTCGCGCCACTTGCGGTCCTCTTTGCGGCGCAGGTGCGGTATCAGGGCCCGCAGCGCGGACTTGGCATCGGCAACGACGTTGACCTCGTACGGGTAGCGCATGCCGATGAAGCGGCCGTCGATGTCGATCTGCACGGCGCGGCACTGGTCGAAGCCGGGCAGAAACTGCGTGTAGGGGAAGCTGGACCCCACCGTCAGCAGGGTGTCGCAGTCCCGCATCAGCTCGTAGCTGGGACGGGTACCCAGCAGCCCGATGGAGCCTGTCACCCAAGGCAATTCGTCGCTCAGCACGTCCTTGCCGAGCAGCGCCTTGGCCGCCCCGGCACCGAGCAGGTCGGCGACCTCGCTCAGCTCGTCGGCAGCTCCGGTCGCGCCATTGCCGACCAGCATCGCGACCTTGCTGCCGGCGTTGAGCACGTCGGCCGCGCGCCTGACCGCCGCGTCGTCGGGGGTGACCGCGGGCCACTCGATGCCCAGGCTCGAGGGCACCATCTTGAAGGCGTGGGTCGGCGGTGAGTACTCCAGCTCCTGGACGTCGGACGGGATGATGATCGCCGTCGGCGCGCGCTGGGCCAGGGCAACCCGGATGGCGCGGTCCAGCACGTTCGGCAATTGCTCTGGGACGGTGACCATTTGGACGTAGTCGCTGGCGACGTCTTTGAACAGCGTCAGCAGGTCGACCTCCTGCTGGTAGGAGCCGCCCATGGCGCTGCGGTTGGTCTGCCCGACGATGGCCACCACCGGGACGTGGTCGAGCTTGGCGTCGTAGAGGCCGTTGAGCAGGTGAATGGCGCCGGGGCCGGAGGTGGCCATGCAGACCCCGACGCGGTTGGTGAATTTGGCGTAGCCCACCGCCTCGAAGGCGCTCATCTCCTCGTGCCGCGATTGGATGAACATGGGCTTGTTGTCGGCGCGTCCGAAGGCGGCGAGGATCCCGTTGATGCCGTCGCCGGGAAAGGCGAAGACGTGCTCAACGCCCCACGCTCGCAATCGCTCCAACAGGTAGTCCGAGACCTCTTGCTTTGCCATTGATGTCCCTCCTAGACAGACGGTTCGAATGAGGTTCGCTAGCTACGCCGGGCAGCCGCGGCAGTCACTGTGGCGCGTGTTTGCTGCGATGGCCCGCGGCCGTCTGTTTCGACCGCAACCTGGCGTGAATGAGCCGCCAGGGCACTTCCCACAGCGATTGGTGTTACCCGCAATCACCGTGGTTATTCGTTCCGCGGCCGTCGCGCGGAGATTCTCAGGGGACTGCCAGGCTGCAACCGTGTGTGCGGTGATGAATTCCGGTTTCGGCCCGAACGTGCGGCCCGGTCAAGAGGTGCCGAGGGTCAGGCGCTCTTGGGCAGGGCGGACACGTCGGACGCGCTGTGGCCCTTGGCCACTCGCCGGATCAGCATTCGGGTGGCCTTGTCGAGGATCTCCTGGGCGGCATCGGGATCGGTGGCGCGCTCGGCGCGTCGCGTCGCGGCGGCGATCGTGAGCCCCTGCTCGTAGCCGGTCACGACGCGCGGATCGACATACGAACCGCGGGCCACCGCCGGGGTGTTGCCGAGCTCCTCGGCGACTTCCTTCATGACGGCGGATTCCACCCGTTTGGCGACCCGCCGGGAAACGGCCGGGTCCGCATCGGCGAACGCCGTGGCGGCCAGCACCGTCCCGTGCCAGGTCCGCAGGTCCTTCACGGTGTACTCGTCACCGACGAGCTCCTTGAAGCGGGCATTGAGGTCGTCGGATCGCACCTCGACCCAGCCGGATGCGGTGCGGCACACCAGCAGCCGCTCGGTGCGTTTGGGCCGGCGCATCAGCGCGCGCACCGCCCGGACCACTTCCGGGTCCTCGATCTCAACGGTGCGGCGCACGCCGCTCTTGGCGGGAAAGTCGAATGCGACCGCGTCGCGCCGGACCACCACGTGATCGCACAGCAGGGTCGCCAGTCCGTACGATTCGTGCTCCTCGGCGTACTGCTCTCCGCCGGCGCGGAAATACCCGCGATCCAATAGGCGCAACGCCAGGGCCAGCACCCGCTTGCGGGTCAAACCGCTGCGCGTCAGGTCTTTCGCGATGACGGCGCGCCACTGCGGCAACCGGGTGGACAGTTCCAGTACGCGGTCGAACTTCTCCTCGGCGCGTTCCTGTTGCCACGCGGTGTGGTAGAGGTACTGGCGGCGGCCTGCGGCGTCGACGCCGACGGCCTGAATGTGCCCGTTGGGGTGCGGTGAGATCCACACGTTCTTCCAGGCCGGCGGAATCACCAAATCCTTGATTCGCTGCAGGGTTTCGGGGTCGGACACGAGTTCGCCGTCGGGCCCGTAGTACGCGAAGCCTTTGCCCCGGCGCTTGCGCGCGATGCCGGGCTTGCTCAGAACGCTGCGACGCAGCCGCATCATGTCCCTCCAGTTACGTTCGCTGCCTGGACAATTACCCGCCGCGGCCGCCGTTCACACGTTGCAAAGAACCGGCCCGCCACAGCGTCGTGGCGGGCCGGTCCTGGATGGCAGCGGAATCAGCCGGCCATGAACTCCTGGTAGGCCGACTCCAGGGTCGGCGGCAGCGCCTTGACGTTGCACTGCCGCTCGGTGTCGCCGATCGGTGCCAGGATGCCGCGCAGGTCGTAGTACTCCTGCGGATGGGCCGTGAAGTAGCCCCGCAGGTTCGACTCGGCCTCCGGACGCGGCTGGCCGTAGGCGGCGGTGACCACCTGGTTGGCGCCCGGGTGCGCGGCCAGGTACTGCTCGGCCGAGCCCTGCACGGACGAAACCGTGGCGTTGACACCACCGGGGCTGCAGTCGGGCGCTGCGACCGCCGACGGAGCGCCGACGAGACCCATGGTGATTCCCCCGAGCAGGCAGCCGGCACTGATGCCGGCCAGACGCCGGCGCGCGACGATACTGCTGATTTTCATGATCAGTGTGTCCTTCAGAATTGCGAATTGACTTCTTGCGACCGAGGCTCCCGATCCTCGAAATCCAAAGTAGCGGAATTGGAAAGTGGTCGCGTTCGCCCACGTCGAACGGTAGGACCGCCAACCCGAAAATACCGCCACGGAACGCGCTCGTTCACTAAGCGAACGATCAAATCCGCTCGTGGACGCTGAGGATTCTTACGGGAAGAATGGTGGTTCTTAAGTAACCGTAAGAAAGATCGTGACGGAATCGTGATCTGAGGTCGGCCCTCAAGCCACGCCTTCACCCGGTTTTGTGGGCGTCTTGAATCAGCCGTAGGGCGTCGGCGACGGAGTCGACCAACGGCAACCCGAGGCCGGTGACCAGGCGGGTGAGCCGACGCAGTGCCACACCGCCGACCACGCTGCAGTGCAGACGGGCGAGCTCGCACTCGTCCTGGACGAGTAGCAGAACTCGAAGGCCGGCGCTGCCCAGGTAGTCCACCCGGCTCAGATCCAGGATCAGCGGGGCCCGTAGCCGCACGAAGCGGCGGATCGCCCGCGCGAGGAGGTCCGCGTTGGACGCATCGATTTCGCCGCTGATCCGGAGCACGGTGGCCAGGCCCCGCAACTGCACGTGCAGTTGCACTCCTGCGCAATCGATTTCATAGCAATGGAGTCGTTCTTCGACTCGGTAGGGTTGAGCTTTCATATCGTCGCCCGTCGAATCGCGGTGAGTGGTGAGCGACCGGTGCCCGCGGCCGCTCCGAAGAGGGCGGCTGTGGATTCAACCTAAGGCGACCATAACCCCAATACGTTCACCGGTAGGCCGAAATGGCGACAGGCGGCCGGAACTTTTTCGTTTCCTGGCTTCGTCGACGCTCAGGCCCGGGAGAAATCCGGCCTGTGCACCGACGCGTGCGCATCTTCGCCGCCGTCCTTCGCGTGGCCGTCGGTGCTCGCCGGCGGCAGCGAGCTCAGCCAGGACTCGACGCCAGGACCGATGACAACGGCGCGTTCGGAGGCCAGCAGCGCCCCCGTGGCGAGCGCGGGAACGCGAGGCTGCACCGCCCGAACGGCGCGGTTGTCACCTTGCCGGGCAAGCACTTTCGAGGTCAGCTCGGGCAGTCGGATGGCCTCCGGGCCGGTGATGGTGCGTGGCGTGTGTGTCTGGCCAAGGGCCGCCTCGACGAGTACGTCGGCGACGGTGTCGGCGGCGATGGGCTGAATCAACCAGTCCTCGACGATCACCTCGTCCCCGTCACAATTCACCGGCCCCGCGGCGCCGGCGGCGGATTCGTACCACGGGGTCGACTTCACGACCGTGGTCGGGACCGGACCGTCCAGCAGGATCTCTTTCGCCGCCCGTTTGGCCTCGAAGTATCCGAGCCCGTCGAACACCGGATCGTCGATGCCGGCCATCGTCGACACCACCAGGCGCTGGACGCCCCGCGCGGCGCACACCCCCATGACGTTGCGGGAGGCGGTGGCCAGCGTCTTGGCGATGTCGGGCTGCCCGTCGTCCGCCACCGGGTTGGATACGTCGATTGCGACGTCGACTCCGTCGAGCGCCCGGTACAGGCTCTCCCCGTCGAGCAGGTCGACGCCATGTGCGCGGGAAACCTCTATGACGGCGACGTCGCGGGCCTTGAGCCTGGCGACGACGCGCGATCCGGCTGTGCCGGTCGCTCCTATCACGGCGATCGTGGTCAGACGCCTCACCTCTTTCGTCGGTCGCTCATTCGTACCCAGTCGATCGCGGTTGAAACGACCCAATCCGGCGGCGATGCGTCTCCCGTGATCGCGCGCACACGGGCGTGGGCGTTTGACTGGTCGGCCGACGGGAACGCCGTAGAGGCGAGTCGAACAGCAACCAAAGGGAGGTCGACCCATGGGGGATGACAAGAGCGGGCCGCAGGAGGCCGTTACCGGCGCCGTCGAGGGCGTGAAGGGCAAGGTCAAGGAAGTCGGCGGGGCCGTCCTCGGTCGCGACGACGTCGTCAAGGAGGGTCAGGCCCAGCAGGATAAGGCCGACGCTCAGCGCGACGCGGGCAAGAAGGAGGCCGAGGCCGAATCCGCCCGAGCCGGCGCGGAGGCCGCCGAGGAGCGCCAGAAGGAAAACCAGTAAGTCGGTTGCGAAGGGGTCCGGTCCATCGGGGGCCGGGCCCCTTTTTCGCTTCCGCGCGGCGGCGGGTTTCAAACCTTTGCGCCGGGCTATTCCTGGCTACGACCGGATGAGCGAGGTGGACGATGGGCCTGAGTGATCGCGTCTTGAGCATTGTCGCGTTCCTGCGCGCGGGTTACCCGGGCGGCGCCCCTGCCCTCGGTTACGCCCCGGTGTTGGCGCTGCTGCCGCGCCGGGTGTCCGATGCCGAGGCCGCCACCATCGCGAGCAAGCTCCTTGTCGCCGAGCGTCGTTCGATCACCAACGTGGACGTCGGAGTGGAAATCACCCGGGTCACCGACGCGCTGCCTTCGGTGGACGAGATCGAGCGCGTCCAGCGCCGGCTGAGCGCGCGGGGATAGCCCCACACGCAGTCACGGCTGTTCCAGGTCGACGACCAGCGGGCGATGGTCGGAGATTCCCATGGGCTCGGCCTCGACGGCGCTGCCGCGCAAGCGGTGATCGTCGGTCAGGATGTGATCCAGCTGGCGGTCGGGGGCATCCGCGGGAAACGTCGCCGCCGCGGCCAGCGCCCGCATGCCCGACCAGCGGCGCACGGTTTTGGGTGTCATGTTGAGGTCGCCGGTCAGCAGCCGCGGGCCCGGGAAGCCGCGCAGGTCGTGTACCAGCCGGCGCAGCTGGCGGCGATTCCAGCCGGGCACGAAGGACAGGTGCGTGTTGGCCACCGTCAGCGCGCCCATCGGGGTGTGCAGTTGCGCGATGACCGCCGCCCTCGGCTCTTCGTCGACCACCATCACCCGGTTGGGGCCCGGCAGGTACATCGGAAAGCGCACCGGGATGCGGGGCAGCCGCACCACCTGCCAGCTGGCCACCGGGTATCGCGACAGTAAGGCGATTCCGTAGGCCGCGGTGCCGGGTTGCTCGTGACCGGTGGCGGCCATCCACGTCGCCCCTGGGGTGCCGGAAATGGCCGCCACGAAGCGGTGTTCCACGGCTCCCATGGCCTCGGCCGCCACGGCGGTCAGATCGGCGCGATCGGACCGCGGCTGATCACAGTCGACCTCTTGCAGGCTCAGCACGTCCGGATCGAGCCGGCGCACGCAGTCGCGCAGCCGCTGAATTTCCACCCCGTCACCGACGGTGCGGCCGTGCAGGATGTTGAAGGTCGCCACACGCATAGGATTTCTCCTACCCACTTTCCCGTCCGTGCAGTCGTGGGGCAGCGTCGTGGTCAGCGCGCCCCGGGCACACCTTCGCGGGCCGCCACCGACCGTCCGTCTCCGGTGTCGTATGCCTCGACGATGACGTCGCGGTCCTCGTAACGGCCCACAGATCGCAGCCGGGGCGTACGCGCGATGATGTCGTGCGCCGCGTCGCCGGTCAGCGGGTAATCGGCCACGTCGTGCCGCCAGTGCGCGGCAACGATTGTCGCGCCCCGCTGCAGCCGGGGGCATTCGCGACGCAGCACCCCAGCCAGCGCCTCGGCCTGCAGGTAGTAGGCGACCTCGCTGAGGACCAGCAGGTCAAAGGGTCCGTCCGGCCATGTCGCGTCTAAGGACGACCGGGTCAGCGTCACCCGGTCACGACAGCCGGCCCTGCGCAGCCGGGCGTCCGCTCCGCGGAGCGCCGCATCGGCCACATCCACCGCCGTCACGTGGTCGCAGCGCCGCGTCAACTCCGCGGTGAGAGTGCCGATCGAGCAGCCCGGTTCGAAAGCGTGCCGGTACCGGCGGGTGGGCAACAGCGCGAGGGTGATGGCGTATTTGCGTTGCTCGTACCATCTCGTCGAGAGCTGCCAGGGATCGTCGGCGCCCGCGTACATCCGGTCGAAGTAGGCATCGGGCAACCGCGTTGTCACTGGAAGATCACCTCTCCCACTGTGAGCAGTCGCTGCAGAACGAACGGCGGCAATACGGGCGTGGTTCCGCCGCGGCCGGGCCGAAATTGGCTCCGATAGCATTGCACGGCTTGGCGTTTGAGATTCACTGCCCAGCCGGGGGCGGGGACCGAGCGGGCGCGGTCCCACGGGACCACGGGGTCGGCCGGGGTGGCCCAGTGCCACATCCAGACCGGGTATTCCAGTAGCGCGATGCCGGCGCATTCGCACGCCGCCGCGGCCGCGCGTCCTACGGCTTCGTGGTCGGGATGCCCGTCGCCGCGCCAGGTGGCGGCGCACCAGGTGCCGGGCCCCGCGGTCCGCAGGATTTCTACGAGGGCCCCGGTGAGCCGTTCCTCGTGGCGGGCCAGCTCGCCGTCGGGCAACCCCAGCCGCATCGGGGGTGGAACCCCTAAAATATTTGTGGCCCTGCGCATTTCGTATCGGCGAGTCGTCGACAGCCGAATCCGGCCGGACACGGTCGTTCCGGGCTGGGCGGCACCGCCGTCGCTGACCGACACCACCTGGACGTCGGTGCCGGCCGCGACCAGCTGGGCGATCGTCGCGCCCAGGCCGAGGGTCTCGTCGTCCGGGTGGGGCGCGACGACGATCAGGCGCTGGAGTCCCGCCGGATCCAGTGCCGGCAGGGGGGCACGCTCAAAAGCGGCCAGCCACAACGGCGCCGGAGTGCCGCCGTAGGTCAGCGGCTTGGCCGCGAACCGGGCACTGTTACTTGTCGGCGCGGTTCTCACGGCGACCTCAGTGCTGGCGGCCAGCGAGCTGCCCGAGCTCGGCGAGATCGCGCTCGGCGTGGCTTTGCCGGATGTAGATGCTCAGGTCGGCGACCCGCTGGGCGTGCCGTCCATCCTGGCAAAGTGGACCCGGCCCCAGCGCGCGGCCGGTGCGGGTGATGGCTTCGTCGACCGCGTGTTCCACGACCGTGCGGACGCGGCGGGCCAGCAGTTGCGCGGTCCCGGTCCGGTCGAACGGGTCGGAGTCGACCTGTGCTGCCGCCGCGGCCAGGATCGCGTCGCTGGCGGCCAGCGCGGCGTCCACGGCGCCGAGGTGAGCTAACGAGTAGGCGTCCGCGGATTCGCTTCGGGCGCAACGATATAGGGGATCTGCCACCCGGCGTGCGCCCCCAAGCCAACAGGCGGCCACCCCAATGGCGCCGTGCCAGAAGCCCGGCCTGGTCAGATAATCACCGGGATCGCCCACGGCGACGGCATGAGTATTGGTGAACTGCACCGGCCGGGTGTCGCTGCCCGCCATCCCGGCGTTCCACCAGGTGCTGGGCAACGGCTTGACGCTCGGGTCGGTCACCTGCACGGCGAAGAGCCCTCGTCTTCCGTCTTCGAGCCGGGCTGTCACCAGCGCGTGAGTGCAAAACCCGGCACCCGAGCACCAGACCTTCGTGCCCGTCAGAGTGAACGCTCCCTTGACATCGGTGGCCGTCAGCACCGCGTCCGGCGCCTCGGCCGCCCAAACGCCCCACAGCTGGCCGGATTCCGGTGGCTTACCGCCCAATTCGTGAAGTATCGCGACGGCGTCCACGTGTGCTTCGGCGACGCGGGCCGCCACGATGTTCTCCTCGGCCAGCGACGCCAGACGTTGCCAGCGTTCGGCGGTGCGCCCGGAGGCGGGCAGAGGCAGCTCGAGTCGTCCCGACTCCAGCCAGTGCATGACCAATCCCGCCGTCACGCGCAATCACCCGCCGCCGATCTCCCCAGTTGCCTGAGGTGGTGAGCAAACCCGTGTGGCGCCCGAGCCTGGGTTCGTGCCGACGTGATGACGGAAAGTTCGGTGTCGCGGTGGATGCGGTGGCCGGCGGCCTCGAAGCGCTCGACCAGGTCGACATCCTCGCCGGAGGCGAGAACGCGAAAGCCACCGACCCGCCAGTACGCGCGCGCGCTGAAACCCATGTTCGCGCCGTGAATGTGCTCGTGATCCCCGTCGCCGTTTATCGGATTACCCTGGTAGGACTGTAGATAACGGTCGACGACGTCAGCACCGTGCTGGCGCCAGTCGGTGACCCGTACCACGCCCAGGACCATGTCGGCGCCAACCTCCAGCTGATGCACCAGCCAGCCGGGCTCAACCCGGCTATCGGCATCGGTGGTGGCATACCAGCACCGAGCGTCCCCCAACAGTGATCGCGCGTAGCCGAAACCGACCGCCCGGGCGGTTCCGACGTTGTGCGCGTCGACGCTGATGAAATGCACGTCGGGCCCATACTCGCCGGCCAACTCGTCGCTGCCGTCATCGCAGTCGTCGAGCACGACGACGATGGTGACCTGGACGGGGGCGCACAGCGCGGCGGTGAGCACCGCGCGTAGGCAGGTCGGCAGCTTCTCGCGCTCATTGTGGGCAGGAACCACGACGGCGGCGGCATCATAGGCGCGGAGCCAAGCGGTTGACACAACATCAAGACTTGCCCAAATGGCCGCAAGTTAAACGGGCTTACCAACTCTGGTGTCGTGTCCGCGCAGGTTGCGCCCGCCGCCAGCGGGGTATGACCTATGCACCATGGCACCTACCGAGCCCCACGCGTCCAACACGCAGTTGCGGGACGCGCTACGCGGCGCGGCATCGGCGCTCAAGGAGAACGGCCCTCGGTTCGCATTGGCCGGCAGCTACGCGCTGTGGGCATACGGTGCGCCCGAACCCACGCACGACGTGGACCTGGTGGTGGCCGAGGCCGACGTCGACGACGCCGTGGCCACGCTGACCGATGCCGGGTTCGCCGTCGAGCGGCCCCCGGAGGATTGGCTGTTCAAGGCGCGCACCGGCGAAACGGTCGTCGACGTGCTGCACCGCGTCAACGGCGTGCGGGTGGAGCCCTCAGTACTGGACTGCGCGGAGCAGCACGACGTGCTGGCGATCAGGATGCCCGTGCTGCCGCCCACGATGGTGCTGATCCAGCAACTGCGTGCCCTGGGTGAGCATCATTGCGACTTCGCCAAGTTGCTGCCGGCCGTGCGCGCGGTCCGCGAACGGCTGGACTGGGATCGAATCAGGGCCTGCACCGCCGACAACGATTACGCGGTCGCGTTCCTGGTGTTGGTCGGCCGGCTCGGCCTCACGGATCAGTGATTCCGCAGTTTGGCGACCAGCTTGTCCTTCGTCAGACTTGAATACCCGGAGATGCCAAGCTCTTTCGCGCGCTTCTTGAGTTGCGGAACGGTCCAGTCCTGATAGGACCCCGATTTGCCGCCCTTGCGCCCGACGGAGGACTTGCCCCGCGCGGCTGCCGCATTGGAGATCCGGGCCGCCTTTTCCTTGGAGTCACCCTGCTTGCGCAGGTCCTGGTACAACTTCTCGTTCTTGATCGACGAATTCGGCACGGTTCATCCTCCTGTTCACGATGAGACATCCCTGACGTCCTGGTCAGAATGCCCGCCCGGGCCCGGGTGAAAACCCATGTCTTCGTGCGAGAACTATCCGTGGTCAAGTGGGTTATCTAGCATTGACGCGGGTAGTCGAGGGGTGGTGATTACGGTGAACAGCGACGATGGCGACCTGCGCGGCGTGGTGGCGATCGGCGCCTCCGCGGGGGGAGTGGAAGCGCTGTCGAGGCTGGCGGCGGGGCTGTCGCCGGACCTGCCGTACGCGTACCTGGTCACCCTGCACATCCCCGCCGGCGGGCCAAGCGCCCTGGCCCGCATCGTCGATCGCAGCGGCCCCTTGCCGGCCGTCACGGCCGAGGACGGTGCCGACCTCGAACCGGCGCGCATCTACGTCGCCCCGCCCGACCGCCACCTGCTGGTTGCCGACCACCGCCTGATGCTGTCGCAAGGGCCGACCGAGAACGGACACCGACCCGCGATCAACGCGATGTTCCGTTCCGTCGCGCTGGCTTTCGGCCCGCGCGCCATCGGCGCCCTGCTGTCGGGCGTGCTCGATGACGGTGTGCTGGGCCTGGGCGCGATCCGCTCGCGCGGGGGCACCACCATCGGCCAGTCGGCCGAAGACGCGTTGTTCGCCGCGCTGCCGGCCAACGCCCGCGACGCCGGGGTCGTGGATCGGCAGGCCGCGGCGGCGGACATCGGCGCACTGCTGAAAGAGCTGTCGCAACAAGAGATCAAGGAGCCGGACATGGAGCGCGACGCCGGCATGGAGCTCGAGAATTGCATCGCCATGATGTCGCGATTCTCGACCGATCTCGACACCAGAGAACTCGGTGCGCCGTCGGGATACACCTGCCCGGACTGCAACGGCTCGCTGGTTTCCATCAGCGAGCGCAACTTCCGCTGCCAGGTCGGTCACGCTTGGACGGCCGACGCGCTGCTTGCCGCGCGGGACGACGAAATCCAGGGCGCGCTGTGGGTGGCCCTGCGCAGCCTGCAGGAGAAGGCGCGATTGGCGCGGCAACTGGCGGAGAAAACGGGCCCTGGTCTGATCAACCGGCGCTACACCGGCCTCGCCGAAGAAACCGAGCGTGCGCTGAAAGTGCTCAGTGACCGATTGTCGGGCGGCGGTGATCCCAATGGCTGAGTACGAGCCGGCGATCCGCATCGACACCCAGGCACACCAGGATGTGCCGATCCTCGTGGTGGACGGGGTGCTGGACAGCTCCACCTATCGGCACGTCCGCGACACCGTCATCAAGGCCGCGCTCGACGAGCCGCAGGCGGTGATCGTCGACGTGAACCGGCTCTGCGTACCGACAACCTCGGCCTGGACCGTTTTCACGAGCGCGCGCTGGCATGTCAGCACCTGGCCCGACGTCCCGATCCTGCTCGTCTGCGCGGAACCCCGCATGCGGCGATCGATCATCGCGGGCGGCGCGGCGCGATACGTGCCCGTCCACCCCAGTCGGGAGTCGGCGCTGAACGCGGTCCGCGGCCAGTCGACGCAAGTTCGGCGGCGGGCGCGCGCCGAGTTGCCGCGCTCACCCGCCAGCCTCGGCCTCGCCCGCGCGCTCGTCACGGATTGGCTCACCGAATGGGAGAACTTCGAGGTGATCCCGGTCGCGTCCACGGTCGCCACCGTCTTCATCGAGAGCGTCCTCGACCACACCGACAGTGCGCCGACGCTGATAGTTGAAAGCTATCGGGACGACGTCACCGTCGCGGTGGAGGATGGCAGCGACCGCCTGCCCAGCCGGCACGAAGACGCCGACCGCGGCGCCGAGGTCGTGTCCGGCCTGGCGATCGTTTCCGCACTGTGCCGAACCTGGGGCAGCACCCCCACGTCGACGGGCAAGACGGTCTGGGCCCTGGTCGGTCGCGAGAATCAATTCTGACGGCCGCGAGTAATGTTCAAGTCCTTCGGCGACGCTGAATGCGGACGGGACTTGGATGGACGGAACGACTGACGAGGCTTTCGAAGCCCTGCTGCGCTACATGCGGGATTCTCGCGGCTTCGACTTCACCGGCTACAAACGGACGTCCTTGATGCGCCGCGTTCGGCACCGTATGGATCAGGCCGGCTACACCTCCTTCGAGGAATACCTAGACTTCTTGCAGGCCAGTTCCGACGAATTCGCGGCGCTCTTCAACACCATCCTCATCAACGTCACCGCCTTCTTCCGCGACGCGGAGGCCTGGGACTACGTCAACTCCGAAGTCATTCCGCGGATGCTGGCCGAGCGCGGTCCCGCCGACCCGATCCGGGTGTGGAGCGCGGGCTGCGCGTCCGGGGAAGAGGCCTACACGCTCGCCATGCTGCTGGCCGAAAACCTGGGTGCCGAAGCCTTCCGGCAACGGGTCAAGATCTACGCCACCGACATCGACGAGGACGCACTGACCGAGGCGCGCGCCGCGTCCTACGACGCCAAGGCCGTCGAGTCGGTTCCGCCTAAACTGCTGTCGCGCTATTTCGAACAGGTCAACGGCCGCTACGTTTTTCACAAAGATCTGCGCCGCGCGGTGATCTTCGGCCGTAACGACCTGGTGAAGGACGCGCCGATCTCGCGCGTCGATCTGCTGGTGTGCCGCAATACGCTCATGTACCTCAACGCCGAGACGCAGCGAAACGTGTTGGGCCGCCTGCATTTTGCACTCGCACCGCAGGGCACGCTGTTCCTTGGGCACGCGGAGATGCTGCTCAGCCACGGCGACCGGTTCACCCCGCTCAATCTGAAGCACCGAATTTTCCGCAAGGCGCTCGGAAGTCACGCCGGCGTGGAGCGCTACGACCCCGCCGGGGCCTTCTACGAACGCCACGTCGACCTGACGGGTTTGACCACGGTGCGCGACTTGGCTTTTCGCGCCAGTCCGGTGGCCCAGATCGTGGTCACCGGCGAGGACACCGTCGCGATGATCAACCAGCAGGCCGAGACCCTGTTCGGACTCTCGGCGCGCGACATCGGCCGACTGCTGCGCGACCTGGAAGTGTCTTACCGTCCGGTAGAGCTACGCGCCTACCTGGAACAGGCCAAGGTGGAACGGCGGTCAGCGCGAATCCAGGACGTGAAATGGCAGCGGCCGGGCGCCGAGACGGTGTGGTTTGAAATCCACGTCAATCCGCTCGTCGACGCCGAGAACGGCCTGCTCGGTGTGTCGATCGTGTTCTTCGACGTCAGCGCCACCCGCGCCCTGCTGGACAAGGTCGTGCATACCAACCGCCAGCTGGAAGCGGCGTACGAGGAGCTGCAGTCCACCAACGAGGAACTCGAGACCACCAACGAGGAACTGCAGTCCACCGTGGAGGAACTGGAGACCACGAACGAGGAGCTGCAGTCCACCAACGAAGAACTCGAGACGATGAACGAGGAGCTGCAGTCCACGAACGACGAGCTGCACACCATCAACGACATGTTGCGGGAACGCAGCCTCGAACTGGACGAGTCGAAAAACTTCCTGGATTCGTTGATCGACTCGGTCCACATGGGAATGGTGGTGGTGGACCGCGAGATGAAGGTGATCCTGTGGAACCGCGGCTGCGAAGAGCTGTGGGGGCTGCGGTCCGACGAGACGATAGGAACCAGGCTGACCGATTTGGACATCGGAATGCCGTTGGACAGCGTGCGGCCGCTCATCGGCAATGCCTTCGTGGACGCCGACGGCTCAGGTGAGGCGGAAGTCGATGGGGTCAACCGGCGCGGACGGCCGACCCGGGTGCGCGTCACGTGCACTTCGTTTCGTTCGCGCGACGGGGTGGTCGGGGGCGCGCTTCTGCTCATGGAGGTGGTGAGCTAGCCGCCCCATCGCGCGGCCGCTTCCTCGGCCGCCTGGTGGGCCAACTGCGCCCGCCGCCGCGACTCGGCGGCCCGGCGGCGCGCCATTTCCACCGTTTGAACGGTGGCCCGGGATCCCGCCGACAGGTCCCTGCGCCTGCGGCCGAGTTCGGCGGCGCGCAGTCCGGCGAGTTCGGCGCGGCACGCCGCGGTGTTGGCGGCCTCATCGCGCATCGGCCCCAGGTCGTCCGCCTGGGCGGCATCCTGGGCTACCGGCTTGCCGTCGCCCGGCTGTGGCTCGGGCACCGGCGCGCCCTCCACGATGTCGGCCAGGGCGCCGCCGATCCGGTGAATGGGCAACACCAGATCGGCCCCGGCCCGCGCCGCCGCCATCGGCATCGACGGGTACAGGGCGGTGTCCGGGCTCTCCGCAATGACGACGGCCCCGGCCCGCTTCAGTGCGGCGGTGCCCGCCGCCCCGTCGTGCCCCGAACCGGACAACACCGCGACCACGCAGCGCGGTCCGTACGATTCGGCCGCCGACCGCAGTAGTACGTCGAAGCGTCGCGGCCCGAGGTCCTTCATCGCAATCAGGCGACACCGGCCGCCCGGCGTCAGTTCCAGGTTGTTTCCCGGCGGGCACACGAGCACCTGTCCCGGCCCCACGACCTGCCCGTCGCGCACCCAGTTGACCGGTTGCGCGGACAGCCGGCGAAGAATCGCCGGCAGGACGCTGTCGTGGTCGCCCAGGTGCTGTTGCACCACGACGGCGGCCGGAAAGTCGGTTGGCAGATCGCTCAGAACCGTCGAGAGCGCGGCCAGGCCACCCGCCGACGCCAGCAGGACCACCAGCTCGACGACGGGCCGCTGCACGTCGCTTGCCACCTCTCCAGTTTCCCAAACGGACGGCCGCACCACAGTCCCGCGAGCGATCCTTTCGCATCCGAGCCGCGCCGGATATCCATGATGCGAAATGAGCGCGCGGCAGGCGAAGGCCGGGCTCACCGCGGTTTCGCCGATAAGGGGCCGGGTACGCCACCACGCCAAGGACGACGAAAAGGGGGTGGGAAGTGAGGATTGCGATCGTCAGCGGCGACGACATCGTCGGTGACGACCCACAGCAACTGTCCGCTGCGCTCGCGGCCCGCGGGCACGAGGTCACCGGATTCGTCCGGCGCCCGGGCCGCCGACATGCAGAAACCAGCAACGGCCACCGCACGGTACCGGTGCCCGTCGGGCCCCCCACAGCAACGTCGGCCGCGGAGGTACTGCCTTACGTGGGTGACTGGGCGGGTGCGCTCGCGCGCGAGTGGACAGCCGAACGGCCGGACGTGGTGCACGCGTACGGCTGGCTCGGCGGTTTGGCCGCCCAACTGGCCGCCCGGCGGCAAGCGGTCCCTACCGTCCAGAGTTTCCTGGGACTGGCCGCCAATTGTAAGCCCAGGGGCGCCGCTGTTGAGCCGACGGACAGCGAACGGCTTCGCATCGAACCGCTACTGGCGCGCAGCGCGACGTGGGTGACCGGGGAGAGCGGCGACGACGTCGACGCCCTGAGCCGGCTGCGCCGCAGCCGGGCCCGAGTGTCCGCTTTGACGAGTGGGGTCGACGTGGAGCGATACAACTCACGCGGCCCGGCGTTGGCCCGCACCGACCTGCATCGCGTCCTCTGCCTCGCGCCAAATCCCATGCCCTGCAACGGCTTGGACATCGCCATCAAGGCGCTGCCCAGGATTCCGGCCACGGAGCTGGTGATTGCCGAGACCGAAGCCACCGAGCCCGATCACAACGAGGCGCGGGCCGGGCTGCAGCAGCAGGCCGCCAAGTTGGGGGTGGCCGAGCGGGTCCGGTTCGCCGGCACGGTCGTCGGTGACGAACTGCCGATGCTGCTGCGGTCCGCGGACGTGGTCGCGTGCACGCCGCGACAGCCACCGCGCGCGACGACGGTGCTGCAGGCGATGGCAAGCGGCGTCGTGGTGGTGGCCTTCGGCGTCGGGGTGCTCAAGGACGCGGTGGTGGACAACGTCACCGGGCTCGTGCTCTCGTCGCAGACTTCCGGCGGTTTGTCAGCTGCCCTGAGAAACCTTTTGGCGCAGAGTTTCCAGTGCGAGAGCATGGGCGCGGCGGGCCGCAGCCGCGCGCTGTCGCGTTATGCCTGGGATCGGATCGCGCTTGACTCACAGAACATCTATCAACAGGTGGGAGCCCCCTGTCTGGCGCCGCGGCGCTTGCAGTCATCGGGTGTCCGGTGATGCAATGATGAAACCGTGCACGGCCCTTAGGGGACGCCGATTATGACGACCATGACGAGCGCCACTGACAAAACCGGCACCGGCGTGCTCGCCGGTGCAGTGAGTCAACCCCTCGGAGCGGGCCAAGCCGCAGCCGGCGCTGAACTCGCGGGCGACGCGGGCCGGCGCGCGGGTGGTTCGGGCCCGGCACTTCGGCACGACCAGTTCCGCACCATCGATGCGCAGACCGCCCGCCAATTCTTTGCCAGGGCCTACCATCCCGGCTGGCGCATCACCGGACTCACAGGCCGCTCGACCGTTTCCCATCGCCGCTGCGAGGCGGGTTCGTTGACGGTCGACGACGTGACGATTCAGGGTCGCGTCGCGGTGGAGATTCCGGCCTCCGACACGGTCGCCGTTATCCAGCCTCGCGCGGGTTCGATGAGTGTTGCGGGCGGTTCCCCCGCCACCGTGGACTTTCCGATACTGGTCGCCCAGGACATGCCGTGCGTGTTGCAGTGCAACGGGGCACGGTTCGACGTGGTGAGCATCGCCCCGGACGTGCTGCAGAAGGTCGCCGCGGATTGGCGCCCGCCGCTACCCCAGCAGATCCACTTCCTGGACTGGCGCCCGCGCTCGCGCGCGGCCGTGCGTGCGTGGCACCGGACGCTGGACCACGTGGTGTTGACCCTGGCCGGCCCCGACACCGCCCACCAGCCAATCATCGTGGCGGGGCTCGCTCCGCTGTTGGCCGGCGCGCTGCTCGAGTGCTACCAGTCCAACCTCACCGAGCACGACCTGGCCAACGAGCCCGCGCTCCCCGAAACGCTGAAGGACGCCGTGTCTTTCATCCATCGTCACGCCGCCGAGGACGTCAGCATCAACGACGTCGCGGCGGCCGTGCATTTGACCCCCCGGGCGGTGCAGTACCTCTTCCGTCGTCAACTCGCCAGCACGCCAACGGAATACATTCGGCGCGTGCGCCTCAACCGCGCACATCAAGAGTTGTTGGCCGGGGCGCCGTCCAACACCACGGTCACGGAAATCGCCCAGCGCTGGGGTTTCGCACACACCGGCCGGTTCGCGGTGCTGTACCGCCAGACATACGGCCAGAGCCCGCACACCACGCTCCGGCGCATGACATCGCGGCCGTGACGACGACACGCCGCTAAGCCCCAGGTCAGGCCCGCCGACACCACATTCGTGGCGCGTTCGAACGAACACGCCGGAATAAGTTTTTCTCCCGCAGAACCAAAGCGAAACCGCCTGGTTGAGCGCCGATTTCGGGGTCGTCCGAAAATCCCGGTGCCGCTCATGGGTACGGGCGGCCGCTTTAGCCGGTAGGCTGTAGCCAGGTTGAGTCCCCAGCTGCCGTTATCAACGGGCGCCATTCGGACACCGTCGTCGCTCGCCCTGCTCACTACCATCCCCTTGAAGGGCGCACTCAACATGACTGCTTCAACCGATCTTCGTACACCCGATCGACATACAGCCGGGTTGCTTGGACAACCCCGTAACCGCTACCAAATCGATTGCGCCGGAGCACAAATCCATGTCCACGCCCGCAGCGTGGCCACCATCTTGCGCATCGAAGGCGAGGTCGACGCGTCCAACACCGAGCTCATCGCCGAGGCGATACGCCGCTTTTCGCGGCTCAGGGCCCCGTTGGTCCTCGACCTCGCCGGCCTGGACTTCCTCGCCGCCTCCGGCTTGCGAGCGCTGCTGCTGCTCACCGAGGAGCATCGCCGGGCCGGGTTGCGGTGCTGCATCGTCGGCGGCGTGGCGCTGCGCCGGCTCACGCGGGTCCTGCCCGAACTGGGCCTGCCCATGGCGGACTCGCTCGCTGCGGCCCTCGCGCACATCGAAGGCGTCACATCGGCCCGCCGCCGGTTGGTGTCGGGCCCGGCCCGCCAGCACGAACCGCAGCGTGACGCGTCGACGCGGCTCCGCGGGCTTGCTTCCTAACGACCCAGCCGGCGCATCAACTCCTCGGCGGCGTATCGGCCACTGGCCATCGCACCGTGCACCGTGGACGGATTGCTGACGCCGACCGCTTCGCCCGCCAGGTAGAGCCGGTCGCTGATCGGTTCCTGCAGCCGGCGCCTGTCATCCAGGCCGGAGCCGGGGGCGTGAAAAGAGTAGGCGCCGCGCGCATACGGGTCGGCGCTCCAGCTCGACGTCCTGACCTCGACCGGGGAGACGTCCTCGCCGAACAGCCGGTGAGCAATCGGCAGCGCGGTGGCGATCAGCTCCCGGGGCGGGGATGCCTCCACGGCACGACCGCGGTCACCGGCGTTGAACGCCAACGCGATTGGTCCCGCGGCCGCCGGGAGGCTGAACCACTGGGCCCACGGGCCGCTGTCGGCGGCGAGGTATTGATAGAAGGCGTTGTCCACCGTCCAGCCGCGCCTGTTGAACCGGAAGAAACTTTTCGACAGCACACCGAAGCCCAGCGCGTCGACCGCGCGGCGATGCGGGCCGGGAAGGGGCGGATCGAAAGCGATAGCACCGGCTTTCAGCACGCCGAGCGGAACGGTGACGATCGCGGCGGGTCCCTGGAAAGTCCGATCCTTTGTCCGCACGACGACGGAGTCGTCGCGCTGCGCGATCGCGGTCACCGGCGTGTTCAGCTCTACCCGCAGCCCGTCGGCGAGCAGCTTCGGCACGGCGTCGTAGCCGTTCGTGATGACGGCCTGATCGCCGCCGCTGTAGTCGCCCTCGTCAAAGGTGATGGCGGACAGTTGATCCGCGTCGGCGGCGAATTCGTCCTCGATCTCGGTGGTGAGGTAGAAGGCCAGTTGGGCGCGGTCCGAGGTGGACAGTGCTTCACCGCCCGCCGCGGCGTTGACGGCGGCCGCGAGGCTGCCGGAGTCGACTTGGTAGCGCGCCCGCTCCACGAACACGCGCCACAGTGTCGGGTCGTAGTCGAGCGGTGGAAGTTTGGGATCGATCACGAGCTTGGCCCAGCTGTAATAGTCGGTCGTGACCAATTGCGCTCCCGCTTGGCGCGCGAGCTGCACCAGCGGGTTGTCCGCCGTGCCGTGGATCCACGACGCGCCCATCTCGAGCGGTACGCCCCAGTCGCGGTCGGTGTGCACCCGGCCGCCGATGCGGTCGCGGGCCTCGATCACGCGAACGGGCCACCCCGCATCGGCGAGGCTGCGGGCGGCCGACAGGCCGGCCATCCCGGCGCCGACGACGAGCACCGACCGGGTATCCGGTCGGTGCGGCCGCGCGGATGGCGGGTGGTGCGGCGCGCAGGCGGCCAGCAGCCCACCGCCGACCACGCCCGTAGTAGCCGCGATGAATTCCCGACGGGACATCGGGTACACGGGTGTTAGCGTCTCACATCGCAACGGTTTGCCGGATTTACCGAATCTGAACGGACCTTAGGGATAAGCTTGCGCAAGTCCTTAACTGCGGCGACGAGGCCGTGTTGGAGGGGGAGGCGGCGATGAGTGCTCGACGATCGGGTCGCGCGGTCGATCCCTACCCCCACGTGCTGCCGCCGAGCCAGACGGTGGCCGTCCACGCGACCGACGGCACCCGGTTGCACGCCGAGGTCTTCGGGCCGCCCGACGGCTACCCGATTGTCCTGGCGCACGGCATCACCTGCACCACCCGCGCCTGGGCCTACCAGATCGCGGATCTGGCCAACGACTACCGGGTGATCGCCTATGACCACCGCGGCCACGGGCGCAGCGGTATGCCCCGGCGTAACGGGTACAGCCTGAAACACCTTGCGTCCGACCTGAATTCGGTGCTGGATGCGACGCTGGCGCCGCACGAGCGCGCCGTGCTGGCCGGCCATTCCATGGGCGGCATCACCATCGCCGCGTGGTCGGCCCGCTACCGCCACATGGTCCGCCGGCGCGCCGACGCCGTCGCGCTGATCAACACCACGACAGGGGATCTGGTCCGCAAGGTGCAGCTGCTGTCGGTGCCGCGCGGGCTGTCGCCGGCCCGGGTGGCCGCCGCTCGCGCGCTGATCAACGCGTTCGGCGGGTTCCCGATCCCCACCGCGGCCCGCATCCCGAGCCGCTACCTGGTCGGAATGCTGGCGGTGGGCAAGGAAGCCGACCCCAGCGTCGCCAGGATCGTCCACCAATTCTTCGAGCAGACATCGCCGGCGGGGCGCGCCGGTTGCGCCAGGATGCTGGTGGCCGCCTTGGGGTCGCGATACCTGGAGCTGGACGGTTTGACGGTCCCGACCCTGGTCATCGGCAGCGAACGCGACCGGCTGACCCCGATCAGCCAGGCCCGCAGGATAGCGGGCACCGCGCCGAACGTCGTCGGCCTGGTCGAACTGCCCGGCGGCCACTGCTCGATGCTGGAGCACCCGCGCGAGGTGAACCGCCACCTGCGGGCACTCGCCGAGTCGGTGACCCAGGACGTGCGGATCAGTTCATAGCAGGGCGGTGATCTCGGCGGCCGCCCGCTGGCCGGACCTGACGGCACCGTCGAGAAACCCGGTCCATTCGTCCGCGGTCTCGGTGCCGGCCCAGTGAATGGGGCCGACCGGCTCGCGTAGCCACGGCCCGAATCGTGTCCACGAGCCCGGAGGGACCGCGGCGGTGGGACCGCCGGGCGCGAATTGTTCTGCGCCCCAACGGTGGTCGACATAGTCGAGTGGTTTGAGGGCGTCGTCGCCGAACAGCGTCGCAAAGCAACGCAATGTGTCGTGGCGGCGCTGCTCGGGGGAGAGCGAGTCGAAGGCGCGCGCGTCGACGAAGCCCATCAGGACGCCCGGGCCGTCGGCGTGCGGACTGACGTCGAAGGTGATGAACACCGGCCCCGTGTCGGACAGCGCCTGGCCGGAGAAGCCGTTGGTCCGCCAAAACGGTGTGGAATAAGCCGCGTAGGCCTTGCTGAGCTGGCCCTGGGGCCAGTGCTGGGCGAGTTGTTGATACTCGGCGGGCAGCGGGGGAGCGAATTCGATCGACGCGCGATGGGCGGGCGGGACCGCGACGACGACGAATCCGGCTTCCGCCTGGCCGACATCGGTGGTGACCGTCACCCCGGCGCCGTGCCGGTCGATGCGGCGCACCGGCGCGTTGAGCACGACCCGGGTGCCCAGCTCGGCCGCCGCGGCCTCGGCGATCTGCTGGGTGCCGCCCGGAAAACGGTCCTGTTGGGCGCCGTTTTCGACGTCGAGCAGCCGGTCCAGCCCACCGGCGGCGTGCGTGTAACGGGCCGCGTGCAGCATCGACACGTCGTCCGGCTCGCAGCCCCAGGTCACCCGGGACACGATCGCCAACAGGTCGTGCGACGAGGCGGTGGCGTGTACCGAGCGCAGCCAGCCGCCGAGCGACACGCCGTCGAGCTCGCGCGCCCGGCGCGCGTCCCACGGGGCCGACAGTGGGATGCTGCGGGCGATCCGGTCGAATTGCCAACGCAACCGGCCGATGTCGAGCAGGCCGGTCAGCGAGAGCTTGGGGATGGTGCCGCGATAGGAATGCGTCCAGCCGCGCCAGTGGATCACGTTCTTGCCGTCGTGGTGGGTCGGGATGGTGGGGACGTCGAGTTCGGCCGCCAGCGCCAGGACCGCGTCCTGGGTCGGGCCGACGAACGTGCCGCCCAGATCGGCGGGCAAGCCCGCCACGCTGCCGGTGAACGACCGGCCGCCGACCCGGTCGCGGCCCTCGAAGACGACCACGTCATGACCCTGGCGGGCCAGCTCGCGCGCCGCCGCGAGTCCCGCAAAGCCCGCACCGACCACGACAACGTCGACAATCCACGGCGGATTTGGCACGCGCACCAGTCAACCCCAATTTCCGCGATTTCGTACGCCAATCGCCCGACACCCGCGAACGTCGAGTTGTTGCGCGAGATGGCCCGAGAATCCCGGAACTCCTCGACGTTCGCGGGCTGACTAGGGGGCGACGGTCAGCCAGTCGGAGAACCCGGACGGGTCGTGGCGGCCCAGCGCGCCGTGCTCGTAGAGGCCCCAGCCCTCCACCGGCTCGTGATCGCCGTCGCGGCACACCGCCCGGCCGACGTGGTCGATCACGCCGAAGCCGGACCGTGCGACGATCGCCGGGTCGGTCATGTCGTAGGTCAGGCGCTCGACGAACTTCTCGCCCTTCCACATGCCGTGCAGCCAGTCCGAGTCGCCGCCGTATCCGCCGCCGACGTGGATGGGCACCGGCAGCTTGGACTCGACGTCGAAGTGGACCGGCGTGCCGTCGGGGGCGGTGGCGTCGATGGTCGCCCCGGTGGGGATGCGGGTGCCGGAGCGGTAGTGGATCTTGACCCGCGGCCAGCCCAGCTGCTCGACGCGGCCGTCGCGCCAGATCCGGGTGCAGTCGTTGAGCGAACGGAAGCCGTTGGGCTCCTCCTGGATGATCAGCACGATGGCGAACTCGTCGAACGCCATCGGCACGTACAGCCACCACATGCCCTCGAACGGCGGGTCGGCGGGCCGCCCCGCCGGCTCGGGTTCGCCGATCGGCCTGATGCCCCAGGACCGGTCGCGGCTGCCGAGCCAGGTCGCGGGGTCGACGGGGATCTCCTCGCCGTCGACGGCGATGCGACCGCTCCAGCTGCCGAGCTGGGCGAACCGTTGGGCGTCCAGCGTCACCCGGTTGCCGGACCGCATCAGGTGCGGCTGCTCCTGCACGACGTCGAACAGCCCCTCCCAGGTGAGATCGGCTGCGATGCCTTCGGTTTCGTCGAGGACCAACCGCAGCTTGCGCAGCGGCTCGACGACCTCGATCCGGTAGCCGTTGACCTTCTGGTTGAGCCGGTCCTGGTCGATGGCGTCGCTCAGGTGCACCGCGGTCTGGGTATCGCCGCGCCGGACGAGGAAGAACGCGTCCTTGACCCCGAGGTTGGGGTAGTAGCCGATGCCGCTGATGACGAAGATGTTTCCGGTGCGGTCGTGGGCGTTGAAGTAGGAGCGATCGTAGAAGTTGCGGTCCGAGGAACCCGGCCACGCGATCGGCTGCGGGATCTGATGTACCGGGAACTCGTCGAGCGGACCAAGCATCATTGCTCCTCTCCGATAAGGCGGCGCATCAAGCCTGCGTGGTAGAACAGCGACTCGACATCGTCGGGCTTCTCCGTTTCGCCGAAGTGCACCCGGCGCGCGCCGGTGCGCATGAACACGCAGGCCCACATGACGCCCGAATACACGTAAAACCAGCGCAGGTCACCCACTTCCACGCCGGTCAGTCGCTGATAGGTGGCGCGGACGTCGTCCTCGCGCATCACCTCCGGCAGGCCAGGCAGACCCGCCAGGCCGGTCAGTTCCTGAAAAACCATGTGCGCGTAGATCATCCACGCCACGTCGAGCTCCCGCGGCCCGAGCGTGACCATTTCCCAGTCCAGCACCGCCACCGGCTGGAAGTCGCGGTAGAGCACGTTGCCCACCCGGGCGTCGCCCCAGAGCAGCACGGGCTCGCGCGCGGCCGATTCGGCCGGCCAGTTGTCCTCCAGCCAGGCGAAGGTTCGTTCCAGCAACGGCGAGCGGCCGATGTCGGGAACCGAGAAGTCGTACCAGGACCGCACCCAGTTGAAGTGCCGGCGCAGCGCGGTGTCGCCGTCCTGGCCGTCGGCGAGAAAGCCGAAGGTGTTCTGGGCGTTGGGGATTGAATGTAACTTGGCCAGCACCCCAACGGTTGCGTCCTGCAGCTCGCGTTGACGTTCGGCGGGGGCGTCGGCGAACCAGTTGTTGCCGAACGTGTAGGGCATGACGTCGGGCGGGACCACACCCTCGACGTAGTCCATCACGAAGAAGGGGGTACCCAGCACCTCGCCGGTGGGCTCGAGCCAGCGCACCGGCGGGACTGGTACGTCGGTGAGTTCGCCGACCTTTCGGATGACTTCGAATTGATGGTCAAGCCGGTAGGTTGGAAAGACCTGCACGTCTTCGGCGGCGGGCGCAACCCTGGTCACGAGTTTCTGCTCGACGGGCTTTCCGCCCTCCTGCCAGCGAGTGGAGAGGATGATGGTTTCCGAGGACATGCCCGTGGAGTCGACGCCGCTCTCGACGGTCACCTCCGGCATCGCACCGGCGGGCAGGACGGTCGACAGCCATTTCGACATCACGGCGGGCAGCGTCGTCACGTCTCGGCTGGAGCGTTGCAGCCGGTCGACCTTGTCCAGCACGGGTTCGTTGGCCACGGGTGCCTCCATTCTTTGAGACTTCGGCGCGGCAATTACGATACGGTAGGTAGCGATATGAAAGCAGACCCGTCCGCCATTGACAAGGCCCCCGGTGCCGGCCGCCCGCGGGACCCGCGTATCGACTCGGCCATCCTATCGGCCACCGCGGAACTGCTTGTGCAAATGGGCTATTCAAATCTGAGTTTGGCGGCGGTCGCCGAGCGCGCGGGAACGACGAAGTCGGCGCTGTACCGCCGGTGGTCCAGCAAGGCCGAATTGGTGCACGAGGCGGCCTTCCCGGTGGCGCCCACCGCGCTGGAGGCGCCGGCCGGGAACATCGCCGCGGACATCCGGATGATGATCGAGGCCACCCGCGATGTCTTCACCACCCCGGTGGTTCGCGCCGCTCTGCCGGGCCTGGTGGCCGACATGACGGCCGATCCCGCCTTGAACGCCCGGGTGATGTCGCGCTTCGCGGACCTGTTCGCGACGGTGCGGGTGCGGCTGAGCGACGCCGTCGACCGGGGCGAAGCGCATCCCGATGTCGATCCGGACCGGTTGATCGAGTTGATTGGGGGAGCCACGATGCTGCGCATGCTGCTGCGCCCGGAGGACGAACTCGACGATGCGTGGGTGGAGCAGACCACCGCCATCGTCGTGCACGGGGTGAAGCGATGACCGGGCGCCTAGCGGGGCGGGCCGCCATCGTCACCGGTGGCAGCCGCGGACTGGGCCGGGCGATCGCGCTGGCCCTCGCGGCGGAGGGCGCCGCCGTCGCGGTGGCGGGCCGCACCGAGCAGGTGTGGGATGAGCGGTTGCCCGGCACCATCGGCGAGACGGTGGCCGAGATCGAGGCGGCCGGCGGACGGGCGGTGGCCATCCGGGCCGACCTGACCGACCGTGAGGACATCGCCCGGCTGGTGGGCGAGGCGCGAGAAGCCTTGGGGCCCATCACGATCCTGGTGAACAATGCGGCATTCACCGCGCCCGGACGCCCCCCGGCGCCCGGCTCCGAACCGCGCGCCAAGTCGGCCACGCCGGCGAGTGCCGCCGCGAAACCGGGCTGGCCGGGATTCGTCAGCATCCCGCTCGCCGCGTATCGGCGGCATTTCGAGATCGCGGTCTTCGCCGCGTACGAGCTGATGCAGCTGGTGAGCCCGGACATGATCGAAGCGGGCGGCGGGTCGATCGTCAACGTCACCTCGGTCGCGTCGAGGATCCCCGGCGACGGGCCGTACCCGGACCGCACCGGCGGCGTACTGCCCGGTTACGGTGGTTCTAAGGCGGCGCTGGAGCATCTGACCCAGTGCGCGGCATACGATCTCGCCGATCACCACATCGCGGTCAACGCCCTGTCGCCGTCGAAACCGATCCTTACTCCGGGGCTGGCCTACTATGCCCGCGATTTCGCGGATACCGCCGCGGCCGACGAATTCGCCCGGGCGGCAGTCGAATTGACACTCGTCGATCCCGCGAAGGTCACCGGTCGCACCATCGGCCATCTGCAGGTGCTCGACGGCAGCTTCCGGCCCTTCCAGCCGGACTAGGCCCGCGTCTTCGCCGTGACCGCGTTGATGATCACGGCATGCAACCGCTGCCATTTGGGGGACTGGAATCCCGCCTGCAGGAGCAGGCGCTCGACGCGGCGCCTGGTCCGCGCCTTGCCGCGCCGGCCGACGGCGAGGGTCGGCAACAGCCACAGCGAGAACCGGTCGACGAGCACCAGGCTTCCGCCGGGCCGCAGCACCCGGGCGCACTCCAGCAGGCCCGTCAGCTGATCGCTCCAGTGATCGAATGACGTCGTGCTGACGACCAAGTCGAAGGCGCGGTCGGCATAATTGAGCTCTTCGGCTACTCCACGGGTGAAGCTCAATCGCGGGTCGATAGCGAGACTCCTTGCGGTGGAAACCATTTGCGGGGCCGGATCGATCCCGGCGAGGTGCTTGGCGTTCGGGTAGCGGCGGGCGAGCAGTTGCAGCAGGTATCCGGTGCCGCACCCGACGTCGAGCACATACTCGGGGGCGGTGACCGTCGCCACGGCCAGCTGCGCGGTGCGGTCGGCGATCTCGTGATGCAGCCGTCCGCGCCAGCCGCGGTCGTAGCCGGCGGCACGATCGTCGAACGCGGCGACGTCGCGGTATGGCGGCACGAATCGTAGTGTCCCACCGCGCGGGGGCGCGTGGCGAGACGCGCGCCGCGCGTCGGCCCTCGGGCGTATCGGGCGGAACGACGTCGCCCGCAACGCGTCGTGCGCGGCGTCGATCGCGTCAAGAGCGGCGCCGATCCGCTCTCGTGCCTGCTCGGCGCTCATCCGGAAACCCACGACCCAACGGTATCGAACACACATTCGATGAAAAACGTAAGAACTCGGGTTTGTGGATGGATCTCCGACTGTGGATAACGCGCGGCCTGACGTGCCAGGATGAGGCAAGGCCAGTGCCGCAACAACCGAGTGGTATGCCAATGCCTGGTATGGACAAGCCGACGGGGCGGGTCGTCGCCCTGATCGTGCTGCTGCTCGTCGTCTCCGCCGCGCTGCGGGGCTACCTGCCGGCCGCCCACCACGAGGAGCGCGGCGAGGCCGCCGGTAGCCGGGCGGCGCTGCTATTCGTGGTGGCCGCCCTCGGCGTGACGCTTGCGCTGGTGGCGATCGCGGTCATCGCCCGGTTGCGCGACCCGCGCGCTTCGGCGCCGCAAGCGGGCCAGCTGTCCGAGATGCTCGGCACCGGCAGGGGCCGGCCGAGCTGGCGCGTGGTGCTGATCGCGCTGGCGGTGATCGTGGCCTGGCTGGTGATCGTGATGGTGGCGTCCCGCCTGTTGGCGCCGCACGGCGTCGGTCAGGCGCAGCCCCCGCAGACGAACGGCGCTCCACCCGCGGAGCAGGGCAACGCCCCGGCGCCGCAGCGGCCGCATTCCGCGAACGGGGACATGTTCGGCATCCTGCTCGCCGCCACGGTCCCGATGATGCTGATCATCGTCACGGGGACCGTCGTCATGTCGCGCCGGCGGTGGCGCGCGGCGAAGCCGGGCGCCGTCATCGACGATCACGCCGAATCCCCGGCGCCGCCGACGCGGTCGGAATCTCTGGTGCGCGCGGCCGAGCGGGGGCTGGCCGAGATGGCAGACCTCAGCCGGGAACCCCGCGAGGCGATCATCGCCTGTTATGCCGCGATGGAGCGCGAACTCGCGAATGTGCCCGGCGCCGTCCCGCAGGACTTCGACACCCCGACCGAGGTGCTGGCCCGGGCGGTCGAACACCATGCGCTGCATGCCGATAACGCCGTGCAATTGGTGAACCTGTTCGCCGAGGCGCGATTCAGCCCGCATGTGATGAACGAGGGGCATCGCGACGTAGCGGTGCGCGTTCTCCAGCTGGTCCTCGACGAGCTCGGCTCCCGGAGTCCCGTATGAAAAGGACGCTGGCCCTGGGCATCTGCCTCATCGTCGGGATCGAGCTGCTGGCGTTGATGCAGCACGACCGGCAACTGGTGTTGGCCGCCGCGGGCGGTGCCCTGGCGCTGGTGCTGCTCACCGTCCGCCGCGTCCTGGGGCGCGGAACGCGACCCGAGGCGGAAGCGGACCCCGACGAGCTCGGGGATTCGCTGCGCCGCTGGCTTTCCAACACCGAGACGACGATCCGGTGGTCGGAGTCGACCCGGGTGGACTGGGACCGGCACCTGCGCCCGATGCTGGCGCGCAGATACGAGATGACGACCGGCGAACGGCGATCCAAAGATCCCGTGGCATATCAGGCGGGCGGTCAGATGCTGTTCGGGGCCGAACTGTGGGAATGGGTTAATCCGAACAACGTCGCGCGGACCGGTGACCGGCGACCCGGTCCCGGCCGTGCGACGCTGGAAGAGATTCTGCGAAAGTTGGAACAGGTATGACGCTGCCGGCCGCAACAACCACAGCGCACTGCGAGGCGGTGCTCGACGAGATCGAGCGGGTCGTGGTGGGCAAGCGTTCCGCGCTCACGCTCATCCTCATCGCGGTGCTCGCCCGCGGCCACGTCCTCATCGAGGACCTGCCCGGCCTGGGCAAGACCCTGATCGCCCGGTCGTTCGCCGCGGCGCTGGGGCTGCAGTTCACCCGCGTGCAGTTCACCCCGGACCTGCTGCCCGCGGACCTGCTCGGCTCGACGATCTACGACATGCAGTCGGGCCGCTTCGCTTTTCGGGCGGGACCGATCTTCACCAACCTGCTGCTCGCCGACGAGATCAACCGCACGCCGCCCAAGACTCAGGCGGCGCTGCTCGAGGCGATGGCCGAAGGCCAGGTCAGCATCGACGGTGAAACACACCAGCTGCCAAAGCCTTTCGTCGTCCTCGCGACCGACAATCCGATCGAGTACGAGGGCACTTATCCGCTGCCGGAAGCGCAGCTCGACCGGTTCGCCATCCGCCTGGAACTGCGCTACCTGTCCGAGCGGGACGAGGCCGCGATGTTGCGCCGGCGCCTCGAACGGGGGTCGGTGGAACCGACCGTCAATCAGGTGGTGGATGCGCACGACCTGCTCGCGATGCGTGAATCGGTCGAGCAGGTGACCGTGCACGAGGACGTGTTGCACTACGTGGTGTCGCTGGCCAATGCGACGCGGCACCATCCGCAGGTGGCGGTGGGCGCCAGCCCGCGCGCCGAGCTCGACCTGGTTCAACTCGCGCGCGCCCGCGCGCTTTTGCTCGGCCGGGACTATGTGATCCCCGAGGACGTCAAGGCGCTGGCCGTCCCGGCGGTCGCGCACCGGATCACCCTGCGCCCGGAGATGTGGGTGCGCAAGATTCAGGGCGCCGACGTGGTCGGGGAGTTGCTGCGGCGCTTACCGGTGCCCCGCACCGGCGGGGGCTCCGGTTGACCCAATCTCCGGTTGAGTTTCGCTGGCGCGCATCGTATTTGACGCGGGCGATGGCCAGCTGCGCGGGGCTGGCGCTCGCGGTCGCGGTGATCGGCGCGCGGTGGCAGCTGATCGCGTTCGCGGCGCCGCTGCTGGGCGTGCTGTGTTCGGTCAGCTGGCAACGACCGGTGCCGGCGATCCGCGTGCACGGCGATCCCGATGCCCAGCGGTGCTTCGAAAACGACCGCGCGCAGCTGCGCGTCTGGGCGACCGAAGAGGGCGGGGCAACGGGGTTTTCCGCGGTCGAGGTCACGGTTCCGCCCGTCGAGGGGATGGAGCTCGAAGTCCTCGACTCGGACTCCCGCCAGACCAAAAGGGTTGCGGCAACGGCGCAACGCTGGGGCAGGTACTTCATCCGGGCCCGGGTCGACGCGGTCGCGCGCGGCGGGCTGCTGTACGGGACGGCGACCGTCGACGCCGCCGAAGTCATCGTCTTTCCCCTCACGCCCCCGCAGTCGACGCCCATCCCGCAGACCGAGCTACTCGACCGCCTGGGTGCGCACCTCACCCGGCACGTCGGCCCCGGCGTGGAATACGCCGACATTCGCGCCTACGTGCCCGGAGACCAACTGCGCGCGGTGAATTGGCCGGTGAGCGCGCGGCGTGGCCAGCTACACGTCACTCAGCGCCTCACCGATCGAGCCGCCGACGTGGTGGTGCTGATCGACACCTATCGCCAGCCGTCGGGCCCGGCGACCCACGCCACGGAGCGCGTGGTTCGAGGCGCCGCGCAGGTCGTGCAGACCGCGCTGCGCCACGGGGACCGCGCCGGCGTCGTCGCCCTGGGCGGCAACCGCCCGCGCTGGCTGGGCGCCGACATCGGGCAGCGCCAGTTCTATCGGGTGCTCGACACGGTGCTCGGTGCCGGCGATCGATTCGAGAAGACAACAGGCACATTGGCGCCGCGCGCGGCCGTTCCGGCCGGCGCGATCGTCATTGCGTTCTCGACGCTGCTCGATACCGAATTCGCGCTCGCGTTGATCGATCTCCGCAAGCGGGGCCACGTCGTCATCGCCGTCGACATCCTCGACAAGTCCCCGTTCGAGGGCGAGCAGGATCCCCTAGTGGACCGGATGTGGACGCTGCAGCGCTCCGCCATGTATCGCGACATGGCCACCGTCGGCGTCGACATCGTGTCGTGGCAAGGAGATAGCGGGCTGGAGCAGTCCATGGGTGTGCTGCCCGACCGCCGCCGAAGGATACGGGGACGGCTCGGTGGCTAGCGACGTCAAGGCGGCACTGCCGCGGCTGTGGGCCCCGGTGTTCTCGGTGGTATTCGGCCTGCTGATGGTCGGCTTGGCCGCCGACGGCACGCACGGACGCGCCGTCGCCGCTTGGGCAACGGCCCTGGCCGCGGTGGTGGCGGGGACGGCTTTTCGTCCCGCCGCAACGCTTGCGGTGGTGCTGTCGGTGGTCACCATCGTGCTGTCCGATCCGCCGCTCGTGTTCGTCGCGCTGTCGGGGCTGAGCGCCGCCGCCTACCTGGTGTGCCGCCACGCGGTCGGCGGGTCGGCCGCTGTGGTGCTGGGCAGCTGGCCGACGGCCGTTGGCGCCGTTGGGTTCACGTTCGCCGGGTTGGTGGCGACGTCGTTCCCGCTGCAGCTGCCGTGGTTGCCGCTGGCCGCGCCGTTGGCCGCCCTGGCCGTTTACGTGCTGGCCGTGCGGCCGTTCCTCGGCTGATTCAGTGCAGCAGCTGGGCGGCCTGGTCGGCGAGGTCGAGCACCGGCTGCGGGAAGATGCCCAGCACCACGGTAATCGCGGCGCACACCGCGATCGCGGCCTTGCTCAAAATCCCCGGCGCCACCACGTGCGGGGTGTCGTCGGTTGCCTCGGTGAAGAACATCGACACGATCACCCGCACGTAGAAGTAGGCCGCGATCCCACTGGCCACCACACCGATGATCACCAGCGGCGCCGCGCCGCCCTGCGCCGCGGCCTTGAACACG
>NZ_LZJF01000193.1 GCF_001666835.1 Mycobacterium sp. E3251 | reverse complement strand
CCTGCTCCACGAGATCGGCATCACGGTCAACCGCAACGCGGTCCCCAACGACCCGCGGCCGCCGATGGTGACGTCGGGCCTTCGGGTGGGCACGCCGGCGTTGGCGACCCGCGGCTTCGGGGATGCGGAGTTCACCGAGGTTGCCGACGTCACCATCGGCGGCCGCGGGTCGTTGGGGACCGCGTTGCGGTTGACCGTGATGCCGATCTCGTGGAGCAGGTCCTCGGCGCCCTGGCCGTCCAGCGGTGAGTTGCGCAGGTCCACCAGCACCAGGTGGACGTCGGTGCCACCGCTCACCACCGACACGCCGGCTTTGGCGACGTCGGGAGCCGTCAGCCGGTCGGCGAGGATGCGGGCGCCGGACAGGGTGCGCTGCTGCCGGTCGGCGAACTCGGGGGTGCCGGCGATCTTGAGGGCGACGGCCTTGCCCGCGATGACGTGCATCAGCGGCCCGCCCTGCTGGCCGGGGAACACCGCGGAGTTGACGGACTTGGCGTACTCCTGCTTGCCCAGAATCAGGCCGGAACGCGGGCCGCCGAGCGTCTTGTGCACGGTGGTGGACACCACGTCCGCGTGCGGCACCGGCGACGGGTGCAGTCCCACGGCGACCAGGCCCGCGAAGTGCGCCATGTCCACCCACAGCTTGGCGTCGACCTCGTCGGCGATCGAGCGGAACGCCGCGAAGTCCAGAATCCGCGGGTAGGCCGACCAGCCGGCGATGATGACCTTGGGACGGAACTCGAGGGCCTTGGCCCGCACCGCGTCCATGTCCACCAGGTGCGTCGTGGGATCCACGCCGTAGAAGCCGGTTTCGTAGAGCCTGCCGGAGAAGTTGAGCTTCATCCCGTGCGTCAGGTGCCCGCCGTTGGCGAGGTCGAGGCCAAGCAGCCGCTCGCCCGGCGTCATGAGCGCCTGCAGCACGGCGGCGTTGGCCTGCGCACCCGAATGCGGCTGCACATTGGCGAAATCGGCGCCGAAGAGCGCCTTCGCCCGGTCGCGGGCGATGTTCTCCACGACGTCGACGTACTCGCAGCCGCCGTAGTAGCGCCGGCCGGGCAAACCCTCGGCGTACTTGTTCGTCAGCACGCTGCCCTGGGCCTGCAGCACCGAGCGCGGCACGAAGTTCTCCGAGGCGATCATCTCCAGGGTGTCGCGCTGCCGGCCCAGCTCCTTGCCGAGCAGCTCGGCGATGTCGGGGTCGACCTCGGCGAGCCCAGCGGACATGACAGACGTGGAGGGGCGGGCGTCAGGTGCAGCAGTCACGGGGCCAGTCTATCCAGCGAGGGTTTAGCCAGCCCAGCCGTCGGGGGCGCGTCCGCCCCTGCAACACTTGCACTATGCCGCGGCTTAGCGAGCCGAGCCCCTATGTGGAGTTCGACCGAAAGCAATGGCGCGCGCTTCGCATGTCGACGCCGCTGGCCCTCACCGAAGAGGAATTGGTCGGCCTGCGCGGTATGGGTGAGCAGCTGGACCTGCTCGAAGTGGAAGAGGTCTACCTGCCGCTGGCCCGGCTGATCCACCTTCAGGTCGCCGCGCGCCAGCGGTTGTTTGCCGCCACGGCCGAGTTCCTCGGCGAGCCGCAACAGAACCCGGACCGGCCGGTGCCGTTCGTGATCGGCGTGGCCGGCAGCGTCGCGGTCGGCAAATCGACCACCGCGCGCGTGCTGCAGGCCCTGCTGGCCCGCTGGGATCACCACCCGAGGGTGGACCTGGTGACCACCGACGGCTTCTTGTACCCGAACGCCGAACTCGATCGGCGAAACCTGATGCACCGCAAGGGTTTCCCAGAAAGCTACAACCGCCGGGCGCTGATGCGGTTCGTGACGTCGGTCAAATCCGGCAGCGACTACGCGTGCGCGCCGGTTTACTCGCACCTGAAGTACGACATCATCCCCGGCGCCAAGCACGTCGTGCGCCATCCCGACATCTTGATCCTGGAGGGCCTCAACGTCCTGCAGACCGGTCCGACCCTGATGGTGTCGGACCTGTTCGACTTCTCGCTGTATGTGGACGCCCGCATCGAAGACATCGAGCAGTGGTACGTGTCGCGGTTCCTGTCGCTGCGCGGCACGGCATTCGCCGACCCGGAGTCACACTTCCACCACTACTCGGCCCTGGGCGACACCAAGGCCGTCGCCGCGGCGCGCGAGATCTGGCGGTCCATCAACCGGCCCAACCTGGTCGAGAACATCCTGCCGACCCGGCCCCGGGCCACCCTGGTGCTGCGCAAGGACGCCGACCACTCGATCAACCGGCTCCGGTTGCGCAAGCTCTAAGCGACTACGCCGTCGCGAGACGACGCACGCCCCAGTACTGCAGTCCGGCGAACGCCGCCGTGTACACGCCACCGGCCAGCGTTGCGGCAATGCCCGTCGCGGGCAACGGCAGCGCTTCGGCGGCCACGATCGCGCCCAGAGTGAACACGACGTTGGCCGCGACGACGCCGATTCCGACGCGGCGCAGGTTCGGGGCCGCCGCGAGGAGGAACACCGCCAGGCCGCCGAGCACGAAGAAGGCGCCGAGGCTGTACTCCTGCAGCGAGGTCAGGCCGGTCAGCGACGAAAGCGGGTCGGCCAGAAAAGCGATCACCAAACCGCACAGGCCCGTCAGTGTGGCGTCGGCGCGCATGGCGAAACGCAAGAGCGAGTCGGTCGAGTCGTAGAGGGGGCGGGTTGCCAGACCGGGCGCGCCAGATGCATACATCATGTGATTACTCCTCGCGATGGCGGATTGGGTCGAACTTCAGCGTGCCGCCGGCGCACTGCCATATCGACTCGTGGCACTGCCAACTACTGCCACGGAAACAAAGACCAGCGGGTTCGCCGGGCTATTCCCATTTGCGGGCAAGAATCAGAATTGTTATTCGACAACCGCCAGTCTGGCATTCAACAGCCCCAGCAGTCACAACGGGAACCGTCCCGGATTACTCGCTGGCCACCGACACCCGCCCGCGCAGGTCGGCGGCGATCAGCCGGGCGGCGGCGTTCTGCCAGTTGTGCAGCGAGCGCTGCGGGACCTCGGTGACCAACCAATGCCAGGCCTGGCGAGCGGTGGGATCGAGTCCCGCGGCGGTGGCGTTCTGCGCGTACGCGCGCACGCCGACGACGTAGGGGAAATACAGCGAGTTGTAGTGGCGCCATTGCTCGGTGGTCCCGAAATCGCCGGCGTCGCGCGGCTTGAGCCGCCCGATCGCGTCCGCGAGAACCGCCTTGAGTTCGTTGGCCCGCTCCAGCGGATGGTCGGGCGCCCCCCTGGCGGCGAGTCGCTCGTCGATGACGGGCAGCGCGGTCAGCGGGCTGGCGACCAGCTTGCTCAGGTCGCCGTAATGGCCCAGGGCACGGCGGGTGAGCCTGGCGAACGTGATGTCGTCGACGTGGTCGAGCGGATCCACCGACCGCAACGGCAGCGCCGCGCCGGTGTTCCGCAGCGCCGCCCGATCTTCCCGCAGCGCGGGGGATTTCGAGAATGCCAGGCGATCGAGAACCCCGGCCAGCGGATCCGCCAGCACCTGCACGGCGACCGCGACCGCCAGGCTGGTGAACAGCAGCACGGTGAGCGCGGTCTGCGCGGCGCGGTCGTCGCGAGTCAGCGCCAGGCCGATCAGCGCCTGGCCGCCGAACAACACCGCCACCGCCACCGAGCCGGCAAACGAGCGGAGCATGTCGGCGCGCAACGCCTGACCCTCGTCGAACGCGTCCCAGAGCGCCACGGCGAACCCGAGCGAGAGGACGTCCAAACTCGTCGACGCCAGCGCAACCCAGCTGGGCACCAGGCCCAGCGGAATGATCAGGATGGCATTGCCCAGCGCGAAGAACAGCGTCGCGACGACGGCGAGCCCGATCGCCGACCGCGGCCGACGCGGCTGCCGCAACGCGACGGCCATCGCCGCGAAGGTGGATACCGAGATCACCGCGAACATCACCCAGTGCCCCGTCCGGAGTGGCCCCTCGACGCTGCCGGCGAGCATCGCCCCGAACAGGGTCAGCGCGGCGACGCCGGCAACCAGCAACAACTCGCGCGTGCGCGGCCTCGAGCCGTCGCTGGGCCGGGACAGCTCTACGAGCACCGCGAACCAGGCCACGCCAGGGATGGTCACCAGGTAGATCTCAACGCGGCTGAGCACGTGCGCGTACGCGGGGCTGGCGGTCCGCACCGCGTCGAGCGCGACCACCAGCGCGAAACCGCACAGGCCGATCGCCGCCAACACGAGCACCGGTTTCCGCGGATCGCGAGCGAGCAGGTACAGCCCGAGCCACCCGCTCAGCGTGAAAACCACCGCCGACAGCGCAGCCATGCAACCCAGTTTGGCACGGTCTGATGCGTGCCGACCCGCTGCGCCCGGCTCGCGCCGCGCTTGCGATCGGCACGGCCTGATGCGTGCCGACCCGCTGCGCCCGGCTCGCGCCGCGCTTGCGATCGGCACGGCCTGATGCGTGCCGACCCGCTACTTGCCGTACCTGCGGTGCCGCTGACTGTAGTCACGCAGCGCGCGCAGAAAATCCACCCGGCGGAACGCGGGCCAGTGCGCCTCCGTGAACCACATCTCCGAATACGCGCTCTGCCACAGCAGGAACCCGGACAGGCGTTGCTCCCCCGACGTGCGGATCACCAGGTCGGGATCGGGTTGCCCAGAGGTGTAAAGGTTTTCGGAGATGCCGTCGACGGTGACAGCATCGATGAGCTCCTCGGCGGAGGCACCGTTGGCGAGTTCCTTGCTCAGCAATGCCCGCACCGCGTCGACGATCTCGCGGCGGCCACCGTAACCGACCGCGACATTGACGTGGAACGTCGCCACGACGGGTGTGGATTCCACCGCGTCGCGCAGCCGCCGGGCCGGTTCCTCGCCGAGCAACTCCAGATCGCCGACGGTGCGCACGCTCCAGCGGTTGGCGGGTGCGCAGATCTCCTCGACGACGTCGGTGATGATTTCGATGAGCCCCGCCAGCTCGTCGGGGTCGCGTTGAAGGTTTTCCGTGGACAGCAGGTAGACCGTCGTCATCTCGATGCCGGCTTCCTGGCACCAGCGCAGCATCTCGGCGATCTTCGCCGCGCCCATGCGGTAGCCGTAGCTGACGTCGGCATAGCCCGCGTCGCGGGCCCATCGCCGGTTGCCGTCGCACAGGACCGCGATGTGACGCGGCAGGTGTGATTTGGAGGAGGCCAGACCCTGCCGCAGCCGCAACTCATAGACGCGATACAGCGGCTCTTTGAGACGCGGCGGGATAATTTCCACGGAGATTCAGCCTACTGTGAGCTGCGCCAAATTCCCCCCTGCTATTCCGGCGATGTCACCCGCGCGCGGAGACCATGCCGTGACCGATGCCGACTACTGTTGATGGAGAGCAGCCACTGGCAATCCCCGACCTTTAAGACGAGGGCACAGGAGACATGAGCAGCCAGACGAGCACGTCTGCCAATCCGGAGCGTTCGGATCGCGAATCCGAGGCCGTCGCCCCCGGCAACACCGTCGAACAGCTTGTCGAAGGTGCGGCCCAGGCGCTGAGCAAGCCCCGCATGCGCGGCTGGATCCACTTCTTCTCCGCGTGGCTGGCGATCATTACCGGCGCCACGCTGGTGTCGGTGTCGTGGGCCGCCTCGTCGCCGCGCGCCGGTCATTCGACGCTGATTTACGCGGCGGCCACGGTGGCGATGTTCGCCGTCAGCGCCACCTATCACCGGGTGCAGTGGACGTCCGATGCCGCCCGGAACCTGATGAAGCGGCTGGACCATTCGATGATCTTCGTGTTCATCGCCGGCAGCTACACGCCCTTCGCGCGCCTGGCCATGCCGCAACAGACCGGCGTGGAGGTGCTGTGGATCGTGTGGGGCGGCGCGGCGGCGGGCATCCTGCTGAAGGTGTTTTGGCCGACGGCACCGCGGTGGCTGGGTGTGCCGCTGTACCTACTGCTGGGCTGGGTTGCCGTGTGGTACTGCCCGACGATTCTGCATAAGGCCGGCGTGGCGGCGATGGTGCTGTTGGCCGTCGGCGGGGTGTTCTACAGCGTCGGCGGCATCTTCTACGGGCTACGGTGGCCCGACCCGTGGCCCAGAACATTCGGGTATCACGAGTTCTTCCACGCCTTCACCGCGATCGCGGCCATCCTGCACTACATCGCCATGTGGTTCGCGGTGTTCTATGTCGGCGACCACGCGTGGCTGATGCACTGAGCGACTACAGCTGCGTGACGTCGGCGGGCGACCAGTACGCCTTCATGTGAGCGACCTTGCCGTCCTCGCCGAACGCCATCACGTCGATCGGCTCGATGACCATCCGGTGCTCCCCGGCGGTGATCGTGAGCCGGAAATGGAAGGCGGCCTCGTTGCCCGCGACCCGCAGCGTCACCAGCTCACATTCGCGCTGCACATCGTTGACCGCCGAATAGAAGCCGTGGATCGCCTGGCGGCCGATGTGCACCTCGCCGCCGACGGGATCCTCGACGGTGGCGTCATCGGCGTAGAGCTCGACCAGCTCGTCGGCGCTGCCCTTGGCGACCAGCTCGATGTAGCGGTTGACCGTGTCGGTGATGTGTTGGGCGCTCGGCATGAAACGTCACGCTACCGTGGCGCGCCGAGCGCCCGCGCGAGGTCTTCGGCGGTGGTCACCGGCAAGTCGCACACCCGGCCGCGGCACACGTACGCGGCGTCGGCACCGGCCACCCGGTCGCGGCCGGCCAGCAGCGCCGACGAGTCCTTTTCGCCGCCCACGACGATGGCCCCGCCCGGTGCCAGCCGGCGCGCATCGGCCAGTAGCGCCGACCGCGAAGGTTCGCAGGCGACCGCGATCTGCAGCGGTCCGCGCACCGCGGCTTCCGCCACGGCCAGCCAGTGGCCCGCCGAGCGTGGCGCGCGCTCCAGCAGCACCGACTGGGTGTTGAGCGAGTCGGCCGCCGCCCGCAGGTACCGCTCCGCGCGGTCGCCGTCGACCAGGTGCGCGGCGGTGAGCAGCGCCTCGGTGATCGACGACGCGCCCGACGGAGTCGCCCCGTCGAGCGGATCGGCGGGCCGAAGCATCAACCGCTCGGCGTCGTCGGCGGTGTCGAACCAACGGCCGGGCCGCTGCGGGTCGGCGAAGTGCCGCAGCGCGGTGTCGAGCAGATCCGTTGCCGCCGTCAGCCAGTCGGCGTCGGCGTCCAGCTGGTAAAGAGTGAGCAGGCCGGTGGCCAGCATCGCGTGGTCCTCGAGGATGGCGGCGCTGCCGCCGACCACCCCGCCCAGGCTGGCGCGCCGCAGCCGCCCGTCGACGAGGTGCGAGTCCAGCAGTGCACGCGCGCAATCGCGTGCGGCGCCGGCCAATTCGGGCGCGTCCAGGGCCACACTGGCCTCGGCCAGCGCGGTGATCGCCAGACCGTTCCAGGACGTGACGACCTTGTCGTCGCGCCCGGGTTGGGCGCGGGTGAGCCGGGCGGCCAGCAGCGCGGCCCGGACCCGTTCGAGCCGTTGCGGGTCGTCGGGATCGGCGGGCAATTGCAGCACCGAGGTCCCGTGTTCGAAGGTGCCGGCCGCGGTGACCGCGAAAACGGTTGCGGCCCAAAGTCCGTCGTCGGGGCCGAGCACCTCGATGAGCTGCCCGGGTGTCCAGACATAGGTCGAGCCCTCCCGGCCGTCGGCGTCGGCGTCCAGCGACGACGTGAACACGACGCCGTCGGCCAGGTCGTCGAGCAGGAAGCGCGCGGTCTGGGCGGTGACCCGGCGCGCCAACGGATCCCCGGTCCGCCTGGCCCAGTGCGCGTAGGCGCGCAGCAGCAACGCGTTGTCGTACAGCATCTTCTCGAAATGCGGTATCACCCACGCATTGTCGACGCTATACCGGGCGAACCCGCCGGCGAGCTGGTCGTAGATGCCGCCGCGGGCCATCGCGTTGCCGGTGTGCGCGACCGCCTCCAGCGCCGCCGCCGAACCGGTGCGCTCGTGGTTGCGCAGTAAGGCCTCGAGGAGTGCCGACGGCGGGAATTTCGGAGCGCCGCCGAAGCCGCCATGCACCGCGTCCCGGTCGCCGAGCACGGCGGCGACCGCGAGGTCACACAGCGCCGGCGCGACGTCCGGTCCCCCGCCCGGCAGCCCGCTCGCCATCGCGCGCAGCTCGCCGGCGATCTGGTCCGACGCCTCCTCGACCTCGCCGCGGCGCTGGTGCCAGGTGGCCGACACCGCCGAAAGCAGTTGCAGGAAGCTATTTTTCGGGTAGTACGTGCCGCAGAAGAAGGGCCGGCCGTCGGGCGTCAGGAAACACGTCATGGGCCAGCCGCCGTGTCCGGTCAGCGCCACGGTGGCGTTCATGTAGACGGCGTCGAGGTCCGGGCGCTCCTCCCGGTCGACCTTGATGCAGACGAATCCGGAGTTCATCGCGGCGGCCACCTCGTCGTCCTCGAACGATTCGTGAGCCATGACGTGACACCAGTGGCACGCGGCATAGCCGATGGAAAGCAGGATGGGCACGTCGCGCTCGGCCGCGGCCGCGAGCGCCTGCGGGGTCCACTGCTGCCAGTGCACTGGGTTGTCGGCGTGCTGCCGCAGATAAGGGCTGGTGGCCAGCCCAAGGGTGTTCGTCACGGCGGCGTCAGCCGGGCTCATCGCCGGGTCCCGGGGCCCGCTCCGATCCGTTCGCCTGGCCCGGGGGACGGTTGTCTGCCTTGTCGACCCCGTCGGTGCCTTCGTCGGCGGCCTGGTCGGGCTCGGGGTCCTTGGGGTCGAACGAGTCGGGCACCTTCTTGAGTTGCTTATTCATCGAGCGCAGCAGGAACAGCGTGGCGATCAGCAGCACCACGACGATCAGCAGCCCGATCGGGCTGGCCTTTCCGAAGTCCGGCCCGGTGTGCTTTGGCGCGCCGTCGGCCAACGCACTCGCCGCCCAATAGAAGTGGTTCACCCGTCACTCTCGATTCCGGCGAACAAATCGTCCTCGGGCAGTCGGACGGGCACCCGCGAACGCGCGAGCTCGAACTCCTCCGTCGGCCAGAGCCGCTGTTGCCATTCGATGGGCGCGGCGAAGAAGTCGTGGTCCGGGTCGATTTGGGTGGTGTGCGCCCGCAGTGCGTCGTCGCGTTGGCTGAAATACGCCGAGCACTCGACGCGCGTCGTGACTCGGGACTCGAACGGGTCGTGCGAGGCGTCCCAGTGCTCGAGCCACTTCGCGAACGGGGGTTCATGCCCGTGTTTGATGGCCTCGTCGTGCAGCAGCTGCATCCGGGCCCGCAAGAATCCGTGGATGTAGTAGAGCTTCGATACGACCCATGGCTCGCCCGCGTCCGGAAACCGCCGGTAGTCTCCGGCCGCCTCGAAGGCGCCGACCGAAACCTGGTGGCAGCGAATGTGATCCGGATGCGGGTAGCCACCGTTCTCGTCGTAGGTGGTGATCACGTGCGGCCGGAACTCGCGGACGACGCGCACCAGCGACTCGACCGACTCGTCCAGCGGCACCAGCGCGAAGCATCCTTCGGGGAGCGGGGGCGGTGGGTCGCCCTTGGGCAAGCCGGAGTCGACGAAGCCCAGCCAGGTGTGTTCGACACCGAGGATCTCGGCGGCCTTCGCCATCTCGTCGCGCCGGATCTCGGCAATGTGGCCGTGCACCTCCGGCAGGTCCATCGCCGGGTTGAGGATGTCGCCGCGCTCGCCGCCTGTCAGCGTCACCACCAGCACCCGGTGGCCCTCGTCGGCGTAACGGGCGAGGGTGGCAGCGCCCTTGCTGGACTCGTCGTCGGGATGGGCGTGCACCGCCATCAACCGCAGTTCGCTCACGTGCCCCCTTGTCGGTCTGCTGGTCGCTGGATGCGAACCTATAATTCCAGTTCTTCAGATCGTTGCATGCTGCAGGCCGCTGTCCGGCAGCCGACCACTCCAGGCATACCCAGGCATGACGGAAACTTCCCCTTCGCTTCCGGAGGCCCGCTATGGGCGCGCCGGGCGCCCGCGCGTACCCCGGCGTTGGGTGGTCATCGCGCTGGGCGCGCTGGTGGTCGCGGCCGGCCTGCTGATCGCCGTCGTCGGCTACCACCGGTTGGGCAGCAGTCCCGTGACGGGCACGCTGGGCAGCTATCGGGTCATCGACGACGAGACGGCATCGGTAACGATCAGCGTGACGCGATCGGATCCGTCGCGGCCGGTGGACTGCATCGTGCGGGTCCGGGCCAAGGACGGCAGCGAGACGGGCAGGCGGGAGGTGCTGGTCCCCCCGTCCGATGCGGCCACGGTGCAACTGACCACCACGGTGAAGTCCAGCAAACCCCCGGTGATGGCCGACATCTACGGCTGCGGCACCGACGTGCCCGCCTATTTGCGGCCCGGCGGGACCCCGTAACAACAGCCGAACTGCGAATTTGGGGTCATCAATTGTTTGCGCGGTGGTAACATGGGTGAATGCACGGTTCCTGATGGGACCGTGTATTGCTGCATTAAGGCCGTGAGCAGAACGGATCGGCAGCACACGGGGAGCAGACCCGGATACTCCCGGCGGCGGGGTTAAACAGGCTTACGCGGGTACGCGGAACGACAACATGAGGAGCACGACGAGATGACCGACACTTCGGTGACCTGGCTGACCCAGGAGTCACATGACCGGCTGAAGGCGGAGCTCGATCAGTTGATCGCCAATCGTCCGGTGATCGCCGCGGAAATCAACGATCGCCGTGAAGAAGGGGATCTGCGCGAGAACGGCGGATACCACGCCGCCCGCGAAGAGCAGGGCCAGCAAGAGGCCCGCATCCGCCAGCTGCAGGACCTGCTCAACAACGCCAAGGTCGGCGAGGCGCCCAAGCAGTCCGGCGTCGCACTGCCTGGTTCGGTGGTGAAGGTCTACTACAACGGCGACAAGTCGGACACCGAGACGTTCCTGATCGCCACCCGCCAGGAGGGCGTCAACGACGGCAAGCTCGAGGTGTATTCGCCCAACTCACCGCTGGGCGGCGCCCTCATCGACGCGAAGGTGGGCGAGACCCGCAGCTACGTGGTGCCCAACGGCAACACCGTAGAGGTCACGCTGGTCAGCGCGGAGCCCTACCACTCCTAGCGACTAGCCCTGTGGTGGCGACCCGCATCGCCCGGCTACGCCGCGCTCGCGATCGCCACTAGCCCAATGGTGGCGACCCGCATCGCCCGGCTACGCCGCGCTCGCGATCGCCACTAGTCCAGCGCCTGGTCGAGGTCGGCCAGCAAGTCGGCGATGTCTTCGATGCCGACCGACAACCGCACCAGGTCGTCGGGCACTTCCAATTGCGAACCGGCCGTCGAGGCGTGCGTCATGGCGCTCGGGTGCTCGATCAATGACTCGACGCCGCCGAGCGACTCGGCCAGGATGAACACTTCGGTGCGGGCGCACAGATCCTGTGCGGCCTGCCGGCCGCCTCGCATGCGGACCGACACCATGCCGCCGAAGCCGTGCATCTGCCGAGCGGCGATCTCATGCCCGGGGTGGCCGGGCAGACCGGGGTAGAACACGGTGCTCACCGCCGGATGGCCGGAGAGGAATTCGGCGACGGCCGAAGCGTTTTCGCTGTGTCGCTGCATCCGCAGCACCAGGGTCTTCAGGCCGCGCATGGCCAGGTAGGCGTCGAACGGGCTGGGCACCGCGCCCGCGCCGTTCTGCAGGAAGGCGAATGCGGCGTCCAGCTCCGCGTCGTTGGTGATCAACGCCCCGCCCACCACGTCGGAGTGCCCACCGATGTACTTCGTGGTCGAATGCAGCACCACGTCGGCGCCCAGCTTCAGCGGCTGCTGCAATGCGGGTGAGGCAAATGTGTTGTCCACCAAGACCTTTAGCGAGGACCGTGCGCCCAGTTCGGCGAGGGCCGCGATGTCGGCGATGGACAGCAGCGGGTTGGTCGGTGTCTCCACCCAGATCAGCCGGGTTTGGGGCGTGACCGCGGCGCGGACGGCGTCCACGTCGGACAGCGCCACCGGCGTGTAGCTGACGTTCCACTGCGTGAACACCTTGTCGATCAGCCGGAAGGTGCCGCCGTAGGCGTCGTTGGGGATGATCACGTGATCGCCGGGCCGCAGCATCGCCCGCAGCGCGCAGTCGGTGGCGGCCATACCCGAGGCGAACGCGCGCCCGTAGCTGCCCTCTTCGACGGCGGCGAGCGAGGCCTCCAGCGCGCTGCGCGTCGGGTTGCCGGTGCGCGCGTATTCGAACCCGCCGCGCAGCACGCCGACTCCGTCTTGGGCGAACGTGCTGCTGGCATAGATCGGGGCGTTGACCGCGCCCGTCGCCGGGTCCGGCCGGTAGCCGGCGTGAATCGCTTTGGTGGCGAGTCCGGTGAAGTGTCCGGTGTGGTCGTCGCTCATCGACGACCAGCCTAGGTGACGACCGAGTCGGCTACCGCGCCCGCACGGCTAGCTCGGCTGTTGCTCGGTCCCGTCGAGCGGCAGACAAACCGTCGTCATGATCTTGTCCGCCAACGTCTGCCGCTTCGAATCCCACAGCGGGAAAAGGAAACCGATGAAGCAGATGATGGCGTCGACGAAGTGCGCGAGGGAACGCACGATGGACATTCCGAAACCGAGGGGCTGGCCGGTGACCTCGCTGACCACCTTGAACTTCATCACCGATTTGCCGACGCTCGACCCGGTGGTGCCCTGGCGGTAGCCGTAGTTCCAAATCAGATAGATCAGTCCGACCAGCGACGCCAACCACTGCGCGGCCAGGCCGATGGTCGAGTTCTGCGTCACGCAGTACTGGTTGACGGCGTACTGCGTGACATCGGTGATGCACGACGTCTGCTGGGTGGCGACCAGGATCCCGGTCCCGATACCGTGCACGACGGCGTACGGGAGGATGTCGATGATGAACGCCACCAGGCGTGTCAGCCACGGCGTGTAGGACTCCGTCGGCAACGTGCGGATCGCCGGTCCAGGAGGCGGTGGCGCGTACCCACCGGCGGACGGCGGGGGCGGCGGGTAGGAGCCGCCGGGCGGCGGCGGCGGATAGGAGCCGCCTGCGGGAGTCGATGGAGGGGGCGGAACAGCCTGCCCACCGGACGACCCGGGCGGCGGCGGAGGTGGTGGATAAGCGTCGCCGGGCGGCGGTTGATCGGTCATGGGCACCCCTTCCACTGCGAACCAGCTGAACCAGGCCGCATTACAGTACCTGAGCGCGCAGCGGCCGGGCGAGACGCGCGTCGCGGCTTGAAGGGGTCGCCGCTAGCGCCGCGCACTTGGTGCGCGGGGGCCGTCCGAGAGGAAACCGAGCAGGTCGTAGCGGGTGATCACCCCGACCGGTTTGCCCTCCTCGACCACCATCAACGCATCCCAGTCGCGCAGCGCCTTGCCGGCCGCGCTGACCAACTCCCCCGCGCCGATCATCGGCAGCGGCGGGCTCATGTGCAGCGAGACGGCGTCGGCCAATTTGGCCCGGCCCTCGAAGACGGCCGAGAGCAGTTCGCGCTCGGAGACGCTGCCGGCCACCTCGCCGGCCATCACCGGCGGCTCCGCGCCTACCACGGGCATCTGGGACACGCCGTACTCGCGCAGGATGCCGATGGCGTCGCGGACGGTTTCGGACGGGTGCGTGTGCACCAGGTCGGGCAACTCGCCGGACTTGCGGCGCAGCACGTCGCCCACCGAGGCCTGCTCGGTCGAGCCGTCGAGACGGCTGCGCAGGAATCCGTACGAAGACATCCAGGCGTCGTTGAAGATCTTCGCCATGTAGCCGCGCCCGCCGTCGGGCAGCAACACCACGACGAGCGCGTCGGGTCCGGCCTCCTCGGCGACCTTCAGCGCGGCCACCACCGCCATCCCGCACGACCCCCCGACGAGCATCGCCTCCTCGCGGGCCAGCCGCCTGGTCATGTTGAACGAGTCGGAGTCGGACACCGCGATGATCTCGTCGGGCACCGTGCGGTCGTATGCGGCCGGCCAGAAGTCCTCACCGACGCCCTCGACCAGGTAGGGCCGGCCGGTCCCGCCGGAGTACACCGAGCCCTCGGGGTCGGCGCCGATGATGCGAACCTTCCCGCCCGACACCTCTTTTAGGTAGCGGCCCGCACCGGTGATCGTGCCGCCGGTGCCGATGCCGGCGACGAAGTGGGTGACTTTGCCGTCGGTGTCGGCCCAGACCTCGGGGCCGGTGGTGGCGTAGTGGCTGGCCGGACCCTCCGGGTTCGCGTACTGGTCAGGCTTCCAGGCGCCCTCGATCTCCCGGGTCAGCCTGTCGGAGACGCTGTAGTAGCTGTCCGGGTGGTCGGGCGGCACGGCCGTCGGGCAGACGACCACCTCTGCGCCGTAGGCGAGCAGCACGTTGCGCTTGTCCTCGCCGACCTTGTCGGGGCAGACGAACACGCACTTGTACCCGCGCTGCTGTGCCACCAGCGCCAGGCCGACGCCGGTGTTGCCCGAGGTGGGTTCGACGATGGTGCCGCCGGGCTTCAGCAGGCCGCTCGCTTCCGCGGCGTCGATCATCCGCACCGCGATCCGGTCCTTCGAGCTACCCCCGGGGTTGAGGTACTCGACCTTGGCCGCCACAGTGCCGGCGCCGTCGGGAACCACGGAATTCAGGCGAACTAGCGGCGTGCCGCCGATGAGCTCACTGATGTGCTGGGCGATCCGCATGCGTTCATCGTCTCAGGCAGGTTCCGGGGGTGCACGACGGCTTCGGAGTTCGCGCCCGACGGGTTGGGCTAGCCGGTGGCCTCACGGATATAGTCGCCGATCTGGCGCAGCGAGCGAACCGCCTCCGGGACCATCGGAGCGGCCAGCTGGAAGTCGTGAATCTGGCCGGGCCACACCCGCACCTCGGCCGGCACACCGACCGCGGCCAGCCGGCTCGCCGCCAGCCGCGCGTCGTGCAGCAACACCTCGGATCCGGACACGTGGATCAGCGTCCGCGGCAGGCCCGGCTTGATGTGCTCGACCGGCTCGTAGATCTCCTCGGGCCGCCCCCCGACTTTGTGCTTTTCGGCCGCGCTGGCAACCAGCGCGGCCAGCGCGTCGAACGCCCGGGCGGAGAACATCGCGTCGGTGTTGATGTTGGGATGGGCCTGCTTGTATTCCTTCGCCAGCTGCAGCAGCGGCGAGATCAATACCAGCGCGGCCGGCTCCTCGCACTCCTCCTGCAGGCGTTGCGCCAGCGCGAGCGCGAGGTAGCCGCCCGCGGAGTCGCCGGCCAGCACGATCTGATCCGGCTCGTATCCGCGCAGCCGCAGCCACTGGTAGCCGTCGTGGCAGTCGTCGAGCGCCATCCCGATCGAATGCTTGGGCAGCAGACGGTAGTTGACCACCAGGATCGGCGCATCAGCAAACTGTGACAGCGCCTCGACCAGCCGACCGTGCGAGTTCGCCCCGCACGTCAGGAACGCGCCGCCGTGAAAGTAGACGACCACCCGCCGGGTGCCGTCCGCGGGCAGCACGCCGGGGGCGCGCACCAGCTGCGCCGACGCGTTGGGCAAGTTCACCGTCTCGCGGACGGTGGCCGTCACCGGGAGCACCACCCGGGCCGCCAGGTCGATGAGGCCCCAGGGCCAGGGGAAGTTGGGGACGTGGCTGCCGACGGACAGAACCGGCCGGACCGTCACCCGCGACGCCAGGTTGGCCACCCGCGCAGCAACGCTGGGCCCGGACTCCAGGACCTCGACCGGGGTGCCATCGCTCATCGCGTATCGGCGCGCCTCGGCGCGACGCGCCTTGAGAACTTGATAAGGACGAAGGGCAGTCCGGGGGGAGCCGGATACCTGACCGGGTGCGCTCATGCTCAACACTTCCTACGTCTTTGTAGTGCGATACAGCATGTGACGAGGCAGCTAAGCGTCTGGTTCAGCGGTTTGCCCAAGGCACTCAGCCGACCCCGCCGACTCAGCTTGACAGGCGCTTCTTAAGAGAACATTTAAAAAGCCTGATTCGTTACCAATTTGATTCTTCCCGTGACCACATTGTTGGTCAGCGGACCCCGCAAACATGCAAGCCCATCTAAAATGGACCGCGTGACCATGCGGGTGCCCCGTCGTTCGGCAATCGCCCTGGCCACCGCAGGCGCCCTCGCCTCGACAGGAACTGCCTATCTGGGCGCGCGCAACCTGCTGGCCGGCCAGGCGACGCACGCGCGCACCGTCATCCCCAAGTCGTGGGACATCCCGCCACGCGCCGACGGCGTGTACACCCGCGGTGGCGGCCCGGTGGAGCGGTGGCACCGCGGCGTCCCGTTCGATCTGAGCCTGATGATCTTCGGCGACTCGACGGCCGCCGGCTACGGGTGCACCAGCGCCGAGGAAGTGCCGGGAGTGCGAATCGCGCGCGGCCTCGCCGAACAGACGGGCAAGCGAATCCGGTTGAGCACCAAGGCAATCGTCGGCGCAACGTCGAAAGGCGTGTGCGGCCAAGTCGATGCGATGTTCGTGGCCGGGAAGCCGCCGGATGCGGCGGTGATCATGGTAGGCGCCAACGACGTGACGGCCCTCAACGGCGTCAGCCAGTCGGCGCAGCGGCTCGGGCTGAGCGTCCGCAAGTTGCGCGCCCGCGGTGCGGTGGTGATCGCCGGCACCTGCCCAGACCTGGGTGTCATCACCGCGATCCCCCAGCCCCTTCGCTCGATCGCACACGAGCGTTGTATGCAACTGGCGCGCGCCCAGGCCGCGTCGGTGCGGGCCGCCGGCGGTATGCCGGTACCGCTCGGGCAGTTGATGACTCCGCAATTCCGGTCGACGCCCCACGTGATGTTCTCCCCCGACGGCTTCCACCCGTCCGCCCCCGCATACGCGATCGCGGCCGACGCGCTGCTGCGTGCGCTGTGCGAAGCGCTGGGCGAGGAGGTCGATCTCCCGCCGCTGGAGTTGGCGGCGTCGACGACCGCGCCGGTGCTCGGTCAGCGCCACACGCGGATCAGCGTGATGTCGCGGCTGTGGCGGCGCCCGGTGCCGGGACCCGCCCCGTCTTCGTGCCCACCGGTCGCCAGCGACTAGATTTGTCCTAGTCCGTCGGCGTCAAGTCAACGGTTTGTGAAGCGAACTCGCCGGAATCCGGAAGGGATTTGAAGGGAACCGTCATGCCTGAAGCCGTAATTGTCTCTGCCGCCCGCTCGCCGATCGGCCGCGCGATGAAGGGGTCGCTGGTCTCCATGCGGCCCGACGACCTGGCCACCCAGATGGTGCGCGCCGCGCTGGACAAGGTGCCCGCGCTCAACCCGCACCAGATCGACGACCTCATCCTGGGCTGCGGCCTGCCCGGCGGTGAGTCCGGCTTCAACATGGCGCGCGTGGTCGCCGTCGAGCTCGGCTTCGACTTCCTGCCCGGCACCACCGTGAACCGGTACTGCTCGTCGTCGCTGCAGACCACCCGGATGGCGTTCCACGCGATCAAGGCCGGCGAGGGCGACGCGTTCATCTCCGCGGGTGTCGAGACCGTGTCCCGGTTCGGCAAGGGCAACTCCGACTCCTGGCCTGACACCAAGAACCCGTTGTTCGACGAGGCCCAGGAGCGCACCGCCGCCGCCGCGGGCGGGGCCGACGAATGGCACGACCCGCGGGCCGACGGCAACGTGCCCGACGTCTACATCGCGATGGGGCAGACCGCCGAGAACGTGGCCATCCTGACCGGCGTCAGCCGCGAGGACCAGGACCGCTGGGGGGTGCGCAGCCAGAACCGCGCCGAGGAGGCGATCAAGAGCGGGTTCTTCGAGCGCGAGATCGTTCCGGTGACCCTCCCGGACGGCACGACCGTCAGTACCGATGACGGCCCCCGTCCCGGCACCACCTACGAGAAGGTCAGCGAGCTCAAGCCGGTGTTCCGGCCCAACGGCACGGTGACCGCGGGCAACGCCTGCCCGCTCAACGACGGCGCGGCCGCGCTGGTGATCACCAGCGACACCAAGGCCAAGGAACTCGGCCTGACGCCGCTGGCGCGCATCGTGTCCACCGGCGTCAGCGGCCTCTCGCCGGAGATCATGGGGCTCGGCCCGATCGAGGCGTCCAAGAAGGCGCTGGCGCGGGCGGGAATGTCGATCAACGACATCGACCTCTACGAGATCAATGAGGCCTTCGCGGTCCAGGTGCTGGGCTCGGCACGCGAGCTGGGCATGGACGAGGACAAGCTGAACGTCTCCGGTGGGGCGATCGCGCTGGGCCACCCCTTCGGAATGACCGGCGCGCGGATCGCGACCACGTTGATCAACAACCTGCAGACGCACGACAAGACGTTCGGGCTGGAGACCATGTGCGTCGGCGGCGGGCAGGGCATGGCGATGATCATCGAACGGCTGAGCTGACCGATCCCCGGAGCTCGCCGTCGAGTGTGCGGCCATGGTCGCGACACGCCGGACAGGCCCGCCCTCAGTGCACACTCGACGCCAACACGAAAAGACCGGCGCGCCAATCGGCGTGCCGGTCTTTTCGTTGAAGAGAACTAGTCGTTCTGCAGATAACTGAGCAGCCGCAGGATCTCGATGTAGAGCCAGACCAGGGTCACGGTCAGGCCGAGGGCGATACCCCAGGCCGCCTTCTCCGGCGCCCCTGCGCGCACCATCTGGTCGGCCGCGTCGAAGTCGATCAGGAAGCTGAACGCCGCGATGCCGATGCAAACCAGCGAGAAGATGATCGCCAGCGGACCACCGCTGCGCAGGCCCAGGCCGGTGCCTCCGCCGACGTGGAACATGGCCAGCACGAAGTTGCCGAGCATCAGGGCCAGCACGCCGAACATCGCGGCGACGAGCATCCGGGTGAACTTGGGGGTGACCCGGATTGCGCCGGTCTTGTAAACCACCAGCATGCCGAAGAAGACACCGAAGGTGCCCATCACGGCCTCCCCGATCAGCACGCCCGCGTTCGCGTGCGAGACCGCGAAGTTGGCGAAGACGAACGAGATAGCGCCCAGGAAGAGCCCCTCGAGGACGGCGTAGCTGAGCACGATGGCCGGGCTGTCCTGCTTGCGGCCGAAGGTCGCGACCAGCACCAACCCCAGGCCGCCGAGCGCGCCGACCAGGGTCAGCGGCATCGCCAGCGCGAGGTTGGACGCGACCAGGAAGTAGGACACCACGGCGGACACCGCCAACACGGCCAGCGTGATGCCGGTCTTGGTGACGACGTCGTCGATGGTCAGCGGACGCGAAGCCCTGGTCTCCTGGTAGGGAGCTTGGTAGGGCGCCGCGTAGGGGTCGGCTCCATAGCCCTGCATCGGGGCCGCGCCCGTGCCGAATTGCGCGTATCCCCCCCGCTGCTTGGGCAACGAACGAAATACCGGGTTGCTTGTCTCCCGCACCGTCGGATCCTCTCTATTGGCTTCGAGCTGTGCGAACACAATCTCAACGATCAGCGTCCCGTCCGAGTTCCCGGCCGACCTGGGCATTTTCCGGTGCCCGCAGCCTTTGCTGTCGTCGCGTTAAAGATAACCCTTACCCGGGGGTATGGCGCCGCTCGTCACGATCTAGATTTTTCGTTCGAGGGTGGACCGGTGATGGGAGGCCAGTGCGTGACCGACGAATCCGATGAGGTTCTAGCCCGCGTCGACGGCAACGTCGGTCTGATCACGCTCAACCGCCCCAAGGCGATCAACTCACTGAATCAGCAGATGGTGGACGCGCTGAGCGCCATACTCACCCGCTGGGCGGACGACGACGCGGTATCCACGGTGGTGCTCGCCGGCGCCGGCGAGCGCGGCTTGTGCGCCGGCGGCGACGTGGTCTCCATCTATCACAGTGCGCGTAAGGATGGGGTGGATGCGCGGCGGTTCTGGCGCGACGAGTACCTGCTCAATGCCCAGATCGCCGATTTCGTCAAGCCATACGTGGCGCTGATGGACGGCATCGTGATGGGCGGCGGCGTCGGCGTCAGCGCGCACGCGAACATCCGAGTGGTGACCGACACCTCCAAGATCGCGATGCCCGAGGTCGGCATCGGCTTCGTTCCCGACGTCGGCGGGATGTTCCTGCTGTCCCGGGCGCCCGGTGGGCTGGGTCTGCACGCCGCCCTGACCGGAGCTCCGTTTTCCGGAGCCGACGCCATCGCCATGGGATTCGCCGACCACTATGTGCCGCACGACGATCTCGAGGCGTTCACCCGGACGATCGTCGCCGATGGCGTTCAGAGCGCGCTTGCCGCGCACGCCGTCGAGCCCCCAGCGAGCGAGCTTGCCGCACAACGGGATTGGATCGACGACTGCTACGCCGGCGACACGGTTGAAGACATCGTTGCCAGTTTGCGCCGGCATGCCGCCGCCCCGGCCCAAGACGCCGCCGACCTGATCGGCACCCGCTCGCCGATCTCGTTGACGGTGACCCTGGAAGCCGTCCGGCGCGCCGCCAAACTCGAGAGTGTGAAAGACGTTCTCATTCAGGATTATCGGGTGTCGTCGGCATCGCTGCGCTCACACGACCTGGTCGAGGGCATCCGAGCACAGCTGATCGACAAAGACAGAAACCCGAAGTGGTCGCCGGCGACGCTGGCCGCGGTGACCGGGGCCGACGTCGAGGCGTATTTCGCCCCGGTCGACGACGACTTGAGTTTCTAGGAAGAGGATTCGCGATGACAGACGCTGCTTACGAAACCATCCTGGTCGAGCGCGACGAGCGCGTCGGCACCATCACCCTGAACCGGCCGAAAGCGCTCAACGCGCTCAACACCCAGGTGATGAACGAAGTGACCAAGGCGGCAACGGAGTTCGACAACGACCCTGGCATCGGGGCGATCATCATCACGGGTTCGGCGAAGGCGTTCGCGGCCGGTGCCGACATCAAGGAGATGGCCGGCCTGACGTACGCCCAGGCATTCGACGCCGACTTCTTCGCCCCCTGGGCCAAACTGGCGGCCGTGCGCACCCCGACCATCGCCGCGGTGGCCGGGCACGCGCTCGGCGGCGGCTGCGAGCTGGCGATGATGTGCGACGTGCTGATTGCCGCCGACACAGCGAAGTTCGGACAGCCGGAGATCAAGCTCGGCGTGCTGCCCGGCATGGGCGGCTCCCAGCGCCTCACCCGTGCCATCGGCAAAGCCAAGGCCATGGACCTCATCCTGACCGGGCGCACCATCGACGCCGCCGAAGCCGAACGCAGCGGCCTGGTTTCGCGCGTGGTGCCCGCCGATGATCTGCTGGCCGAGGCCAAGGCCGTCGCCACCACCATCTCCCAAATGTCACGCTCGGCGGCCCGGATGGCCAAGGAGGCCGTCAACCGCGCGTTCGAATCCACGCTGTCCGAAGGGCTTCTCTACGAACGCCGCCTTTTCCACTCGACTTTCGCGACGGAGGACCAGTCCGAGGGCATGACGGCGTTCATCGAGAAGCGCCCTCCCAACTTCACCCACCGATAGGCATGCGATGAGCGAGCCCGGCACAGCGACGAACACCGAAGCCGGCGGCAACCCCACGGCCGTCACGGAGGAAGCCGCGCGTCCGGATGCCCACCCGCAGACTCGCGAGCCGCAGTCACCCGAAAAGCCTTGGTGGGTGCGGCATTACACCTTCACCGGCACCACGGTTGGCCTCATCTTCATCTGGTTCTCCATGACGCCGTCCCTGCTGCCGCGCGGCGCGTTGTTCCAGGGGCTGGTCAGCGGCATCTCCGGCGCCATCGGATACGGGCTGGGGGTCTTCGCCGTTTGGCTGTACCGGTACCTGTGGGCGAAGCAGTCCAGTCCGCCCGCGCCGCGCTGGGCGTGGAAGGTGCTGATCCCTATCGGTGCGCTCGGCATGGTGTTGATGGCCGTCTGGTTTCACGTGTGGCAGGACAACGTGCGCGACCTCATGGGTGTACGGCACCTGAAGTGGTACGACTACCCGGTGGCCGCGGGCCTGTCGCTGGTGGTGCTGTTCACCCTCGTCGAAATCGGCCAGTTCATCCGGTGGCTGGTCAGGTTCCTGGTCGGCCAGGTCGACCGCATCGCGCCATTTCGGTTGTCGGCGACCATCGTGGTGGCGCTGCTCGTGGTGCTCACCATCACCGTGCTCAACGGTGTCGTGCTCAAGTCCGCCATGCGCACCATGAACAACACGTTCGCCTCGGCGAACAACGAGATGAATCCCGACACCGCGCCACCGAAGACCCCGCTGCGGTCCGGCGGTCCCGATTCACTTGTCTCGTGGGAATCCCTTGGGCACCAAGGCCGGATCTTTGTGGAAGCCGGGCCGAGAGTTGACCAGCTGGCCGCCTTCAATGGCGCTCCGGCGACCGAACCGATACGGGCCTATGCCGGGCTGAACTCCGCCGACGACATCACGGCGACCGCCGAGCTCGCGGCGCGTGAGCTGCAACGCACCGGCGGGCTGCAACGCGCCGTCGTCGCCGTCGCGACCACCACCGGCACCGGCTGGATCAACGAGGCGGAAGCCGACGCGCTCGAGTACATGTACAACGGCAACACCGCGATCGTCAGCATGCAGTACTCGTTCCTACCGAGCTGGCTGTCCTTCCTGGTGGACAAGGAGAACGCCCGCCGCGCCGGCCAGGCGCTGTTCGAGGCCGTCGACCGGCTGATCCGCCAGATGCCCGAAGCGCAACGACCCAAACTCGTTGTGTTCGGCGAGAGTCTGGGATCGTTCGGCGGCGAGGCGCCGTTCATGAGCCTGAACAACGTGCTCGCCCGCACCGACGGCGCCTTGTTCAGTGGACCGACATTTCAAAACACCATCTGGACCGACCTGACCTCGACGCGCGACGCCGGTTCCCCGGAGTGGCTGCCCATTTACAACGACGGCAAGAACGTCCGGTTCGTCGCTCGCCCAACGAATTTGGCGCGGCCGAAATCCGCGTGGGACCACCCCCGTGTGGTCTATCTGCAGCACGCCTCGGATCCGATCGCCTGGTGGTCCCCCGATCTGCTGTTCAGCCAACCGGATTGGCTGCGGGAGCGGCGAGGCTACGACGTGCTGCCCGAGACACGCTGGATTCCGGTGGTGACGTTCCTGCAAGTCACGGCCGACATGGCCGTGGCGGTCGACGTGCCCGAGGGCCACGGCCACCACTACGTCGCCGACGCGGCCGACGGCTGGGCGGCCGTGCTGTCACCGCCGGGGTGGACGCCCGAAAAAACCGACAAGCTACGGCCACTGCTTCATTCGGACGCCACCTCAACCGGGTAGCTAGAGCCAGCGGCGACCGAGGTCGCCGGAGTTGGCGAGCACTCCCGGGGAGGCATCGAGCGAGCCGGTACCGGAAAGTTGTTCCAGCACACCGGCACCCGCGAGCGCGTGATAGCCGCCGATGACGTCGGTGGCGCGGTGCAGGCCGATGTCCAGCAGCGCGGCGGCCGCAAGGCTCGAGGTGTAACCTTCCGAGCACACGATCACCCATTCGACGTCGTCGCCGACGGCCTCGGGCAGCTTGGCCTCGCTGGTCGGATCGCAGCGCCACTCCAACACGTTGCGTTCGATCACCAGCGCGCCCGGGATCTCACCCTCGCGGAAGCGCTGCGCCTGCGGCCGGATGTCGACGAGCACCGCCCCGCGCCGCAGCGCATCGGGCACCTCGACGGCGGGAAGGCGACGGTAGCGGCGCCGGGCGGATCTCAACACAACATCGATGCGGCTCATCACGGTCCCTCCGGTTGGTCGGTCAATTCGGTGCGCTGGCGGCGCAACCGATTTCGGCCGGTGACCTCGTAGTAGGACATCGCGGTCAGCGGCGGCGAGTAGGCGTGCACGCTGAGTGAAGGCGTCACCGGCTCTCGGGCGGCGCCCGACAGCCCCGAGACGGGCACCGTCACGGGCCGCGGCGCCCACACCACGTCATGCACCCAGCCCAACGGAAACCCGGCCTGATCGCCCGCGTCGAGCCGGCGACGCCGCAGGGCCCGGCCGTCCCAGCGGAATTCGTTGAGCGACCCGGACAGGACCGTCAGCGCGCCGAGGGACCCACCGTGGTCGTGCAGTTCGGTGTGGTGACCGGGAACCCAGCTGATCAGCCAGACGTCCAGCTCCTCGTCGCCGTGGATGCGGGTGAACCAGCGGCGCGACTCGGGTATTCCGCCCGGCGGCAGCAGGTGGTCGCAGCGTCCGCTCAGCACGTCATCGGCGGCCTGGTCGGTGGCGTGCAGGAGGTCGGGAACCCGCAGGCGGGTCGGTCCCGACGATGGGGACGAAATGGTGCGCGGGCGCAACGCAGCCGGAGCGGCAAGAGGCAAAGACATGGTTGGAGCTCCACAAAGAAGGATCGGACAGGCGGCGGCGTGTTACGGCCGACAACACTCGCAAAATCCGAAGCGCTCCATCACGGCCGCCAGTGTTGCATAGATTGAGAGGATGCGCTGGTGTGGTCAACGGCCCCGGCTGTGGGGCATGCTCCTGGTGGCGGCGGGCTTCTTGGCGGCCACGGGATGCTCGCCTGACGCCCCCAGTGCTAAGCCCGCGTCCTCATCTCAGCGGCCTGCGGAGCTACCGGTCCGCCCCGGCGCGGCGCCGCCGGGCGCCGTCGGTCTGTCGCCGGCGGGCGTGACGACCAGGGTCGACGTGCCCGCGAATTCGACCGAGGAAGAGTATTACCAGGCCTGTCACGCCGCAAAACTGTGGATGGATGCCCAGCCCAAGACCGGTCAGTCGCTGTTCGAGCCCTATCTGGCGATGATCCAGGCCGCCCCGTCGGGCACCGCGGGCAGCTGGAACGCCCGCTGGGCGGATCTGACACCGGCCCGGCAGGCGGCAGTGATCACCGCCGCGCGCGCCGCCGCCGGCGACGAATGCGGCTAGCCCTTTCGAACTCCTGCGCGATTGAATTCACGGGTACAGAAAGTGCCAACCCGGCCGCTGCAACACCGCTCCGCCGCGCAAAATGAAGAGATGCCGGACGGACCTGGCGGAGTCGGCGCGCGCCGATCGTCACCGACGCGCGTCGCGCTGGCGCTGGGCAGCGGCGGGGCCCGCGGCTACGCCCACATCGGGGTGATCGACGCGCTGCGCGCGCGTGACTACGAGATCGTGGGGATCGCGGGCTCGTCGATGGGCGCGCTGGTCGGCGGTTTGGAGGCGGCCGGGCGCCTCGACGAGTTCGCCGACTGGGCGAAGTCCCTGACGCAGCGCACCATTCTGCGCCTGCTGGACTTCTCGATCAGCGCGGCCGGGGTGATGCGGGCCGAGAAAATCCTGGACGCGGTGCGCGACATCCTCGGCCCCATGGATATCGAGCGGCTGTCCATCCCCTTCACCGCGGTGGCGACCGACCTGTTGACCGGTAAGTCGGTGTGGTTCCAGCGCGGTCCGGTCGACGCGGCGATCCGTGCCTCCATCGCCATACCGGGCGTGATCGCGCCGCACGAAGTCGACGGGCGGCTGCTGGCCGACGGCGGCATCCTGGACCCGCTGCCGATGGCTCCCCTGTCGGCGATCAACGCCGACGTGACCATCGCGGTGAGCCTGTCCGGCAGCGAGGCGATCGCCAACCGGGAGGCCGAGGCCGGCGTGACCGCCGAGTGGCTGAACCGCATGGTGCGCAGCACCTCCGCGCTGCTCGACACCTCCGCGGCGCGGTCGCTGCTCGATCGGCCGACCGCGCGCGCCGTCCTGGGCAGATTCGGCGCGTCCCCCGCGGAAGCGGACGGCTGGTCGGACGGTGCGGACGTCGAGGAGCCCGCCGCCGGGGATGACGCGGCCGGCGAGCTGGCCGACGCCGCGCCCGAGGTTCCGAAGCTGGGCAGCTTCGAGGTGATGAACCGGACGATCGACATCGCCCAGGCCGCGCTGGCGCGCCATACGCTGGCGGTCTACCCGCCCGACCTGTTGATCGAGGTCCCGCGGTCGGTCTGCCGGGGACTGGAGTTCCACCGGGCGGCCGAGGTGATCGCCGTCGGCCGTGCGCTGGCCGACGAGGCCCTGGACGCTTTCGAGAACGAACGAACCGCGCCGCCCGCGACCGAAGCCTGAAACCCGCGCTGCCGCAGCGCGTTACGTCCCGGCTCGATCAGACGCCCAGGAAGCGCGCGACGCCCCGAGCTTCGCGGCGGCCCTGCTCGCGTCCCGCCAATGCCGACACGACGCGACAGGCGGGGTCCAACGGGTTGGGCCCGAAGGCCGCCAGCGAGTCGGCGTCCGCGAACACCGCGTACGTCGTGCCCGCGAAGGCGGAGATCTCCGCGGCCGGCCCGTCGCCGAACGCCGACGGCGTGTCCACGCCCGACGGCACCAGCACCACCGCCGTGTCGCAGTCGCCTGCCGCGCCGAGGTTGACCGAGCTGGCGATCCCGCCGTCCATGTAGCGGCGGCCAGCGATCGCCACGGGCGGCCACGCCCCGGGTACCGCGCAGCTGGCCGCCACCGCATCGACGAGGTCGACGCCGGATTCGCGATCGAAAACCACCAACTCGCCGGTTTCCACGTCGATCGCGGTGATCCGCAGCGCCCGATCGGGCCAGTGGTGCGACGGTAGGCGCTGGGCGATCACCTCGCGGCGCACCGGCGGCGGAACGGTTTTCGTCGCCGAAGCCACAGCCCCGATCCGCTGCATCTGTTGCCGGGTCTTGTTCAACGGATCCACAAAGGGCTCCACCAGGGCCGCCAGGAACATTTCGGTGATCTCCTCGACGTCGACCCCGGAATCGATCTCGGCCGACGATTCGGCGACCTGCCGGTCGAACAGCACGTCGAGCGTGCTGCCGGTGCCGATCTGCGCGGCGACGGCGGAGCCCGCAGACGTCCCCACCAGCACGTCCGAACCCAGCAACAAGTCGGCCACCGTCGGCGACACATCGGCGATTCCGCGCAAAACGCCTGTCTCCCAGGCTATTCCCGCTATTCCCCCACCCGCCAGCACAAGCGCTCGTCTGGTTGTCACGCCCACCCACTCTGCCAGGCCGGCATTGGGCTAGCGCCGGGCGACCGGCAGCGCGTGCTGCGATTCCTGCGCCCGCGCGCTCAGCTCCTCCCGACGCAGCAGGTGCGCGGGCGGGTCGGGCAGTATCAGACTGCGTTCGACTTGCAGCGCGGCGTCGATATGGAGCAGCTCACCCGGCTCGAGCAGCCGCCAGCGGGGGTCGTCGTCCATGCGTTCGGTGGCGAACACGACCGACGGGCGCGTGCACAGATGTTCCGACCGCGCGTGAATTCGCTTGGTGCGCAGATCGAATTTCGGGGCCTCCGTCGGCGCTTCGGCGGACCGATCCATGACGTAAAGCTCATGGGTTTCGGGATACCGCAGCGCCCACATGTCGGTCGCCGTGCTCAGTAGCACGTTGACCGCATAGATCGGCACATTGGAGGCAAGCCATTTCATCGCATCGGTCAGGCCGGCGGTCACGTCACCGTCGAGTGCCCGGATCGAGGCGGTGACCAACGCGAACACCCGCTCGGAATCGGTGTCGCCCAGGACCAGATCGTCGGTGCCGACCTCGCGGAGCCGTTCATCGAGAGCGTCCAGCCCCTCCAGCACGCCGTTGTGCGCAAAGATCCGGCCGTCCTGCAGGAACGGGTGGGTGTTGCGGACGTCGAGCGCACCGGTCGTGGCGTAACGCACGTGCGCGATGAAGGTGGTGCCGGTCAACTCGTGGGCTTCGGTGGCGAAGGCGGCGTCCTCCCAGGCCGCCATGGGTTGCTTGTCCAGCTGCGGCCGCCCGAGGCCGTCGAAGACCCCAAGGCCAGTGCCGTCCGGGTTCCTTCGGCTCTGATCGGCGAGGCTGTCCGGGGCGTCCAACAACCAGAACGTCGCCGTGCAAACGTCGGTCCCGGCATGCAGCCCGAAAAGTCGACACATGGTCTCGACGGTACCCAGCTTCAGCGGGTCAACACCTCGGCGAGGTCGATCAGCACCCGGCGTGCGTAGCGCTTCCACAGCATCCCGAAGAGCGGCAGGCCCGGTGCGGACAGGACGGATTTCGGGTAAATGGCCCAGCGCCAGGTGATCTCGGTGCCGCCAGCGGTCGGGGTAAAAAGCCACTCACCGGTGACCGAGCCGACCAGCAGCGCCATCGGACCGTGGATCTGGGTGAGCCGGTAGCCGAACGATCGCGGCGGGTCGACGCTGGTCAGGTCTTCGCGCGCGCTGCCGCCGCCGGCCAGGATGATGGTGCGGCTCTGACCCGCCGCATCCCAGGCGCCGGTCTGGCTCCGCACCTCCTTGATCGGCGGTATCGGCCCATACCACCGGCCGAAGATCTCGGGCAGCGGGATGGGCAGGGTGCCGTGAAACGCCGCGTCGGGCGCGACGGCCACCACGTGCGATTGTTCGACGACGAGGGGCTGGGGCATGAGGCTCCTTCCTGCCCTGGGTTATTCGCGGAGACTCGCCCTCAGTCCCGGGCCTCGACCACCCAGTAGCCATGCTCGGCGTAGCGCGCGCGGATGGCCTTCTTGTCGTACTTGCCGACGCTGGTGCGCGGAATCTCCTCGACGAATGCCCACCGCTCGGGCAGCCACCAGCGAACCACCTTCTCAGCGAGGAACTTTCGCAGGTCCTCGGCGCTGACGGTGGTGCCCTCCTTGGCCACCACGACGGCCAGCGGCCGCTCCTGCCACCGCTCGTCGGGCACGCCGACCACCGCGGCCTCGACCACATGTGGGTGCCCGATCAAGTTGTTCTCCAGCTCGACCGATGAGATCCACTCGCCACCGGACTTGATGACGTCCTTGGCCCGGTCGGTCAGGGTGACGAAACCCCGTTCGTCGAGCCGTCCGACGTCGCCGGTGCGCAACCAGCCGGAGTCGAACTTTGAGTCGTCGGCCGTCAGGTAGTACGAGCCGGCGATCCACGGGCCGCGGACTTCCACCTCGCCCACGGCCTCACCGTCGTTCGGCAGCACCTGGCCTTCGTCGTCGACGATCCGCATCTCCACGCCGCAAACCGGTTGGCCCTGGGTGGCGCGGAACGCCCAGTGCTGGTCCTCCGGGGTTCCCGGCGGGGGCCAGGCCATGGTGGCCATCGGGGACGTTTCCGTCATGCCCCACAATTGCCGGATCTGAACGCCGTGGTTCTCCTCGAAGGTGCGCATCAGCGACACCGGAACGGCCGAGCCCCCGCAGACCACCAGCCGCAACGACGACATGTCGTGGCCGGGTTCTTCCTCCAGCCGATGCAGGACGTCGTTCCAGATGGTGGGCACCGCGCCCGCCACGGTCGGCCGCTGGTCTTCCACCATGCGAATCAGCGACCGCGCGTCGAGGTGGCGGTCGGGCAAGACGAGGTCGGAGCCGGCCATCAGGGCGGCGTAGGGCAGGCCCCACGCGTTGGCGTGGAACATCGGCACGATCGGCAGCACACTGTCGATGGAACCCACGCCGATGCCATTGGTGGTGCAGGCCGCCATGGTGTGCAGGTAGCTCGAACGGTGGCTATAGACAACACCTTTCGGGTTTCCGGTGGTGCCGCTGGTGTAGCACATCGCGGCTGCGGACTTCTCGTCGATCTGCGGCCAGTCGAACTCGGTGGATTCCCCCGCGAGCACGTCGGCATACCGCAGCACGGTCTTGTCCGACCCCTCGAACGGGGCGATGTCACCCTCCCCCACCGCGATCACGGTGTGCACGGTCTTGAGGTCGCCCAGCACCGGGGCGAGCAGCTTGGCCAGCGACATATCGACCAGCACCACCTGGTCTTCGGCTTCGTTGGCGACGTAGGCGATCTGCTCGGCGAAGAGGCGGATGTTGAGGGTGTGCAACACGGCGCCCATCGACGGCACCGCGAGGTAGGTGGTCAGGTGTTCGGCGTTGTTCCACATGAACGTCGCCACCCGCTGGTCCCCGTCGATGCCGAGGCGGCGCAATCCGTTCGCCAGCCGAGCGGCGTCGTGACCGAGTTCGCGGTAGCTGATCTGCCGATAGCCATCATCGGTGGCGGTGGTGACCGTGCGCTCGCCGTGCAGACCGCAGCCGTGCCGCATGATCGCGGTGATCGTCAACGGAAAGTCCTGCATCGTGCTGTCCATTGAGGTACCGCCTTTGGATCCCGGCGCAGCGTTCGCCTGATATCAACCGTCGAGACGCGGCGTGGCCGCATCCCGGGCCGGAGGCGATGAGCCGCCGCCGGCAGCCTCCACCCTAAGCCCGAGTTCGGCGCCGGCGTCGGCGATCACCCTAGGCGAGTACGGGTTCCCGCTGAGCCAGTGCGGGCAGCCGAGCGGTCGATGCCTCAGCCGGTCCCCCGCCCGCGGCGATCGGCACGACGGTGACCACTCCGGAATGACCGGCGATGTAGAGGTACCTGCCGTCGGAGCTCTCGACCACGCAGGACGGGCCGTTCGCCGCCGCGATGTCGCCGATGACGTCGTGGGTTCGCGTGCAGACCACGGCGACGTGGTCGTCGCTGACCAGGTAGGCGCGGCGGCCGTCGCGGCTGAGCGACAAACGAGTGAGCGGACCGGCGAGCTCGCTGAGCTTGCGGGTCCCGGTGATCTTGCGGGCCCGGGTGTCGATGACGTCGAGCACCGCGCCGACGACGGGGCCACAACTGGCCACATAGGCCGTGGCGCCGTCGTCGCTCAGCGCGACGTCGCGGATCGGCAAACCCAGCTCGTAGGCGCCGACGATGTCGGCCCGCGACCCAGTTTCGATGACGACGAGCTCGCCACCGGACGGCCCGTTGGTGGCCGCGTACAGGTGGCGTCCGTCGGGGCTGAGGCGCACGCAGTCCGCGGTCGTGCCGGGCGTGGCGGCGAGTTCGATCACCTGCAAGTCGTCCGTGGTGGGGTCCACGACCGAAACATCGGCGCCGTGGGCGCCGTTCCGGCTGGCGTAAACGAACCTCCCGTCGGCACTCACGGTCAGATCGCTCACGCTGTCGGCCAGCGGATGGGTCGCGATTCGCGCGTTCGTGGTGAGGTCGACGACGTCGATGGAGTCATAGGAGAAGGACGCGGTGCTGATGTAGGCGCGGGGGGAGGCCCCGCCGCTCATGGCTATCGCGAACGGTTCGTTGACGCCGATGGTCTGCACCACCCGACGCGCGTCGGTGTCGATGATCGATATCGTGTCGCGGCCGTGATTCGCCACCACCAGCCGAGTGCCGTCGGGGCTGACGCCGATGTCGCTGATCGGACCGTTTCGCACCGGGATGTGGACGACCGGGGCGTCGTCGAACCTGAACACCCGCTCGTCTCGATCGTCCTGGAAGGCCTTGCGGTCGTTTACACCGCTCACGCTGCACCGCCTTTGCTATGTTGTCGGCGCGGAGGCGAACTCGCCGGGACTTGCGCGACAATTCGGCCGCCGGATCCAGGAGGATCTCAGCACCGAAAGGCGCTGACGCGACTGGTTTTGCGAGTCTACCGGCCGAAAATCGCGTCAAAACTAATGAAGTCCCCCGACGTTAGCTACGTCACCCCGCGCACTCAGGTTCTGCTCAGGCTTTCAATTACGCTGTATCGCAGTCGCTTACCCGTAGCGAAACTGACGCAAACGCGCTTCCGGCGGATTTCGCGTTCGTCGCTAACGTCCCCGGTCAGCGCGGTGGAGTTGTCCGGATTAAGAAATTCTCAGGGTCCGGGCGCGAAGAGGGAAAGATCACACCGCGTCGGCTAACTGAATTGGGTGCGTGGCCGGGGCAGTGCACCCCCGTCGACGAAGATGTCCAGCTTTTCGTTGTAAAACGCCACCAGACCGGCGATCTGGCCGACCGCGGGCAACGGGTAGTGATACGTCCAGGCCAGGTCCGGATGCAGGGCATCACCCGACCGTACCGACCAGTAACCCGACGTGACGCCCTTGTACGGGCACAGCGTCTGCGTGGAGCTGGGTTCCAGATGCGCGAACGCGATGTCAGTCGGGTCGATGTAATACCTTGTGGGCAAACCAGTTTCGAACAGCAGAACCGGAGACCTGGTGTCGGCCAGCACTATTCCGTCCAGCTCCACCCGAACATGTCGGTGTGAGCGCAGCGCGTCAACCCGCGAATACGGATTGCGCGGGTGGCCGTAGATGGGTTCGTCTTCCTCGAACCACCGCAACGGATTCCATTCGAATCGGACCATTCCGGCCACCGAGCCGCCACCGTCGGTATCGAACACGCGCGCGGCCGACGGATGGGCCTCCCCGGCACCCACTAGGGAGTGTAACCGCGACGGACCGAATTGCACTTTCTGCGAATGGTTTTCGTCGTGCAGGAACTCCGCACGGACATCGGCCAGCGGGATGTAGTACTGCGGGTAGTACGGGACCTCCCACACATACAGGGCCGCCGTGGTGTCGAAGACCAGCGCGTCCCCGAGGTAGCCACGCACCCGGCGCGGCGCGGGCTCGACCCTGCCGCGCTCAGCGGCCATCTGCGGGTAGCCCCGGTCGGCGGTCACGCCTGGTCCTTGGACGCGAGCCCGGCCGGCGCATGGGCGATCGCCTTGCGGATGGCGTCGGCCAGCGCGAGCGCGCTCTCCTCGGTGAGTTCCAGCGCCACCCGCGCCGACGGCCCGAGTTCGGGGTTGATCACGTCGATGTTGACGGTGTGGCCGTAGGGCGCGTGGACGGGGTGATCGACGTAGACCGTCGCGCGGCTGGCGCCGAACCACCCCGTGGCGCCCTTGCCGCTGCCGTCGATTCCGACGTGTTCGGTGAGATAGGTGCACATGGGGGGCGGAACCTAACCTTTCAGCTGGGCGGCGAAGAAGTCGTCGATGCGCCGCCAGCCGTCCACGGCCGCCTCCGGCCGGTAGGCGGGCCGGTCGACGGAGAAGAACGAGTGCCCCGCGCCCTGGTAGGAGTGGAACTCGTGCGGCTTGTTCAGCCTCGTCAGCTCCTCGTCCAGGGCGGCCACCGCGGGCGGCGCCGGGAAGCGGTCGTCGAGCCCGAACAGGCCGAGTAGCGGGCAGCTCAGGTTCGGCGCCAGCTGCAGGATCGGCTTCATGGCCTTGGGCATGCCCTCCGGCGGATCCTCGACGATGAACGCGCCGTAGCAGTCCACCGCGGCGTCGAACGGCAGCGAGCACGCCGCCAGGTAGGCGTGCCGCCCGCCCGAGCAGTGCCCGATGACGCCGAACTTGCCATTGGCCCCCGGCAGGGAACGCAGGTGCTCGACCGCACCCGCGACATCGCCGACCAGCCGCTCGTCGGGCACACCGCCGGCGGCCCGTGCCGCCGCCGCCGCGTCGTCGGGCGACGCACCGGGTGCCTCGCGCGAATAGAGGTTCGGGGCCACGGCGTGGTAACCGCTGACGGCGAGTCGACGGACGAACTCCTTGGTTTCGCGGTCGTAGCCGGGCATGTGATGGATCCACACGACTCCGCCGCGCGACCCCTCGGCGAGCGGCATGGCCCGGTACGCCTCAATCTCGTCGCCGCCGTGGCCGGTGATGGTGATGGTTTCCGCCCGGATGGCGTCTGGGCTGAGCGCGTTCATCGCAACTCCTTTGGGGCTCCGTGGTTGGCCGCAACCAACGTATCGGACACCCTCGCGCGTTCAGCGCCGTTTGTCGCGCACCTTGTAGGTCGAGGGCCACGACTTGCGGGACTCATCCCCGGTCAACGGGGTGCCCATGCCCCCGACCTTGACGTTGTAGGCCTCCTTGCCGGGGCCGACCTCCCGGTTCGCGTGTTCCTGGGCGAGGAAGTACAGCTCGTCGATGGTGGCCTCGTCGTACGCGACGAACGAGGTTTCTCGCGCGACATCGTCGATGCCGGCCAGCATCCGCTCGGGCAGGAACCGCGATGCCAGTGCCGCCAGGGCCAATAGCGTGAACGGGATAAGCCAGTAACACACGTACGACAACGGGGTCTTGGTGTCCAGGGTGGTGGCGTCACCGCGCACGATCGGCGGGATCGCCGACGACACCGTCATGCCCGTCGCCGTTCCCACCCAGATCCAGCTCAGGACGCTGACGACCCTTCCGAATAGCTCGGTCTTGGTGACGTCGGCGGGTTGTTCCGCGGCCACGAACGCGCGCACGAACGGCTTGCCGGTCAGCGTTCCGGCCAGGGTCACCACGAGGAACCCGGCGACGCTGAGCGGCAGCATCCACCGCTGGGCGAACCACTCATCCCGCGCGAAAGTCAGACCGGTGAGCACCACAAATACGGCGGCAGAACCGATTTCGAACGTCCGCTCGGGTTTGCCGGTGAGGCTCCCGACCACCATCGCAATGGCTGCGATCGCCAGCCCCGCCAACGCCGAGGCAGGGAACGGGACGTTACCGACCAGCACCCAGTAAGCGATCCACGGCGCAAGACCAGACAGCATGCCCACGAGTGGCCAGTGTATGAGTGGCGGTTCCACGCGCCGTCAGCGGCAGGCCCAAAATTTGGTCCGCAGAGCCAAGACGTGAATGGTGCGGCCCCTCCCCTCGCTGTGATCGCCGCGCCACCAAGGGTTTCCCGACGCGCCGCCGCGGGCAGGAGAGGGCTTATGACCCTTGGCGTCAGCGCCCATCTGGGTCAAGGTTGAGGCCATGGAACGCGCGGCGACACCGGCCGAAGGCGTGGTGGCGGTCGGCGCATCCGCCGGCGGCATCGAAGCGCTGTGCGAGTTGGCGGCGGGGATGCCGCCGGATTTCCCGTTCGCCGTCATGATCGTCATCCACATGAGCCGGGGCGGGCCTTCCCTGCTGGCCCAGATTCTCGACCGAAGCGGCCCGTTGCCGGCGTTCGCGGCGGTCGACGGCGCTGTCCTGGAGGCCGGGCGGATATACGCCGCCGTACCCGACCACCATCTGCTGGCCCGCGACCACCGGGTGGCGCTGGCGGATGGCCCGTGGGAGAGCGGTCGACGACCGGGGATCGACGCGCTTTTCCGGTCCGTCGCGCTGGACTACGGCCCGCGCGCCATCGGTGTCCTGATGTCGGGACTGCTTGACGACGGCGTCGCCGGGCTGCGCGCGATCAAGGCCAAAGGAGGAATCACCGTGGTTCAGGAACCGACTGACGCTCTGTTTCCCGACCTGCCGAAGAACGCCATGAGGGCCGGCGTGGCGGATCACACCGCGACGGCCAAGGAGATCGGTAGCTTGCTGGCGCAGCTGGCCGATCGCGACGTCGAAGAGCCGGCGGCCGACCCGGACGGTCAACTCGAGCTGGAGAATCAGATCGCGATGGACAGCCAGTTCGCCGCGTCCGTGGGTATCGAGGATCTGGGGCCGCCGACCGGGTACACCTGCCCGAGCTGCAACGGCGCTCTGATCGCCGTTAACGACAACGGATACCGCTGCCAGGTCGGTCACGCGTGGACGGCCCAGTCGCTGCTGGTCGCTTACGGCGACGAGCTTGAGGCGGCGGTTTGGGCGGCGATCCGCAACTTGAAGGACACGGCGCGACTGTCCCGCACCCTGGCCGAAAACGCCGAGAGCGCAGCGGATTTGGAAGGCTACACCGCAACGGCCAACCGGGCCGCACACGCGATTGTTGCGTTGCGTCAGGGTCTTCTGACGGCAAAGGCCGACAACTAACGGGATGGGTTGGTGTTCAACGCCATCGCCAGAAAATCGAGGCGCCACAGCGACTGGAACAGCGTGCGCCCGAATTCCCTTACCAGAAGGGCGTTTTCCGGACCGACGTCGCCGCGCTGTGCCACGGACTCGATGATCTCCCGGATCGCGCGACGGCCGTCGACCAGCTGAACGAACGGCAGCTGAGCCGGGTTGAGCTTCAGCTTCGTGCCGGGCAAATGGATCTCGTCGCCGGACAGCAGGCAGGCCGTCCGCAGTAGCGGAACGTAGTCAAGCGCCCCGTCCGTCGAGAAATCGATTGCGTAATGCTCTTTCGGACGTTCCGGGCGGCAGGCGATGAAGAAGTGGGTGGCATTCGCCGGCTGCAGCCGTTCCATCACGGACCAGAGTTTGATGTCGGGTAGTTGGTTCAGCATCGCCTGGAACTGGCTCGCCGGCGCGACGAAGGCGTGCGGATAGTACGGCGTTTTGTGAAACCAGCCCTGGAATGCCAGTCCAGCGGAGCTGACGAGGTCCAGGCATTCTTCGACGGTGTAAGTGCGCTGGCGACTGTGCAGGAAGGTGTCGACCAGGGCACCGTCGGACAGCAGGTCGCGGGCGCCGTTCAGGTAGGGGCGAACCGGGTGGTCGGCGGGCAGCACCGCGATCGCCTCTTTGACCATTTGGACCGAAGTGTCATCCTGCTTCAGCCCGAGGTCGCGGAACGCCGATTCGAGCATGTCGACCCCGATCCGGCCGTACTTCGCGTAAAGCATGACGCCGAGCGCCCCATCAGTGCGCAGGCAGCCGCCAAGCGCTTTGAGCCCGGCCAGTGGGTCCGCCATGTGGTGCAAGACGCCGGTGGACACGATGAGGTCGAAGTCGCGGGACAGCGTCGACACCTCTTCGATGGGAAGCAAATGCAATTCCAGGTTGTCCAGGCCGTGCTCGTCCTTCAAATACTGCTGGTGCTTCAGCGCTGACCGGCTGACGTCGATCGCGATCACCTTGGCGGCGCGATTCATGAAGGCGAAAACGGCCGCCTGGAAGGTGCCGCAACCCGCGATGAGAATGTCGAGGTCCGGCTTGTACTCCCGGTCAGGCCAAAGGACGCGGTGCGCCCAAAATGGATCGAACCAATCCCAGTGATTCTTGGTCCACGCCGCGAGATCGGCTACCGGGGGCGGATACTCCCACCGATCGTATTGACGGGAGACACCGTCACCCCGCGGATCGTCGGTCACTTCGGCGCGGCTCCTTCGCGGTGGGGTCGCGACCAACTTACTGCGCCTCGCGTCGTTGGGCTTGCCGACGGCATGCCTCCGCGTTCACATCAGCGGCGGACCCGGGATCAGCCAGATCAGCGAACTGTCCATCTGCCCCCGGTACTGCGGGCAGTAGGCGGCCACGGAGAGGCCAACGAAGTAGCCGGATTCCCTCCTCGTGAGATCGGTATCGCGCATCACCTTCAACGCCAGAACGCTCGCATTCGCGTTGTTGTCGAATCCCGTGCACACCCGGTGGGCCATCGCGATCGCGGTGTCGCTGTCACGCACTTCGATCCCGTAGTTCACCAACGACGCGATGAAAGCATCATCGACTGGATCTGCTGATGCTGACGCCGAGGAGAACGGCACGGCGGCCAACAGCGGGACAGCACAGATCGCCAACCACTTCCCGAGACGACCGTCCATACCCTCTGCGGTCTCCTTCTGCGCGTCGGAAACGATCAACTCGGCGTCGACAGAGGCACCTTCGCGGCGCTCACAGCCTGCTCGGTCTGTCCGTTCGTCTCCGGCGCGCTTACCGCTCGCATGTCGAGGGGTTGGGTACGCCATCCGGCGTAACCGAGGGCGGCGCTGATCGCGGTATAGACAACGGCCTCCGTCCACATGAAGCCGACGCCCCATTTCCTTCCGAGGAAGATGGGCTCGTCGATGATGCCGGCGGATGCGGCGATGGCGTAACCCGCGTGCGCATAGGCGATTCCGGCGAACGCTCCGCAGAAGAATTTGCTCACTTCGCGATTCATTTCCTCGTCCTCTCTCGGTTGCCGCAAGTCGTGTGATCTCACTGTGGTCCTGCCCTCGAGCTGGAGGTAGGGGCCAAGGTCCTCCCGCGTCGGACCCTTTGTCGCTTCTCCCACACAGCGCGCCGGCAGGCAGGAGCGGCCGGAGCGGACCTATCCCTGCCCGTTGACGATGCGATCGCGGACGGCGGTGGCGGTCGAGAGATGCCCCTCCGCAGAGTTCATGAACTCACCCGCGTGCCGGGCCTCGTTCGCATCGTTGTCCTCGACCGCGGCGACGCAGAAGTGGGACGCGGCGTCGAAATCATCGAGACTGGCTTGCAGTGCGTCGGTGAGTTCTTTGTCGGGGGAAGGCAGATGGCCCTGGAGGAAACTTGCCGCGTCATGGCCCTCGTGGCAGGCCGCTCCCAGACTGGCGTAGTCCTTATTGCCGATGGCATAGGTGGCCTTGCCCATGGCGATACCCAGGTCTTGCATGTGGTCCTCGGTCAGTTGGACCCATCCGCGCACGACCTGAGCGTGCGGCGTTGTGGTTGTGGTCCCGCTGCCGCTGGTGTGTGTTCGTGGCGAGCAGCCGGCGACGAGAAGCACCACCGCGGCGCCCACGATGGCTTGCTTGATCACCGTTGGCCTCCTAAACCCTGTGAACGGTGATCCTTCGCCCCGACCGCGCCCGGCCGACAGGGCACAAAGGCTCTACGTCCACGAGCAGGATGGCCGCGATTCGATCGTGGGCTCAGCGGCGGGGAAACAGGCCGTGGGTGGCGGCTGGCGATTCTCGCACCGTGTGTTCTGACGTGCGCGCACGCCGGTGCCCCCAGTCGGACTCGAACCGACACTGTGCGGATTTTAAGTCCGCTGCCTCTGCCAATTGGGCTATGGGGGCCCGGCGGCGAATGTAGCGCGCCGACGCCGAATCCGGGACATCGCGTCGGTCTCGAAATAGGCGAAATTCGCAAGATGCGCCGCGAGAGCGCCTCAGCTAGGATCCGCGCCCGCGCCGCTTAACCACGGTTTTCCTTTAGGTAACAGATGACACCGCTATGTCGGCCAACGGGGAAGTGTTAAAACTGCCGACCTCATCGTTAAGAAGCCGTAAACGGCTGTAACCCTGCCCCTTTCGGCCGGGAACGTGGACTTGGGGGTCGTTAGTGTTACGCCAACGCACAGGGGCCGTTACGCGAACACTCAGGGTCGATCCACCGCATGGGGGTCGGCCGTTCCGAACAGTAGGGAGCAATCGATGGCATTTTTGACGACACAGACAGAAGAGATGCTAGCTGCGGAGGCGTTGCTATCGGGCATCAATACAAACCTGGCGGCGCAGAACGCGGGCGCCGCGCCGGCGACGACCGTGCTCGCTCCGGCCGCCGCGGATCCGGTGTCGATCCAGCAGGCGGCGATCTTCTCGACGTACGGCACCCAGTACCAGGCGATCGCAACAGAGGCACAGGCCCTGTTGGAGAATTACGCGCAAACCCTGGGGATCAGCTCCGGCAGCTACGGCGACACCGAGGCCGTCAACGCGAGCCAGGCCGCGCTGTCGAGCGCCGCTTCTCCGCTCGCCGCCGCCGCTACCACGCCGTCGAACACTCCGCTCGACTACCTCGCGTGGCTGCTCGGTAGCACCGGCAACGGCACCAACCCGAACATGTTGGGCGGGATCTTCGGCCTCTCGAGCAATGGCGCCAATATCGGCAACATCGGCTTCGGCAACTGGGCCTCCGCCGGTTCGGACCTGCTGGGTCTGGCCGGTGGCGGACTGCTGGACACGTCCGCGGCCGACGCCGCCGGATCGGCCGCCGACGCGGCGGGGCTCGCCGATGTCACGACGCCCATGGCCGGTGGTGGCATGGCCGGGATGGGCGCCATGCCGGTGGCCTCGGTGGGGTCAGCGACCATGGTCAACAACCTGTCGGTGCCGCCGAGTTGGGCGGGCGCGGCCACTCCGGTGGCTGGCACCAGCGCCGCACCGCTGCAGACGGTGGGCTGGACCGCCGCCGCGCCGCAGGCCGGCACCGGGACCATCATCCCGGGCATGCCGGGCATGGGCGCCGCGGCGCGGAACAGCGCCGGCTTCGGCGCCCCGCGCTACGGCGTCAAGCCGATCGTCATGCCGAAACCGGCGACCGTCTAGTCCTCGTCGCATCCCTCGAAAACCTCATATTTCTAAAGACAAAGGAGCGGGAAACACAAATGGTTCTTGACTTTGCAGCAATTCCACCGGAGGTCACCTCCTCCCTCATGTACGCGGGCGCGGGCGCCGGGCCGCTGATGGCCGCCGCGGCCTCATACGCCAACCTGGCCGCCGAGGTGAGCGCTACCGCAACCCAATGGGAGTCGATCATCTCGTTGCTCACCACCGAAAACTGGACCGGCGGCGGATCGGCGGCGGCAGCGGCCGCGGCCCAGCCGATCATCACCTATCTCACCGAGACGGCGACGACGCTCGAGCAGGCTAGCGCGCAAGCCACAGCTTCGGCGGCTGCTTACGAGGCCGCGTTTGCGGCCACGGTTCCCCCGCCGGTGATCGCGGCCAACCGGACGTTGCTGGCGACACTCGTCGCGACCAACTTCCTCGGGGTCAATTCGGCCGCGATCGCCGCGACCGAAGCGCAGTACGCCGCGATGTGGGCTCAGGATGCCGCCATGATGGCCGCCTACCAGGCCGCGTCAGCTGCGGCGGGGGCACTGACTCCAGTGACGCCGCTGGCGTCGACCACAAACCCCGCGGCCGCCGCGGCGGCGGACAGCACCGCACTTGCCGCTGACTCGACGGGCGGCACGATCCAGGCGCTGGCTCCCGTTTCCAATGCGGCAGCCCTGGCCGCCCCGACCCTGCCCTTCCAGACCACGGGAATCTTGTCCTCAATTGACAACTTCCTGGGCACGCCATCCGTTTTGAATGGCATCAACGGCGCCGTCAACACCGCAGCATGGTGGGTCTGCAACACCATCCCGACGGCGGTCTCCCTGGGGCACACCTTGGGTTCCGTCCCGTCGATCCCGTTCGCCCTCACCGACTCCGTCACGCCGCTCGCCGGTGGAATGGTGCAGGGCACCATGGTGGGCTCGGTGTCGGGTGCGGGAGCGTCGGCCGCGCTGGGCGAGGCCTCCGCGGTCGGCGGGCTGTCGGTGCCGGCCGGCTGGAATGCGGCCGCCCCGGCGTCGTTGGCATCCTCCACCGCTCCCCTCGAGGGCTCGGGGTGGACGGCGGCGGCCGAGGCCGAACCGGTTACGGCAATGCCCGGCATGCCGGGGATGGCCGCGGCCGCCAAGGGCGCCGGCGCCTACGGTTCCGGACCGCGGTACGGCTTCAAGCCGATCGTCATGCCCAAGCAGGTTGTCGTCTGATGCCGGGGATACCGGTACGGGAAATAAGGGGGTCCATGTCACCCGTTTGAGGCGATCAGTTAACCGGCAGGCCGTAATCTATCCATAACGCGGCCACCACCGCATCAATTAGAACTGTTAAGACTTCGACACTGAAGGCTTGAAGGAAAAGGAGAAAGCAACATGGCAACACGTTTCATGACTGACCCGCACGAAATGCGGGCGATGGCGGGCCGCTTCGAGGTGCACGCCCAGACGGTTGAGGACGAGGCTCGCAAGATGTGGGCATCCTCGATGAACATCGCCGGCTCGGGCTGGAGCGGTCAGGCGCAGGCCACCTCGTACGACACCATGGGCCAGGTCAACCAGGCCTTCCGCAACATCGTCAACATGCTCCACGGAGTGCGGGACGGACTGATCCGCGACGCGAACAACTACGAGCAGCAAGAGCAGGCCTCGCAGCAGATCTTGGGCAGCTAACACTCGAAACCCGCTGTCTTCCAACACTTTAAGGAGCCAAGCAAATGACCATTAACTACCAGTTCGGCGATGTCGACGCCCACGGTGCCTTGATCCGCGCCCAGGCCGCGTCTCTGGAGGCTGAGCACCAGGCCATCGTTCGCGATGTGCTTGCGGCGGGTGACTTCTGGGGCGGTGCCGGTTCGGTGGCCTGCCAGGAGTTCATCACCCAGTTGGGTCGCAACTTCCAGGTGATCTACGAGCAGGCCAACGCCCACGGGCAGAAGGTGCAGAGCGCCGGCAGCAACATGGCCAGCACCGACAGCGCCGTTGGGTCCAGCTGGGCCTGACACCGCGTTTCACCCGAAAGGGCCCGCACACCGTGGTGTGCGGGCCCTTATCGTTTCGAATGCCTTGCGGCCCCGGCTTATCCGGCCACCGGCGAACGCGGGATGAGCGAG
>NZ_LZJF01000192.1 GCF_001666835.1 Mycobacterium sp. E3251 | reverse complement strand
TGCGACGCCCACAGTTGCGGGCTCAGCGTGTGGGACTTGTCGTCGAACCCGCCGTGGGCGCCGTGGTCGCTGCCCGCCTCCTGGTCGAGCGGGTGCCACAGGTTGTGCGGCCGCCCCGGGCGCACATGCTGCTCGGTCTGCTGCGAGTCGTAACCGGTGCGGCCCAGGTAGCGGTCCAGCAGCGGCGCGACGAACTTCTGCGCCAGCAGCGTCACCATGGTGCTGTCGCCGACCCAATATTGTTTGCGCTCCGGATGATCGGCGGCATACACGACGCCGCGGGCGGCGACCTCCGGCTGATAGATCGGCGGCACGGGCTGGGGATGGCGCGGCAGCCGGGACAGCACCCAGGAGAACTGCGGGGTGTTGACCGCGGGCATCTGTGCGACGGTGATCCGCACCTTGGAGTGCTCGTGCAGCAGTTCGCAGCGCACCGATTCGGTGAAACCGTTGATGGCGTGCTTGGCACCGCAGTAGGCCGATTGCAGCGGGATGGATCGCTGGCTGAGCGCGGAACCGACCTGCACGATGGTGCCGCGGTCGCGTGGCCGCATCTTCGCCAGCGCCGCCATGGTGCCGTGCACGTATCCGAGGTAGGACACCTCGGTCACGCGCTTGAACTCCTCGGCGCTGATCTCGCTGAACGGCGCGAACACCGAGGTGAACGCGACGTTCACCCAGACGTCGATGGGGCCGAACGTCGCCTCGGTCTCGTCGGCGGCAGCGGCGACGGCCGCGTGGTCGGCGACGTCGGTGGGAATGCTGAGCGCCTTGCCGCCACCGGATTCGACGTCGCGGGCCGCGCCGTCCAGCCCGGCGGACCCGCGGGCGAGCAGGACGACGTTCGCCCCGCGCTGCCCGAACAGTTGGGCGGTGGCCCGGCCGATGCCGGCGCTGGCTCCGGTGACTACCACAGTCTGTGTCATCGTGGAGATCTCCTTTCGTTCATCCGTGGTCGGCGTCGTCGGCGAGGGTGGCCGTGCATTCCAGCATCAGCGCGTGCGCGAACGCCTGGGGGAGGTTGCCGCGGAGCTGGCGCTGCCGGACGTCGTATTCCTCGCAGAACAAGCCGGGGGGCCCGCAGGCGGCGCGGTTGCGTTCGAACCAGCGCATCGCGCAATGGGCGTGCCCCAGTTGATGTTCGGCGAGCGCCATCATGAATCCGCAGAGCAGGAAGGCGCCCTCGGCGTCACCGAGGTCGCGCTCGTCGTGCCGGAAGCGGTACACGAACCCGTCGTGGCTGAGCTGCTTGCGGACGGCGTCCAGTGTGGCCCGGGTGCGCGGGTCGTCGGCGGGCACGGCGCCGCGCACGGGTGGCAGCAGCAGCGACGCGTCGACGCCGGGCAGCCGCGGGCTGCGTTGCCAGTAGCCGCCGTGCGGGTGCAGGCTGCTGGCCGCGGTGTCGGCCAGGATCGCGTCGGCCAGCGACGCGCAGGCTGCCACCTCGTGGCCGCCGCCGGAAACCTTCGCGATGGCGCGTAGCCCGGCCACGCACGCCAGGCGGGACTGCGTCCAGTGCTCGTCGTCGATCTCCCAGATGCCCGCATCCGGGTCGCGCCAGCGTTTTTCGATCGCGCCGATGGCGGTCCGCGCGGCGCGCCAGCCGTCGGCGTCGAGCCGGTCGGCGTTGCCCGCCCATGCCAGCAGCTGCAGCGCCTCGCCGAAGACGTCGAGCTGGAATTGCTGGTTGACCCAGTTGCCCACCTTGTCGGCGCCCCCGGGGTAGCCCGGCAGGTCGAGCGTCTCCTCGCCGGGCACGCTGTCACCCGTGACGGTGTAGGCCGGCTTGAGATCGGGACCGTGTTCGAGCAGCCGGGCCCCGACGAATTCGACCGCGCAGTCGAGCAACTCGGTCGCCCCCACGGTCGCCGCGGCGATGCCGGCGTAGACCTGATCGCGGATCCACGCGTAGCGGTAGTCGTAGTTCTGGTTGGTGTGGGCGCGTTCGGGCAGGCTCATCGTGGCGGCGGCCACCATGCCGCCGCCGCTGCTGGTCAGCCCGCGCAGCACCGCGTAGGAATGACGCCCGTCGCGGGGCGCGATGCTGCAGTTCAGCTCGGGCATGCTGCGATGCCAGGCGGCTTCCGTTGCGTCCCAGGTGATGTCGGCGTCGGGCGGCCGGTCGGGGAGAGTCCGCTCGGAGAGCTCCAGCACGAAGTCGTGCTGACCGCCCTCGTCGACGATGATCTCGCACGTGAGCAGTTCGCCGCGCCCGCGCGCCGCCTTCACGGACCGCACGTCGCAGCCGCCCAGCCAGCGCCAGCGCAACCGCCCCGACTTTCCGCTCCATACCCCGCCGTCGACGCTCATGTCGCCGGGACCGTGCCGGCCGAACTCCGCACTCGGCTGCAGCACCACTCGCACGCGCGCGGTCCCGCGGCAGCCGATGAGGCGGCGCAGCAGCACCACCCGGTCGGGATCGCCCGGGAAGGCCAGCGCCTCGCGGCACTCCACGATGCCGTCGCGGGTGATCCAGCGATTGCGCCAGATCAGGCTGCCCGGCTCGTAATAGCCGCCCCATACATGCCGGACGTCGGTCGGGGTGATCGCGTAAACGCCGCCGCCCCCAATGAGATTGGAGAACACGCCGTCGGAATCCCAGCGCGGCGCGCACATCCACGCGACGTCGCCCTGCGGCCCGAGCAGGGCACCCCGCTCGCCGTCGGCGAGCAGGGCGTACTCGCGCAACACCCGCGGCGAGAAGGTCGCCTCGATGTCGATCGTGCGGTCAGCCACGGACCCCCGCCTCCGATGGGCGCCGGGCCGGGGCGGCGCTGTCGATCTTGCCGGTCGCCAGCCGTTCGGCGAGCCGGGAGGCCAGCGCCATGATGGTCAGCGCCGGGTTCGCCGAGCCCTGCGTCGGACACACCGAGCCGTCGGCCAGAAACAGGTTAGGCACGCCCCACACCCGGTGATCGGAGTCGACCACCGAGTTGTCCGGGCGGGTGCCCATCCGGGCGCCACCGATCAGGTGGGCGAACCGCTCGATGGTGAGCACGTCCTGGGCGCCGGCGGCATGCAGGATGTCGCCGATCACCTTGGTGGAGTAGGCCATGTTGGCCTTGTCGTTGTCGCACAGCGTGTAGTCGAACCGGGCCACCGGGAGGCCGTAGGGGTCCGTCTCCTGGGCGAGGGTGACCCGATTGTCCGGACACGGCAGCAGCTCGTTGAGCACACCGATGGTCGCCCAGTGGTTGTAGTCGCGCATGTATTCCCGCAGCGCGCGGCCCCAATGCCCGTCGGCGAGCACGTGTTCGGCCCAGCCGATCGGCATCGGCGAAACCGTCTGGATGGCGAAGCCGCGGGCGAACCCGCGCGCGGAGTCGGTCTCGTAGAACTGCTCCGAGGACACCTCCGGTGGCGGGGCCTTGTACATCCGGACCTCTTCCGACCACCGACCCGCGGACTGGGTGGCGCCCTGCACCATCACGTAACGCCCGACCTGGTCGTCGTTGTTGCCCAGCCCATTCGGGAAGCGATCGCACGCCGAGTTCAGCAGCAGGCGCGGCGTTTCGATGGAATACCCGGCGACCGCGACGACCTTGGCCCGCTGCAGCCGCTCGGTGCCGCCGGTCTCGTCGTAGTAGACCACCCCGCGCGCGGAGCCGGCCTCGTCGAGCTCGACGCGGGCGGCCATGCAGTTGGCGCGGATCTCCACGGCGTGGGCCAAGGCGTCGGGCAGGTGCGTGACGTACGGGCTGGCTTTCGCGTTGACCTTGCAACCCTGTAAGCAGTAGCCGCGGTAGATGCAGTGCGGGCGGTTACCGAAGGTGCCGTTGACGATGCCGACGGGCCCGACCCGCATCTCGATGCCGAGCTGCATCGCCCCGCGCCACAGCTTGGCCGCGGCACCCGAAATCGGGTGCGGTGAAAAGGGATACCGATGTGGGTAGCCCCAGGGCCAGTTCTGCCCGGCCACCGGCAACTCGAGCTCGATCCGCTCGTAGTGGGGGCGGACGTCTTCGTAGCCGATCGGCCAGTCCGCTCCGACCCCGTCGAGGGTGTAGGTGCGGAAGTCGCTGGGATGGAACCGCGGCGTGTAGCCGGCGTAGTGCACCATCGAACCGCCGACCCCTCGCCCGGAGTTGTTCTTGCCCAGCTCGATCGGGTCGTCGCCGCCGATGATCCGCTTCTGCGTCCAGTACAGGGAGTGCGATCCCGCCTCGTCGGAGACCCAGTCCTCGTCGGGATGCCAGAACGGCCCCGCCTCGAGGATCACGACCCGCCAGCCGGCCCGCGCCAGCCGTTGCGCGAGCACGGATCCGCCGGCGCCGGCACCGACGACCACGAGGTCGACCTCGTCGTCGTCGCTGTAGCGTTGCATGGTCTTTTCGCCGGGCAGGTCGCGCGAGTGCACGTCGAGCAGGAACCGGGACTCGTTGTCCTTCGGCCCGATCGCGCCTTTGAATAGCCCGCGGAGTCGGTCGCCCATCACAACTCTCCCTCTTGGACCACGCGGACCGGGTCCTCGTCGGTGGCGCCCGGGGTTTCGAACGGTTCGCGCGCGGCGGCGGGCCCGGTGGCACCGCCGAGGCGCATGAACCCGCGCGGGTAGGCCGGACCCCCGAAGCCGATCTCGTTCCACGCCCACGGGTGGGAGTAGAACCCGGACAACGTCATTCGCATGCACACCGACCACGCGCGTTTGACGTTGAGGCGTTCCCAGCTCCCGCCCTCCAGGGCGCCCTGCGAGAACTCGTCGATGATCGCTTCGCGGGCGTCCGGGTCGGCTTCGGCGAAGGTCTTGCTGTACCGGCGGGACGCGGTCTCGTCGAGCGCGCGCAGCACCAGCCGCCACGTGTCGCGGTCGTCGGGCATGTCGGCGTACTGGTAGCCGTCGAGGCGGCCGTCGGCGAGCTTGGAATCGACGGACTCGGGCACGGGCACTCGTGGCTCGCGGTCCTGAGCCAGCACCGTGTCGCAGAACGCCCGCAGGCACGGCTCCTCCTCCGGCGTGAAGAACCGCAGCGGGCCGGGCGGTTCCAGCCGGGCCAGCACCACCTTCTTGGTGGCGCCGTCCCACGTGTCGGTCGTTTCCAGCACGTCGTAATCCGGGTAGCGGCCGATCATTTGGGGCGTGACGCCACGGCGTTGCTTGGGCAGCCAGGACGGGTGCGGCGGTTTGCGATCCGCGCGCAGGTTGGGCAGGTGGTCGGGGCGCGAGGTGTCCGCCATCGCCGCTCAGCCCCGGAACCGCTCGCGACGCAGGACCGAGGCCAGCAGGCCCATCCCCCCGACCATGCACATCAACCCGGGCGCCGCGATCGGCGGCCCCATGGGCACGTTGTAGGACGCGTTCTTCCAGCCGCCCGGCTTGCGCGCGACGCCGCGGGCATGCAGGTATTCGCCCATCAGGCCGTTGGCGGTGTAGATCCCCGCGGTGATCGGGAGCCACGTTTTGGCCCAGCGCCGGGAGAACACCCCGCCGACCCCGGCCACCACCACCGGCGGCGTCACCACGATCGGGCTCCACATCCACTTGTTGCCGAAGCTGGCCTTGTAGTGCTCGAAATAGATTTCGGCCGTCGTGACGACGGCCGCGATTGCCGTCAGCCCGGACAGCGAGCGTTCGAAGCGACCGTGCGCGACGTCGTACAACGCCCGCTCGGCGAGGTGTTGGGCCTCGCCTCCTCCGTTGCCTAACAACAACATTTGGTTTCCCTTCCTAGCTCGTCGATTGGCCTGCGTCATGGCTCGGTTCCGCGCACTGATCGACGCGGGCGTACGAAAGGTATTGCGAGGCAAGCGCTGTCGAATTTCGGCCATCAGACGCTGGGAGGCGCTCGCAGCGGAGATCTCCCGCCGTCTTGCCCATCCGTCACCTCACTTCTGAAACGAAACACGCTCGAGCAGCCACCACGCGATGAAGATTCGCGATGGCTGCCAGAGAACTGGTTAGCGCCCAGCTGTGTGTTTCAACCGAGGTGGTCCCGACGGCGCGTCGTGACCGAAGCGCATGGGGTGCGTACCCGCTTTCGATCGGCGCAAACCGTCGGTGGGTCTGGGCCTTGCGGTGTCGGTCGGACTTGTCGGACCCTCGATCTAGTATCGAACCTATGTTCGAATATGCGTTGGCCTCGCGGTCCACTCCGGAGTCGGCGGTGTTGCTGGCTCGGGTGCGGGCGGCCGGGCGTGCCGAGGCCCGGGCAGCCGCGGAACGGCTGGGGGCGGTGGCGGACTTGCTGGTATTGCGGTGCCGCGATTCGGGGGAGCGGGCCGAGTGGGCGGCCGATGCGTGGGACGCGGTGGCGGCGCAGGTGGGTGCGGCGCTGGGATGCAGTGTGGCGATGGCGCACAGCTATTTGCGGTATGCGATGGCGATGCGTGAGCGGCTGCCGCAGGTGGGCAAGGCGTTTCAGGCCGGGGACATCGATTATCGGGGGTTTCAGACGATCGTGTTTCGCACCGATCTGATCACCGACGCGGAGGTGATGGCGCGGGTGGATGCCCGGCTGGCGGTGTTGATCTCACGGCGCCCGTCGCTGACCCGCGGTGGGCTGGGCGCGGCGGTGGACCGGGTGGTGGCGCTGGTGGATGCCGATGCGGTGCGCCGGGCCAAGCGGGCCATCGACGATCGGTTCGTCGACGTGCAGGACAACGAGTCGGGGATGGCGTGGCTGACGGGCAGCGTGTTCGGCGCCGACGGGCACGCGCTGGATCGGCGCCTCGACGAGTTGGCCGCCAGCGTGTGTGGGGCCGATCCGCGCTCCCAGCGGCAGCGACGGGCCGACGCGCTGGGTGCGTTGGCCGCCGGCGCGGACCGGTTGGGCTGTCAGTGTGGGACGCCGGAGTGCGCCGGTAGTGGGCGAACCCCGAGCGCGGTGGTGATCCATGTGGTGGCCGAGGCGGCCACGGTCGCCGGGCGCGGCGCGGCGCCGGGGGTGTTGCCCGGCGTGGAGGGCCTGGTGCCGGCCGAGGTGGTTGCCGAACTGGCCCGCTCGGCGAGGCTGGTGCCGGTCAGCGTCCCGGCGCAGGCCGAGCCGCGCTACATCCCCTCGGCCCGGCTGGCCGATTTCGTGCGGTGCCGGGATCTGACGTGTCGGGCGCCGGGGTGTGATCGGCCGGCCGTCGACTGCGATATCGACCATACGATCCCGTACGCCGATGGCGGCCCGACGCATTCGTCGAACCTGAAATGTCTTTGCCGCCAACATCATTTGCTCAAAACGTTCTGGGGCTGGCGCGACGAGCAGTTGCCCGACGGCACCCTCATCTGGCGGCTGCCCGACGGGCACACCTACGTCACCACCCCGGGCAGCGCGCTGCTGTTCCCCAGCCTGTGCGCGCCCACCGGCGACCTCCCGGCACCCACGGCACCCGAGCGCTGCGGGGGCCGCACCGCGATGATGCCCCGGCGCACCCGCACCCGCGCCCAGAACCGGGCCCAGCGCATCGCCACCGAACGTCACCACAACCGCGACGCCCGACTGGCAACCCAACCCACCGCACGCGGTCCCGCACCGCCGGACGACGAACCCCCACCCTTCTAGGGCGCTCCGGCGTTCACACGGTTTTGGTGACGCCGACGTAGGACAGCACCACGTCGGATTCGTCGGTCACTTGGGTCAGCGTCGCGTAGGACCGGATGAACGACTGACCCACGCACCCATCGATTTTGACGTGGAATCCGGTGACGATGACCCGCGGATTCGGGCCCGTGAACTCCTTCTTGGCCACCGGTACTACGACTACGACACCCGGCTTGAGGCCCACGGTGATCAGGCCGTTCATCGGGGTGGTGACCAACGGCACCGGCGTCGGCGCACCGGTAAACACGCCCGCCAAGCCCAGGCCGGGGGTCACGCCGGCGTTGCCGCCGAGGGTGACGCCGTTGGACGTGCTCATGTCGATGCCGCAGCCGATCTCGTAACCCACCTCGAGGGTGCCGTGGGGATTTTCGAGCCCGTCCAGCGAGGCGGCAAACGTTCCGCGGGCGAGGTATTCGCGAGACGATAGCGCGGTGGTCAACGGCGCGATGGGAACTTGCGACTCGTCCCGCGCCCCGAGGGTGAGGGTCCAGCCTTCCGGCGTCGTGTAGGTCACCGCTTCGGACGAGGGCACCCGCCCGTCGTCCGGCGTTACCGCGGCAACATTTTCCGCGTCGGGGTCGGCGGCCGTCGGCGGTGCCGAGATCACCGCAAAGACGACGCACGAAGCGACGATCGCAGCGCGACGGACGACCACGGCTACCGGCCACACGTGCGACACCGTATGCGGCGCCCGATCCCGCTCCCGGAATTTGCTGGTCGAGCCGCCGAAGTCGTTGTGCGTTCGTAATCGTTATGGGATATGGCGGCGGAAGTTTGGGTTGGCGTGCCGGACGAACGGATCGCTGCTCCGGTCATTAGCGGGGCGAGCCTCGAGCGCGCCGTATTCCCCAGGCGCGGCGGCCCCGGACGGAGCCCGACCGGGGCCGAAGGTCGACCCGCGCGACTGCGGCGGCTTACCGCCCCGAGGTAAATCGCCTGGCCAGGACCACCGCGCACGCGGGTGTGCCATGATGTCGGAGCTGTCAAGACATTAGGGAGCGGCCGTGGATCTCAACTTGTCGATTGTCACGCGACCGGTCGAGCGCCTGATAGCTACGGCGCAGAACGGGCTCGAGGTCTTGCGACTGGGGGGCTTGGAAACCGGCACCGTGCCGTCGCCTTCTCAGATCGTCGAGAGCGTACCGATGTACAAGCTCCGGCGTTACTTCCCGCCCGACAGCCGGCCGGACAAGCCGCGGGTCGGCCCGCCGGTGCTGATGGTGCACCCGATGATGATGTCGGCGGACATGTGGGACGTCACGCGCGAGGACGGCGCGGTCGGCATCCTGCACGCCAACGGGCTGGATCCCTGGGTCATCGACTTCGGCGAACCCGACAAGGTCGAAGGCGGCATGCGCCGCACGCTGGCCGACCACATCGTCGCGCTCAGTCAGGCGATCGACACCGTCAGGGACGTCACCGGAAGCGACGTCCATCTGGTCGGATATTCGCAGGGTGGCATGTGGTGCTACCAGGTCGCCGCGTACCGGCGTTCGAAAAGCCTGGCCAGCATCGTCACCTTCGGTTCGCCGGTGGACACCCTGGCCGCCCTGCCGATGGGCATTCCGGCGAACTTCGCCGCACCCGCCGCCAACTTCATGGCCGACCACGTCTTCAGCCGCCTGGACATCCCGAGCTGGATGGCGCGCACCGGCTTTCAGATGCTCGACCCGCTCAAGACCGCCAAGGCCCGAGTGGACTTCGTGCGCCAGCTGCACGACCGCGAGGCGCTACTTCCGCGCGAACAACAGCGCCGGTTCCTCGAGCGCGAAGGCTGGATCGCCTGGTCCGGGCCGGCGATCTCCGAACTGCTCAAACAATTCATCGCCCACAACCGAATGATGACCGGCGGTTTCGCCGTCAACGGGCAAATGGTCACGCTCACCGACATCACCTGCCCCGTGCTGGCCTTCGTCGGCGAGGTGGACGACATCGGGCAGCCGGCATCGGTACGCGGCATCCGGCGCGCGGCCCCCGATGCCGAAGTGTACGAAAGTCGCATCCGCACAGGGCATTTCGGCCTGGTCGTCGGATCGAAGGCGGCGCAGCAGAGCTGGCCGACGGTCGCCGAATGGGTGCAATGGCTCTCCACCGGCGGCGACAAGCCGGACAGCATCGACCTGATGGCCGACCAGCCCGAGGAGCACACGGACAGCGGCGTCGCGCTGAGCTCCCGGCTCGTGCACGGCATCGGGGAGGTCTCCGAGGCGGCGCTGGGCGTGGTGCGCGGCGCGGCCAACACGGTGGTCGCGGCCAATAAGTCGATGCGGACCCTGGCCGTAGAAACGGCCCGGACGCTGCCGCGGCTGGTCCGGCTGGGACAGATCAACGACCACACCCGAATCTCGCTGGGCCGCATCATCGACGAACAGGCGCACGACGCCCCGCGGGGCGAGTTCCTGCTGTTCGACGGTCGCGTGCACACCTACGAAGCCGTCAACCGGCGGATCAACAATGTCGTCCGCGGCCTGATCGAGGTCGGGGTGCGGCAGGGCGACCGGGTCGGCGTGCTGATGGAGACGCGGCCCAGCGCGCTGGTCGCCATCGCCGCGCTGTCCCGGCTGGGCGCGGTCGCGGTGGTGATGCGACCGGACGCCGACCTGGCAGCGTCGGTTCGGCTCGGCGGCGTGACCGAGTTGTTGACCGACCCCACCAACCTGGAGGCGGTGCTGGCGTCGGGCCGCGATGGGCTGCGGCAGGTGCTGGTGCTCGGCGGCGGCGAGTCGCGGGACCTGCATCTGCCCGACGACAGCGACGTCATCGACATGGAGCGGATCGACCCGGACGCCGTCGAGCTGCCCGGCTGGTACCGGCCCAACCCGGGGCTGGCGCGGGACTTGGCGTTCATCGCGTTCAGCGCGGCCGGCGGCGAGTTGGTCGCCAAGCAGATCACCAACTACCGGTGGGCGGTGTCGGCGTTCGGGACCGCCTCGACGGCCGCGCTGGACCGCCGGGACACCGTGTACTGCTTGACCCCGCTGCACCACGAGTCGGCGCTGCTGGTCAGCCTCGGCGGCGCGGTGGTCGGCGGGACCCGCATCGCGTTGTCCCGCGGCCTGGACCGGGACCGGTTCGTTCAGGAGGTGCGGCAGTACGGCGTCACGGTGGTGTCCTACACCTGGGCCATGCTCCGCGAGATCGTCGACGACCCCGCGTTCGTGCTGCACGGCAACCACCCGGTGCGGTTGTTCATCGGGTCCGGCATGCCGACGGGCCTGTGGGGCCGGGTCGTCGACGCGTTTGCGCCCGCCCATGTCGTCGAGTTCTTCGCGACCACCGACGGACAAGCGGTGCTGGCCAATGTGTCTGGGGCCAAGATCGGCAGCAAGGGCCGACCGCTGCCGGGCGCAGGGCGTATCGAGCTGGCGGCCTACGACGCCGAGCAGGATCTGATCCTGGAGAACGACCGCGGCTTCGTCCAGGTGGCCGAGCCGAAAGAGGTCGGGGTGCTGCTCGCCGCGTCCAACGGCCCGATCGATCCGACGGCGTCGGTCAAGCGGGGAGTCTTCGCCGCCGGCGACACCTGGATCTCGACGGAGTACCTGTTCTATCGCGACGACGACGGCGACTTCTGGTTGGCGGGCAGGCGCGGCTCGGTGGTCCACACCGCGCGGGGCCTCGTGTATGCCGAGCGGGTCACCGACGCGCTGGGGTGCATCAACGGCGTCGACCTCGCGGTGACCTACAACGTGCCGGTGGGCGACCGGGAGGTGGCGGTCGCGGCGGTTACGCTGCTTCCGGGGGCCAGCATCACCGCGGCCGACCTGACCGACGCCGTGGCCAAGATTCCCATCGGAGTGGGTCCCGACATCGTCCAAGTGTGTCCGGAGATGACTTTGAGCGCGACCTACCGTCCGACCGTCAGCGCGTTGCGCGCGGCGGGAATTCCCAAGCCGGGCCGCCAGGTGTGGTACTTCGACGGCGAGAGCAACTTCTTCCGAAAGCTGACCGCCGGCGTGCGGGCCGAGCTGAGCGGGCGCACCGATGGTTGACGATTCACTGCTGGCAATCCTGGTCTGCCCGGCCGACCGGGGACCGCTGCTGCTGGTGGACGACGAATTGCTGTACAACCCGCGGTTGCGGCGTGCCTACCGCATCGAGGACGGCATTCCGGTGCTGCTCATCGACGAGGCGCGAGACGTCGACGACGACGACGAGCACGCCCGGCTCATGGCACAAGGCCGTCCGGCAGATCCCCGGTGAGGTAACGCTGCAGATTCGGCGCGATCGTTTGCGCGACCTGATCGGCCGGTAGCGAAGCGAACGGCTCCAATCGCAGGATGTAGCGCGCCATCACCACGCCGACCAGTTGCGACGCGACGAACTGGACGCGGATCAATCCAGTGCCGGGCGGATTGTCAACGCGCGGACCAACTTCCACCCCGATCACGTCCTCGATGAACGTGCGGAACAGGTTGACCTCCGAGCCGGCCAGGACGGACCGCAGCGTTGCGATGAAGCCCGTGCCCAGGTCGGAATCCCACAGCGGCAACAACATCGACGGCAGCCGGTAGCCGACTTCCTCGATCGGCACGTCGCGCAGCGGGCCGATGATGTCCATCGGGTCGATCGGGATGTGGACGGCGGCGGCGAACAGCTTCTCCTTGGTGCCGAAGTAGTGATGCACCAGCGCCGAATCCACACCCGCCGCGGCCGCTACCGCACGGATCGAGGTATTGCCAATACCGTTGGTGGCAAACAACTCTCGGGCGCTGGCCAGGATGCGGTTGCGGGTGTCGGAGCTTCCGGCGGGGCGCCCCGGCCGACGGCGCCGGGTGTTGGGGGCCGCCACTAGGACCCGCTCGCGATCGCCACTAGGACCCTCCGTGGCGACCCGCCGCGCCCGGCTTCGCCGCGCTCGCGATCGCCACTAGGCGGTCCGCCGACGCAGCGTCGCCGCCGCCAGGCACAGCGCGATGAGCGCGGAGCCGAGCACGACGACGATGTCGCGCACCGCGATGTAGGTCAGCTGCGGGTGCGCACCCACCTGCTGGAGGGCCTCCAGCGCGTAGCTGGCCGGCATCACGTTGCTGATCCACTGCAGCCAGTGTGGCATCAGCGCCCGCGGCACGATGATCCCGGCCAGCAACAACTGAGGAACCATCACCAACGGAATGAATTGCACGGCCTGAAACTCCGTGCGCGCGAAGGCACTACACAGCAGGCCCAGCCCCACACCCAACACGGCGTTGACGATCGCGATCACGAACACCCACGCGGGGCTGCCCGCGGTGTCGAAGCCGAGCGCCCAAAACGACACGATGCACGCCAGAATGGCTTGTGCCGCAGCGGCCGTCGAGAACGCGGTGCCGTAGGCGATCAGTAGGTCGAACCGGCGCAGGGGAGTGGTCAGGATGCGCTCCAGCGTCCCAGAGGCCCGTTCCCGCTGCATCGTGATCGCCGTGATGATGAACATCACGAACAGCGGGAAGAGGCCCAGCAGGATCAGGCAGGCGTTGTTGAACGGTGCCGGGGTGCCGGGCCGATGCGGTGCGTTCTGGAACATGAAGTACATCAGCGAGATGACCAAGAGCGGCACGAACAGAATCATCGCGACGCTGCGGTGGTCCGCGGCCAGCTGGCGCAGGATCCGCGTCGTGGTGGCGGTGTATCCCTTGAGTCCTAACCGGCTTCGCGCGTGGTGGTGCGCCTGATGATGGACAGAAACGCGTCCTCCAGTGACGTGCATCCGGTGTCCTCTCGTAGTCGGGCCGGGGTGGTGTGCGCGAGCAGGTGTCCGTCGCGCATCAGCAACAGGTCGCCGCAGTGGTCGGCTTCGTCCATGACGTGACTGGACACCAGCAGCGTGGTTCCGGCACGGGCGAGGTTGGCGAACTGCCCCCACAGATCCGCGCGCAGCACCGGGTCCAAACCCACCGTGGGCTCGTCGAGCACGAGCAGGTCGGGCTGGCAGACCAGCGCGCACGCCAGCGACACTCGGGTGCGCTGACCACCGGAAAGGTTGGCGCAGAGGGCGGTTCGTTGATCGGCCAGCCCGACCCGCTCGATCGCGGTGTCGGCGGCCTGGTGGTCGAAACCGTACAGCGAGGCGAAGTACCGCACGTTGTCGACGACCCGCAGGTCGTTGTAGATGGTCGGGTCCTGGGGCAGGTATCCGACGCGGCGGTGCAGCGCCGCCGACCCGGCCGGGTGGCCGAGCACGGCGACGGCTCCCTTGGAATTTCCAGTCACGATCTGCGTGCCGACGATGCAGCGCATCAGGGTGGTCTTGCCGCAGCCTGACGGGCCGAGCAGACCGGTGATGCTGCCCCGCCCAATCTGCACCGAGACGTCGTGCAGTGCGGTGCATTTGCCGCGGATCACCCTCAGGTGGTCGATGCGGACGGCCGGGGCCGAGATTAATTCATCATGTGATGAAGTCATCATACGATGAATATCCGCCTGCGCCGACCCGCTGTCAAGGGGCTACGGGGAACGTTCTGGCGATCCCGGGCGGCGCTGCGGCAGGTGTCCGTGCACGCCCTCGGCGTAGGCCGTCTCGGCGTGCTGGGTGAGGTCGACGCCGGTGATCTCGTCTTCCGCGCTGACCCGGAAGCCCATCACCCGGTCGATCAGCTTCGCGAGCACGAACGACACGGCGAACGCATACACCGCGACGACGACGATCGCGAGCGTCTGCTTGCCCAGCTGGGTGAAGCCGCCCCCATAGAAGAGGCCCCGCGGGCCCGACGTCATGACCGCCGTGGCGAGCAGCCCGATCAACGACACACCGACGACCCCGCCGACGAAGTGCACGCCGACCACATCGAGCGAATCGTCGTAGTTGAACCGAAACTTCGCGCTGACCGCGAACGAACACACGACGCCGGCCGCGAGGCCGACGACCGCCGCCCCGAGCGTGTTGACGGTTCCGCACGACGGCGTGATGGCGACGAGCCCGGCCACCACCCCGGACGCCGCGCCGAACGTCGTGGGCCTGCCGTCGCGGACCTGTTCGACCGACAGCCAGCCGAGCATGCCGAGGCAGCCGGCGACGAGGGTGTTGAGGAAGATGGCAGCGGCGGTGCCGTTGGCGGCCAGCGCAGACCCGGCGTTGAACCCGAACCAGCCGAACCACAGCAGGCCGACACCGAGCAGCACGAGCGGCAGGTTGTGCGGCCGCATGGCGTCCTTCTTGAAGCCGATGCGGGGGCCGAGCACCAGCGCCAGGGCCAGGGCCGAGGAACCGGACACGATCTCGACGACGAGGCCGCCCGCGTAGTCCAGCACGCCCATCTTGGCCAGCCAGCCGCCGGGCCCCCATACCCAGTGCGCCACAACCGAATACACGACGACCGTCCACACCGGGACGAACACCATCCACGCGGCGAACTTCGCGCGGTCGGCGATGGCGCCGCTGACCAGGGCGGCCGTGATGATCGCGAACGTGACCTGGAACGTGGCGTACAGGAGTTCGGGAACCGCGCCGTGGGCGGTGTCCGGGGTGATACCCAGCATCCCGACATGCCTGAGATTGCCGAGGAACCCGCTCGCCCCGTCCTCGCTGAAGGCGATGGTGTAGCCCAGCAACAGCCACGCCACCGTGACCAGCGGGATGGAGATGAAGCTCATCATGATCATGTTGAGCACGCCGGTGGTGCGGACCATGCCGCCGTAGAAGATCGCCAGGCCGGGCGTCATCAGGAGGACCAGCGCGGTGCTGGCCAGCAGCCACGCGGTGGCGGCGGGGTCGATCGGATGCATGCTGTGTGCTCCTTCACAGGTCCCAGGACACCGGGATACTGCCATGGCAGCGCTGCCGGTAGGTTCGGTGGGTGGCCGCAAGCCAGCTGCTCGTCGACCCCGTCGCGGCCGCGCATCGGCTACTCGGCGCCACCCTCACCGGGCGGGGCGTCAGCGCCGTCATCGTGGAAGTCGAGGCGTACGGCGGAGTTCCGGACGGCCCATGGCCGGACGCCGCGGCGCACTCCTATCGCGGCATCAGCGGACGCAACGCGGTGATGTTCGGGCCTCCCGGCCGCCTCTACACCTATCGCAGCCACGGGATCCACGTCTGCGCCAACGTTTCCTGCGGGCCGGACGGGACCGCCGCGGCCGTCCTGTTGCGGGCCGCCGCCCTCGAGGACGGCACCGATACCGCCCGCGCCCGGCGCGGCGAGCTGGTTCGCGCGGCCGCGCTGGCGCGCGGGCCCGGCAATCTGTGTTCGGCCCTGGGAATCACCATGGACGACAACGGGATTGACCTGTTCGACCCCGCCAACCCGGTCACCCTGGAACTCAACGAGCCGCTGACCCCCGTGGCGGGCCCGCGGGTGGGGGTCAGCCAGGCCGCCGACCGGCCGTGGCGGTTCTGGCTCCCCGGCCGCCCGGAAGTGTCGGCATACCGGCGCAGCCCACGGGCGCCCGCCCCGGGGACCAGCGACTAGCGGCAGCGGGTCGCCTTCATAGGGCTAGGCGGCCGCCGGTGCGGGGACCGCACGAAACGCCGGGTCCACTCGCCGCGCCAGGAACACGAACGCCACGGCCAGGAGCGGCGCGACGGCACTGTATATCGCGGCCGGCGTGGCCATCTCGGCGCTGTTCAGCAGTTGCGGACTCAACGCGACGCCCATCGCCACCACGGCGTTGTGCATGCCGACCTCCAGGCTGACCGCGACGGCCTGCCGCGGAGCCAGCCGCATCAGGCGCGGCGCCAGATAGCCGACCGTCAGGCTCACGGCGCAGAAGGCCACGACGGCTCCGCTCAGCACGCTGAGGTTGTGCCAGAGCGTGGTTCGTCCCCCGGCGACGGCGCCGAGCACGGCGAGTACGAGCAGCGTGAGCGCGACGATCCGGACCGGTTTCTGCAGTCGCCGGGCCAGTGCGGGAAAGCGGTGGCGGACCGCCACCCCGATCGCGATGGGGACGATGACCAGGCCGATCACCGCGAAGAACTTGTCCGGCTGCAGCGGGAGAAACCGCCCTTTGCCGAGGAACCACGTCATCGACACCGCCAGAATCGCGGGCAACGCAACGATGGACAGCACGGCGTTGATCGCCGTCAGCGTGAGGTTGAGCGCCAAGTCGCCGTTGAACAGGTGGCTGAGGATGCTGGACATCGTCCCGCCGGGGGTGGCGGCCATCAGCATCAGCCCGACCGCCAGGTGGGGCTCGAGGTGGAAGGCCTCGGCGATGACCAGGCACAGCGACGGGAGCAGCAGCGACTGGCAGACGAGCGCGACGACCAGTGGTTTGCGCAGCGTGGCCGCCCGCTTGAAGTCGTCGACCGTGAGCGTCAGCCCGAGGGCGAGCATGATGATCACGACCACCAACGGCCAGTACCGGTTGTCCATGACGCTCCGCGTTGTTTGGTGCGCTGAGGGAAAAGCGACGATGCGCCGCGCCGTTAGCTTGCCTTATCGAGCAGCGCAGGGGCGAATCGCGGCCGCGAGACCGACTAAAGTCGGCGGCGATGTCTTCCGGGATCCTTGACGAGCTGAGCTGGCGTGGGCTGATCGCGCAGTCCACCGACCTCGACGCATTGGCGGCCGAGGCGCAGCGCGGTCCGTTGACGGTGTACGCGGGTTTCGACCCGACCGCGGCCAGCCTGCACGCGGGGCACCTGGTGCCGCTGCTGGCGCTGCGGCGTTTCCAGCGCGCCGGCCACCGCCCGATCGTCCTCGCCGGCGGCGCCACCGGCATGATCGGTGACCCGCGTGACGTCGGGGAGCGCACCCTGAACGAGGCGGACGTCGTCGCCGACTGGACCGAGCGCATCCGCGGGCAGCTCGAGCGCTTCGTCGACTTCGACGAATCCGAGACGGGCGCGGTCGTCGTCAACAACCTGGACTGGACGGCCCCGCTGTCAGCCATCGAGTTCCTGCGTGACCTCGGCAAGCACTTCTCAGTCAACGTCATGCTGGATCGCGACACTGTCCGGCGGCGGCTGGAGGGCGAGGGCATCTCCTACACGGAATTCAGCTACATGCTCCTTCAGGCCAACGACTACGTCGAATTGCACCGCCGGTACGGCTGCACGCTGCAGATCGGCGGTTCCGACCAGTGGGGCAACATCATCGCCGGCGTGCGATTGGTCCGCCAGAAGCTGGGCGCCACGGTGCACGCGCTCACCGTCCCGCTGGTGACAGCGGCCGACGGCACCAAGTTCGGCAAGTCCACCGGCGGCGGCAGCCTGTGGCTGGACCCGGCGATGACCACCCCGTATGCCTGGTACCAGTACTTCTTCAACACCGCCGACGCCGACGTGATCCGGTACCTGCGTTGGTTCACCTTCCTGTCGGCCGACGAGCTCGCCGAGCTGGAGCGGGCGACCGCCGAGCGCCCGCAGCAGCGCGCCGCCCAGCGCCGGCTCGCCCGCGAACTGACCGTGCTGGTGCACGGCGAGGCGGCCACCGAGGCGGTCGAGCACGCCAGCCGGGCACTGTTCGGGCAGGGCGAATTGGACCGCCTGGACGAGGCGACGCTGTCGGCGGCGCTGCGCGAGGCCTCGGTCGCCGAGCTCAAACCCGGTGGCCCCGACGGGATCGTCGACCTGCTGGTGGCCAGCGGTCTGTCCGAGAGCAGGAAGGCGGCGCGGCGCACCATCGGCGAGGGCGGGGTGTCGGTCAACAACATCCGGATCGACAGCGAGGAGTGGACGCCGCAGCCCTCGGACTTCCTGCACGGCCGGTGGCTGGTGCTGCGCCGCGGCAAGCGCACCGTCGCCGGGATCGAAAAGGTCTGAAAACCGCACCCGCAAAACGCGTTGCTGCGCAAACCTTTACCGCACCGTGTTGCGGTTGTGACCCGCACAGGCCAGGGTGGTCACGATGACGGCTTCCCGGCGTGTGCAACGGTCCCTGCTGCGCGTGCTGATCCTGACCGCCTGCGTGGCGGGGCTGGCCGCCCCACTGGCCGCGCCCGTCAGCGCCGACATGCGGGGCAACGCGTTCCTGATGGCCCTGAGCAACGCCGGCATCACCTACCCGCACCCGGCCGGGGCCCTGGCGTTGGGCCAGTCGGTCTGCCCGATGATCGTGACGCCGGGCCAGTCCTTCGACTCGGTCGCCGCGGAAATGTCGGAACGCAGTGGCCTGGGTTACGAGTCGGCCGGCCTGTTCACCATCGTCGCCGTCGCGAACTACTGCCCGGCGGTGATCGCGCCGCTGCTGCAGAACCGGCTCACGGCGTACTAGCGCGCGGGCCCCCCGTATCCTCGGCTGCGTGGTCGACGACAGGCAGCGCGGTGAACGGCGCCCGCGCACATCCGGCGGCTGGTCGGGGCCCGGCCGCGCGCGACCGGCTCAGCCGCAGCAGCCAGACGGCCACCGCGCGCCGGAGCCCGGGCCGCCGATACCGCCGGGCGTGGAGGCCCGGCAGTTGGCGCCCGAAATCCGGGGCGAGCTCAGCACCTTGGACCGGGCCACGGCCGACGCGGTGGCACGCCACCTGGTCGCCGCGGGCGAGTTGCTCGATGAGGACCCAGAGGCCGCGCTCAGTCACGCCCGCGCGGCGCGCGCCCGGTCCAGCAGGATCGCCGCGATTCGGGAGGCGGTCGGCATCGCCGCCTATCACTGCGGCGACTGGGCCCAGGCGCTGGCCGAATTGCGCGCGGCCCGCAGGATGGGCAGCAAGTCCAACCTGCTCGCCCTGATCGCGGATTGCGAACGCGGACTTGGCCGCCCGGAACGGGCGATCGAACTCGCCCGCGGACCAGAGGCGGCCCAGCTCCAGGGCGACGACGCCGACGAGCTGCGCATCGTCGCCGCCGGCGCGCGTGCGGACCTCGGCCAGCTGGAGCAAGCGCTGACCGTCTTGTCCACACCGCAACTGGATCCCGGCCGCCGGGGCTCGACGGCGGCGCGGTTGTTCTACGCCTACGCGGACACCCTGCTGGCGCTTGGGCGCAATGACGAAGCGCTGCAATGGTTCCTGCGCTCGGCGGCCGCCGACGTCGAAGGCGTCACCGACGCCGAAGACCGGGTAAGCGAGCTGGGCTGAGATGACCAGCGTTGCAAGCCAATACGATTGCCTGCTGCTCGACCTGGATGGGACGTTGTTTCGCGGCCGCAAACCCACCGAAGGTGCGGTGCAGGCGCTGGCCGAGGTGAGCAGCCGCGCGTTCTTCGTCACCAACAACGCGTCGCGCAGCGCCGCCGAGGTCGCGGCGCACCTGACCGAACTCGGCTTCACCGCCACCGCCGACGACGTCGCCACCAGCGCGCAGAGCGCGGCCCGGCTGCTGGCCGACCAGTTGCCGGCGGGGTCACCGGTGCTGATCGTGGGCACCGACGCGCTGGCCGACGAGGTCAAGACGGTCGGGCTGCGGCCGGTGCGCAGGTATGACGATGAGCCGGTCGCGGTCGTCCAGGGCCTGTCGATGACCATCGGCTGGCCGGACCTCGCCGAGGCCGCGCTCGCCATTCGGTCCGGCGCGTTGTGGGTGGCGGCCAACATCGATCCGACGCTGCCCACCGAGCGGGGCCTGCTACCCGGGAACGGCTCCTTCGTCGCCGCGCTGCGCGCGGCCACCGGCGCCGAGCCCCAGGTCGCGGGCAAGCCGGCGCCCGGGCTGCTGACCGACGCGGCGGCGCGCGGTGATTTCCGCGCGCCCCTGGTGGTCGGCGACCGGCTCGACACCGACATCGAGGGCGCCAACGCGGCCGACCTGCCCAGCCTGATGGTGCTCACCGGCGTCAGCTCGGCCCGGGACGCGGTGTACGCCGACCCCGCGCACCGGCCCACCTACATCGGCCACGACTTGCGCGCCCTGCACTCCGACGGCGACCAGCTCGCGGTCGGGCCGCAGCCGGGCTGGCGTGTCGACGTCGACGAGCGGGCGGTCATCGTCCGCGGCGACGGCCCCGACGACGGCGACGGGCTCTCGATCGTCCGGGCGGTCGCCAGCGCGGTCTGGGGTGCGCGCTCGGACGGGCGGCCCATCAGCATCGAGGCGGCCGACGACCGGGCCCGTGCCGCGTTGCAACGCTGGTCTTTGGTGCGCAGCGACTGACGGATGACTACCGTAAGAGCGCAATGACTACCGATCCCGAACAAATTCGTGCCGAAATCGACGCCCTGCTGGCCCGGCTGCCCGAGCCCGGGGCTCCGGAAAGCCCCGGGAACCCGTCGCTCACGGAGCTCGAAGACATAGCCCGCCGCCTTTCCGAGGCGCACGACGTGCTGCTTGCCGCGCTGGAGTCGGCGGAGAAGGGCTGAGTGCGCGCATGTCTCGCCGCGCCCGCGTCGACGCCGAGCTGGTTCGGCGCGGACTCGCGCGATCGCGCCAGCAGGCGGCCGAGTTGATCGGCGCCGGACGGGTCAGCATCGACGGCCTGCCGGCCCGCAAGCCGGGCACGGCCGTCGCCGTCACCGCGGCCCTGACCGTCGCCGACGACGGCGAACGGGGCTGGGTCTCCCGCGGTGCGCACAAGCTGATCGGCGCCCTGGACACCTTTGGAATTCCGGTGGCGGGTCGCCGCTGCCTGGACGCGGGGGCGTCGACGGGTGGATTCACCGAGGTTCTGCTGGATCGCGGGGCCGCCGAGGTGGTCGCTGTGGATGTCGGATACGGGCAGCTGGCGTGGTCGCTGCGCTGCGACCCGCGGGTGGTCGTCGTCGAGCGAACTAACGCCCGCGACCTGTCCCTCGAGGCGATCGGCGGGCCGGTCGACCTCATCGTGGCCGACCTGTCGTTCATTTCGCTCGCCACCGTGCTGCCCGCGCTGGCTGGATGTGCTTCCCCCACTGCGGATATCGTTCCCATGGTGAAGCCGCAGTTCGAGGTGGGCCGGGGCCAGGTGGGCGCCGGCGGAGTGGTGCACGACCCCGCCCTACGTGCCGACGCCGTGCTCGCGGTGGCACGGCGCGCCGGCGAGCTGGGCTGGCACACCGTCGGGGTCACTGCAAGCCCGCTGCCCGGCCCGTCGGGCAACGTCGAATACTTCCTGTGGCTGCGCGGCCAGACCGGATTGACGGACGACGAGCTGGTGGCAGCGGTGCGGCGCGCCGTAGACGAGGGGCCGCAATGAGCGAGCATCGCACCGTGCTGCTGGTGGTCCACACCGGTCGCGAAGAAGCCACCGACACAGCGGCGCGCGTACAGAAAGTGTTGGGGGACAACGATATCGGGCTCCGCGTCCTATCCGCCGAGGCGGTCGACCGCGGGTCGCTGCAGGTGGCCCCCGACGACATCCGGGCGATGGGCGTGGAAATCCAGGTGGTCGACGCGGACCCGCAGGCCGCCGAAGGCTGCGAACTGGTGCTGGTGCTCGGTGGTGACGGCACGTTCCTGCGCGCGGCCGAACTGGCCCGCAACGCCGGGATCCCCGTGCTGGGCGTCAACCTGGGGCGAATCGGTTTTTTGGCCGAGGCCGAGGCGGAGGCCATCGACAGGGTGCTGGATCACGTTGTCGCCAAGGACTATCGGGTGGAAGACCGTCTGACGCTGGACGTGGTCGTGCGCGCGGGCGGTCGCGAAATCGAGCACGGATGGGCGCTCAACGAGGTCAGCCTGGAGAAGGGTCCGCGACTGGGCGTACTGGGGGTGGTCGTCGAGATCGACGGGCGGCCGGTGTCGGCGTTCGGGTGCGACGGCGTGCTGGTGTCGACGCCCACCGGGTCGACCGCCTACGCGTTCTCCGCGGGCGGCCCGGTGTTATGGCCGGACCTCGAGGCAATCCTGGTGGTGCCCAACAACGCTCATGCGCTGTTCGGCCGGCCGATGGTCACCAGCCCCAACGCGACCATCGCGATCGAGATCGAGGCGGACGGTCACGACGCCCTGGTGTTCTGCGACGGCCGCCGCGAGATGCTGATCCCGGCCGGCAGCCGGATCGAGGTAAGGCGTTGCGACACACCGGTGAAATGGGCGCGGTTGGACAGCGCGCCGTTCACCGACCGTTTGGTGCGAAAGTTCCGCTTGCCGGTCACCGGTTGGCGTGGAAAGTAGATGCTGACCGAAATCCGCATCGAGTCGCTGGGGGCCATCAGCGCGGCGGTCGGGGAGTTCGATCGCGGCCTGACCGTGCTGACCGGCGAGACCGGCACCGGCAAGACCATGGTGGTGACCGGGCTGCACCTGCTCGGGGGCGCCCGCGCCGATGCGACCCGGGTGCGATCGGGCGCCGACCGCGCCGTCGTCGAGGGCCGTTTCGTCACAACGGATCTCGAGGACGCCGCGGTCGCGCTGCTGGACGAGATGCTGGACGCGTCGGGAGCGGAGCGCGACGAGGACGGCAGCGTGATCGCGCTGCGCTCGGTCAGCCGCGACGGGCCGTCGCGGGCCTATCTCGGGGGTCGCAGCGTGCCAGCCAAGTCCCTGGGCGACTTCACCGCGGAGCTGCTCACCCTGCACGGGCAGAACGACCAGCTGCGGCTGATGCGGCCCGAGGAGCAACGCGGCGCGCTGGACCGGTTCGCGAAGGCCGGCCCCGCGCTCGAGCGCTATCGCAAACTGCGCGACGCCTGGCTCGCCGCGCGGCATGACCTCGTCGACCGCCGGAACCGCATGCGCGAGCTCGCCCTCGAATCCGACCGACTCACCTTCGCGCTCAACGAAATTGACACGGTCGACCCGCAACCGGGCGAGGACGATGCGCTGGTCGCCGACATCGTGCGGCTCTCCGAACTGGACACGCTGCGCGAGGCCGCGATCACCGCGCACGCGGCGCTCTCCGGGGCGCCCGACGACGCGGACGCCTCCGGAAATAGCGCCGCCGACAGCCTGGGGCGGGCCCGTGCCGCCCTGGAATCGACCGACGACGCGAAGCTCCGGCCGCTGGCCGGGCAGGTCGGTGAGGCGCTCACGTTGGTCACCGATGTGGCCGGCGAACTCAGTGGCTTCCTGGACGAGCTGCCGGTCGACGCCAGCGCGCTGGAAGCCAAGCTGGCCCGGCAGGCCGAACTGCGCACGCTGACCCGCAAGTACGCCGCGGATGTCGACGGGGTGCTCCGCTGGGCCGAGGAGTCGCGGCAACGGCTGGCCCAGCTGGACGTCTCCGAGGAAGGCCTGACGGCGCTGGCCGCCCGCGTCGACGAGCTCGCGCGTGAGTTGGCCCAAGCCGCAGTCGATCTCAGCGGCATCCGGCGCAAGGCCGCCAAGCGGCTCGCCAAGGAGATCACCGCCGAGCTGTCCGGGCTGGCGATGGCCGACGCGCAGTTCACCATCGACGTCAGCAACGACGCGGCCGCCGACAAGGACGACCCGGCCGCGCTCGTGCTGCCGTCGGGCGAGCTGGCCCGCGCCGGTGCCGACGGTGTCGATGAGGTGGAGTTCGGATTCGCGGCGCACCGCGGGATGGACCAGCTGCCGCTGGCCAAGAGCGCGTCCGGCGGCGAACTGTCCCGGGTGATGCTGGCGCTGGAAGTGGTGCTGGCCGCCTCCGCCGCGGGCACCACCATGGTGTTCGACGAGGTCGACGCCGGCGTCGGCGGCCGGGCCGCGGTGCAGATCGGGCGGCGGTTGGCGCGGCTGGCGCGCACCCACCAGGTCATCGTGGTCACGCACCTGCCGCAGGTCGCGGCCTACGCCGACGTGCACCTGGTGGTGCACAGCGCCGGGCCCAAGGGGACCAGCGTGGTGCGGCGGGTCGCCGGCGACGAGCGCGTCGCCGAATTGGCGCGGATGATGGCCGGGCTGGGCGAATCCGACAGCGGCCGTGCGCACGCCCGCGAACTGCTCGACGCGGCGCAGAAGGATGAGATCTAACCGTCGGGAACCCTTAATACAGATGTGACTAATGGGACTCTAGATAACTTCTGAGGCTGGTGTTACGGCGCGCCTCCACGCGTCCTCCTTGCATCACCGACAGAATCGCCCCCATGAAGATGTCAGGCCTGCTAACCCGTAACACCGCCCGGCCGGGGCTTGTCGGCACCGCCCGGGTGGACCGGAACATCGACCGATTGCTGCGCAGGGTGTGCCCCGGCGACATCGTGGTGCTCGACGTCCTGGATTTGGACCGCATCACGGCGGACGCCCTGGTGGAGGCCGATATCGCCGCGGTCGTCAACGCCTCGCCGTCGGTCTCGGGCCGCTACCCCAACATGGGCCCGGAGGTGCTGGTCAACAACGGGGTCACCCTGATCGACGAGACCGGGCCGGACATCTTCAAGAAGGTGAAGGACGGCGCCAAGATCCGGCTGCACGAGGGCGGGGTGTACTCCGGCGACCGCAGGCTGGTCCGCGGCACCGAGCGCACCGATCACGACATTGCCGACCTGATGCGGGAGGCCAAGAGCGGCCTGTCCGCGCACCTGGAGGCCTTCGCCGGCAACACGATCGAGTTCATCAAGAGCGAAAGCCCGCTGTTGATCGACGGCATCGGCATTCCCGACATCGACGTCGACCTGCGCCGCCGGCACGTGGTGATCGTCGCCGACGAGCCCAGTGCCGAGGAGGACCTGAAGTCCCTCAAGCCGTTCATCAAGGAGTATCAGCCGGTGCTCTTCGGCGTGGGCAGCGGCGCGGATGTGTTGCGCAAGGCGGGCTATCGCCCCCAGGTCATCGTCGGCGACCCCGACCAGATCAGTGCCGACGCCCTCAAGTGCGGCGCCCAGGTCGTCCTGCCCGCCGACGCCGACGGCCACGCGCCCGGTCTGGAGCGCATCCAGGACCTCGGTGTCGGGGCGATGACATTCCCGGCCGCGGGCTCGGCGATCGACCTGGCCCTGCTGCTGGCCGATCACCACGGCGCCGCGCTGCTCGTGACCGCCGGCCACACCGCCAACATCGAGACGTTCTTCGACCGGACGCGTGCGCACAGCAACCCCTCGACGTTCCTGACCAGGCTTCGGGTGGGGGAGAAGGTGGTGGACGCCAAGGCCGTGGCCACGCTGTACCGCAACCACATCTCGGCGGGCGCCATCGCGCTGCTGGCGCTGACGATGCTGATCGCCGTCATCGTCGCCCTGTGGGTGTCCCGCACCGACGGCCTGGTGCTGCACTGGGTCACCGACTACTGGAACCACTTCTCGCTCTGGGTTCAGCACTTGGTGAGCTAGGGGCCGAAGATGATCTCGCTACGCCAACACGCTTTATCGCTGGCCGCCGTGTTTCTGGCGTTGGCCGTGGGAGTCGTGCTCGGATCCGGTTTCCTGTCCGACACCCTGCTGTCCAGCCTGCGTGACGAGAAGCGGGACCTGCACACGCAGATCAACGGGCTCAACGACCAGAAGAACGTGCTGAATGAGAAGCTCAGCGCGGCAAACAATTTCGACACCCAATTGGTCGGCCGGATCGTGCACGACGCGCTCGCCGGCAAGTCGGTCGTGGTGTTTCGTACCCCGGACGCCAAAGACGACGACGTGGCCGCGGTGTCGAAGTTCATCGGTCAGGCCGGCGGCGCGGTGACCGGAACCGTGTCGTTGACGAGCGAATTCGTCGAGGCCAATTCCGCGGAGAAGCTGCAGACCGTGGTGAACTCGTCGATTCTGCCCGCCGGTCAGCAATTGAGCACCAAGCTCGTCGACCAGGGCTCGCAGGCCGGCGACCTGATGGGCATCGCGCTGCTGATCAACGCCAACCCGGCGATCCCGCCGGTCGACGAGCCGCAGCGCGACACCGTGCTGGCGGCGCTGCGCGACACGGGTTTCATCACCTATCAGCCGAGCGATCACCTGGGCGCGGCAAATGCCGCGCTGGTCGTCACCGGTGGCGCGCTTCCCCAGGACGCCGGCAATCAGGGCGTCAGCGTCGCCCGGCTCGCCGCCGCGCTGGCGCCGCACGGCTCGGGCACCCTGCTGGCCGGGCGGGACGGTTCGGCGACCGGCGGCGCCGCGGTCGCCGTGACGCGCGCCGACGCCGGAATGAACTCGGCGGTCAGCACCGTCGACGACGTCGACACCGCGCCCGGCCGCATCACCGCGGTGCTGGGCCTGCACGACCTGATGAACGGCGGCCACGCCGGTCAGTACGGCACCGGTCACGGCGCGACATCGATCACGGTGCCTCAGTAGCGGGCGTGTTCGCCGCGACACTTCGGTCGTGGATGTTAGGGTGGGTTTCCGTGGGTCGGCAGGCCCAACTAGTTATTCGCTAGAACATTCGACGCCCTGCCCGTCTTCACGGAGGCCGCCTGTGCGAAAGCACCCGCAAACCGCCACCAAGCACCTCTTCGTCAGCGGGGGCGTCGCGTCCTCTCTGGGCAAGGGTCTTACCGCTAGCAGCCTCGGTCAGCTACTGACGGCCCGCGGGTTGTACGTGACGATGCAAAAGCTCGATCCCTACCTCAACGTCGACCCGGGCACCATGAACCCGTTCCAGCACGGCGAGGTGTTCGTCACCGAGGACGGCGCCGAGACCGACCTCGATGTCGGCCACTACGAGCGGTTCCTGGATCGCGACCTGTCCGGCTCGGCGAATGTCACGACGGGCCAAGTGTATTCGACGGTCATCGCCAAGGAGCGCCGCGGCGAATACCTCGGTGACACCGTGCAGGTGATCCCGCACATCACCGACGAGATCAAGAGCCGGATCCTGGCGATGGCCCAGCCGGACGCCCAGGGCAACCGCCCGGACGTGGTCATCACCGAGATCGGCGGCACCGTCGGCGATATCGAGTCGCAGCCGTTCCTGGAGGCGGCGCGCCAGGTCCGCCACGACCTGGGCCGGGAGAACGTCTTCTTCCTGCACGTCTCGCTGGTGCCGTACCTGGCTCCGTCGGGCGAACTCAAGACCAAGCCCACCCAGCACTCCGTGGCGGCGCTGCGCAGCATCGGTATCACGCCGGACGCGCTGATCCTGCGCTGCGACCGGGACGTGCCCGAAGCGCTGAAGAACAAGATCGCGCTGATGTGTGACGTCGACATCGACGGCGTCATCTCCACCCCGGACGCGCCGTCGATCTATGACATCCCGAAGCGGCTGCACCGCGAGGAACTCGACGCGTACGTGGTGCGCCGGCTCAACCTGCCGTTCCGCGACGTCGACTGGACCGAGTGGGACGACCTGCTGCGCCGGGTGCACGAGCCGCACGAAACCGTACGGATTGCCTTGGTGGGCAAGTACGTTGAACTCTCCGACGCCTACCTGTCGGTCACCGAGGCGTTGCGCGCCGGTGGTTTCAAGCACCACGCCAAGGTGGAGATGCAATGGGTGGCCTCCGACGACTGCGAGACCGCGGCGGGCGCGACGGCGGCCCTGGGTGACGTGCACGGCGTGCTGATCCCCGGCGGCTTCGGCATCCGCGGGATCGAGGGCAAGATCGGCGCCATCCGCTACGCGCGCTCGCGCGGGCTGCCGGTGCTGGGCCTGTGCCTCGGCCTGCAGTGCATCGTGATCGAAGCCGCGCGCTCGGCGGGGCTCGACCGGGCCAACTCGGCCGAGTTCGACCCCGAGACACCGGATCCGGTCATCTCCACGATGGCCGACCAGGTCGACATCGTGGCGGGCCAGGCGGACCTGGGTGGCACCATGCGGCTGGGTGCCTATCCCGCCGTGCTGCAGCCGGATTCGATCGTCGCGCGGGCGTACGACACCACGCAGGTGTCGGAGCGGCACCGGCACCGCTACGAGGTCAACAACTCCTACCGCGACAAGATCGCCGAGAGCGGCCTGCGGTTCTCCGGAACCTCACCCGACGGGCACCTGGTGGAGTTCGTCGAATACCCGCCGGAGGTGCATCCGTTCATCGTCGGCACCCAGGCCCACCCGGAGCTGAAGAGCCGGCCCACCCGGCCGCACCCGTTGTTCGTCGCGTTCGTCGGGGCGGCCCTCGACTACCAGTCGGGCGAGCTGCTGCCGGTGGAGATTCCCGAGCACGGCTCCAACGGCAACCAGCAGCGGGACGGCGTCAGCCAGTCGTTGCCTGAGCCCGCTGCCCGTGGCTGAACACGATTTCGAGACGGCGTCATCCGAAACGCTGTACACGGGAAAGATTTTCGCGCTGCGCAGTGACCAGGTCCGAATGCCGGGCGGTACCACCGCGATTCGCGAAGTCGTCGAGCATTACGGGGCCGTCGCCATTGTGGCGTTGAGCGAAGACGACGAGATCGCGATGGTCTACCAATACCGCCACGCGTTCGGCCGGCGATTGTGGGAGCTGCCGGCCGGGTTGCTGGATGTGGTGGGGGAGCCGCCGCAGCAGACGGCGGCCCGTGAACTCCAGGAGGAGGTCGGCCTGCGGGCCGGCACATGGCAGGTGCTGGTCGACCTGAATTCCGCGCCGGGCTTCAGCGACGAATCGGTGCGGGTGTATCTGGCCACCGAGCTGACCGAAGTACAGCGCCCGGAGGCACATCACGAGGAAGCCGACATGACGATGCGCTGGGTTCCCGTCGCCGAGGCGGTCCGCCAGGTGTTCAGCGGTGAGATCGTGAATTCCATTGCGATTGCCGGGATTCTGGCCGCTCACGTGGTAACCGAGGGCGTCGCCGAGCCGCGGCCGGTGGACAGCCCGTGGGCCGACAAGCCGACGGCGTTCGTCGCACGGAAGGCCACCCAATGACAACGGTGGCCCTGGACACCCAAGTGCAGGGCTACCTCGACCACCTCACGATCGAACGGGGCGTCGCGGCGAACACCCTCAGCTCCTATCGGCGCGACCTGCGCCGCTACGCCAAGCACCTGTCGGACCGCGGGATTCACGACATCGCCAAGGTGGGCGAGGACGACGTGAGCGAATTTCTGGTGGCGTTGCGTCGCGGCGACCCCGACTCGGGAAGCCCGGCGCTGTCCGCGGTGTCGGCGGCACGGGCCCTGATCGCGGTGCGCGGCTTACACCGATTCGCCGCGGCCGAAGGCCTCGCCGAGCTGGACGTGGCGCGCGCGGTCCGCCCGCCCACCCCGGGCCGCCGGCTCCCCAAGAGTCTGACCATCGACCAGGTGCTGGCGCTGCTGGACGGCGCGGGCGGCGACAGCGCGTCCGACGGCCCGCTCACGCTGCGCAACCGGACGCTGCTGGAGCTTCTCTATTCGACCGGGGCGCGCATCTCCGAGGCCGTCGGCCTCGACGTCGACGACGTCGATACCCGGGCCAGGTCGGTGCTGCTGCGCGGCAAGGGCGGCAAGCAGCGGCTGGTGCCGATCGGGCGGCCCGCGGTGCACGCGCTGGACGCCTATCTGGTGCGTGGCCGACCGGACCTGGCCCGCCGCGGCCGCGGCATACCGGCCATCTTCCTCAATGTGCGCGGCGGCCGGCTGTCGCGGCAAAGCGCGTGGCAGGTCCTGCAGGACGCCGCGGAGCGCGCCGGGATCACGTCGGGCGTGTCGCCGCACATGCTGCGGCACTCGTTCGCCACCCACCTGCTCGAGGGCGGCGCCGACGTGCGCGTCGTGCAGGAGTTGCTGGGCCACGCCTCGGTGACGACGACCCAGATCTACACGATGGTCACCGTGCACGCGCTGCGCGAGGTGTGGGCGGAAGCGCATCCGCGCGCGCAGTAATCGGGATCGCCAATGTTGCTGCGGTAACCTCGTATTCGTGGCGATTCGCGATCATGGCGACCCCGGCGGCGCGCCTTCGATGCCCCAGCCGTTGCGGCCCCCGACCAACTCCGCTCGTCCGTCCGCGGCGGAGGAGGCCCGCACGATCGCCGCCGCTACCAATGCCGCCACACTCGCCACGTTGACCGCCGAAGGCGACCCGTGGGCGTCATTGGTGGCCTATGGACTGCTCGGTGGGATGCCCGTGCTCTGCGTCTCGAATTTGGCCGAGCACGGCCGCAACTTGGCTGCCGAGCCGAGAGCCAGCCTGTCGATCGTGGGGGCGACCAGCAACCCCGATCCACTCGCGGGCCATCGAATCACGTTGGCAGGCGTGGTCGGCCAGCCGGACACCGAACGGGACGCCGCTCGGGCGGCTTACCTGAATGCGGTGCCGGCTGCGCGTTACTACCTCGACTTCAGCGACTTCACGTTGTGGGTGCTCAAAGTTCAGCGGGTGCGTTGGGTAGGCGGGTATGGCCGAATGGACTCGGCCAGCGGCGAACAGTATGCCGCCGCCTCGCCGGATCCGGTTGCGCCCGCTGCGGTCCGGGCCATCGCCCATCTCAACGCCGACCACGCCGGCGCCCTCGCGGCGATGGCCCGGGCGTTCGGCGGCTACCCCGACACCGACAGTGCGGTCTGCACCGGCGTCGACCGCTACGGCTTGGACCTGCGGGTGCACACGCCCCGTGGGGTGGCCTACACCAGGGTGGGCTTTCCGGTGCGGCTGGACTCCGCCGATCAATTGCGTTCGGCCACAGCGGATTTGGCGCACGCGGCCGAAAGCTGAGTGCCTACCTAACCCAGGTACTCGGACTCCAGCACCAGGTCGGACACCAACGACTGGTATTCCAGGTGCGTCTTGTGCTCGACGGTGTTCCATTGCTTGCCCTGCTGCCGGCGCATGTACTCGCGGTACTTCGGCGCGCCCGGCACCCGGACGTTGTCGGCGACCACGATCGCGCCCGGGCGCAGCCAGCCCCGCGCCATGATGCTGTGCAGGTCGTCGAGGTAGGCGTCCTTGTCGTGGTCGAGGAACGCGAAGTCGAGGGCGCTCGAGGCGAACCCGTGCTCGTTGGCCAGCGCGTCCAGGGTGCGCCCGCCGTCACCGATGGTGCCGACGACACACGTCACCCGGTCGGCGACGCCGGCGTGGGCCCAGATGCGCCGGGCGTTGGCGGCGTTGGCCTCGGCGAGTTCGACGGAGTACACCGTGGCGTTCGGGGCGGCGCGGGCGATGCGCAGCGCGCCGTATCCGACGTAGGTGCCCAACTCCAGCGCCACCGCCGGGTCGGCGCGGCGCACCGCGGCGTCGAGGAGCCGGCCCTTCTCGTCGCCCACGTTGATCAGCATCGACTTCTCGTAGGCGAACCTGTCGATGGTGGCCAGCACGTCGTCGATGTCGCCGGCCTTGGCGTTGCGCAGGACGTAGTCCACCGCGGCGGCCTCGCGTCCGTCGCCGATCTGACCCGTCGTGGTGATGTTGCGCGCGCCCGTCGCCATCCGCCAGACCGACCATCGCAGCAGGGGAATTCGTCGCTTCAGGTCCATGACGCCACAGTAGTGCGGGCGGGCGCCGGGCAGCGGGCGCCCAGATTGTCGCCAAGGTCGTCGCGGCACCGGAATCACAGCCCGCACGGCAATCTCGGCGCGACGCCCACCGCCGTGATATCGCCCGCGATATCAAGTTGGAAAACCGCCCACCACCGCCCCAGTGGTGCTGGTGTGACTGCTGTTAACAATTACCGCCGCCAGGCGCGCTACCAGCGCAAATTCGGTGAGATTCGCAGGTGAAACGCCCTGCGGGTCGCCCGGCTTCGGCGCTTGAACCCGTTAGACTTTCGGTCGATGTTCACCTCCCGAACACCCCCGCCATGACTGAGCAGCCGGACAGCGGCGTCGAGCTCGGTCTGACCGGGCGGCCGCCGCGGGCGATCCCGGAACCGCAGCCGCGCACCTCGCACGGCCCGGCCCAGGTCGTCGCGATGTGCAACCAGAAGGGCGGCGTCGGGAAAACCACGTCGACGATCAACCTGGGCGCCGCGCTCGCCGAATACGGCCGGCGGGTGCTGCTGGTGGACATGGACCCGCAGGGCGCGCTGTCCGCCGGGCTCGGTGTGCCGCACTACGAGCTGGAGAAGACCATCCACAACGTGCTGGTCGAGCCGCGCGTCTCGATCGACGACGTGCTGATGCAGACCCGGATCAAATACCTGGACCTGGTGCCCAGCAACATCGACCTGTCCGCCGCCGAGATCCAGCTGGTCAACGAGGTGGGCCGGGAGCAGACGCTGGGCCGGGCGTTGCATCCGGTGCTGGACCGCTACGACTACGTCCTGATCGACTGCCAGCCGTCGCTCGGGTTGCTCACCGTCAACGGTCTGGCCTGCTCGGACGGCGTGGTGATACCCACCGAGTGCGAGTTCTTCTCGCTGCGCGGCCTGGCGCTGCTGACCGACACCGTCGACAAGGTGCGCGACCGCCTCAACCCGAAGCTGGAAATCAGCGGCATCCTGCTGACCCGCTACGACCCGCGCACCGTGAACTCGCGCGAGGTGATGGCCCGCGTGGTGGAGCGGTTCGGCGACCTCGTGTTCGACACCGTCATCACCCGAACCGTCCGATTCCCGGAGACCAGCGTGGCCGGCGAACCCATCACCACCTGGGCCCCGCGCTCGACGGGCGCCGTGGCCTACCGCGCCCTGGCCCGCGAGTTCATCGACCGATTCGGCGCGTGACGGCCAGCGCAAATGGTGAGGCGCCACCCAAGAACGGCTTTCAAGTCCGCCTGACCAACTTCGAGGGGCCGTTCGATCTGCTGCTGCAGCTGATCTTCGCCCACCGCCTCGACGTCACCGAGGTGGCGCTGCACCAGGTCACCGACGACTTCATCGCCTACACCCGCGAGATCGGCTCCCAGCTCGACCTGGAGGAGACGACCGCGTTCCTGGTGGTCGCCGCGACCCTGCTCGACCTCAAGGCCGCCCGGCTGCTGCCGGCCGGGCAGATCGACGACGAAGAGGACCTGGCGCTGCTGGAGGTGCGCGATCTGCTGTTCGCCCGGCTGCTGCAGTACCGCGCGTTCAAGCACGTCGCGGAGATGTTCGCCGAGCTGGAGGCCACGGCGCTGCGCAGTTACCCGCGCGCCGTGGCGCTGGAGGACCGGTTCACCGAGCTGTTGCCGGAGGTGATGCTGGGGGTCGACGCCGAACGGTTCGCCCAGATCGCCGCGATCGCGTTCAGCCCGCGTCCCGTGCCCACGGTGGCCATCGGGCACCTGCACGAGGTGGCCGTCTCGGTGCCCGAGCAGGCCAAGAAGTTGCTGGCGATCCTGGAATCCCGCGGCAGCGGGCACTGGGCGACGTTTTCCGAGCTGGTCGCCGACTGCGAGGCGCCGATGGAGGTCGTCGGGCGCTTCCTGGCGCTGCTCGAGCTGTATCGGAGCCGGGCGGTAGCATTCGACCAGTCGGAGCCCCTTGGCGTGCTCCAGATTTCTTGGACCGGGGAACGTCCGGCCAGCGAAGCCTTGGTAGAAGTGCGGGACGAATAGATGACTGAGTACGAGCCCGACGTCGATCTCGACGCGGGTATCCCGGAGATCGCCGAGGCGACGCCCATGGACGCCGAGGAACTCGGCTCCGTGCTGGAGGCGCTGCTGCTGGTGGTCGACACGCCGGTCACCGCCGAGGCGCTGGGCTCGGCCACGCAGCAACCCGTCTACCGCGTCGCTGCCCGGCTGCAGCAGATGGCCGACGAACTCACCGAACGCGGCAGCGGCATCGACCTGCGTCAAACCAGCGAGGGCTGGCGGATGTACACCCGCTCTAAGTTTGCGCCGTACGTGGAGAAGCTGCTCCTGGATGGCGCGCGGTCCAAGCTGACCCGGGCCGCGCTGGAAACCCTGGCCGTGGTGGCCTACCGCCAGCCGGTGACCCGGGCGCGCGTTAGCGCGGTCCGCGGCGTCAACGTGGACGCCGTCATGCGCACGCTGTTGGCGCGCGGCCTGATCACCGAGGCCGGCGTCGACGACGACACCGGCGCGGTGACGTTCGCGACCACCGACCTGTTCCTGGAGCGGTTGGGATTGACCTCGCTCGCCGACCTTCCCGACATCGCCCCGCTGCTGCCCGACGTCGACACGATCGAGGACCTCAGCGAATCCCTGGACAGCGAGCCGCGTTTCATCAAGCTGTCGGGCGGTCAGGCGCCCGAGCAGGCACTGACGTTCGACGTGGACCAGGATTGATGGTCGAGACTGAGGGGATCCGCCTGCAGAAGGTGTTGTCCCAAGCCGGAATTGCGTCGCGCCGGGCCGCCGAGAAGTTGATCATCGACGGCCGCGTCGAGGTCGACGGGCAGGTGGTGACCGAGTTGGGCACCCGGGTGGACCCCGACGCCTCGGTGATCAAGGTCGACGGCGCCAGGGTGGTCCTCGACGAGTCGCTGGTGTATCTGGCGCTGAACAAGCCGCGGGGCATGCACTCGACCATGTCGGACGATCGCGGCCGGCCGTGCATCGGCGACCTGGTGGAACGCCGGGTGCGCGGCAACAAGAACCTCTTTCACGTCGGGCGGTTGGACGCCGACACCGAGGGCCTGATCCTGCTGACCAACGACGGCGAGCTGGCGCACCGGCTGATGCATCCCTCCCACGAGGTGCCCAAGACATACCTGGCGACGGTGACCGGGTCGGTGCCGCGCGGGCTGGGCAAAAGACTCAGGGCGGGAATCGAATTGGACGACGGCCCCGTGCGCGTCGACGAATTCGCGGTCGTGGACGCCATTCCGGGCAAGACGCTGGTGCGCGTGGTGTTGCACGAAGGGCGCAATCGCATCGTGCGCCGGCTGCTGGCCGCGGTCGGCTTCCCGGTGGAGGCGCTGGTGCGCACTGACATCGGACCGGTGTCGTTGGGCAAGCAGCGGCCGGGCAGCTTCCGGGCCTTGAACCAGGGCGAGGTCGGCCAACTGTATAAGGCGGTTGGCCTGTGAGCGCTGTGATCGTTGCCATTGATGGGCCCGCTGGGACCGGAAAGTCTTCGGTGTCAAGGGGATTGGCGCGGGCGCTGGGCGCCCGCTACCTGGACACCGGGGCGATGTACCGGATGGTGACACTGGCGGTGCTGCGCGCGGGCATCGATCCGGCGGACGCCGAAGCGGTCGGGCGGATCGGGTCGACGGCACAGCTGTCGGTGGATGGCGATCGCTACTTCCTTGCCGGAGAGGATGTTTCGGTCGAGATCCGCGGTGACGAGGTCACCCGCGCGGTGTCGGCGGTGTCGTCGGTTCCGGCCGTGCGCGCCCGCCTCGTCGGGCTGCAGCGCGAAATGGCCGGGGGGACTGGAAGCGTCGTCGTCGAGGGACGCGACATCGGAACCGTCGTCCTGCCCGACGCGCCCGTGAAGATCTTTCTGACCGCGTCCGCCGAAACCCGCGCGCGGCGCCGCAACGATCAGAACGTCGCGGCCGGGCTGGCCGGCGACTACGACGCGGTGCTGGCCGACGTCCGTCGGCGCGATCATCTGGATTCCACCCGGGCGGTGTCGCCGCTGCGCGCCGCGCCCGACGCGGTGGTCGTCGACACCAGCGAGATGACCGAGGCGCAGGTGATCGACCACCTGCTGGAGCTGGTCCAGCAGCGAAGCGGGGCCGTACGGTGACGTCCGACGGCACCTGGACCGACGAAAGCGATTGGGAATCGGTCGAATCCGGGCTCGAAGAGCTGGCCGAGGCCGGCCCCGCGCCCGTGGTGGCGGTGGTGGGGCGGCCCAACGTCGGCAAGTCGACGCTGGTCAACCGGATCCTGGGCCGGCGCGAGGCGGTGGTGCAGGACATTCCCGGGGTGACCCGCGACCGGGTGTCCTACGACGCGCTCTGGACGGGCCGCCGGTTCGTCGTGCAGGACACCGGCGGATGGGAGCCCGATGCCAAGGGTCTGCAGCAGTTGGTGGCCGAACAGGCGTCGGTGGCGATGCGGACCGCCGATGCGGTGATCCTGGTGGTCGACGCCACGGTCGGGGCCACCGCGGCCGACGAGGCCGCCGCCCGCATCCTGCTGCGTTCGGGCAAGCCAGTCTTCTTGGCGGCCAACAAGGTTGACAGCGAGAAGGGCGAGGCGGACGCGGCGGCGTTGTGGTCGCTGGGCCTCGGCGAGCCGCACGCCGTCAGCGCGATCCACGGCCGCGGCGTCGCCGACCTGCTCGACCAGGTGTTGGCCGCGCTGCCGGAGGTGTCGGAGGCGGTGCCCGCACCGGGTGGCCCTCGACGCGTCGCGCTGGTCGGCAAACCCAACGTGGGGAAGAGCTCGCTGCTGAACAAGCTGGCCGGGGACGAGCGCTCGGTGGTGCACGACGTCGCCGGGACGACCGTGGATCCGGTGGACTCGCTGATCGAACTGGGCGGCAAGGTGTGGCGATTCGTCGACACCGCGGGCCTGCGGCGCAAGGTCGGCCAGGCCAGCGGGCACGAGTTCTACGCCTCGGTGCGCACCCACTCGGCGATCGACTCGGCCGAGGTGGTGGTGGTGCTGATCGACGCTTCGCAGCCGCTGACCGAGCAGGATCAGCGGGTGCTTTCCATGGTGATCGAGGCCGGCCGCGCCCTGGTGTTGGCCTTCAACAAGTGGGATCTGGTGGACGAGGACCGGCGCGAGCTGCTGGAGCGCGAGATCGACCGCGAGCTGGTGCAGCTGCGCTGGGCGCAGCGGGTCAACATCTCCGCCAGGACGGGCCGCGCGGTGCAGAAGCTGGTGCCCGCGATGGAGACCGCGTTGGCATCGTGGGATATGCGCATCCCGACGGGCCCGTTGAACGCGTGGCTCAAGGAGGTGGTGGCGGCGACGCCGCCGCCCGTGCGCGGGGGCAAGCAGCCGCGCATCCTGTTCGCCACCCAGGCCACCGCCCGCCCCCCGACGTTCGTGCTGTTCACCACGGGGTTCTTGGAGGCCGGCTACCGGCGCTTCCTGGAGCGGCGGCTGCGCGAGGCATTCGGCTTCGAGGGTAGCCCGATCCGGATCAACGTGCGGGTGCGCGAAAAGCGGGGAGCCAAGCGGCGCTGAGCTTCGGCGCCTTGGGTGGCCTTCCCGGACCAATCGAGGATTCCCGAATTCGATAGCACCGGCGATATCAATTCCGTCGCTGTTCCACGATGCGGGATATGAAAGCTACATCACAGGAATACTGTGTTGACTTTGCCTCTGGCCCATCCGTATTTTTCTTGTATAGCGGGTTAGTAGAACCGCAATGCGGGATTCGGAGGCATCGTGAACGTCGAACAGGAAGCGCCCACCGCCGCGCGCTTCAGCGTCGAAGGCAAGTCGATCCTGGTCACCGGGGCCACCGGCGCGCTGGGCAGCGTCGCGGCCCGGGCACTGGCCGGCGTCGGGGCCCGGCTGACGCTGACCGGCGGCAACGCCGCAAAACTGGACGACCTCGATATCGACAATGCCGCGGTGGTTGCCCGCCGCCCCGACACCCCGGCCGACGCCCGCGCCATGGTGGAGGCGGCGCTCGCCCGGCACGGCCGGCTCGATGGCGTCCTGGTGGCCTCGGGCATGAACCACGTCGCACCCATCACCGACATGGCCGTCGAGGACTTCGACAAGGTGATGGACGCCAACGCGCGCGGCGCCTGGCTGGTCTGCCAGGCGGCCGGGCGCGCGCTGCTCGAACAGGGAACCGGCGGCAGCGTCGTGCTGGTCTCGTCGGTGCGGGGCGCGCTCGGTCACTCCGCCGGCTACAGCGCCTACTGCCCGTCCAAGGGCGCCACCGACCTGCTGGCCAAAAGCCTGGCGGCCGAGTGGGGCGCCGCGGGCATTCGGGTGAACGCGCTCGCCCCAACGGTTTTCCGTTCGGAGCTCACGGAGTGGATGTATGCCGACGACGAGAAGGGCCGCGCCACCCGCGAAGCGATGTTTGCCCGAATCCCGTTGCGCCGCTTCGCCGAACCCGAAGACTTCGTCGGCGCGCTGATCTACTTGCTCAGCGACGCGTCGAGCTTCTACACCGGCCAGGTGATGTACCTGGACGGCGGATACACGGCCTGCTGAAAGGAACCGCGATGAGCATGAACTGGCCGCTCGGCGAGGCCGAGTCGAAGCTGGAGTTCTACGACCTGTCGCACCCGTGGGGACACGGGGTGCCGGCCTGGCCGTACTTCGAGGACGTCAAGATCGAGCGCCTGCACAACATGGCCAGGAGCCGGGTGCTGACCCAAAAGGTCACCACCGTAATGCATTCCGGTACGCACATCGACGCGCCCGCACATGTGGTCGAGGGCACGCCATTCCTGCACGAGATCCCGTTGAGCGCCTTCTTCGGCACCGGCGTCGTGGTGTCGATCCCCAAGGGGAAGTGGGGAGTGGTCACCGCGGAGGACCTGGAGAATGCCACGCCGGAGATCCGGCCCGGCGACATCGTCATCGTCAACACCGGTTGGCATCACAAGTACGCCGACAGCGCCGAGTACTACGCCTACTCGCCCGGCTTCTACAAGGACGCCGGCGAATGGTTCGCGGCCAAGGGCGTCAAGGCCGTCGGCACCGACACCCAGGCGCTGGATCATCCGCTCGCCACCTCGATCGGGCCGCACGGCCCCGCCGAACACACCGGCGGTCTATTGCCTTGGGCGGTAAAGGAATACGAGGAGCAGACCGGTCGCCGAGTGCTCGACGACTTCCCGGAGTGGGAACCGTGCCACCGCGCGATCCTGTCTCAGGGGATCTACGGCTTTGAGAACGTCGGCGGCGACCTGGACAAGGTCACGGGCAAGCGCGTCACCTTCGCGGCGTTTCCGTGGCGCTGGGTGGGCGGCGACGGCTGCATTGTGCGGCTGGTGGCGATCGTCGACCCCACCGGCAGCTACCGGATCGAGACGGGGGAGGCGGCGTGAGTTCCGACGGCGCCGGCATTCAGGTCATCGCCCGCGCTGCCGAGATGCTGCGGCTGCTGCAGGCGCACCCGGGCGGGCTCAGCCAGGCCGAGATCGGCGACCGGCTGGGCATGGCGCGCTCCACGGTCAGCCGGATCCTCAACGCGCTGGAGGACGAAGGCCTGGTCGCCACACGCGGGGGCCGCGCCGGGTACCGGCTGGGGCCGGAGATCGCGCGCATGGCCACCACCGTGCGCCTCGGCGTCGTGATGGACGTGCACCCGTTCATGGAGGAGTTGTCACGGGAGCTGGGGGAGACCGTCGACCTATCGATCCTGGACGGGGACCGCGCGACGTTCGTCGACCAGGTGGTCTCGCCGCACCGGTTGCGCGCGATCAGCGCCGTGGGCGAGTCGTTTCCGTTGCACTGCTGCGCCAACGGGAAGGCCCTGCTGGCCGGCTTGCCGCCCGAGCAGTTGCCGAGCCGGCTGGCGCCGCTCACCCCGAACACCATCACCAGCCCGGCGGCGCTGCGCAAGGAGCTCGAGCGGGTTCGCGCCGAGGGCGTCGCCTACGACCGCGAGGAGCAGACCGAGGGCGTCTGCGCTGTCGGCGCGGCGCTCAAAGGCGTGACCGGGCACGCGGTCGCGGTCAGCGTGCCCGTGCCGGCCCAGCGGTTCTACGGCCGCGAGGCCGAACTGGCCCGCGCCTTGCTGAACTGGGTCGACGACGTGGCCGCCCGGTTGGGGAAGGTCGATTAGCGGAGTGGCGGGTCGTCTGCGGTAGGCTTTCGACCTGCTGCCGCCGATGCGGGCGGCATCCGGGCTGTGGCGCAGTTTGGTAGCGCACTTGACTGGGGGTCAAGTGGTCGCAGGTTCAAATCCTGTCAGCCCGACGCAGGTCAGAGCTTGTTTTAGCCTGGATGAATAGCTTGTCCTGGACGGTTTGACGCCAAAAGTCACGCCAACGAGCGAATAGAATGCGCGTATGGCGACAGGGGTGGCCAACCGTCAGCGGAGTTATCCGCTCCTAAGTTGATCATCGATTCTGAAGCCAGCATCCGGGCCGTCTAGTCGATGATTCGTCATGTTGCGGCATTCTCCGTATAGCTGGAGCTTCCCTCTGCCACTGGCGGGGTCCTGCGTCATGACCGCGACGACCCCATCCTTATTCAGAACACGACCGTATGAATGCCAATCGGGTGGGGGGCCGTCGTTCCATCCGTGGGCCACCATCGTCGCAGCGATTCGCTGAAAGAATGTATTCGGGTCGGCGGTGGATGGTGGGCCGTCAGTCTGGCCGTTTGGCAGGGTGAAACTCATTGATACGACGCCTCTGTAGGGCGGATCACCTTGGTCATTGCAGGACGAGTAGTCGAAACGACCTGCGGGATCTTGTAGTTGAGCGTATTGGGCAATTTGCTTGGCGGGCTCGATGACTTGGTCACGTGTCTGTTGATCGGACAGCGGGTTGGCTGGATGGTCAATGTCCTGGCGATGTGGATTCACGAAAGAACACCCTCCCAATGCGAGTAGCGCCAATGCCTGCAACAAGACCCGTAGTCCCCACCAGGGCGCGTCGCGGTCGTCATCGCGGTCGGTAGCCGAGGTATTGGTGGTCATTTTGGATCGTGGTGCGCGGACGGTCGTGTTCTGGATCGATGTAGGCCGGTATACCCGGTATCCGGAATGGCCCGATGTGGGGCTGGCGTCGGCCATCGGCAATTAACCCATCCTGTTGTAGCTGGCCGGAGTGGCCGCTTGCGATATCGGTGAGGCTGCGCAGCGACTCGCTGCCCATGTCGTAGTAGTGGGAATGGTCGTGGCGGTTGATGTCTTGAGAGCCCATGACTTCGGCATGAAAGCGGATCGAGCCGTAGCCCTCGCCCGCCGGGTCTCGGCCCAGACCGGCATCTAACGGTATGGGTATGCCGTGATCGTTGAGCTTTTGTTTGAGCCACTGTTCTGGCATGCCGCTGCCTTCACCGATCCAACTGACCGGGTCGGTGGACGCTGCTCCGACGTAGACATGTCCTCCGTCGAGATGGAAGTCGGCGGCGCTGTGGGCCAGATCGGTTCCGGGGCAACCGAGTAGTACCGCGTCGTTGGCGTGCATGCTGCTGTGAGCGAAGGCGTCTGCGACTGTGGTTGAGCCGTAGGAATGTCCGATTACGGTGATGTGCTCGGGCGTCAGGCTGTTGTGGGTGACCCAGAGGCCGTTGACATCGGCGGCGAGCAGGTCCCCGCCTGACCGTGCAAGGCCAGGAGTGCTGACGCCTTGGATATCGCCGAAGCCGTGCGGTGCTTCGTACCCCATCCAGGCGATCACGGAGGTGTAGTGATGGCTGGGATCGGCTGCCAGGGACTGGTCGTAGAGGTTGATGGCGTCATCGTGGCCAGACATCCATCCCTGATACACACTGCTGCCGGTACCGGGCACGATGACGGCGGTGTTGCGGGCGTAGTCGGGATTGCCGATGGCAATTGCTGCCTTGCCCCAGCCGTTGAAGGCTTCGGGGTCGTAGGCCCACAGCATCACCGGTCTTGAGCCGTCGGTGTTGTGTGCCCGGTCGTATTCGAGACCGTCGCGGGTTTTCACGGCGTTGCGGTACCGCGTTACGTCGGTGGCTGTGAGCCCATATTTCCCGGGATTGGTGAAGAGGTCGTTGTCGAGGTTGCCGCGTGCGTCCCGGGTAAGGTTGTCCGGTGACAGACCGTGCTGCCGGGCGGCGGCCTCGACCCGGTTGATGTCATCGTTCATGACCGCCTGGTTGACCGCATCGCGGGGGATAGCGTCGATTCCGTTGAGGTTGCCGAGTTCTTTCGGGTGTTGCGCGATCAGCTGGTCTCTTTGCTCTTGGCTAAGCGAGTTCCACCACTTCTTCACGTCTTCGGGGTTGGTGGTCGGCGGGGGGATTTGGATTTGTTCGGGTTCGCCCTGCGCGTCCACCGGTGCGAGAGGCTTGGGGTCAAAGCCTTCGGCATGCAAATTGCCCAGTGACTTCTGCAACGTCGTCGAGTAGCCGTTACGTATGGAGTTGAGCTGATGGAGAGCATCCCGGGTGTCATCGACGGCGTCGGCTTTGGCGTCATTGATCAACGATTGGAGTTCACTCCTGGACTTCGCGTCGAGCGCGGGATCTTGGAGGTCCTGGGTCGCCGCGCCGATGATCTTGTCGAGCAGCTGTAACTGACGTTCCAACGCGGCGATTTCGGCGGCACCGCCCTTTTGCGCCTCGGCCAACGCGGCGGCGATATTTTCCAAGTCAGCGCCGATCTTCGGCAACTGCTCAGACTGCGCGCCGAGCGATTTGATCGTGCGCTGCACTTCATCGGAGCTGTTGATTGGGCTTGGGCTGCCGTCTTGGTGGTTCCAGGCAGCGTTGAAGCGTTGCTGGGCCTGAGCAAATGCATGCTCGGCCTCGGCGGTAGAGCGTCCAGCGCCGTGGAAGCCTTCGGCCAGACGCTCAATCTGGGCCGGGCTACCAGCCTGCAGAGTCCGGTTGACCTCCCACGGATCACCGCCGGCCCCCGCAACCAGCTCGGCGATGGTGAGATACTTCAGCTGCATCGAGTCGTCCGATACTTGGCGTCTCGGTCACCCACATCGCTGGACATTACTAGGGCTCTTGCTTAAAAGGGCTCGGTCGAGCGAGGTCGCACCCGTCGAGTTGCCACCATGACCGCTCGTCTAGTAATTGATCGATCAGCTGGGTACTCGGGGTATGGCAACTCAATTCCCGGGCTACGAACCCCGCGCGTGCTACTAGCCGAAGCTCACCATCGATACCCCAAGGTCGCGCATACGCGAAGCCTATGTCTAGGACCCGATGGCAGTAGGATCGTCGGGCCGCCGCGGTTGCTGTCCTGCCTCGCCGGAGCTGGGCGCCATCACATGCGCCATACGTTTCGCTTCTACCCGGTCCGTCAGTTCCTTGAGAAAGGAATAGACCCCCTGCAAGGGAAAGCGGAAAGGTTCATCCGTGGTCTTGCGCAGGACGGCGCAGGCGAGGCTGTCCCGGATGCCCGGATTGGCGCCGACGAACTCGGCGGTGATTTGGCCGGGGATTATCGGCATCATCATGGTGTCGCTCGACAGGACGGCTAGCAGGATCTCGTAGCCGTTCGCGGTGGCCAGGTCGTGGAAGAACCCTGGCTGGATGTTGTAGAAGCCGTGGTCGATCCATCCCAGGCATGGTGTCCAGTGGATCATCACGCCGCCTGGGGCGGTGTGATCATGAATCGCCTTGTAGCAATTGGCCTGATTGAAGACGTGCTCGCTCGTGCCGTTGTTGATGCAGACGTCGAACCGTGTCCCAAGGTCGAAGGGCAGGTTGAGATCCTGCTGCAGACGATAGTCGTTGGGCGGGAGCAGATCGATGGCGTTGTAGCTGCGGAAGTCGAACAGGGCTCGGTAGATGCGTTTGGCGTCGGCATAGATCTGCGGCATACCGTCCGGCGCCGGCTCGGCGAGCAACGCGTCGCGCCGCGGCCCTTCTTCGAGGAGGATCGGGATCGCCTGCGCCACATCGATCATGGTCTCGGCTTCGCCGAATTCAAGGATGCGGCCTTGCTGAGGAAGCAGGCCGCGGCGCGACGCCTCTAGCAGGAAGCTGAGCTCGGTATTGGTAATTGCCATCACAAAGTCGGGCTCGGCACACGGCGACGCATGCTGGCTATCCTATGGCGCCTCGCCCGGCGGAGAATAGCCTCGGCTCCGGCCGGCAATACGCCGGGAAGAACGCCACGCTGAGGCGCCCTGTCCCGCAAGCTGTTCGGACGCATCGCGGGCCACCCCGTGGCGACAACCGAAAAGGTTGTCGTGCGACGCGCTCACCGGCGAAGGATGATGACTGTCATGGACGCTGAACTGCAACGCTGGCTGGCGGCCGGAGACCACTTCGACTACCTCGGCTTCGACATCTTCTACCGCATCGAGGGCAGCGGACCGCCGCTGCTGCTGATCCACGGTTATCCGTTCAATTCCTTTGACTGGGCGCGGATCTGGCCCACGCTGACGCAACGGTTCACCGTCATCGCCCCCGACATGATCGGCATGGGGTTCTCCGACAAACCGGTGGCCTACGAGTACTCGGTGGGCGACCACGCCGACATGCACGAAGCCCTGCTGTCCCACCTGAACATCAGCAACGCGCACATCCTGGCCCACGACATAGGTGATTCCGTGTGCCAGGAGATGCTGGCCCGTCACGAATTCGGTCAGCAAGCCTATGGCGCGCTGCGCATCGACTCCATCACCTGGCTCAACGGCGGAATGTTTGTCGAGGCATACAAGCCCAGAATGGCGCAGAAGCTGATGTCGGGCACGCCGTTGGGCGACGTCTTCAGTCAAGTGCAGAGCAGTCCGGTGTCCCGTCGGCTGCTGGAGCCCACGCTGCGCGAAATGTTCGGCCCGAACACCAAGCCGACCCGGCACATGATGGACGTGTTCAACCAGATCTTGGACTACAACGATGGCCGGCGGGTGCTGCACAAAGTCGGCCGGTTCATCAACGATCGCTACGCACACCGAAACCGGTGGGTGCGCGCCATGCGGCAGACCGCGGTTCCCATGCGATTGATCGACGGGCCCATCGACCCCAACTCCGGCGCGCACATGGCGCGCCGCTATGCCGAGGTGATTCCCGAACCCAATGTCGTGATGCTCGCCGACGACATCGGGCACTGGCCGCAACTCGAGGCACCCGAGGCGGTGTTGACGCACTTCCTCGCCCACATCGACCGCGTCGCGGCAGGCTGAACGCCTCGCCGGCGGCTAATCGTGATGCGGCGGTCGCTCGTCGCGGAGCCGGGCTTCGTCCGACGCCGAGCGCATCTGCTCCTCGTCGCCGAACCTCTCCAGATCCTCGGGCGTGGTACGCACCCGCGGCGGCTTCGGCGCGGCCCGGGATGGGCGAGGGGGTTCGGTGGGCACGACGCGATTATCCGCCCACCGGTCTACGGCTGAAAAGCCGGAAGAATAGTGCCGGAATCGCGGATCTCCCAGATGCTGGTTTTGGTGATGCCATCGAAGTTGATCTTGTTCAAGGTCTCTCGTGAATACGTGAGGTCGATGGCGACGTGAGTCGCGGTGTTGCCGTACGGGTCGGTCATCGGGAAGGTGCCTTGCACGTTCACCGCGGAAGCGTCGGGATACGTCGCTCTCGCATATCTGAGGATGTCGATGGTGTCCGTCCGCGCACCGTCTTTGATCATCTGTTCGGTGTAATTGTCACGAATGGCGAATCGGGCGTTGACCACGTCGCCGTTCGGGCCGGGTGCGGTGGTGAAGGTGACTCCGTCCGGCTTCTTGGGGCCGGGCGGTGTAGTCGGCGCAGCCTCGGTCGGCGGTCCCGCTGTGGCCGAACTGGTCGGGGTCGATGGGGCGTCCTTCTTCTGGTCGAAAACCCAGGTCTTCCCGACGATGATGAGCAGGACGAGGAAGCCCAAAGCCGCGAGGGCCAGGGCCGCCTTCCCGGGAGTCTCTTTCTTCGGCGGTTCTGCGGCGAACGCCCACTCGCTGGTCCAGCTGGTGCCGTCGAAATACCGTTGCAGCCCGTGACCAACCCCCGCCGGGTCGGGGTACCAGCCCGGCGCCGATTGGGGCGGCGGCGGCGGCGCCTGTTCGAATGGCATCTATCCATTTTCGTCGTGAATGAGACCTCTCGGCTACCCGCCGCGGGGGCCGCTCGAAACGGGCCCCGTTTGGTGCGCTCGCCCCTCAGTCCTCGCGGTCCGGTTCGGTGAGTTCCGGCGCGTTCTCACGCGTCGCCATTCCACCTTCGCCGCCCTGATCCGCGGGACCGGGTCGGCCCCCCTTTGGCTCGTCCTCGTCCTTCGAATGCCTGCCCATCGCAACCTCCTTCGTCGCTAAGGACTACCCACGCCTCCGGCGATGTGAACTCGAGATGGCCCCGGCGTGACGACTCGGCGTGGTGGCGGACATTCGACGCGCCGGTACGCCCGGAGCGGGTTATGAATCTAGGGGTGAGCAGCCACCAGGTGAACCTGACCCAGCAGGAAAGCTCGTTGATCGGCGAGAGCCATCCCGAGGCCCTCATGCGCATGGACGAGAAGTCGCTCAAGGATTTGCAGAGCCGGCTCAGGCAGGCGCGCGACAAGAACTTCAGCTTGTTGCGGCGCCGGGGTGCGGCTCGGGTGGAGGCCGAAGGGGCCCGCGGCTCCGCCCAGCCCGCGAACGAGAAGCGCGGCGAGAAGGTGCAGATCTTCGACGAGGCACTGGCCCGGGTGAGCGAGCGCCTCGGCCAGCTGTGAGCCCGCGGTCCGGTGTAGGACTACGAGTGTGATGAACACCCAGGAGTTGGCCCGGGAGCTCGTCCTCCCCGGGGCCCAGAAGCTGCTCTCCGGCTCCATGGCCAGGCTCGCCTACAACGGGCACGACGGCTTCCCGCGAGTCATCCCGGTCGGATTTCACTGGACCGGCGAACGCATCGTCGTCTCCACCGCACCGAGCTCCCCGAAAGCGCGGGCGCTTTCGGCACGTCCGCAGGTGGCACTGACGATCGATTCGGGCTCCACCCCGGAAGAGGCGAAAGCCCTCCTGGTACGCGGGCTCGCCACACTGCAAACCGTCGACGGCGTCACCGAGGAGTATCTCGAGGCGGCGAGGAGCTCTATGGACGGCCCGCAACTCGCCGAGTTCGAACGCAACGTGCGGTCGACGTATAAGCAGATGGTGCGCATATCGGTCGAACCGCTATGGGCGCGGTTCTATGACTTTGGCGCCGGGCGGTTACCCGCGTTCCTCGCGGACCTCGTCAACGAGGGCTAGCCAGCAATACACCTTGACCACGCGGGGCACCGCATGAAAGATCGTGGTTTAGATACCGCATCTGTTGGGGGGTGCACCGCACATGACCGCACGTCACCTACCCCATTTGCTTGTTTCCGCCGTCCTCGCGGCGGCGGGCGTCAGCGCTCCGGTCCTCGGTTCTGCCATTCCGTTCGCTGCTGCCGATCCATGCCCGGACGTGCAGGTGCTGTTCGCGCGCGGCACCGATGACCCGCCGGGACTCGGCGCGACCGGACAGGCATTCGTCGACTCGCTGCGGCCGCGCGTTGGCGCAAAGTCGCTCGACGTCTATCCGGTCAACTATCCCGCCACCCACGACTGGACGAACGCGGGCGAGGCGGGCATCAGGGACGCGGGCGCGCATGTCGTTTCGACGGCGCACGACTGCCCCAACACCAAAATGGTGCTCGCCGGCTATTCCCAGGGCGCTGCCGTGATGGGGTTCGTCACCTCGGCCGCCGTGCCGGCTGGCATCGATCCGGCCTCCGTGCCCAAACCGTTGGACCCCGAGGTGGCCAACCATGTCTCGTCGGTCGTGCTCTTCGCACTGCCAAGCGAGAAGGCGATGAACTTTTTGGGCGAGCCGCCGGTCGTCATCGGTCCGCTCTATCAGGCCAAGACCGTCCAGGTATGCGCCGAGGGTGACCCGATCTGCTCCGACGGAATGAATTTCGCCGCACACGACACGTACTCGACCAACACGGCGATGATCGACCAGGGCGCGGCGTTTGCGGCCAGTCGTCTTGGCGGCGGTCCCGGCGGTCCGGCGGCTGGCGCTCCTGGCGCACCGACGACCGCCGTCGGGTTCCCCGCCGCTCCGGGTTGATCCCAGCCCGGCCTTGTGTGAATGCCAACGCGCACAAGTGATTTCGATTCTGGAGTCGATCGGGCGGCGGTGTGGCGACTTCACATGGGCGCGAGCATAATCGGGTTGTGGAATCCCGCGGCGACATTGGAGCCCGTTTTCGCCGACTCCATCAACAGGGGTGTTTTCTCATCCCGAATCCGTGGGACGCCGGTTCGGCAATCGCGCTTGCAAAGCTGGGCTTCCCTGCACTGGCCACCACGAGCGCCGGACTCTGCTTCGCGCGCGGTCTGCCCGACACGGTGACTGCGCTCTCCGTCGGCGAGGCACTGAACAACATCGCCGAAATAGTGGCCGCGGTCAGCGTGCCCGTCAATGCCGATTTCCAGGCCGGCTATGCCCGAAGTCCGGACGAGCTGGCGCACAATGTGGCGCGCTGCGTGGCCACCGGCGTGGCCGGCCTCTCCGTCGAAGACGGCACCGGCAACGCCGGCGCGCCGCTCTTCGAGCTGGCCGAGGCCACCGACCGCGTCCGCGCTGCGCGTTCCGCGATCGACGATTCGGGAGCCGACGTCATGCTGACCGGCCGCGCGGAATGCTTCCTTTACGGCCACCCCGATCCGCTCGCCGAGGCCATCCGGCGGCTGCAGGCTTACGGTGAGGCGGGAGCCGAGGTGCTCTTCGCGCCGGGGATCCGCACCCGAGAGGACATCGCCACTCTCGTCGACGCCGTGGCGCCATATCCGGTCAACGTTCTGATGTCTTCCGACACGGGGCTGACGGTGACGGACCTCGCGCAGTTGGGGGTGCGACGGATCAGCGTCGGCTCGGCTTTCAGTCGGGTCGCGTGGGGTGCGTTCCTGGCCGCCGCGCGGAAGCTGATCGAGGACGGCTCCTTCGAGGGACTCACCGGAGCCGCGAGCTTCGACGAGCTGAATACGCTGTTCAGCGAATAGGGTCGCGGCGGCGAGCTACCGGGCTTTCCGGAGATCGACGAGCGAGTTCTTCAGTCCACCATCCAGTCGGACCTGGACGGCCGCCACGGCGACCATCACCCCAGCGGTCAGCAGGTGCACCACCGCGTCGGTGACGTTGTTTGGGAAGGTGAAGACGTAGGCCACCTGATGTGAGAAGAACGCCCAAATGCCGGGCAGCGCACCGGCTATCGCGGCGAGCAACAGATATAGCACGGCCCAGGACTTGCGCAGCGCGAACACCAGACCGGGAGTAAACAGCGCGAGACCGGCGACGGCGTGCCAGCCGTTGTAGTCCATCCCGAGCAGCTGAACGGTCGGCGCGGTAGGACCGGTCGCGAAGCTGGGATTGACGACGAGGCCGATCACGGCCTGAATGACGTGAAAAGCGCAGATGATCAGCAGCCCGATCTGGGCGAAACTCCACCTCACGTTGCACCCCCTTGTGCGCGGCCCTATACCTGGATACTACGCCCCGTAGTAGAAGGTGGTCAATGGAAGCGGGGCAGCGACCTGCCACCGAGTCTTGCGGAACGCAAAGGCGTGGAACGAGATTGGCTACGCCGTGCTGTTGCGCTCGATCCACTGAGTAAGTGCGTCCTCAACCGCGGCCGCGACGTCCACACCAGCGCTGTTGGCGGTTTGCTCAAATCGCTCGACCAATTCGGTGCGGACTGAGGCGCCCAACTTCATGCGCGGTGGTTTTGGCTTCGGCGGCAGCTCGACCGGCACGTGCCGCGCGATGGATGCGTCGATGATTTCGCGAAGTGCCGGCATCTCGTCGAGCATTCTGGCGAGATCAGCGCGTTCGATGCGCAAGACCTCGGCCGGCCCGATCGTCGTAACGGTCGCGGAACGCAGCTTCCCACGGTGGAGCGCCGATTCGCCGATCACCTCGCCCGGACCCAGGACGGCGACGCGGTCCCGGCCGACGTAGACCCCGACCTCCCCGCTGAGCAGGATGTAGCAGGAGTCCGACGGCGTCTGCTCATGAATCAGCGGCAATGGGGCCGACGTCGAAGTGCGATGAGCCGCTCGGGCGAGCCGCTGCAGGTCAGCATCGGAGAACTTATCGAAGGTGCCGTACTGGCGTAATCGGCGAGCGTCTTCCTCATATTGCTTCTCGTCGGCCTTCATGGCGGCTCCTGACGTGCGATGTGACGCTATATCGAGGAGCGTAACGCGATTTGCCATACCGATGGCAGAAGATTGCGACGTAATCTACAGCCGGCCCGACCATACGTGGATGCGGCGAGCGGCTGTAGTCAGTTGCGCCCGGGGAGCCGCATCACCGCGCGCACAACGGGAACTAGCGACTTCTGCCACAGCGTCCCCGGAATGCCAAGCGGCGGATCGAGATTGAACACGCGCGCGGTCGCGATCGTCTGCGATTCGGTGTACTTCAACAGACCCTCGGGTCCGTGCCGGCGACCGACGCCGGACTGGCCCATCCCGCCCATCGGGGCGCTGAGGCTGCCCCATGCGAACGCGTAACCCTCGTTCACGTTCACCGTCCCCGACCGCAACCGGGCGGCGATCTGTTCGCCTTCCGCCGACGAGCCGGCCCACACGCTAGCGTTGAGCCCGTACTCGGTGGCGTTGGCCTTCTCGACGGCTTCATCCACGTCGGCGACGGGGTAGATCGACACGACCGGCCCGAACGTCTCGTTGGCCGCACACTCCATCTCCGGCGTGACTTCGGCCAGCACCGTGGGCTCGTAGAACAGCGGCCCGATGTCGGGCCGCGCCTTGCCGCCCGCAATCACCTTGGCGCCCTTGGCTTTCGCGTCGTCTACGTGGTCGGTCACCGTGTCCAGCTGACCCGCGGAGATCAAGCTGCCCATGTCGACCGAGAAGTCGTACGCGGTCCCCAGCTTCATGTTCCGCACCGCCGCGCCGAACTTGCCGACGAAGTCGTCGGCGATGTCCTTCTCGGCGTAAATCCGCTCGATGGAGATGCACAACTGGCCGGCGTTCGAGAAGCACGCGCGGGTGGCCGCCTTGGCGGCCTTGTCGAGGTTGGCGCCACGGGTGACGATCATCGCGTTCTTGCCCCCGAGTTCGGCCGAGAAGCCGATCAGCCGACGGCCCGCGTGTTCGGCGAGCTGCCTGCCGGTGGCGGTCGAGCCGGTGAACATCAAGTAGTCACAGTTGTCGATGATTGCGGTGCCCACCACCGAGCCCGGCCCGGGCACGATCGCGTAGAGGGCTCGCGGCAGGCCGGCCTCGTACAAGAGCTCGGCACACGCCAGCGCGCAATACGGGGTCTGGCTGTCCGGCTTGAGCACCACCGCGTTACCCGCCAGCAACGCCGGCACCGAGTCGGACGCCGTGAGCGTCATGGGGTAGTTCCACGGCGAGATCACCCCGACGACACCCTTGGGCTGGTAGACCACGGTGGTCTTGCCGATAGCCGGCAGCAGCGCCTGCACCTTGCGCGGCTTGAGGAGGTCGGCGGCGACGCGCACGTAGTAGTTCGCGTTCGCCATGAGATCGACGATCTCCTCCTGCGCCGCCCAGCGGGCCTTTCCGGCCTCGGCTTGCAAGAGATCCATCAGGAACTCGCGGTTGTCGACGACCAGGTCGCGATAGCGGCTGATGACGTCGATGCGCTCGGAGACCGGGCGGCTCGCCCAGTCGGCCTGAGCCGCCCGTGCCTCGGCGAATGCCGCTTCGACGTCTTCGGCCGTGCCGATGGGAATCGTGGTCAGCGGTTTGCCGGTGAAGACCTCGTCGATCGTCTTGGTCTGGCGTGCGGCGGCGTCTTTGATCGCGGCGAGCTGACGCAGGCGGTCGAAGACCTCGGCTGACGGTGCGGGCATGTCGTTACCTCCCCTATGAGCACAGCGTCCAGGCCACCAGCCTATCCGTCTGGATTGCTTGCGGTTGCCTCGGTCGGCGTGGCGTCATTTCGGTTCGACGTCCTCCGGCTCGGAATCAGTTGCGCCACAACACTTACCTGAGCGCGTGCTCGAGCTCGTCCGCGTAGCGGTCGGGATCGACCAGGGCCGCGACGTGCCCAAGTTCGCCGAGGCTCATGACCTCGGGGCGGCGCCCGAACAACCGCTCATACCGCGTTATATCCCGCGGGCTTTGGGTCGGATCGTTCTTGGCGCTCAATACCACGACGTCGCCTCGCCACCCCTCGAACGCGGCGGGGCTAACGATGCGTCTGCGGATGACGTCCGCGGCGACGCTGAAGTGCGAGACCACGTCGGACCGGCGCAACTCGTCATGCACGACGGTGCGAATGACCTCCGTCATTTCGGTCCGTGTGGGTTGCGGGAGTTGGTGAGCCAATCGAGCCAGCCCGACGGACACCAGGTTCTTGAGCATCGCTTCCGGCAGCACGCGCGCGAGCAGGATGAACAGTTCCTCCGCAACAACCCACGGCCGAGCGAAGTCCGCGGGTCCGGAGCTCGACAGAACGAGGCGCTGAACGGCGTGTGGGCGGTGCGCGAGATACGCCTGTGCCAGCATCCCGCCGTACGACTGACCCACCAGCATGACGCTGTCGGTGGATTCCGTACGCAACACTTCGTCGAACGCGGCCATGAACTCCGCGATAGTCAGGACAGGTGGGTAATCGGGGGCGATGACGGCATGCCGAGTGGCAAGCCTTTCGAGAAACGTCGACGCGACGGCGGCCCGACGCAATCCACCCGTCAACCACAGGACAGTCGGTCCCGTGCCGAGTCTGTAGTAGCGCCACGGGACGCTTCCGACGACGACCTGTTTTCCGTGCTCGCACGCAAAGCGCTGCATCTGACCTGAAACGCTCATCGCCGAGGTGCCTCCATCGCACGCGCTGTTGTCCAGCCCGGTAGCCGCACTCTTCGATCGAGCATCCCACGGGCACACCGAAAATCCTCACGGACCTTTCGCGAACAGGGGGCGGGGCGCTCACGAGCGCCCATAAGCGACCGCCATCGTCAGAAAGAGCACTGCCACGAGAAGGAATATCGTCGCCACCGGGTCGATCAGCTCGAATAGCATGGCAGCACAATCATCTCGGGCCCAAAGCGCTAGACACTGCAGGCTTCCCGGCCGGCCGACAGTTCATACCGGCGAGGTGGGTACCGTATGGCACCGCGTCCACGAGCGTGACGGTGAGCCCGACACCATGGGGTAGCACATACTTGCGCCGCTCACCGGGACGTGCCCCCATGATGGCCGCACCCAGCGGGGAATTGACCGAGTACACCTCCACATCGCCGTACTCGGCACCACGCGCGCCCAGCAGGAACGTCTCGATGTCACCGGTGTCGTCGTAGCGGACGGTCAAGACCATGCCCGGTTCGGCGATTCCGTCGTCGGGTGGATCCTCTCCGACGACGGCGTTGACCAGCAGGTCATGGATCCGTTGGATCCTCAGCCGCCGCGCGCGCTGGACGGCCGCGGCGCTCTCATCGGCGGCATCGCCAAACGCGTTGCCGTCAAACGACTCCCGCAGGGTGGCCAGCTCTTGCTGGAGCCGCGCATAGGCCTCCGGCGTTAGCCACGCGGGTTGCACGCTAGTCATGTTCGTTTCCCCTTCTCTCGATGGCGGTCAATGGCTGCCGATCAAGCGGCCGCTTAGCCGCGTTGGGCGGCTGCATCCGTTGCGCGCGTGCGGCTTCCGATGCATCCCGGTACGGAGTGGCCTTGAGCAGAGTCACGAGCTGGCCCTTGTCATGCGGAATCGCGTAGATGCGTTGCTCACCGGGACGAGCACCGGCGATGCACCGGCCCAGCGGCGATGCCATGGAGTACACCGTGACGTCGGCGTCTTCGGCGCCGCGCCGGCCGAGCAGCAACGTTTCCGTTTCACCGCTGGCGTCGTAGCGGATCGTCACCACCATGCCCGGGCCCGCGATCCGTCCGACTGCGGGGTTGCCACGCACCGCGGCCGTCGCCAGCAGGTCCTCGATCTCGCGGATGCGTTGTCGTCGTGCCGCGGGGCGCGCCCCGCGGATCCCGCCGTAATCCATTGTGTCGTCGGGGACTTCGACGCTGCGCTGGGAGCGCAGCGCGGCGAGTTCGTCCTGCAGTCGGCGGTAGTGCTGCGGCGTCAGAACGGCGGGCGTGCAACTGCTCATCGCGTAATTCCTTTACTGCGTAGGGATGTCGTCAGAGGCGGGCCGGCGTGTGGCAGCCGCCCCTGACGACCCGGAGCCCGTGAGGGGCAACGTGCGTCGGAGCCATCGCGCGGGTCGCGGTGGGTAATTCCATGGTGGTCCGGGTGGGCGCTGAGGCGTTTGCCCGAATTGGACAACGCCGGTGTTCGTCATTGTTCCGAGCCGACAGCGCAGGTTCCTTGCGGGCGCTCGCTGCGGGACCGGGTGCCCGATCGGTGGTGCCGCCATCAGCTCACCGTTGCCCGATGACACGGTCGAAGTCGCGCTGCCATCCGGCGTAGCGCGCTCGGTCGAGGGCGTGCTGGGCGCCGGCGAACGAAGCGGCCGCCGTGAGGCTTACGGCACACCAGATCGCGACGGCGATCGTGACCGCCTGGTCCCGGGGCGACAAATCCGGTCGGGTCACCGGCGAGCCCTGACCGTCGACCCAGATCTCCACGTCGTCACCGACTTTGGCCGCGGGGGGTGCGGCGATGTCTCCAGTGCGCTCGGCCCCGGCAAAATCCCAGCGGGCAGGCATCTGGACTGTCCGGCTGTCGAATTTTCGCGGGGAGCGGCTGTCCCCGACGACAGTCGCGGTCACCGTGCGGCGCGTCTGGACCTGCTCCGCGTAGAGGCGGCTGCGAGAGTCATGGACCGCGGTGCCGATGGCAGCGGCGATCGGCACGGTGAACAGAGACACCGCGACGGCCAGCACCAGAAGCAGCGCCTCCACCCGGTCGCTTGCCCGCAGCAGCGGGTTGCAGCCGAACAGCCGAGAGAACAGCCTTCGCGGAAAGGGCACGGTGAAGGTCTCCAGCGCGGCGTGGTCGCCGGGCCCGGGCTGGCACGGCGGTCGATCATCGTGACGCGGGCTAGTCATCGGATGTCCTATCGACGGATCGGGAAAGGCCGTGGGTTTCTCACCTCGATGGTGGCGCGGGTGGATGCCGCACGGCTTGCCGAAGTCCGACAATGGCGTCGCCGCTCGTTGTCGGATTACGACAGCGTTCGCTCAATCGATATCGGTGGCCGCGAGTTCGATCATCATGGCCAGCCGCTTCTTGGCGTCATCCAACGGGAGATTGGTGATTTCGGCCATCTTGCGCAGCCGGTAACGCACCGTGTTTTCGTGTACTCCCAGACGCTCGCCGGCTTCGGCCGGGTCGCCCAGCGCCTCGAGCCACGCCCGCAGGGTGGCGAGGTAGTCGGTTCCGTGAGCGCGGTCGTGTCGGCCCAGCTCGGCCACGGGTCCACGGGTCGGAGACCGGCCGGCTCGCGCCGCGGTCCGTAACCGCTGCAGCAGGATGTCATCCCACGATTCGTCGTAGGCGGGGGCCGCGGATCCGGGTGACGACTCGTGCAGCGCCAGGCATTCGTCGGCCTCCTGACGCGCGGCGGCCAGATCGGTCACCGTGGCCGGCCCGCTGACGCCGGCCAACAAGGCCACCCCTTCGGGCAGGGCCGCTTCGAGACCGGTGACCCAGCGGCGCGCCACCGCGGCCTGCTCTCCGGGCAGCACGGTGTAGATGGTGTTGCCTGCCAAGGCGCTGCGACCGGGCCGTGACCAGCCGAACCCGGCGGTGGCGCGCTCGAACGCCAGCAGTAGGGCGGTGTCGCGCTCGGCGCCGACGGATGCCTGCAGCGCGATCACCCGCAGGCCGCTCTGCGGCAGGCCGAGCTTGCTTGCCGCCGTGGCGGAGTCAACGCTGCCTTCCAGTAACCGGATCACCAGTTCGGATTCGACCTGCCGCTCAAGGTCGGCGCTGGCCTGTGACCGCAGCAGGTGCAGGGCTACCGTCTGCGCGCCCTCTGCCAAGGCCGCCCTCCGAGAATCGTCCAGTGGCTCGGAGCAGGCGACCCACACCGACCCCATCAGTTCTCGGCCCGAGCGCACCGCCACGACCATGCGCCCGGTGACGCCGGATTCCGCATCGCCCTCGACGAACGATGGCTCGTCCGAATTCGCGAGATGCGTGAACACGCCACGGGCGTGGAATAGTGCGCGCAGCCGGTCCGGGGTCTGTCGGCCCAGAATGGTCTCGACCTGCGCCGGGTCGACGTGTTGCTGCCGCCGTGAATAGGCCAGCACGCGCAGCAGCGCGTCGTGAATGACGACGGGACTGCCGACCGTGTCCGCCACGCTGTCGGCCAGCGCGAAAAGATCAGTGGGGCCTCGGCCGGCCGCGGTTTCGCGGCCCTCCAGCACCAGCCCGTAGATGATCGCGGCGACCTCGCTCCAGGACAGCCTGTCGTCGACCAGCATCACCGCGCCGACGCCGGCGCCCTCGTCGAACGTCATCGGCTCGGCGTCGCCGCGCGTCAACACCAGGATTGCGTGTGCCGACTTCGCCCAGCGCACCGCCTCGCTGGGCGTTGCGGCACCGATCGCCAGGAAAACATCACCGGCCACCGCGCGCTCACCCTCGCGTATCGCCACGCTGCGCAGCTCAGTGGACCTGGGCACCGATGACCAACCCAGCCGGACCCCGTAACCACCCAGCACATTCACCAAGCGGTCCAAAGTGATCACGAGCGCTCCCAAGCCGGCCGAGAAATGAGACCCGATGCCCCTTTATCTTCCCGCTGACCTGACGCTTCTCGTACGCCGATCGGTTAACGCGCGTGCACTTCGTGCGTCAAGTGTGTTCGAGGGGGCCCTTCACACACCGCTATAGCCCGAAAGGCTCAGAGGATGTGCATGCCCTGGGCCAATTGCGTGACCCCCACGACCGTGAAGACGGTGACCAGGATTTGCCGGTGGTAGGCGCGCACCCAGTCGTGCAGCTGCCGCAGCACGGCCTGGGTTCGAGCCGGCGCGGCCACGTAACCGACCAGGATCATTTCGACGACGGAATACATCAGGAGGACGAACGCGATCGAGGCGCTGACCTGGGTGGCGACCGCTGCCCGCGAGGCCACGATGATCGCGAGGATGAACAGCACGCCGTCGACCGGCACTGAGGCCAGCCCGACCACCCAGGCGATCCACAGTGATCCTTCCTCCCACGCGCGGTGGGCGCGGTGGAGCAGGCGGTGCATGCCGGAACGCTCTTCGGCGGAGACATCCCGTGCGCGGCTCAGAAATCGCGGGACCGCGATCGGCGCATCCGGGCCCGCGGCGCCCCCCGATGCCCCGGCCTTCACCCGCTGCCGCGTCGAGAAGCGCACGGCCATGACCGCGGCGATCGACAACGCGAGGATTCCGAGCGCGATTTGGATGTGCGGGAGGGTGGAGTTCGCGGCCGGGGCGGCCGAACCGTGCCGGTGGGAGCCGAACGCGGATGTGAAGTTGAGCAGCATCAGCGGGGCAAGCAGCTCGGGCACACATACGGTGAGGCCGCCGACCCAGTAGGCAAGCAGATTCGGCCCGGGGCGCGGCCGGGAGATCATCAACAGGGCGAGGCCCAGACGCACTGGATTGAGTGCCGCCAGAATTCCCAGCCCCAGCACTGACCCCCACATTGGCGCAGCTCTACCCGCGGCCGTGGGCGTCTAAACGCCGGCACTAGCGGATTGTGGCCCTGTGCGTCAATTCACATCCCGCCACCGGTCGAGTCCGCCTTGGCGGCGAATTATCACCCCCTGCAACAACTTCGAACAACGCCCCCGCACCCGTGAACACCCACCCAACGCGGCGTGAACACGCGGGGGAGATGCGATGGTCAGACCGGCGGCTCGGTGCCGCTGCGGCAACGGCAGAGCCAGCACCCCGCTCCGCTGCCACGTCAACCCCAAGATGAATTCATTGTAGGCGGCGTCGGGACAAAGCTTTGTTTTGCTGAGTGGCGGGAACGCGCGTACAACAAATCCACGGGTTACGAATCTCTTATGTAGGAACGAAATTCACAGGTTTGACCGCACCTGCGGCCGGGTACTTGCGGACCCGTGGAGTGCGACATCCAATGTCGTAGTGCCAGCCTGTTAATGGTTCGCTGGTGCGCCGACGGAAGCCCCCGCGGAGCGGCATATGCGGTTCCCGGGTTACCGTTGGCGTTGCGGACGGTATTGCGATTCGGGTCGGGGACACAAACTGGGGCCAGGACCGCAGCCATCACGGTCACATCACGACGGGGATCTCCGCGAAGCTCATCGGCGCTCGCATCGTGCCGGTGGGAAGGTCGCCATACTGGTCGAAACTAACGGCCAATCCTGAAGCGCTGCACCGTTTCTAGTGCTGCGCGCGCAGCGCTTCTGCTCTCATCTCTGTTGTAGGAGGTCGTCAGTTGCAGCTCAATCCGTTCGACGATGACAGCGGCAAATTTTTCGTCTTGGTCAATAATGAGGAACAACACAGCCTTTGGCCCGTCTTCTCCGACGTCCCGGCCGGCTGGCGAGTGGCGTACGGCGAAGCCGACCGCGCCGCCTGTCTCGACTACATCGAACAGAACTGGCCCGACATTCGTCCGAAGAGCATGCGTGACAGGGTGTCCGCTGCTGGTTTGTGATGTGTAGACGGTCTAGGTATGAAAGAGTCGGGAAGGCTTTCGGGGGGATTTAGTGGGATTCGGTGACCGGGCACTACCGCTGACGCGGGCGCAGCTGGATATCTGGCTCGCGCAGCAAACGGGTCACTTCGATGTGGCGTGGCAGCTCGGCGTGCTCGTGCGGATCGAGGGTGCCGTCGACCGCGCTCTGTTCGAGCAGGCCATGCGTCACGTGGTGGGCGAGGCCGAAAGCATTCGGGCGTGCTTCTTCGAGGTAGACGGCCAGGTCTTTCAGAAGGCGATCGACGCCCCAGACGTCGAGCTGGCGTTCTACGACCTGAGCGACTCGTCCGATCCCGAGCGGGAAGTCCGGGAGAGGGCGTCGGCGATCCAACGGACTCCGATGCCGCTCACCGGTCCGATGATCAACTTCTACCTGTTCCAAACGGCGCCCGATGAGTATTACTGGTTCAGCTGCTGTCACCACATAGCCATCGACGGGCTTGGCATCGCCCTGCTGGGCCGCCGAATCGCGGCTGTTTATTCCGCACTTGCCTCCGGTGCGGCCATATCTCCCGCCTTCTTCGGCACGTTGCGGGATCTCGTCAACAACGAGCTGGAGTACGCGGCATCCACCGATTACGTTTCGGATCAGGCCTATTGGGCTGAGCACCTCCCGTCGGGAAACGAATCCGATTATCGGTTGACCCAGGCCGCCAGCGAGCGCGATCCCTATGCGCCCTCGGCGCCAGTCCAATTGGACTCGTCGGTGGTCGGCTCGATCAAACAGTTGTCCAAGGCGCTGGGCATTCGCCGGTCGTCGGTCCTCACCGCAGCTTGCGCGCTCCTGGTCCGCGGACTTCGCACTGACAATTCCGACGAAGTGGTGCTCGACTTCCCGGTCAGCCGCCGACTCGATCCGGAGTCGAAGACGCATCCCGGAATGCTGGCCGGGGTTGTGCCGCTGGTGCTGAATGCGCCGCCGACGGCGACATTCGCCGACTTTCTGCAGCAGGTCGACACACGCTCACGAGAAGCGCTGCGGCATCAGCGGTTCCCGGTGCACATGCTTGGCGGCGACGGCGGCTTCCGCGGCGCTCCGCAGGCATCCAATCGGGTAGTCGTCAACTTCGTCCCCGCCAGGTTGACCCTCAGCCTCGCGGGTGTGCCCGCGACCGCGACGTACACCACGTTCGGCCCGGTCGGCCACTTCGGACTGTTCTTCCTGGGGTTCGGGGACCAGCAATACCTGAGCACGGTCGGTGTCGGACAACCCTTCTCGAACTTCGACGTCTCGGACTTGGCCGGACGGTTGCAGGAGCTGTTGGTGGCGATCGCGGCCGATCCTTCGCGGTCGTTGTCGTCGGTGGATCTGCTCGATGAGGTTGAGTGTGTCCGGTTGGGGGAGTTTGGCAATCGAGCGGTTTTAGCCGGGCCGGCCTCACCGTCGGTGTCGGTGCCGGCGCTGTTCGCCGGGCAGGTGGCCCGGGTGCCGGAAGCGGTGGCGGTCTCGAGTGCTGGTTTGTCGGTGTCGTATCGGGAGCTGGACGCGGCGTCGAATCGGTTGGCGCACCATCTGGTGAGCCAGGGCGTGGGGCCGGGATGCACGGTCGCGTTGTTGTTGCCGCGGTCGGCGGAGGCGGTCGCGGCGATGTTGGCGGTGCTCAAGGCTGGGGCGGCGTATTTGCCGATTGATCCGGTGTCGCCGGATTCGCGAATCGGGTTTTTGCTTGGCGATGCGGCACCCGTGGTGGTGGTCACCACTTCGCAGTTGGCCGGTCGGCACGATGGGCGCGGTATTGCGGTGATCGATGTCGATGATCGGCGCATCGACACTTTGCCGGACACCGCGCTGCCGGAGCCGGATGCCGATGGTCTGGCGTATCTGATCTACACCTCGGGGACCACGGGTGTGCCCAAAGGTGTTGGGGTGACGCATCGCAACGTGACCCAGTTGATCGGGTCGCTGGATGCGGGACTGCCGGCGCCGGGGGTGTGGTCGCATGCTCATTCGCTGGCTTTTGACGTGTCGGTGTGGGAGATCTTTGCTCCGTTGCTGCGCGGTGGGCGGGTGGTGGTGGTCGATGACGACACCGCGCGCTCACCGGAGGATTTGCATGCGGTGCTGGTCGCTGAACGGGTGAGTGTTTTGACCCAGACGCCGTCGGCGGTGGCGATGCTGGACCCGGCCGGTTTGGACGGTGTGGCGGTGGTGCTGGCCGGAGAGGCCTGCCCGCCCGAGGTGGTGGACCGGTGGGCGCCGGGTCGGGTGCTGGTCAACGCCTACGGGCCGACCGAGACCACGATGTGCGTGGCGATCAGCGCGCCCCTGACGCCGGGTTCCGGGACGCCCCCGATTGGTTCGCCGGTGCCCGAGGCGGGGTTGTTCGTGCTCGACGGCTGGTTGCGGCCGGTGCCGCCCGGGGTGGTCGGGGAGTTGTATGTGGCCGGGGCCGGGGTGGCCGTCGGCTATATGAGCCGGGCCGGGTTGACCGGGTCGCGGTTTGTGGCGTGCCCGTTCGGGGCGCCCGGTGACCGGATGTATCGGACCGGCGATTTGGTGTGTTGGGGCGCTGATGGGCAGCTGCGCTATTTGGGCCGTGCCGATGAGCAGGTCAAGATCCGCGGCTATCGGATCGAACTCGGTGAGATCCAGGCCGCGTTAAGCACGCTGGACGGGGTGGGGCAGGCGGTCGTGATCGCCCGGGAGGACCGTCCCGGGGATAAGCGGCTGGTCGGTTACATCACCGGTGCCGCCGACCCGGCCCAGGTGCGCGCCCAGCTGAGCGAGCGGTTGCCGGCGTTCATGGTGCCCGCGGCGATCGTGGGTCTGGCGGCGTTGCCGTTGACCGCTAACGGCAAGCTGGACACCCGCGCGCTACCGGCACCCGAATACGCCACCGGCGAGTACCGCGCCCCGCAAAACCCAACCGAAGAAATCCTGGCCACGATCTACGCCGAAGTCCTCGGCGTCGACCGCGTCGGCACCGACGACTCCTTCTTCGAACTCGGCGGCGACAGCATCCTGGCGCTGCAGGTGGTTTCGCGAGCGCGGGCGGCCGGCTTGACGTGCCGGCCCAGGGACGTCTTCGTCGAACAGACGGTTGCCCGCCTGGCCGGCGTTGTCGGCGCAATCGACGGTGAGGCCGGCGCGGTCGACGAGGGCCTCGGCCCGGTCCTCGCCACCCCGATCATGCGGTGGCTGCAGGACGTGAACGGCCCCATCGATCAGTTCAACCAGACGATGGTGCTGCAGGCGCCCGCCGGAGTGACCGAGGCCGACGTGCTGCCCGTCTTGCAGGCGCTGCTGGACCGGCACGCCATGCTGCGGCTGCGCGTCGAGGGCGACGGACGGTCGTTGTGGGTGCCCGAGCCGGGCTCGGTGAACGCGGCAGGCTGCCTCCGAGCCGTGGATGCGTTGTCCGATGAGGCACTGGTGCAGGCGCGGTCGCGGCTCGACCCCGCCACCGGGGCCATGCTGAGCGCGCTCTGGGTCGGTCCCACCCGTCAGCTGGCGTTGATCATCCACCATCTGGCCATCGACGGGGTGTCCTGGCGAATCCTGTTGGAAGACTTGAACATTGCCTGGGCGCAACACCGAGGCGGTCAGCCGGTGGCGCTGCCGGCGGGTGGCACGTCGTTCGCCCGATGGGCAACGCTAATCGGCGAGCATGCGCACCGCCCGGAAGTCATCGAACAGGCCGATGCCTGGGCGCGAATCGCAGCGATACCGTCTTCGCTGCCGGCGGTACGGCCCGACGCCGACACCTATGCCACCGCCGGGCACCTGTCGGCGTCCCTGGATGTCGAGACCACCCGCACGCTGCTCGGTGCGGCACCCGCGGCGTTTCACGCTGGCGTGCAAGACATTTTGTTGATCGCGTTCTCGTTGGCATGGGCGGAGTTCTTGAGCGATGCCGCGGGCCCGATCGGCATCGACGTCGAAGGCCACGGCCGCCACGAGGAACTCGCGCCCGAGGTGGACCTGTCGCGTACGGTCGGCTGGTTCACCACCAAATACCCGGTGTCACTAGCGGCCGGTGGGCTGGACTGGTCCCAGGTGCTGGCCGGCGACCCGGCGCTCGGGGCGGTGATCAAAGAAGTCAAGGAACAGCTCCGCGCGGTGCCGCACCCGCTGACGCACGGCGTCCTGCGCTACCTGAACGGTGACGTGGAGCTGGACGGTCGTGACCCGACGATCGGGTTCAACTACCTCGGGCGCCTGGTCGGCGGGCCTGAGCTGTCCGACGAGTTATGGCGGCTGCACCCGGAGAGCCTGTCCCTGACCGCCGCCGCTGCGGCGGTCCCAATGCCGTTGGCGCACACCGTAGAACTCAACGCCGGCACCGTCGACACCGATGCCGGACCACAGCTGCACGCCAACTGGGCCTGGGCGCCGTCGGCCCTCGACGAAGCGCAGATCTCCCGGCTGAGCCAACTGTGGTTCGACGCCTTGTCCGGCGTCTGCGCGCACGTGCGCGCCGGTGGCGGCGGGCTGACGCCGTCGGACATCGCGCCCGCGCGGCTGAGCCAGCCACAGATCGACGAGCTGCACCGGCGGTACGAACCCGCCGACATTCTGCCGCTGACCCCGCTGCAGCAGGGTCTGCTGTTCCATTCCAGCACCGCGCAGGGCAGCAGCGACGACATGTACGCGGTGCAGCTGGATTTCACGCTCACCGGCCCCCTCGACCCCGAACGCCTGCACGATGCGGTGCGCACGGTGATCAACCGGCATCCACACCTGGCGGCGCGGTTCTACGAGCGCTTCGACGAGCCGGTGCAGATCATTCCGGCCAACCCGGTGGTGGCCTGGCGCTACGTCGACCTCGATACCGGGGAGCAGATCGAGCGGCTGTGCGCCGACGAGCGCGCCGCGGTCTGCGACCTGGCCGACCAGCCGCCCTTCCGGGTGGCGTTGGTGCGCACCGGGATCGACCGGCACCGGCTGGTGCTGACCAACCACCACATCGTGCTCGACGGCTGGTCGCTGCCGATCCTGCTGCGCGAAGTCTTCACCAGCTACTACGGGGAGCCGCTCGCCGCGGCCGCGCCCTACCGCAGCTTCGTCACCTGGCTGGCCGATCGGGACCTCGAGGCCGCCCGCGCCGCCTGGGCCCAGGTACTCGCCGACTTCGAAACGCCCACATTGGTCGGCCCGAAGGACCGATTGGGACAAGGGCGCCGCGGATCGGAATCCTTCCGCGTTGCCGAGGAAACCACCCAGGCCCTCACCGAACTCGCGCGCTCGTGCCAGACCACCGTCAGCACCGTCCTGCAGGGCGCGTGGGCGTTGCTGCTGACGTCGCTGACCGGCCAGCACGACGTCGTCTTCGGCACCCCCCGGTCTCGCGTGGGCCAGCTCGAGGTGGCCGGCGCCGAATCGATGGTGGGGCTGCTGATCAACACGGTGCCCGTGCGCGCCAACATCACCCCGACGACCACCACCGCGGACCTGCTGCGGCAGTTGCAGGACACCAACAACGACACGCTCGAGCATCAACACTTGGCGCTCAGCGACATTCATCGCCTCACCGGCCACGAGCAGCTCTTCGACACCCTGTTCGTCTACGAGAACTATCCGATCGGCGACGGCATGGAACTGGGCCCCGACGGGCTGGCCATCGCCGAGTTCACCAACCGCGAGTACAACCACTACCCGTTGACGATGGAGGCCCTCCCGGGCCGCGAGCTCGGCCTCCACGTCGAATTCGACACCGACGTGTTCGACGCCGCGAGCGTCAAGGCGCTGGTCGAACGGTTCCAGCGGGTGTTGGTGGCGATGACCTCCGATCCCGTCCGCCGCCTTTCGTCCGTGGAGCTGCTCGACGGCGGGGAGCGCGACCTGGTCCTGTCGCAGTTGTCCGGCGCGGGTGTCGCCGCGCCGGTGGGGGTGGCGCCGGAGTTGTTGGCGGCGGCGGTGGCGGCCGACCCCAACGTGGTCGCGGTCGTCGACGGTGACCGGCGGCTGTCGTACGGCGAGCTCGACGAGTGGTCAAACCGCTTGGCGCGCAAGTTGATCGACGCGGGCGTGGGGCCGGAGCGCGCGGTCGGTGTGGCGATGGATCGCCGGGTCGAATTGGTGGTCGCCTTCTGGGCGGCGGTCAAGGCCGGCGGCGTGCACGCACCAGTGGATCTGGACCATCCGGTCGAGCGGGTCGCCGCCGTGCTGGACGCCGCGGACGCGGCCTGCGTGTTGATCTGCGACACGGACGAAGTTGCCGGGGCGGGCGCGCGGCCCGTGCTGCGCATCGACGGCCTTGATCTGTCCGGGCAGTCCGCCGTGCCGATCACCGACGCCGAGCGATTGGCGCCGCTGACCGCGCACGACACCGCGTACGTGATCTTCACGTCCGGGTCGACCGGCGTCCCGAAAGGGGTGGTGCTGAGCCACGCTGGGCTGCTGGGATGGGCTGCCGCGCAACGTGAGTCGTCCGGACTGGATGCCGGCACGCGGGTGCTGATGGTCGCCTCGCCGACCTTCGACGCGTCGGTCGGCGAGATGTTGCTGGCGGCGGCGTCTGGGGCGGCACTGGTGGTGGCCCCGCCACAGGTGTACGCCGGCGAGCCACTGACCGCTTTGCTGCAGAGTCAGCGCGTCAACGCGGCGTTCCTGACCCCGACGGTGTTGTCGTCGCTGGATCCCGCCCGCCTGAACGAATTTGACAAGCTGATGATCGGCGGCGAGGCGTTCCCCGCGGAGCTGGCGGCCGCCTGGGCGCCGGGCCGGCGCATGTTCAACGTCTACGGCCCGACCGAAACTACCATCTGGATCACCACTGCGCCGCTGTCGGCCGAGGGCCCGATCCGCATCGGCACCCCCGTCCCGGGTGTGTGCGCCATGGTGCTCGACGCCTGGCTGAACCCGACGCCGATCGGCGTCGTGGGCGAGCTGTACGTGAGCGGGCCGGCGCTGGCGCACGGCTACATGGGCCGGGTCGACCTGACCGCGGAACGATTCGTAGCCAACCCATTTGGCGGCGCCGGCGAGCGCATGTATCGCACCGGTGACCTGGTGCGCTGGACCCGCGACGGCGTCTTGGACTTCGTCGGTCGCGCCGACGCCCAGATCAAACTGCGGGGCCAGCGCATCGAACTGGGCGAAATCGAAAACACCTTGCTGGCCTGCCCGCACGTCACTCAGGCCGCCGTCACGGTGCACGACTCCGGCACCGGATCCCATCTCGTCGCCTACGTCACCCTCGATCACAACACCAGCGCCGACCACGACGCGGAAAACGTCGAGGAGTGGCAACACCTGTACGACGAGTTGTACGGCCCCGACGCCGGTTCGGACTTCGGCATGGACTTCCGCGGCTGGAACAGCAGCTACACCGGCGACCCCATCCCGCTCGAGGAGATGATCGAGTGGCGTGGCGCCACGGTGGATCGAATCATGGCTCTGCGGCCGCGGCGCGTGCTCGAGATCGGCGTTGGCTCGGGATTGCTGCTGTCACAGATCGCCCCACAGTGCGATCAGTATGTCGCCACCGACTTCTCGCCGGTGGCGATCCAAAACCTGGCCCGCTCACTGGAGCAGTCGCAGTTCGGATGGCGCGACCGCGTCGAGCTGCTGACCCAGCCCGCCCACGTCACGGACCGACTGCCGCGGGCGCACTTCGACACCATCATTCTCAACTCGGTCGTCCAATATTTCCCCAACGCGGGATATCTGGCCGAGGTGATCGACAACGCGATGGAGCTGCTGGCCCCCGGCGGGGCGATGTTCATCGGTGACGTGCGTAACCACACCCTGCAGCCCGCGTTCCAGACCGGAATCGCGCTGGCGCGCAGCGGCGCCGATGCCACCGACGCCTCCGACATCCGGCAGCGCGTTCGCCACGCCATGCTCGGTGAGACCGAATTGCTCTTGGCTCCGGAGTTTTTCACCACTTGGGCGGTCAACAGCCCATCGGCGGGCGGGCTCGACATCCAAGTCAAACGCGGATTCTCCGACAACGAGCTGAACCGGTACCGCTACGACGTCGCCATTCACAAAGCGCCCGCACGCGTGCGCTCGGTGGCCACCGCGCCCACGTGGTCGTGGGAAGAGTGCGCGGGCCTGGACGGGCTGCGCGGCGAATTGGCGGCGCTACGTCCCGCCGTCGTCCGTATCACTGAGATCCCCCAGGCCGGGGTGATCGCCGACGTCCGCGTCGAAACCGCCCTCGCCGCCGGGCTACCCGTGGCCGACGCGCTCACAGAAGCCGGCTCCGACCCCGGCACCGGCGCCGCCGTCGCCGAAGAACTGCATCGCCTCGGTGACTCCACCGGTTATCGCGTCGCGGTGACCTGGGGAACCCAACTGGGCACGCTCAGCGCGGTTTTCGTCGACGCCACCGACCAGCCCGCCGAACCCCTGATCGACACCTACCTACCCGCGGCCGGGACCCGGCAGCGCACGAGCCTCGCCAACGACCCCCGCACCAACACCAAGATCGGCGAGGTCCGCGAGCGGCTGAACGCGTGGCTGCCCGAGTACATGGTGCCGACGCACATCGTGGCGCTCGAGGAGTTCCCGCTGACCGCCTCGGGCAAGCTCGACCGAAAAGCCCTGCCCGCACCGGATTACCAGGATGTGGATCGCTACCGCGCGCCGGCCACCGCCGTCGAAGAGATCCTCGTCGGAATCTACGGCCAGGTACTCGGGCTGGAGCGCGTCGGCGTCGACGACTCGTTCTTCGACCTGGGTGGGGATTCGCTGTCGGCGATGCGCCTGATCGCCGCGGTCAACACCAGCCTGAACGCGGACCTCGGGGTGCGGGCCGTCTTCGACGCGCCCACCGTCGCCGAGCTGGTGCTCCTGATCGGTGATGAAGCCGACCGGCCGGAGCCGCTGGTGGCGGGGGAGCGCCCGAAGGTGATCCCGCTGTCGTTCGCCCAGAGCCGACTGTGGTTCATCGACCAGTTCCAAGGCCCCTCACCGATTTACAACGTCACCGTCGCATTGAAGCTGCGCGGTCACCTGGACGCCGACGCGCTTGGTGCCGCCCTGGCCGACGTCGTGGCCCGCCACGAAAGCCTGCGCACGGTGTTCGCCGCCACCGACGGCGTCCCGCAGCAGGTAGTGGTTCCCGCCGAGCGGATCGGCTTTGCCTGCGACGTCGTCGATGCCCGCGGGTGGCCGGAAGACCGGCTGCGTGAGCGCATGGCGGCGGCGGCCCGGTACACCTTCGACCTGGCGAACGAAAGCCCCTTGCACACCGAGCTTTTCAACGTCAGCGACGACACCCACATGCTGGTGGTCGCGGTACACCACATCGCCGCCGACGGCTGGTCGATCACCCCATTCGCGCGGGACCTCGGGGTGGCATACGCCAGTCGGTGCGCGGGGCATGCTCCCGACTGGGCGCCGCTGGCCGTGCAGTATGTCGACTACACGCTATGGCAGCGCGCGCATCTCGGAGACGTGGACGATAGCGACAGCCGCATCGCGGCCCAGCTGAACTTCTGGGCGGAGGCCCTGGCCGGGCTGCCCGAACGCCTGCAACTGCCCACCGATCGGCCCTACCCGCAGGTCGCCGACCACCGCGGCGCCCGCCTGGCGGTGGACTGGCCGGCGGAACTGCAGCACCAGGTTCGCCGGGTAGCCCGCGAACACAACGCGACCAGCTTCATGGTGATTCAGGCCGCGTTCGCCGCGCTGCTCGCCAAGATCGGCGGAGGCGACGATGTGGCAGTGGGCTTCCCGATCGCCGGGCGATCGGAGCCCGCGCTCGACGAGCTGATCGGGTTCTTCGTCAATACTTTGGTGCTGCGGGTCGACGTGGCCGGAAACCCGACGTTCGCGGAGCTGCTCGCTCAGGTGCGACGGCGCAGCCTGGCCGCTTTCGAGCACCAGGACGTGCCGTTCGAACTGCTGGTGGAGCGGCTCAATCCCACCAGGAGCCTGACCCATCATCCGCTGATTCAGGTGCTGCTGGGCTGGGAGAACTTCCCCGGAGAGGTCGCCGCCCCCGCGAGCGGGCTGGCCCTGGGTGATCTGCAGGTCACGCCAATGCCGGTGCACACCAATACCGCTCGCATGGATCTGACGTTCTCCCTGGCCGAACGCTGGACCGAGTCCGGGGAGCGGGCCGGCATCGCCGTGACGGCGGAGTACCGCACCGACATCTTCGAGGGCAAGACCGTCGAGGGTTTGATCGAGCGGTTGCAGCGGCTGCTGACCGCGGTCACCGCCGAGCCGGAGCGCCGGTTGTCGTCGGTGGACCTGCTCGATGCGGGCGAGCACGCCCGGCTTCAGGAGTGGGGCAACACGGGAGTGCTGGCCCGGCCGGTGAAGCCCACGTCGGTTCCGGCGTTGTTCGCCGCGCAGGCGGCCCGCACGCCCGATGCGGTGGCGCTGGTCTGCGAGGGCCGGTCCATCACGTACCGGGAGCTGGACGAGGCGGCAAACCGGTTGGCGCACCTGCTGAGGCGCCACGGCGCCCGCCCGGGTGAGCGTGTCGCGCTGCTGTTTTCGCGTTCGGCCGAGGCGATCGTGGCGATACTGGCAGCGCTCAAATCCGGGGCGGCCTACCTGCCGATCGACCCGGCGCTGCCGGCGGCCCGGATGGAGTTCATGCTCACCGACGCCGCGCCGATCGCCGCGCTCACCACCGCGGCGCTGGCCGACCGGCTGGACGGGTTCGACCTCACGGTCATCGATGTTCATGACCCCACCGTCGCCGACCAACCGACCACGGCCCCGCCTGCGCCCGCCCCCGATGACCTCGCCCACATCATCTACACGTCCGGCACCACCGGCGTGCCCAAAGGCGTTGCGGTAAGCCAAAACAACGTCGCCCAGCTGTTCGACTCGCTGCAGATCGGCATCGAGTTCTCGCCGGAGCAGGTGTGGACGCAATTCCACTCCTACGCCTTCGACTTCTCGGTGTGGGAGATCTGGGGCGCGCTGCTGCACGGCGGGCGGCTGGTCGTGGTGCCCGAGTCGGTGGCGCGCTCACCGGAAGAATTCCACGCGCTACTGGTCAGCGAGCGCGTCACCGTGCTCACCCAGACCCCGTCCGCGGTCGGAATGCTTTCGACCGAAGGTTTGGATGCGACCGCGCTCGTGATCGGCGCCGAGCCTTGCCCGCCCGAGCTGGTGGATCGCTGGGCGCCGGGCCGGGTGATGGTAAACGTCTACGGCCCAACCGAAACCACCATGTGGGCGTGCAAGAGCACGCCGCTGCACGCGGGATCGGGATTCCCGCCGATCGGCTCCCCGGTCACGCGGGCCGCCTTCTTCGTGCTGGACGAGTGGCTGCGGCCGGTGCCGGCCGGCGTGGTCGGCGAGCTGTACCTGGCCGGCGACGGCGTCGGCGTCGGATACTGGCGCCGGGCCGCCTTGACCGCATCGCGCTTCATGGCCTGCCCGTTCGGCGCGCCCGGGACCCGCATGTACCGCACCGGCGACCTGGTGTGTTGGGGCCCCGACGGGCAACTGCGTTACCTCGGCCGCGCCGACGAGCAGGTCAAGGTCCGCGGCTACCGTATCGAACTCGGCGAAATCCAGGCGGCGCTAAGCGCTTTGCCCGGCGTGGAGCAGGCGGTGGTGGTCGCCCGCGAGGACCGCCCCGGCGATAAGCGCCTGGTGGGTTACGTCACCGGAACAGTGGACGTGGCCAAGGCCCGCTCCGCGCTCGCCGAGCGCCTGCCCGCATACATGGTCCCGGCAGCGGTCGTCGTGCTGCCGGCGCTGCCCATGACGGTCAACGGCAAGCTCGACACCCGCGCCCTACCTGCGCCGGATTACCGCGACGTCGACAGCTATCGCGCGCCGACCACCGCGGTCGAAGAGATCCTGGCCGGCATCTACGCCGACGTGCTCGGCGTCGAGCGCGTCGGAGTCGACGATTCGTTCTTCGATCTCGGCGGCGATTCACTGTCCACGATGCGCCTCATCTCGGCGATCAACTCCTCCCTGGAGACCGATCTACCGGTGCGCGTCGTGTTCGAGGCGCCGACGGTCGCGCAGTTGGCGCCCCGCATCGACGAGGGCGCGGGACGGCTGCAACCGCTGGTGGCCGTCGAGCGCCCGGCGGTGATCCCGTTGTCGTTCGCCCAGAGCCGGTTGTGGTTCATCCAGCAGCTGCAGGGGCCGTCGCCCATCTACAACATGGCCGCCGCGTTGCGGCTGGGCGGCCGACTCGACACCGACGCGCTGTCTGCGGCCCTGGGCGACGTGGTGCGCCGCCACGAGAGCCTGCGCACGCTCTTCCCCGCCCACAAGGGAACACCCCAGCAACTGGTAGTCCCCGCCGAGCAGGTCGATTTCGGCTGGGACGTCGTCGATGCCACCGGCTTCTCGGCCGGTGAACTGGACGCGGCCATCGAAGCGACGACGCGCTACACCTTCGACCTGGCCGCCGAAACCCCGCTGCGCGCCAAGCTTTTCGCACTCGACGAGCACGAACACCTGCTGGTGATCGTGGTGCACCACATCGCCGCGGACGGCTTGTCGCTCACGCCGCTCGCCACGGATCTCAGCGTGGCGTACACCAGCCGCGCCGCAGGACGCGCGCCCGCCTGGGCCGACCTGCCGGTGCAGTACGTCGACTACACGTTGTGGCAACGCGCGCAATTCGGTGAGCTCGACGACAGCGACAGCGCCATCGCGGCCCAGCTGTCCTACTGGCAGGACGCCTTGGCGGGCATGCCGGAGCGGTTGGAGCTGCCGACCGACCGGCCCTACCCGCCCGTCGCCGATCAGCGCGGCTCGAGCGTCGCCGTGGACTGGCCGGCGGAGCTGCAACACCAGGTCCGCCGGGTGGCCCGCGAACACAACGCGACCACCTTCATGGTGGTGCAGGCAGCGCTGGCGGTGTTGCTCTCGAAAATCACTGCCAGTTCAGATGTTTCGGTCGGCTTCCCGATCGCCGGGCGTCGCGACCGCGCGCTCGACCAGCTCGTCGGCTTCTTCGTCAACACGTTGGTGCTGCGCGTCGACCTGGCCGGCGACCCCAGCTTCACCGACCTGTTGGCACGGGTTCAGGCGCGCAGCCTGGAAGCCTTCGAGCACCAGGACGTGCCGTTCGAGCTACTGGTGGAGCGGCTCAACCCGACCCGGAGCCTGACCCATCACCCGCTGGTGCAGGTGATGTTGGCCTGGCAGAACTTCGCCGGCCACGACGAGCCGGCCGCCGGGCTGGCGCTGGGTGACCTCGAGGTCACCTCCGTGCCCGTCGACACCGATTCGGCCCGAATGGATTTGGTGTTCTCCCTGGCCGAACGCTGGAACGAGAGCGGCGAGGGCGCCGGAATCGGTGGACGCGTCGAATTCCGCACCGACGTGTTCGACGCCGAGACCATCGAGGCGCTGATCGCGCGGCTTCAGCGGGTGTTGGCCGCCATGACCGCCGCGCCCACCCGACGGTTGTCGTCGGTGGATGTGCTTGATGAGGCCGAGTGTGCCCGGTTGAAAGCGTTTGGAAATACGGCGGTTTTGACGGGCCCGGTGGATGCGCCGGCATCGGTGCCGGAGTTGTTCGCCGCGCAGGTGTCCGGCGCGCCGGACGCGGTGGCGCTGGTGTGCGAGGGCGTATCGGTGACCTACCGCGAGCTGGACGAGGCGTCGAACCGGTTGGCGCACCTGTTGGTGGCACAGGGTGCGGGTCCGGGCAGGATTGTTGCGCTGCTGTTTTCGCGTTCGGCCGAGGCGGTCGCGGCGATGCTGGCTGTGCTCAAGACCGGGGCGGCCTACCTGCCGATCGACCCTTCTTCGCCGGACACCCGGATCGAATTCATGCTCGGTGACGCCACGCCGGTCGTCGCGGTGAGCACCGCTGATCTGGCCGGGCGGTTCGAGGGCCACGGCGTTCCCGTCATCGACGTCAACGATCCGCTCCTGGACAGGATGCCCGCGACGGGCCTGCCGCTGCCGGGACGGGACTGCGTGGCCTACGTGATCTACACCTCGGGGACCACGGGTGCGCCCAAAGGTGTTGCGGTGACGCATCGTAACGTCACCCAGTTGCTCGGCTCGCTGGATGCCGGTCTGCCGGCGCCGGGGGTGTGGTCACATGCGCATTCGCTGGCGTTCGACGTGTCGGTGTGGGAGATCTTCGCCCCACTGCTGCGCGGCGGGCGACTGGTCGTGGTGCCCGAGTCGGTAGCGCGTTCACCGCAGGATTTGCACGCGGTGTTGGTCGCCGAGGGTGTGACCGTCTTGACGCAGACCCCATCGGCGGTGGCGATGCTGGATCCGGCCGGTTTGGACGAGGTGGCGTTGGTGATGGCCGGTGAGGCCTGCCCGCCCGAGGTGGTGGATCGCTGGGCGCCGGGGCGGGTGATGGTCAACGCCTACGGGCCGACCGAGACCACGATGTGCGTGGCGATCAGCGCCCCGCTTGAGGCCGGGTCGGGAGTGCCGCCGATCGGGTCCCCGGTGCCCGGGGCGGCGCTGTTCGTGCTTGACCAGTCGTTGCGGCCGGTGCCAGCGGGTGTGGTCGGGGAGCTGTATGTGGCCGGATCCGGGGTGGCCGCGGGATATCTCGGTCGGCCCGGGCTGACCGCGTCCCGGTTTGTGGCCTGCCCGTTCGGCGCGGCCGGAATGCGGATGTATCGCACCGGCGATTTGGTGCGCTGGAACAGCGACGGGCAACTGCGGTACTTGGGCCGAGCCGATGAGCAGGTCAAGATCCGCGGTTACCGCATCGAGCTGGGTGAAATCCAAGCCGCTTTAAGCGCTTTGGATGGGGTGGGGCAGGCGGTGGTAATCGCCCGTGAGGACCGCCCCGGGGATAAGCGGCTGGTCGGTTACGTCACCGGGACCGCCGATCCGGCGCAGCTCAAGGCCGCGCTCGGGCAGCGGTTGCCGGCGTTCATGGTGCCCGCGGCCATTCTGGGCCTGGACGCATTGCCGTTGACCGCCAACGGCAAGCTGGACACCCGCGCGCTACCGGCACCGGAATACCACGCCGGTGCCTACCGCGCCCCGACTGACCCGACCGAGGAAATCCTGGCCACCATCTACGCCGAGACCCTCGGCGTCGACCGCGTCGGCATCGACGACTCGTTCTTCGAACTCGGCGGCGACAGCATCTCGGCGATGGGCCTGATTTCCGCGATCAACAGCCAGCTGAACGTCGGCCTCCCGGTGCGAGTCGTGTTCGAGGCGCCCACAGTCGCCCAGCTGGCACGGCGAATCGGTGAGGGCACGAGCGGGCTCGAGCCGTTGGTGGCCGCCGAGCGGCCCGCCGTGGTGCCGTTGTCCTTCGCGCAGAACCGCTTGTGGTTCCTCGACCAATTGCAAGGCCCTTCACCGGTTTACAACATGGCGGCGGCGCTGCGGCTGAGCGGGCCGCTGGACGCCGGGGCACTGGGGGCGGCGCTGGGCGACGTGGTGGCCCGCCACGAGAGCCTGCGCACCCTGATCGCCGCGCCCGAGGGAATGCCCCAGCAGCTCGTGACCCCCGTCGAACGGGCCGACTTCGGATGGGAGATCGTCGACGCCAGCGGCTGGTCCGCCGGCCAGCTCGACGAGGCCATCGGCGACACCGCTCGCTACACCTTCGACCTGGCAGCCGAAATCCCCTTGCGCGCGGAGCTTTTCCGCGTCTCCGAGGATGAGCACATTTTGGTGGCCGTGGTCCACCACATCGCCGCCGACGGGATGTCGATCACCCCGCTGGTGCGCGACCTGGGCATGGCCTATGCCAGCCGGTGTGCCGGGGATGCCCCGGGCTGGGCGCCGCTGGCGGTGCAATACATCGATTACACGCTCTGGCAGCGCGCCCAGTTGGGTGACCTCGACGACGACGAAAGTCCCATCGCAGCGCAGCTGGCCTACTGGGAAGAGGCCCTGGCCGGGATGCCGGACCGGGTGCCGCTGCCCACCGATCGGCCTTACCCGCTGGTGGCCGATCAGCGCGGCGCCACCGTCGAAATCGATTGGCCCACCGAGCTTCAGCAACGTGTCGGCGAGGTGGCCCGCAAGCACAACGCGACGAGCTTCATGGTGGTGCAGGCCGCCCTGGCGGTGCTGCTGGCCAAGCTGAGCGCGAGTAGCGATGTGGCGGTGGGCTTTCCGATCGCCGGGCGGCGCGACCCCGCGCTCGACGACCTGGTCGGGTTCTTCGTCAACACCCTGGTGCTGCGCGTCGAGGTGGCCGGCGACCCCACCTTCACCGACCTGCTGTCCCAGGTGCGGCAACGCAGCCTGGCCGCCTACGAACACCAAGACGTGCCCTTCGAGGTGCTGGTGGAAAGGCTCAACCCGACCCGAAGCCTGACCCACCACCCCCTGGTCCAGGTCATGCTGGCCTGGCAGAACTTCGCCGGGCAAGGCGGTGGCCCGGTCGGCGGGCTGGCCCTGGGCGACGTCGAGATCACGCCGATGCCGGTGGACACCCAGACCGCCCGCATGGACCTGACCTTCTCGCTGGCCGAGCGCTGGAGCGAGGCCGGCGAGCCCGCCGGGATCGGCGGAACGGTGGAATTCCGCACCGACGTGTACGACGCGGACAGCATCCAGGCGCTCGTCGGGCGGTTGCAGCGGGTGTTGACCGCCATGACCGTCGACCCCACCCAGGCGTTGTCGTCGGTGGATCTGCTCGACGAGGCCGAACATGCCCGCCTCGACGAGATCGGAAACCGGGCGGTGCTGGCTGGGCCGCCGGCCGCGCCGGTCTCCATTCCGGCGCTGTTCGCCGCCCAGGTGGCCCGCACACCGGAGGCCGTGGCTCTGGTGTGCACCGGCCGATCGATGACCTATCGCGAGCTGGACGAGGCCGCGAACCGGTTGGCGCACGTATTGGCCGGCCGCGGGGCCGCGCCGGGACAGTCTGTCGCCCTGCTGTTTTCGCGTTCGGCGGAGGCGATCGTCGCGATCCTGGCGGTGCTCAAGTCCGGGGCGGCCTATCTGCCGATCGACCCGGCGCTGCCCGAGTCCCGCATCGGATTCGTGCTCTCCGATGCCGCGCCGATGGCCGTCATCACCACCGCCGACCTGGCCGACCGGCTCATCGGTCACGACGTGCCGGTCATCGACATCGACGACCCGGACCTCGCCGCCCAACCCGGCGCGACACCGGCGGCGCCGGGCCCCGAGGACCTCGCCTACCTCATCTACACGTCCGGCACCACCGGCGTCCCCAAGGGCGTGGCGGTCACCCACCGGAACGCGACCCAACTGCTGGCGCGCATGGACGCCGGCCTGCCGCGCGCCGGGGTGTGGTCGCAGTGGCATTCACTGGCCTTCGACGTCTCGGTCCACGAGATCTTCGGCGCGCTCCTGCACGGCGGCCGGCTGGTGGTGGTGCCCGAGTCGGTGGCGCGCTCGCCGGAAGACCTGCACGCACTGTTGGTGGCCGAGCAAGTCAGCGTGCTGAGCCAAACCCCCTCGGCCGCCGCGATGTTGGCGCCCGACGGCCTGGAGTCGGCCACCCTGGTGGTGGCCGGCGAGGCATGCCCGGCCGAGCTGGTCGACCGGTGGGGGCCGGGCCGCGCGATGATCAACGCCTACGGCCCGACCGAGGCCACGGTGTACGCGGCCGTCAGCGAGCCCCTGACGGTGGCGTCCGCCGAGTCAGGTGTGGTGCCGATCGGGTCGCCGGTGCCCGGCGGCGCGTTGTTCGTCCTCGACGGGCGGCTGCGCCCGGTGCCCGTCGGCGTGATCGGCGAGTTGTACGTGGCCGGTTCCGGTGTGGCGTGCGGATATTGGCGGCGGTCGGGTCTGACCGCGGCGCGGTTCGTGGCGTGCCCGTTCGGCGGGGCCGGCACCCGCATGTACCGCACCGGGGACCTGGTGCGCTGGCGCGCCGATGGGCAGCTCGACTACCTCGGCCGCGTCGACGAGCAGGTCAAGATCCGCGGTTATCGCATCGAGCTCGGCGAGGTGCGGGCGGCACTGGCGTGGCTGGACGGGGTGGAGCAGGCGGTCGTCATCGCCCGGGAGGACCGCCCCGGTGACAAGCGCCTGGTCGCTTACGTCACCGGGACGGCCGATCCGGCCGGGGTGCGCGCCGCGCTGGCCGAACGGCTGCCGGCGTACATGATCCCCGCCGCAGTGGTGGTGCTCGAAGCGCTGCCGCTCACGCCCAACGGCAAGCTCGACACCCGCGCGCTGCCCGCACCGGAGTACTCCGACGTCGACCAATACCGCGCCCCGGACAACGCCGTCGAGGAGATACTCGCCGGCATCTACGCCCAGGTGCTGGGGCTCGACCGCGTCGGCGTCGACGACTCCTTCTTCGACCTCGGCGGCGACAGCATCTCGTCGATGCAGGTGGTGACGCGGGCGCGCGCCGCCGGGTTGATCTGCCGGACGCGCGACATCTTCGTCGAGCAGACCGTGGCCCGGCTGGCCCGGGTGGTCGAGGTCGCCGACGCCGGTGCCGACGTGGCCGACGAGGGTGTGGGCCCGGTGACCGTCACGCCGATCATGCATTGGCTGCAGGGCCTGGAACGGGCGGGCGGGCAGGTCGACCAGTTCAACCAGACGATGCTGGTGCAGGCCCCCGCCGGGGTCGGCGAGGCGGACGTGCTGGTGGTGCTGCAGGCACTGCTCGACCGGCACGGCATGCTGCGCCTGCGCCTGGACACTGGCTCCGACGGTTGGTCGCTGACGGTGCCGGAGCCCGGTTCGGTGGACGCCCGCGACTGCGTGCACACCGTGGCCGAGTTGTCCGACGCGGCGCTGGTCGAGGCGCGGTCGCGGTTGAACCCGGCGGCCGGGACGATGCTGAGCGCGCTGTGGGCCAGCTCCACCGGCCAGCTGGTGGTGATCATCCACCACTTGGCCGTCGACGGGGTGTCCTGGCGAATCCTGTTAAAGGACTTGAACATTGCCTGGGCGCAGCACCGCCTGGGCCAGCCGGTGGCGTTACCGACGGCGGGCACGTCGTTCGCCCGGTGGGCGTCGCAGCTGGCCGAGCGCGCGCACCACCCGGACGTGGTGGATCAGCTGGACACCTGGAAGCAGGTGGCGGCCACCCCCGCGGCGCTGCCCGCGGTGCGGCCCGAGGTGGACACCTTCGCCACCGCCGGGCACCTCTCGGTGGAACTGGACGCCGAGACCACCGGCATGTTGCTCGGCGAGGTGCCGGCGGCGTTCCGCGCCGGCATCCAAGACATCCTGCTGATCTCGTTCGCCGTAGCGGTGGCGGAATTCCTGGGCACCGGCGTGGCGCCGATCGGCATCGACGTGGAGGGCCACGGTCGGAACGAGGACCTGGGCCGCGACGTCGACCTGTCCCACACCGTGGGGTGGTTCACCGCGAAGTATCCGGTGTCTCTGGCCATGGGTGAATTGCGTTGGGCGCAGGTGGTTTCCGGAGACCAGACGTTGGGTGCGGTGCTCAAGGACGCCAAGGAGCAACTGCGCGCCCTCCCGGATTCGCTGACCTACGGGCTGCTGCGCTACCTGAACGCCGACGCCGACCTTGCCAGTCCCGACCCGACGATCGGATTCAATTATCTTGGGCGCCAAGGCGGATCGGCTGAACTCTCCGAGGAGATGTGGCGACCAGTGCAGGGCTCGGTCACCGCGGCCGCCGCGGCGATACCCATGCCGCTGATGCACACGCTGGAGTTGAACGCGGCCACCGTCGACTCCGAGACGGGCCCGCGGCTGCACGCCAATTGGACGTGGGCGCCGTCGACGCTCGACGAGGACCGAGTCGCGCGGCTGAGTCGGCTGTGGTTCGAGGCCCTCGCCGGGATCTGCGCCCACGTGCATTCCGGCGGCGGCGGTTTGACGCCGTCGGACATCGCGCCCGCTCGCCTCAGCCAGAAGCAGATCGACCAGCTGCAGCGGCAATGCCACATCGCCGACGTGCTACCGCTGACCCCCGTGCAGCAGGGGCTGCTCTTCCACGCCAACACCGTGCGGGGGGCCGGCCAGGATTCCGGTGACCTCTATGCGGGGCAGCTCGACATCACGGTCAGCGGCCCGCTCGACCCCGACCGCCTGCGCGAGGCCGTGCACGCGATGGTCGAGCGGCATCCGAACCTGGTGGCCCGATTCTTCGACCAGTTCGATGAGCCGGTGCAGGTCATCTCCGCCGATCCGGCGGCGGCCTGGCAGTACCTGGAGCTCGATGGCGCCCCCGACGTCGAGGAGCGCGTTGCGCGGCTCTGCGCCGACGAGCGCGCCGCCGTGTGCGACCTGGCCGGCCAGCCGCCCTTCCGGGTGGCCTTGGTCCGCACCGCGGTCGACCGGCACCGGCTGGTGCTGACCAACCACCACATCGTCCTCGACGGCTGGTCGATGCCGATCCTGCTCGGCGACATCTTCGCCGGCTACTACGGCCAGCGGCTGCCCGCGGCGGCGCCCTACCGCGGCTTCGTCAGCTGGCTGGCCGGCCGCGACCGCGACGCCGCCCGCGCCGCCTGGGGCGAGGTGTTCGCCGGCTTCGACACCCCGGCCTTGGTCGGACGCCAGGACCAGCTGCAGCCGGGGGAGCAAGGCGTTCAGACGTTCGGGCTGCCGGCCGAGCTCACCCGGGCCGTCGGCGAGCTGGCCCGCTCGTGCCACACCACCGTCAACACGGTGCTGCAGGCGGCCTACGCCCAACTGCTGTGCTGGCTGACCGGTCAGCACGACGTCGCGTTCGGCACCACCGTCTCGGGCAGGCCGGCCGAGGTCCCCGGTGCGGACTCGATGGTCGGCCTGTTGATCAACACGGTGCCGGTGCGGGCGAACATCACCCCGACGACCACCGCCGCCGACCTGCTCGACCAGCTGCAGGCCGCCTACAACCACACGCTCGACCACCAGCACTTGGCGCTCAACGAGATTCACCGCATCACCGGTCAGGACAAGCTGTTCGACACCCTGTTCGCCTTCGAGAACTATCCGATCGACGCCGCGGCGCTGTCGGGCGAACAAGAGCTGTCCATCACCGACATCACCAGCCGAGAATCCACCCACTACCCGCTGACGATCCAGGCCCAGCCGGGACACGAACTGCGGCTGCGCGTCGAATACGACACCGACGTTTTCGACACCGACGCCATCGGGACGCTGATCGAGCGGCTGCGCCGGGTGCTGGTGGCCATGACCACGGACCCCGGGCGGCGGCTGTCGGCGACGGACGCGCTGGACGCCGGCGAACACCGCAGACTCGACGAATTCGGCAACCGCGCGGTGCTGTCCCAGCCGTGGGCGCCAGCGTCGATTCCGGGGTTGTTCGCGGCGCAGGTGGTGCGTGCGCCGGGGGCGGTGGCGGTGCGGTGTGCGGGTCGTTCGTTGTCGTATCGGGAGTTGGATGAGGCGTCGAATCGGTTGGCGCATGC